>JAPPNJ010000188.1 GCA_028818705.1 Candidatus Poribacteria bacterium
ACGAGCGAAACAACGCTCCAGTAAAACGGAGGGGCTCGAAATCGCTTTTGCGGTGTCGGAAGAAGACTGAAGAACATAACACAGTTAAAACAAAAAGAAAAAGGCAGCATGTGTTGCCTTTTTCTTTTGCAATATGGCCTGCCCATGGAATATTAAATTCGGCAAAAAGAGGGCAATCAAATCAAGAACACTGTCCTTAACACTTGTTCGCGGAACGAATGTGCTTTTTCTATCGTTTTCGTTCTCTCCGCGTTGCAGCTCTCCTTTTGAGCTGGACAGGGGCAGGTGGCGGCGGGGGTGGCGGTGTCACAACCTTCCAGAAGTGTGGAAGGAAAACTTCCCAATTAGTTAGAATTTTCTCGGCATGTTGACTACCGGTGTATGCCGCGTGATTTTGTATGAGTGCCATCAGATTCTTAATGTCCGTCTCACTCGTCACCTTTTCCAGTTTCACCCAATCGGAATTATACTTCTTCTCAAACTCCTGCTTCTCGTCAAGGACGTAAGCAGTGCCGCCCGTCATCCCGGCACCAAAGTTTCTACCAGTTTCGCCGAGAATTACAGCCATGCCTGCAGTCATGTATTCACACCCGTGGTCCCCAACGCCTTCAACTACAGCGGTTGCTCCGCTATTTCGGACGCAGAACCGTTCACCAGCTCTTCCCGCTGCGTAAAGTGTACCACCTGTGGCACCGTACAATACCGTATTGCCGATAATCGTATTTTCATAAGTCTGGAACGATACAGTCGGTGCAGGTTTAATAATAAGTTCCCCACCTGCGATACCTTTACCTACATAGTCATTGGCTTCTCCTGTCAACACGAATTGGATACCACTGATACAGAAGGCACCGAAGCTCTGACCTGCACTACCTTCAAAATTGCATTGAATTGTTCTATCAGGTAGCCCTGCATCACCGTAGCGAATTGCAATTTCGCCAGATAACCTGGCCCCCACTGTTCGATTTGTATTCCGAATAGGATAAGAGAGCCGGATAGATGTTTTCTGTGCGATGGCTTCCGCTGCATCTCCGAGAATCTGATCATCAAGCGATATATCTTCCCGATCGTTTCGCTCTTGTAGGTGATAGCGGGGCTGTGTACCCGTCGGGTCAGCAGGTGTCAGAATTTCAATCAAATTCAGTGTTGCTGCCTTCGGGTGATCTGCCAAATCGATCGGTTGAAGCAATTCTGGGCGACCAATAATATCATTCAAGGATCTATGACCGAGATTAGCGAGGATAGTTCGGACCTCATTCGCCACACCAAGCATAAAATTAACAACCATCTCTGGGTTTCCGGGATATTTCGCACGGAGTGCTGGATCTTGGGTAGCTACACCGACTGGACATGTATTTAGATGACATTGGCGCGCCATGACGCACCCTGTCGCTACCATCGCTATGGTTCCAAAGCCGTATTCTTCTGCCCCTAACATCGCCGCCATAACAATATCACGTCCGGAACGCATTCCACCATCGGCTCGTAATACCACGCGATCTCGCAGTTCATTTTGCACGAGAGCGCGCTGGGTTTCCGCAAGTCCGAGTTCCCAAGGTGTGCCAGCGTTCTTAATCGAGCTAAGTGGGGAAGCACCCGTACCGCCTTCATGGCCACTCACCTGGATGACATCAGCATAGCCTTTTGCCACGCCTGAGGCAATAGTCCCGACAAGAAATTCAGATACTAATTTCACAGCAACTTTTGCCTGTGGATTTGCCTGCTTCAAATCGTAGATAAGCTGCGCCAAATCCTCAATGGAATAAATGTCGTGATGGGGTGGCGGTGAGATTAGCGGCACACCAGGTACAGAGTGTCGAAGTGAGGCAATTTCAGCAGTTACTTTATGTCCCGGAATCTGTCCACCCTCTCCGGGTTTCGACCCTTGTGC
This sequence comes from Candidatus Poribacteria bacterium, assembly GCA_028818705.1. Lineage (GTDB taxonomy): Bacteria > Poribacteria > WGA-4E > WGA-4E > WGA-3G > WGA-3G. Next base: position 1,892 of record JAPPNJ010000188.1, read on the forward strand.
CATCTTGATCTCTAATTCCCTTGCCGAGGCGAGATAGGTCGGCGTCACACCAAAGCGTCCAGACGCTACTTGTTTAATAGCACTGGAGGCGAGGTCCCCATTTGGTTGCCGTTTGTAGCGTTCGCTACTTTCGCCGCCTTCTCCACTCCCCGATTTGGCACCGAGACGGTTCATGGCAACTGCTAAGGTTTCGTGTGTCTCACGACTCAAAGCACCGAAAGACATACTACCTGTTGTGAAACGTCGAACGATATCCTCTGCAGGTTCCACTTCTTCAATTGGAATAGGCCTACTCGATTTGAAGGTAAGCAGATCCCGTAAACTGGAGGGCTCTCCACTTTCAACAGCGGTTGCATATTTGTCATAATCTTCCGACTTACCACCCTTGACGAACTTGTGGAGTGCTTTGAACATCGTCGGATTGTACGCATGAAATTCTCCGTTCCTCCGGAATCGGAAGTAACCCGCTTCCTCGAGTGAGACATCGCCCTCATCTCCCGAAAATGCTTTTGTGTGGAAGTGAAGTGCCTCGGTGGCAATTTCCGCAAAACCGATGCCACTTAAGCGCGACGTAGTGTCTGTAAAACACTTATCAATAACTGTCGCATTGATACCGAGTGCCTCAAAGATCTGAGCACCGTGGTAGCTTGATACAGCCGAAATACCCATCTTTGCCATAATTTTCAGGATACCTTTTTCAACTGTTTCCTTATAAGTTTCAATCGCTTTTTCCGCTGTCAATTCTTCAAACTCACCATCCTCGGCAAGTTGGACAATCGTCGAAAACGCGAGATAGGGATTGATTGCGACTGCTCCATAACCGAGAAGGACAGCGAAGTGATGTTCTTCTCTCGCATCTCCAGTTTCAGCGATGAGACTCGTCCGCATCCGCTTCCCTTCCCGAATTAGATGATGATGCACAGCACCAATAGCAAGTGCCATGGGAATCGGTGCGAAATCAGCACTAACACCTTTGTCGCTTAGCACGAGAAGTGTTTTTCCTGCATCAACAGCCCTGGAGGCACGTTGACACAACGTTTCCAGCGCGTCTTCCAAGCCCTGTTCACCGGACGCTACTGGAAAGCAGGCAGAGAGTGTTGCTACCTGAAAATCGGGTATATCAAGTTCTCGCAACGCTTGTAAATCTGTATTTGTTAAGATTGGCGAGGGTAACCGAATAAGTCGCGCATGCTCTGGAGTTTCTGTGAGCAAACTATGCTGCCGTCCAAGGTGTGTTGTCAACGACATCACCAGACGCTCTCGGATCGAGTCAATAGGCGGATTCGTAACTTGCGCAAAACGCTGTTTGAAGTAACTGTAGAGCGAACGCGGATGTCGAGAAATCACAGCAGGTGGTGTATCATCGCCCATTGAACCGATTGCTTCCTTCGCTTCCGTTATCATCGGCTTGATAAATCGCTCTATATCTTCGGTCATATATCCGAAAGCTTTCTGATATATAGAAAGTTCACCAGGGATGGTCTCGGTCGCAGCGGATATACCGGTTTTTCCGGCAGGGAGCGTTACGGTCCCTTTCTGTACCCATTCAGCATAAGGTTTCTGAGTGGCAATGCTGTGTTTAATTTCCAAATCTTTTAGCAATGCGCCTTTCGATGTGTCCACGGCAATCATTTGCCCCGGTCCCAAACGCCCTTTTTCAACGATCCGACTCTCATCAAGTTCAAGGATACCTACCTCGGATCCCATGACAACTGTCCCGTCCTCTGTGACTTTATAGCGCGCCGGCCTCAGTCCATTTCTATCAAGGCTTGCACCGACAATAACGCCATCTGTAAAGGCAACAGCAGCCGGTCCGTCCCACGGTTCACTGACACATGAAAGGTATTCATAACAAGCTTTCAACACGTCTGGCATATCAGGAATTTGTTCATAAGCCTCTGGCACCAAGCACATCATGGCGTGCAAGATGCTACGGTCAGAGTGCGTTAGCAACTCCAACACGTTATCCAAGCTCATTGAATCGCTCCCTTTTGTGTTGATAATCGGAACGAGTTTTTGAATATGTTCATTCCAAAGAGGGGACTGTAAGTCAGCTTCGCGTGCTCGCATCCAATTTCGATTACCCATCAATGTGTTGATTTCACCATTGTGGGCAAGCATATGGAAGGGTTGGGCGAGCATCCATGTGGAAGAGGTGTTTGTACTGTAGCGTTGATGAAAAACGGCAAGTGCCGCTTCAAAATCCGAATCTTTTAAGTCAATATAAAATTGCACAAGCTGCGGTGCCACCAGTAAACCTTTGTAGACAACTGTCCGATGTGAAAAAGAGGCAATATGGAATTCGTCATCAAGTGAAGCTGCTGCAACACGATGTTCAAGTTCCTTACATATCAAATACAAGCGTTGCTCAAAATCGTCGTCGGTGACCTGCTCTGGCCGCCCCATCAACACCTGCTGAATGTTCGGTAGTGTTTCTAACGCCGTGGCACCGAGCGCAGCCGTGTTAACTGGCACCGAGCGCCACCCAAGGAGAGGGACACCATATTGTTGCAAGATCTTTTCAACGAGTGCCCGACTCTGCTGCTGTGCATCCGCATCACGACCAGGTAGGAAAATCATCCCAACACCCAGATCTGTTATTGTGTCCAGGTGTACGCCGAGTTTCGCCAGATATTTTTCAAATAACTTCCCCGGAATTTGTGTTAAGATACCCGCGCCATCACCTGTTTTCGCATCAGCCGCCACTGCGCCCCGGTGTGTCAAATTTGTGACCGCTTGTGTCGCCATTTCAATAATCTCGTGGCTTCGCATTCCAAAACGGTTCGCGACAAAACCAACGCCACAGGCATCCTTTTCATTTAGATCGTTATACATTTGTAAGCTGACTCTCCATACATTCTTCTATGTTCTTTTACATTGGTATCCTAAAGCGAGTTTTCTTTTTACGCCTCGCTATCTTGTATTTAATTGCAAGGAGGCGGTTCGCATGCCTCAACCCTGCTCTTTTTTATCAAGGGTATAAACAAAAAGCCGGAAAATGGACTCCGCTTTAAAGACTGAACAGAATCTCTCGCGCGGCTTAGTCGGACGCTGGCTATTCGTATCCTACCGCATATAGTGCGCACCAAGGCAAGAGAGCCATTGGCACCACACGTGTGAGTCACACCGGCTTGGCGGGCTTATGTACTTCGGTCTTCAATTTTTGTCAAAATCATCTACTAACTTTAATATTATACTTTAATTCAAGCTGAAAGTCAAGAAAATTACCTTACCCCTTAATAACCAACTGCGCACCCATCACGCCTTGGGTCTGAGCCTGCAACAAGTGTCTCAAAGGACGGATTGATAAAAATCGCCTGCCCACCACCAAAAAAAGTACTGCCAGGTATGACATGATGTCCCTTCAGTGCCAACGCAGCTTGGGCATTCATTGGAATACCTGTCTCCAGTATAATCCGCGAATCATCCATTACCCGAAATCGAGGGGCATCCAACGCATTTTGAACGTCCATATTAAAATCAACGAGATTACATACAAACTGCAAATGACCTTGCGTTTGCATCTGCCCTCCCATGACACCAAATGTAACCAAAGGCACCCCATTTTGAGCAACCATGCCAGGAATAATAGTGTGCAGCGTCCGTTTATGCGGGGCAATACAGTTAGCATGACTTGGGTCAAGTGAGAAACCAGCACCCCGATTTTGCAACATGATACCTGTATCACCAGCAACCAAGTGTGAACCGAATCCAGCAAAGAGACTATTAATAAAGGAAACAACATTTCGCTCACTGTCAACCGCACAGAGATATACTGTATCACTTCCCATCAACGGAAGACCTGGACCCGGTTCCATATTTGCTCGTTCCGATGAGATACGGGCCCGCTGGCTCTCCGTATAATTGTCAGAAAGCAGGCCAGTTACTGGTACATCTACAAATGTCGGATCTGTCACATATTTGTAGAGATCCGCGAATCCCAGCTTCATCGCCTCAATTGCGTAGTGCAGATGTTCAGAACTGTTATGCCCCATTCCGCTGAGGTCAAATCCCTCAACAACATTGAGTGCAAGAAGCGCAGCGATCCCCTGTCCATTCGGTGGAATCTCATAAACATCGTAGCCACGATAACTGGTAGAAATAGGCTCTACCCAATCCGAGCTGTGTTCAGCAAAGTCCTGCAGCGTAAACAAACCACCATTTTCATCAGAAAACTTTACAATTTCCTCGGCAATTTCGCCTTGATAAAACACATCCCGTCCACCCTCCGCAATGCGTCGAAAACTCCTGGCAAGGTTTGGTTGTCGGAAGATTTCTCCTGGTACCGGTGCCTTTCCATTCTTGAGATATGTTTTTGCTGTATCAGGATGTTGTGCCAACATCGCTGCGCTTTCTTGCCACGCGATCGAAATTTGAGGACTCACTGGAAAACCTTTCTCCGCGTACGCAATAGCAGGCTGAAGTACCTCGGCTAACGACATCGTCCCGCATTCATCCAAGAGCGTCGCCCACCCATCAATTGTCCCAGGTACCGTAACTGGATACATACTCCCGAAAGCAGGGATGTCACCCAATCCCTGTTTGGTAAAGAATTCCAGTTCCGCGGCATAAGGTGCCCGACCACTTGCATTTAACCCTCGGATCACGCCATCCTTAGGCTGGTAAACCAACATAAATGCATCACCACCGATACCCGTTGACATCGGTTCAACGACGTTGAGTATCGCAGCAGTTGCAACTGCCGCATCAATGGCATTTCCACCATCACGTAGAATCTGTAATCCACCTTGCGCCGCAAGTGGTTGACTCGTTGCAACAGCACCATGTTGGCAAATGACAGCTGAACGTCCAGGTCCGAATTGGTTTGGACGATATCCATCAAACATCCTGTTCCTCCTACTTTCAGACTATCACCACTGTAGCATGCTCAGCCTTTTTTGTCAAATTGCCTGCTGTAAGCATGCGGTGCTATGTAGGTGCGTTAATTCACTGTCTATCCAAAATGTTTATTCCTTTAAAGGGGTACAGAAACCATGGGGCAATTGAGTGGCGGTGCTGTCAAATCACATCAACTTGACAACCTCCAGATTTCGTGATAAAATTAACTCCATTTGATATAGTAGGAGGAGTTATGTCTACGTATGATGTCGGAATCATTGGTGGAGGGCCAGGAGGATACGTTGCAGCTATCAAAGCTGCACAACTTGGTGGTACAGTCTGCCTCATAGAAAAAGGAGAGTGGGGCGGGACCTGCCTGAACCGAGGGTGCATCCCAACGAAAACCCTTTTTGCCGTCGCTAACCTCGCAACACAAATTCAGGAAGCGTCTGCCTTCGGCGTGCATATTGGTGGTGAAGCAACAATTGATTATCCCCAAGTATTGACACACAAAAACTCCGTCATCCAGCAGCTGGAAGGCGGCATTGCCCAACTATTGAAGGCCAACAAGGTTGACATCCGCAAAGGGACAGCAGAACTTATTAATAAAAACACAATTGCGGTCAACAAACCCGACGGTACAACTGAGCATCTACACGCGAAAAATGTTATCATTGCCACAGGTTCAGAACCTGCAGAACCACCTATCTTTGAAATTGATGAGGACCAAGTCTTAACAACAACAGGCATCCTTAATGTCACAGAACTCCCTGAAAGCCTACTAATCGTTGGCGGTGGGGTTTCTGGATGCGAGTTCGCTTCCATCTTTAACGCCCTCGGTTGCCGCGTGACCATTCTGGAACTCCTCCCCACAATCTTAGCAACCGAAGATGTTCAAGTTATCCGACACACGCAACTATTCATGAAGCGAAAAGGTATCACCATCCATACCGGTGCGAAACTTACCCATGTAAAAAAATCAAACGTACATGTCACAGCAGTGCTCGAATCCGGTGAAGAGATCACAGCACAGAAGATGCTTGTTTCAATCGGGAGAGGCTACAACACAGACGGAATAGGTTTAGAAAAGGTTGGCGTTCGCACGGAAGGCGGAAAAATTGTTGTGGATGCACAGATGCAAACAACCATCCCCGGTATTTACTCGGTCGGTGATGTCGCCAGTCGATACCTGTTAGCACACGTTGCCTCGGCAGAGGGAAAAGTAGCGGCACAAAACTGTCTCGGTGACAGCGTTGAGATGGATTACCAAGTCATTCCGTGGTGTGTTTTCACCTTACCTGAAATTGGACATGCTGGTATGACGGAAGAAGAGGCAACAACCGAGGGTTACGAAGTGAAGGTAGGTCGATTCCCTTATGCCGCGAATGGAAAGGCGTTAGGACTGCGCGAGACAGATGGATTTGTTAAAATTGTCTCCGATACCGATAGCGGGGATATCCTTGGTGTCCACATCGTTGGCGCGCATGCCTCAACCCTTATCCACGAAGCCGCTGTTGCAGTCCGCATGGGTGCCACTGCAAGCGACATCGCACACACCGTTCATGCACATCCAACCCTCTCAGAAATGATAATGGAATCTGCTGAGTCAGTGGATGGAAAAGCAATTCATAGCCTGCATTAAAAACGGACAGCTTCCTTTAATTCATCATACCGCGACGAAATCTCAGAAAACTGAACACACTTTTGCCGGTTAACACTGAAATCCTCAATGTTAAAAGAGGCAATAACGGTCCCATAAATCATTGCGCTACGTATCGTCGCCTCGGAGGTATCTCCAACAGCTGCGATATAGCCCATCATACCACCAGCGAAACTATCCCCCGCACCCGTGGGATCTGTTACCCGTGTGAGCGGATACGCCGGAGCACTGAAGAACGATGATTTAGTAACACTGATTGCGCCGTGTTCCCCCTTTTTGACGATAACACGTTTTGGACCATAGCGCAGAATTGCTTGTGCTGCCCGCATCAAATTGGAATCACCAATGAACAATTGCGCTTCACTATCGTTCAAGACGAGCACATCCACGCGTGCTAAAAGTGCTTCTAATGCCTCTCGCTCCTCATTAATCCAAAAATCCATGGTATCACAAACAATAAGTTTCGGGGCCGTCGCTTGTTCTATGATACTCAACTGCAACACTGGTGAATTATTTGCCAAAAAAAGATAGGGAGCCTTTTTGTAAGCATCAGGCAAAACCGGCTGGAAATCACTAACAACATTTAATTCCGTGAAAAGCGTATCTCGCACGTTAAAATTTTCGGCATAACGACCACCCCATCGAAACGATTTGCCGTTAGCAATCCGCTCCAGACCTTGGAGATCGATACCTTGGGTTTCAAGGAAGTTGGTATACGAGCGCGGAAAATCAGCACCAATAACGCCAACAAGTTGGACAGAACTCTTAAAAAAATTCGCCGCAACAGCAGCATAGACACCAGAACCACCAAGCACATCTTCAACCCGGTTTCTTGGTGTTTCTACTGTATCTAAAGTAACCGTCCCGACGACTAAAACGCCCATATTTTAAACCTTTGTCTCCCAAATGTGCGTAGACCGAGTCCTTTTCTAAAATAAGAAAGGCCCCGGTCTATTTTTATTTTCGCGTAATGCACGAATGACTCGCCGCAGACGACGAACGAAAATCACACCGAGCACGATAACTACTGGATACTGCAAAAAACCCAGGAACCTTATGAGTGCTGGAGGAAACTGTATCTGCTGAGAATGCGCCATCCAGATTGGTAATAATAGTACTGCCGATAGAAGTAATATGCCCCCCTCCAAAATCTCTGATTTCTTCATAAAGCACCCCATAAACGGACAACACCCTAAAACGGTATCTGCGACAGTTAAAAGAAAAACGGTATTAAGTCCCCATTTCCCACGAGTTAAGGTACTCCTCCTGCTCCGCCGTGAGCGTGTCAATCTCAATCCCGAACGCCTGCAGCTTCAACTGTGCTACAGCTTCATCAATAGATTTCGGAACATCGTACACGCGATTTTCAAAGCTATCACGGTTCTTAGCAATGTACTCAACGGATAATGCCTGATTCGCGAAACTCATATCCATGACGCTCGCTGGATGCCCTTCCGCCGCAGCGAGATTCACTAATCGACCCTCACCGATGAGATAGAGTTTCCTTCCATCGGCGAGTGTATACACATCTACATAGGGACGTGCACTTCCTTTATCAACGCTCAATTTTCCCAGCATCGGGATATCAATTTCAACATCAAAATGACCAGAATTCGCGATAATCGTGCCATCTTTCATCACTTCAAAATGCTCTTTGCGTAAGACATGAATATCCCCTGTAAGTGTCACAATCAAATCCGCTTCTTGAACTGCCTCCAACATCGGCATGACCCGGAATCCATCCATTACCGCCTCCAATGCTCTCAATGGATTGACCTCGGTTACGATGACGTTTGCGCCTAAACCGCGCGCCCGACTGGCGACACCTCTACCGCACCATCCATAACCCGCCACAACAACTGTCGTCCCAGCAATCAGGAGGTTAGTCGCCCTGATAATACCATCAAGGGTACTCTGTCCTGTACCGTATCGGTTATCAAAGAAATGTTTCGTGTCAGCATCATTGACAGCAATAATAGGGTATCTCAGAACCCCTTCGGCCGCCATACTTCTGAGTCGGATGACCCCCGTGGTTGTTTCTTCTGTTCCAGCGACAACCTGCTCAATTAACGACGGATTGGTTTCTTCAGAGTGGAGCCTTGAGACAAGATCTGCCCCATCGTCCATAGTGATTGCGGGTTGCATATCAAGAGCAGCATCAATGTGTTTATAATACGTGTCTGTATCCACACCGTCAATAGCAAAAACGCCGATCTTCTCATCAACAACGAGAGATGCAGCAACATCATCTTGCGTGCTAAGCGGGTTTGATGCACAGACAACCGCCTCTGCACCACCTGCTTTCAGCGTCTTCATCAAATTCGCTGTTTCAGTCGTAACGTGCAGACACGCAGCTATCCTTAACCCTTCCAAGGGACGTTCATTTTCAAATCTCGCACGAATGGAATCCAGCACTGGCATGAATCGGTTCGCCCAATCAATCCGCTGTTTTCCAGTCGGCGCGAGTTCTGTTGTTTTTATGTCGTAGTTCATCACTTTCCTTTTTCTTTACAGGTGTGTTTAATTTTGTTTTAATTACCGGAGTTTTTCGACGTAATCGGTTTCTTCCCAAGTAAAGCCGGGTTCTTCGCGCCCGAAATGCCCGTACGCAGCAGTATTTTGATAGATAGGTTGACGTAATTTCAACCGTTCAATAATGCCGAGCGGTGTTAAATCGAAATGCGCGTTCACCAACTCCGTGAGAGCTTCGTCATCCCCTGTGCCAAAGGTATCCACCATAACAGAGATAGGATCTTTTCTGCCGATTGCATAAGAAATTTGAATTTCACAGCGTTCCGCGTGTCCGGCAGCAACAAGGTTTTTGGCAACGTGTCGCGCTGCATAAGTGGCACTTCGATCTACTTTAGTTGGATCTTTCCCGGAGAGAGCACCCCCACCGTGCCTCCCCATACCACCATACGTATCGACAATAATTTTTCGTCCGGTCAATCCAGCATCACCTTGTGGCCCTCCCGTCACAAAACGTCCAGTTGGATTGATATGATATTTAATGTCTGGGCTTCGGAGCTGCTCAGGTATAATTTTTTTGATAACTTCTTCAATAATTCCTTCTTGGAGTTGGATATCCACAACATCAGGACTGTGTTGTGACGAGATAACAACCGTGGTGACAGCCTTAGGTTTGCTGTCAGCATATTCAACGGTTACCTGAGATTTCCCGTCGGGACGGATAAAAGGAAGGATGCCATTCTTACGAACTTTTGCCAAGCGTCGTGTCAATTGATGTGCGAGTGTAATCGGCAATGGCATTAATTCCGGCGTTTCGGTGCATGCATATCCAAACATTAAGCCTTGATCGCCTGCACCACCTGGGTTTACACCCATCGCAATATCGGGGGACTGCTTATCAATGATACTCAACACAGCACTGCGCTCAGCATCAAAACCGTATTCAATATCGGTGTACCCGATATCGGCAAGTACGCGTCTGGCAATCTGTTTATCGTCATAGTTTGCAGTCGTCGTGATCTCGCCAGTAATAACAGCAAGTCCAGTCGTGACCAAAGTCTCACAGGCGACTCTACCCATAGGATCGGCTGCAAGTATAGCATCAAGCACCGCATCAGAGATTTGGTCCGCTATTTTGTCCGGATGTCCTTCAGTGACAGATTCGGACGTAAACAGAAAATTTTTGCTCAATTCCGGGTCTCCCAGTCTACGTATGTATTTTTACACCGCCTCACAGTCTCCAAGCTTTTCGCATAAGAAATAGAAGGGCAGGTCCATAGATCCACCCCTACATACAAAATAACGAAAACGGGCGTGCACAAGAACCTCTTCTACATCCAAATGTAGACATCTCTGTAGCGAGGTTTCGTTTTGCACTCCCGTTTCCGCACCAAAAGCGTGAATCCAATTAGGGCGAAGATACAAAGGACGTTAATTCTCGGAGTTCTCAGTATTCTCGGAACTCTCAACACTTTCAGCGTTTGACTTACCCATTTCCTCTTTGAGTAGTGTCCCTAATGTAGTGACAGTCTCCTCGTGCACTGGTGCTTGGCGTCGGGACGCCCGCTCCCGCCGTGGACGAGATGGCTGCTCAGATCGTCTTTCGTTTTCGGTCGGCTGCTCTTCTTCAGGTACCGCCGCACGCTCTTGCTCGGCAATGAGTGCTTTCAGGCTCAGCCCGATGCGTCTGTCTTTGGGAAACAAGTTAATTACCTTTAAATCTAATTCGTCTCCTACCGAAACAACCTCTTCTGGCTTTTCAATCCGCCGATCCGCGAGTTCGGAGATGTGAATTAAGCCTTCGATACCTTCCTCAAGTTTCGTGAATGCCCCAAAACTGGTGAGATTGACAATCGTGCCTCGGACGACAGAGCCGACCTTGTACTTCTCTGGAACTTCTTCCCAAGGATCAGGTTGCGTCTGTTTGAGCCCCAATGAGACCCGACGTTCAGCAGCATCAATCTGTAGCACCACTACCTCAATTTCACTACCGTCTTTAAGGGCTTCGTTGGCTGCAGCACCACGTTTCGTCCACGAGAGATCCGAAGTATGAATCAAGCCATCAATCCCAGGCTCAATTTCAACAAATACACCAAAGTTTGTTAAGTTTCGGACACGTCCCGTAATTTTGCTACCAACCGGCGCGCGCTCCTCCAAGAGTTCCCAAGGATTTTGCTTTAACTGTTTGAGCCCCAGTGAAATCCGCTTGTCCTCTCTCGAAATCTCGAGTACAACGGCTTCAATCTCATCGCCCTTGTTGACGATCCGTGACGGTGCTACATTGCGGCGAGTCCACGCCATCTCGGAGACATGAATCAGACCTTCAACGCCTTCTTCAAGTTGTAAGAATGCCCCGTAGTTGACAATGTTCACAACTACACCGTGAACTGTCGAGCCAATTGGATATTTCTCCTCAATGTTTGCCCACGGATCCGGTGTTTTCTGTTTCAAACCCAACGAGATCTTCTCGTTCTCTGGGTTGATGCCGATGACTTGGACTTCAATTTCTTCGCCAACTGAGACAACATCAGACGGATGATGGATACGCTTCCATGCCATATCCGTCTTATGGAGTAACCCGTCAACACCACCCAAGTCTACAAACGCACCAAACGCGGTAATATTCTTTACCACACCCTTGACGAGCTGATCCACTTCAAGCGTGCTGAGGACCTCTGAGCGCTTATGCGCCAGTTCAGCCTCTAAGCATGCCCGACGAGATAAGACGATGTTATGCCGTCGCTTGCTTAGGCTAATAACCATCATGTCAAGCGTCTGTCCGACATACTGTTCAAGGTTCTGGATAGGCCGCAATTCAACTTGTGAAGCCGGTAAAAAACCTCGCAAAGAGCCAATAGTCACCCGTAATCCACCCTTAATCCGTTCGGTGATACGACCTTTGACAGGTGTGCTGGTCTCATGCGCAGTCGCAATCTCATCCCAAATAAGTGTCTGATCAGCGATCTTCTTTGAAAGGACTATTTGTCCTTCTGCATCTTCACGCCGCACAATATAGACATCAATTTCATCGCTAACCTGCACAGCAGGTAAATCGTTTTCCCCAGTATCAAATTCTGATGCTGGAATGTAGCCTTCCGACTTAAAGCCTATATCGATCATAACCTCATCGCGGCTAACATCTACCACAACACCCTTAACAATCTCACCATCGGTAAATGCCTTGATCGAATTGTCATACGCCTCTTCAAGAGACTCAGCACTCATTGGCTCCGGTGGCTCTTCCGGTGCCGTTTCGGACGCGCTTTCATCGGTAAGCTCCGTCACTTGCTCACCATCCACGTCGCTAGTAGCAACTACTGCCACTTCAGGTGCCGCCTCATCAGTAAACTCTGCCACTTCCTCACTATCAGCCTCGCTAACAGCCGCTTCTACTACCTCCTCAGAGGCAGTCTCATCGGTAGATGCCGCCTGTTCAGAATCGGTATCCCCTGCAGTCGTTTCTACTTCACCGCTTGGGGTTTCCTCAGGTCCCTCGGTCTCTGTGTCGGTTGTTGAAGCTGCCTGCACAGCTTCTGGAGCTTCTGTCTCGCTTGCTACATCCTGACTTACCTCAACCGAACTTTCAGTTGAGTGTTTTTCTTCTTCCACATCAACAGTGGATGTGTTTGTATTTGCCTGTTCGTTGTTCATCAAGATACCTGGTCCATTTAAAAACGCGCAACCGCGTTAATCCGCCAGTTCCTCCTTATATTCAAAGTGCTTTTCGCACTCTCAAATCGGTTACGCAATAGTATACCACAAATGCATAAAGAAAAGCAACAATTTTTTTAATCAGTACGATTTCACGCTGCAAAAAACATATCCAACCCAACATTCAGGTAAAGAATTTTGTTTGACTTTTTTGCTGAATTAAGATAAAATTTGGGAAAAATAGTTCTAGTAATTATGTCTAGTTCTAATTTACAAGAGGTAATTTCTATGGACTCGACCAAATTAATGAAACTCCGTGAGACATCCGGCATCAAAATTATTGAGATAACAACAGACTTGAGTAGTTACGCAGCTTCTGATTTACGGAAGGTACTTGAAGGTCTCTTAGTGGAGAAAGTTGACAGGGTCGTCGTTAATCTTAGTCAGGTGAGTCATATCAATAGTACGGCTGTAGGTGCCCTCGTAGGTGTTGCCAAACGCCTACGCCAGAACGGTGGCGATCTTAAAATTTGTGCCCTTGCTGATAATTTGACGCGCACCTTCAACCTCATTGGCGCTTCCAGCGTCCTTGAAATCTACGAATCAGAAAATAGTGCCCTCGCTGCATTTTAAACACACCAGACTTTAGCATATGGCGAAAGCAGATATTGAACTTAAGATTCCGAGTGCCGTCTTTTATATTGAACCTGTCCGGGCATTCATTGGTAACCTCACACAAAGCCTGGGGTTCCCCAGAAAACGCGTAACTGACATCCAACTTGTGCTTGATGAAGTTTGCAGCAACGCAGTACACCACGGTTCGGCTAACGCTACAGTTGGCATCAAATTGCGAATATCAGTTGACGCTCATGCCCTTGAAATTTTGGTGAGGGATACCGGATCAGGAAAGACAAGGCAAAAGAACTGGCTAACACATGAAAGGCTCTTGGAAATTGAAGCAAACCGCTCTCCAACCAGTGAGAGGGGACACGGCATTTTCATCGCAAAGTCGCTTTCAGATACACATGAAATGCGATCCAACGAAGCCGGCGGCACAGATGTCCGAGTCGTTTTCTATCTTCTAAAATCCAACAAGGTCGAGGTTTAATTTCAGCCTGCAGCTTCAATAGCGATGAGCGTCAGATCATCGTCTTTCGGACAATTAGCTGTGAATGTATCAACTGACTCGGAGACGTTAGTAATAAGCTGCGCCGCAGGTTGCCTCGCACACTCACTTACCAACTCTTCAAGACGCTCCACCGTAAATTCTTCCCCTTGAGAATTCTTGGCTTCGTAAACCCCGTCGGTATATAGAAAGATCTTGCTCAACCGATCAAACGGATAATGAACAGTTTCATAAACCGACTCTCGCCAAATGCCCAATCCGTTTCCAGTGTTTTTATCGCCGATGGGGTAATACGCCTGTTGATCACCATTGCACAAAAACGGAAAAGAATGTCCAGCATTTGCACAGACAAGTTCACCCTTACCAAGGTCAATGATACCGCAAAACGCCGTCGCAAACATGAATAGCCGCGAACTGATCAGATCATTAAACCGAGTGTTTAATATCTCAAGAAGGTAACCTGGGTTATTCTCAACCAGTTCTTGAAATTCCGCTAAAATTGTTTTAATAAAGACAGTTACAAAAGCCGCTGAAACACCATGTCCCATAACATCAGAAATAAAAACGCCAAGTCGATTCGGCTCAATTTCCCAGACATCATAGAAATCCCCACCGACCGCCATCTCAGGGGTGCATCGGGAAGCTATCCGAAATCCGGATAACTCCTGGACACCATTCTGCGGAATCAGAATCTCCTGGATACTCCTTGCCATTTGAAGTTCTTCTTCCAAACGGGCATTATGTTTCGCAAGGGTATCCTGATACTCCTTAATTCGCAAAAGGGAACGGACGCGTGCGAGTACTTCTAAACTATCAAACGGTTTTTCGATAAAATCATCAGCACCCGCCTCAATAGACTTAATCCGATTTTCGCGCGTGTCCCGTAGGGCAGTTATCATTACAATTGGAATAAATTCTGTAGCCTTATTTGAGCGGACTCGCTTGACAACTTCAAAACCATCCATCCTGGGCATGTTGATATCTAACAAGATGAGATCTGGGTTCTCTTTTTCAATGGTATCAAGTGCCTCAAGTCCATCTTCAGCTGTACAGACTGCATATCCCTTCGCATTGAGATGGATTTGTAGAATTCTGACATTTCTCGGTTCGTCATCAACAATAAGGATCTTCGAGGCTTCTTGCTCTGAGGGACTCGTTTCAGGATTCATGTCTCTGTCCTTTTAAGGTGGGTTTCTACGCGTTCTACCAGCACTTTGATATCAATCGGTTTACTGAGGTAATCGTCACATCCGGATTTGAGAATTCGTTCTCTATCACCAGACATCGCCGCAGCCGTTAGCGCAATAATGGGTATATCTACCCATGCGAGGTTCGCTTTAATTCTCCTTGCTAACTCTTCGCCACTTTGCCCTGGTAATGCGATATCCATGAGAATAAGTTGTGGTATCGCGTCTTCTAAACTCTCGATCGCTTCCACAGCATCAGTTGCTTCAACGACTGTATAGCCTTTTGACTGCAGTACAATCCGTACAACTTTGCGGTTCAATTCTTGGTCCTCAATTACCAAGATTCGCTTTGGTGTGTCTGTCTGACCTTCTGCCGAAGATAGGTTTGCGGTTTTCACAGGTCGTCCTCTGTTCAAGCCAGACATCTGAAATTAACCGGAATCACAGAGCTAAGTTCCACTTTTTAACTCTACGCCGTTTCATCAGACGCGTTACCAACTTCAATCTTCAAGTGTCGCAGCGGAATTTTCAGAGTGAAATTGCTCCCTTTCCCTTCCTGACTGCTAACGCTAATTTTGCCCCCATGTAAGGAGATAAGTCTTTGCGTTAATGCTAAACCGAGCCCTGTTCCGCCGTATCTTCGAGATTTTGATGTATCAATCTGGGTAAATGGGGCAAAGAGCTTGGCTTGATCCGCCTTGGAGATGCCTATACCGGTATCTATAACCTGAGCGCGCAGTTCCGTCTCGGTGACTTTCAACTTCGTTGTAACTTTTCCGCCTTCTGGGGTAAATTTCACTGCATTGGAGAGTAAATTGTAGAAGATCTGTTTAAATTTAATCCGATCAGCCTCAATCTCACAATCCTGACTATAGCTTAAGGTAAGATCCAAGTCCTTTTTTACAGCAAGCGCAGTGATAATAGCGTTTACTTCTTCGACCGCTTCAACAATAGAGAACTCCTCCAGCTGCAGCACCATCTTCCCAGCTTCAATCTTTGACAAGTCGAGAATGTCGTTGATCATCTCCAACAGATGTTGACCACTAATATGAATATCGTTGACGCATTCCTTCTGTTCAGCGTTGATGCTCCCGACGAGTTCATCTCTCAAAATTTCGGCGAATCCAATGATTGCATTTAAAGGTGTACGCAGTTCATGGCTCATGTTCGCAAGAAAATCACTCTTCGCCCGGCTTGCATATTCAGCAGTCTCTTTGGCTTGTTGCATCGCTTTTTGGGTTTTTATCCGCTCTGTAATATTCAGCGCCATACTAATGCCGAGGTGTCGATTGTCCGGAAGTTCCCCAAGTAAGGATGAACTAAACTCCCAGATCTGTTTTTCACCAAACTTGGTAAAAACTTCGTACTCGCCTTCCGCAACCCGTTCAGTGGAACGATACAACTGGGCAAGATGTGCTTTAATTGCCTCAGCTTCCTTGCGACTCGTCTGTTCAAGCCATTTTGAGACTGTAGGGATGTCGGCGTGGGTATACCCAGTTAATTCTGTCCATGCTCGGCTGATTTGCAGAACCTTACCATCTTCGGAATGGATCATAATTGGCAGTGGTGCATTTAGCACAGCACGTCGAAAGCGCTCTTCACTGCGCTGCAATTCAATCTCCGCTTGCTTCCGATCCGTGATATCCGTTGACGTCATCACAAATCCTACCACTTGTCCTTCCCGCTTGATTGCTCCGAGACACGAAGCATACCAATACCCACTCATCTGTCCCTGAACCTCATAAGTCGCAACCTCGCCAGTTTCGGTTACCTGCACACAAGCTTCCCTCAGACGTTCATGGTGTTCTTCCGCAAGGAAATCAAAAACGCTTTTTCCGACAATATCTTGCGGACTTAATCCAAGATTAGCAGGAAGTCTATTGACGAATGTAAGACGACAGTCAAGATCCATAGTTGAGATAATATCAGGGGCACTCTCAACAAGAGAACGCCATTTCGCCTCAGAATCTCGGACTGCTTGTTGCACACGATAGTATTCGGTTATGTCTCGTGAAATTCCACATGTTCCTTTAATACGTCCATCTCTATCACGAATTGGAACCTTCGTCGTTGACACCCACGTGTCCTGTTCATCGGGCCATGTCTCTTTTTCGTGTTTACCCTCGATCGGCTCACCAGACTTGATAACAGTTTGCTCATCCTGATATGCTTGCTGAGCATGTTCACGCGTAAAAAAATCAAAATCCGTTTTCAGGACAGCTTCTGCTGGATTTCTTAAACCGAACCAATCCGACAAAGAGCGATTAATCCGGAGGAAGCGACTCTCTGTATCTTTAAAATAGATATGATCAGGGGTATTTTCCATCAGGGTATGGAAGAGACCACTCTCTTCGGCGTGTTGTACCGCCAGCTGCTGGAAGCGCATTTCACCTTCTTTTAATTTTGCTTCCAACTGCTTCTGTAGAGTGATATCCCTGATGATGATATAACAGACGTGTTGTTCTTCACAAGGCTTTATCGCCTGCCATCTTAACCATTTATAAGATCCACCTTTGGACTCAAATCGGTTTTCAAAAGTAACGCACTCACGCTCTCCCGTTTTCACTTTCTCAATTGCAGTGAGGGTTTCCCGTCTATCTTCAGGGTGTATCAGCATATCCCACTGCTGACGCTGCAGTTCCAAGAGTGTGAATCCGAGAGTGTCTTCCCATGCCGAATTAAGCGCGACAAAACTATCGTCGCAATTGATATACCCAAACATGTCAGAAGAAACTTCGAAAAAAGAATTAAGGTCAACGGGGTCTTTTATTACACCGGGCTTGCGAGTCGCGTTCTTAAGCTGCTTCATGTTTCCGCTCCAGAAGGTGCGAGTCAGAGGCACCTCGCGCTGCACCATTGCCATTGCACGAAAGTTACTTAGTCACCAAAACCGCGCGATCTGCCAGTTTGACAACAGTTTGCGTCGTACTTTGGAAAACGAGTTCATACAATCTACCGTGATGACTCGCACTCAGGGCAATTAAATCGCAATCATTTGCCTCTGCATTCTCCAAAATATTCGAGACTGTAAAGCCACGTGCAGTCAGGAAATTAGTTTCAACATCATAGTAGTTCAAGTACGCTTCCATCTGCTGTCTAATCTGCGTAGCCTCGGATTGCGTACTTGACAAGGCGAGTCCAAGGATCCCAGCTTTCGTCAACTCACCAACTTCCGCGACGAGCCCCAAGACGTGATCGGAATAAACATCTCCATGATGCACAGCAAGAATTTTTCGCAAAAGTGTACACTGTTCATGCACCACGATAATAGGCCTCGTGATATGCAGTAGAACATCGTCAATTTGGTTCTGAATAAGCTTCAACCCACGTTCCCCTACATCTTCAGGGAGCCCTACAACGACAAGGTCAGCGGAGTGTGCTTTTTCACAAATCATCTGTCGCGGGTTCCCAGCAACCGCTTCAACATGATAATCTAAAAAGTCGTAAAGCGAACACTCCGCTTCTGTTCGACGGAGAACAGTCTCGGCTACCTCAGGACTTCCACCATGACTGCTATCTTGAAAGAAAACACACGATAGATGTGTCCCTAAAAGCACCGCCAATTGTCCAGCGTAATCAAAGGCATTTTTTTCATAATCCGTATCGCCAATAGCGACGAGGATATTTTTAATCATCAGATATCCTTTATAGGTGTAAGACTTAATATGTCACTCGTAGGTCCCAAGGCACCACGCCTATAATAAAACCCAAGTTAGATGGAATTTGTTATACACGCTGTAACAAGGAAGCAACAGCATCATCTTCACTTTCAAAGTTCTTAAAAACTGTGATTAACCGCGCCATGACAATGAGGTTTTTGACATGCTTGTCCACGTTAATCACTGCAATTTCCCCTCCACGTGGGTGAATATCGGCATACACTTTCATTAGGGCACCAAGACCGGAACTATCCATCCCAGTTACCCCTTTAAAATCAAACACGAGTCTTGGCGGAGAGGTGAGGTTTGCGAGCTTCTCCGTTATAGTTTCGGAGACCTCTTTTACACCCGGGGCAATCATTCTACCGGCCAATCTAAAAATCACTACCCCTTCTTTCTCCGACATGGTGATTGGCATAATATACTGTTCCTTTAAGTCTAGAAATATCTGTATAACACACGATAAATCTAATCTTGAAATCCCTGTTGCATCGACGCTTGCCGCCCTGCCATGCTAACCGAAGTCACTGACGTGTGCTGGCATTATAAGGTCTCCACAGGCACTTCCCACCTCCTTCAAACCGAAGGAGGCATCTTATTTTCTGTGCAATCTATGAACAACACTAATTAACTTCCACTTGACAGTTCCGCAATCGCATCGTTCTCGCTATCAAAATGTTCAAAAATACTAACGAGCCGGCTGCGAACAATCAAGTTTTTGATGTTCCTTCCGACATTGATGACCCCGATACGTCCTTTCTTACGCGTCGCAGTAACATGTGCGCCCATGAGGGTTCCGAGACCGGAACTGTCCATCATATTAACGCGTTCAAAATTAATGAGGATGCGCGGCTCATCAGAGGCATCTATTTGTGAAACGATCGCCTCTCGCAATTCTGAGACTGCTGCTCCCATTATTTTTCCACTCGGTTCCAGGATCGCAACGCCATCTTGCTGACGAATCGTAGTTGCCATGATTCTCTCCTTCGCATTCGTTTGAAAACTAAAAATATTAACCCATTCCTTATCATTTAATTCTACATTATTTGAAATTATTTGTCAACCTGCAATTTAGCCATCTTATCGTTTTAAACAGATCGCCTTAGAAACAGTTTACCCACTCTAACTTTAGAAACCTCAACAAGGAACACCATTAGACTTTTTAGTATCTCTTTTTATCTAATTTAATTTGACTTCCAAATGGAAATAACGTATAGTTTAAGTCATTCTGACGCATAATATGAGATTTTGTAGCGTAAACTTTTAGTTTGCGTCCTCACGAGCACAATCTAACAGATTTTGCTACAAAGGTGGCAACTTGCGGTATAATAACAGAGAATCTTCTGTTGGCAGAAAGGAAAGTGATGTACAAACTGGATTCTATGCGAATCAAGGACCTACCTAAAGATGAACGTCCACGTGAGAGGCTTCGCGAATACGGACCTGAAAGCCTAAGAGACTCTGACCTTCTGGCTATTATCCTTAAGGACGGCTTTAGAGGGACAACAGCTGTTCAACTCGGTGAGCAGGTCCTTATGGCTTTTGAGGGCGATTTGAAACGGATGGCAGACAACAGTTCCAAGCAATTTGAAAAAATTAAAGGGATTGGCGAGGCAAAGGCGGCACAGATCGTTGCCGCTTTTGAACTGGGTAAGCGATTAGCACGGTTTCATGCAGACCGCGATAAAATCACATCTCCAAGCGATGTCGCAGACCTGATGATGTCCAAGATGCGGTATCTACAGAAGGAAATTGTCTGCGTCCTCTGCCTCGATACCAAAGGCGGTGTAACAACCAAAGGTGTCGCTGGAAACCTCAGTGATGATTTCACCTGGGGAAAAAAGTTGTCAGAAACGACAGTCTTTGAAGGAACGCTCAACGCCAGTGTTTTCCACCCGCGCGAAATTTTTCGATTCGCAATCGAAGAGTCGGCGAACTCAATCGTTCTTGTCCACAACCACCCATCCGGGGATCCACAGCCGAGTCAAGAAGACATTCGCGCAACAAAACAGTTAATCGAGGCTGGAAACCAGATCGGAATTAGAGTGCTGGATCATATCGTTATCGGCGACGGTATCTTTGTCAGCCTAAAGGAGGAGGGTTTCATTTGAGGAGAATACTAACTCATTGCAAAGAACGCTGCCGGAGTACCTCGTACAAAAGAACACCTGCTGCAACCGAGACATTAAGAGATTGAATCCGCCCCAACATCGGTAAGTGCACGAGGTAGTCACACTTCTGTTTCACGAGTCTCCGAATGCCCGCACCCTCACCCCCCAAAACGAGGCATAACGGAACACCAAAATCCACATCGGTATACGAATAGGATGCATCCCCAGCGGAACCCACAACCCATATACCTGATTTTTTAAGGAGCTCTACGGTTTGCGCGACATTCGTCACTCTGACGATAGGTACATGTTCAGACGCACCAGCCGAGGCTTTGTGTACAGCCGGTGTGATACCGACAGCACGGTTCTTCGGAATAAGAACGGCATCAGCGTTAGCAGCATCAGCAGTTCGGAGAACCGCGCCAAGGTTTCTTGGATCTTGAACACCATCTAACATCACTAACAACGCCTCACTCTCGTTGCCTTGTATCTTCGCCAGTATTGATGGTAGATCGCTATAGCGGGTTAAATTGACGAGCGCGATAACGCCTTGATGCGGCACAGATGGTTCGAGTCTATCCAATTCACGTCGCGTGCAGCGTTTTACCGGGATGCCCGCCTGTTGCGCCTTCGCGATGATATGGCGGATGCGAGAGTGAGTATTCCCTTCAGCAATCCAAACTTTTTCGACATAACGAGCACGATGCTGTAGATATTCAATGACTGGATTTCTGCCAACAATGTATTCGGACATCTTGAAATATAGACGGATAGAATTTTATCCGTAATAGGTTAATCACCACGGACAAATTTGACATCCGGTCCGCGTGGCGTAATCTTGATATCCGGGTCCGCCTCTTGGCACTCGACACAGGTAATAGCACCAACGTTCGCATTTCCCATGCGCGGCGCGAGTTTTCCTAACTTAAACACGAATTTTAAAAGCTCGTCCGCCGGAATTTTCCCATCACACATATCGCACGGGATAGCCTTCCCTGACTTGACCGTCTCTAAAAGTTCCGATGCTTTCATAGTTTCCCTTTCATAGAGAGTTATCCAATCACCTATAGGAAATAACGCTCTTTCTGTTTATCGGACTCGTATTCCTCATACGCCTCTTGAGCCGTGTCGACTTCGGAGACTTGTGCGATAGGTACATCCCACCAAGATTCATATCGCGGGACACCCTCATAGTAGTCCACATCAATCTTCACAACGGTTGTGTGTTCTGCTTCGCGTGCTTCATGCAGCGCCGCTTTTAAACTCTGCAGGGTCGTCGCTTCGATTACCTTTGCACCGAGGCTTGCAGCATTCGCTGCAAGATCCACCGGTAAAAAGTCACCAGCAAGTTGACCTGTTTCCTCATCGCGGTAACGGAAACGGGTCGCAAAACCCTGCACACCCGTTGCGCGAGACAATCCACCGATACTACTATGCCCTTCATTGTTCACAAGAACAATAATGAGTTTATATCCCTCTTGAATTGACGTAATAATTTCTTGTGCTAACATCAGGTACGAGCCATCACCCACCATGACATAGACATCGCGACTGGGGTCTGCCATTTTGATGCCCAACCCACCAGCGATTTCATATCCCATACACGAGTAACCGTATTCCAAGTGGTACTGTTTAGGATTACGGGTTCGCCACAATTTATGTAGATCGCCCGGTAGGCTGCCTGCTGCACAAACCATAACATCCTCAGGACGCGAAAATTCGTTGACGACTCCAATCACCTCACTCTGACTCGGTAAAGGACTATGTTCGAGATGATAAAGTCGATCAACTTCCGCCTCCCATTCGTCTCGATATTTCTCAATTTGTGCGGCGTAAGCTGCATCAACGCGGTAGTTTCCAACAGCGGTCGCCAGTTCCTCAAGCGTGACACGCGCGTCCGCAACGAGCGGTAAAGCAGCATGCTTATAAGCATCAAATTCAGCAACATTAATATTAATAAAACGGACATCAGGATTCTGGAAAGCAGTTTTTGAAGCAGTCGTAAAATCGCTCAAGCGCGTGCCAATAGCGATCACCAAGTCCGCCTCCCGCGCAGTGATATTCGCGCCGGGTGTACCGGTCGCCCCTATTGCACCGAGATTCTGCGGGTGATCATACGACAGCGAGCCTTTTCCAGCGAAAGTTTCACCGACTGGAATACCCGTTTGCTCCACAAATTGGGCGAGTTGTGCTGTCGCTTCGCCATAGATAACACCACCACCAGCAATAATCAAGGGGCGTTCGCTCTCACGAATCCATGCTATTGCCCGGTTGAACAGACTCGCATCTGCACGAGGACGAGGTATAGTATAAACACGCTTCTCAAAGAGTTGCACAGGATAATCGTACGCTTCAGCTTGAACGTCTTGCGGAAGGGCCAAGGTTACAGTCCCCGTATCTGCCTGAGATGTCAGCACCCGCATCGCCTCTGGTAACGCCGTGATAATTTGTTCTGGGCGATTAATTCGATCCCAGTAACGTGAAACAGGCTTGAAGCAATCGTTCACCGAATAATCTTGCGAACTCGATGACTCCAACTGCTGTAAAACGGGCGCGACCAAACGGGTGGAAAAGATGTCACCCGGTAACAAGAGCACGGGTATTCGGTTAATTGTTGCACCCGCGGCACCGGTGAGCATGTTCGTTGCTCCCGGTCCAATGGAACTTGTGCAAGCAAAAGTTCGGAGGCGATTGCTCATCTTGGCAAATGCAGCAGCGGTATGCACCATCGATTGTTCATTTCGGGTTTGATAGAACCGAAATGAATCAGAATATTGATGCAGTGCTTGCCCAATACCAGCAACGTTTCCGTGCCCGAAAATGCCAAACATACCAGCGAAAAACTGGTTTTCGTTCCCATCCCGCTCAACATATTGTTGTTGAAGAAATTGAATGATGGCTTGTCCCATCGTAAGTTTTCGTATTTTCATGAAGTCTGCTGTGCGTTTTCCCCACGGGAAACTGCTGCTCCTTTAATAAAATAGTGTGGTGTATAGAAACTGAGGCACGGAAATATTGTCTTACAAAACCGGAAATTGTATCTACCATCCGCCACGTTCCGCGACAAACGCATCAACTTCAGGCATCGTTGGCATAAAATTCGCACAACCGTGTCGTGTTACGACGATTGCACCGGTGGCATTGCCAAGACGTGCAGCTTTCTGCCAACCCCAACCGCTGAGGTTGCCGTAGACAAAACCACTTGCGAACGCATCTCCAGCACCGAGAGTATTGTAAACCTCAACCGGAAACGGTGCCGCGTGAATGACCTCACCATTGGTCAGATAAACATCTGCCCCTTCAATACCACGCTTCACTATCAGTGCATCCGGACCGGCACCTAAGAGGGTTTCAATCGCTACCGCCATATCTCCTTCAATCGTAGGGTTTGAGATTTGGGAGTGTTCAATTGTGAGTTGCGAAAGGCTTGTAAGCGTAGCCGCCTTGATTTCTTCTTCCGTACCGATAGCGATGTCAATATAACGTAGCGCAGATCGAACAACAACACCAAATGCCCTTGGGTCGTGCCACTGATCTGCTCGGAAATCGAGGTCCAAAAAGACCTGCTTGCCTATTGCTTGTGCCTGTTCAGCGGCATAGAGCGTCGCGCTACGACTCGGCTCTTTGCTCAAACCAGTGCCGGATATTAGCACTGCTCGGCTCTCAGCAATCGGTGCAGCGAGAACATCATCAATTGTCAATTCAATATCCGCGCAGTTATCACGGTAAAAGATTAATGGGAATCGGTCTGGTGGCTCAATGCCAAGAACAACAGCACTTGTCCGGTGTCCAGGTTTGCACGGGATAAACTGCGTTTCAACACCTTCGTCCTTCAAAAACTTGAGTAGAAATTCGCCAACTGGGTCTTCCCCGATAGCGGTAAGCAGCGCAGCCTGAAGCCCAAGTCTTTGCACACCAACACTGATATTCGTCGGACATCCTCCAACGAAGGCACCAAAACTCTTAATATCTGTGAACGGGGCTCCGATATCATTGGCGTAGAGATCTATAGAACTCCGCCCGATTGAGAGAATATCGTAAGTTTTCATCTTTTTCGCGGCAAGATTCGCGTTCAAGAACCTACCGCATTTCTAAACTTTTGGCTTTCCTCGGCAAATTTACGAGTCAATAGAAAAGCATCATTTCCGCACGCTATCAATTGAACACCGAGTTTCAACCACTGTTCACCACCCTTAAAGTCGTTAACATAACAGCCCAAGGGAACATTATGCATTTGCGCGAGCGCAATGATTCTCTTTATTGCATCCAAAAGTAACGGATGATCAAACTCACCGGAAATTCCCATAGAGGTGGACAAATCATACGGACCAATGAATACAACATCTAACCCACCTGTTGCGAGAATATCCTCCAGATTTTCGACAGCTTTAACAGTTTCGATCTGCCCTATGCTAAGGATCTCCTCATTTGCTCGACGGACATATTCCCGAGTGTCAAGCTTCGTAAAGTCTCCATAGTCAGTATGTCCGATGCCGAATGCAACGCCTCGGTCACCTTCAGGTGCGTATTTTGTCCACGCTCGAATTTTTTCGAGATCATCACAGGCCTCAACCCGTGGAATCATGACCCCCGTTGCCCCCGCATCAAGAATTCTCGAAATAAAATGACGTTCAAGCACCGGAACACGAACAATACACGGTAAATTTGCCCCACGAGCATCCCGGATTATCCGTCCCATGGTTTCTATGGAAAATGAACTATGTTCCAGATCAGCGATAATAAAATCTGCACCAGCACTTGCCAGAAGCGTTGCTATCGCGGAACCCCCGAATTCAAGGACAAACGTTCCGATGAGAACCTCTCCACGTTTTAAAGATGCTTTCACGTACTGCTCCTCTAATTTTCAACTGGGATTTCCGAGATAAGTTTTTGTGCTTCGCTCACCACCTTCGTTGGTGCCGACATTTTTTCACCAATCACCAAGATTAACATGTAATAGTCGTAAGCAGTTTGTAATTCACGATTAAGGTGTGCACTTTCAGCTGCATTGAAATAGCAGATCGTCGCCATCCTGTGGCACTCTTCAACAAGGGCTGGCAGATTCGCATAGCTATGATTGTAGGCAGCAAGAATATAAGATTTGCCAGCTTCTTCCCATGAGCGCTGAAGTTCAAATTGACGTCCAAGACGGGTGTAGTAAATCCCACCGTTTTTAGCGTTTTTCCTGGCGAGTCGGTACTTTTCCGCGACGGTGTAAGCGAATCTTGCACGCGTATAACAGTTGGCAATAAGTTCCAAACGTTCTTCTTTGACAAAGTTGCGCGCCTGCTTCTGGTAGAATTTCCCCAGTTTCTTATAGAGTGTGTGGCACTGCTGCATTCGTCCTTGTTGTTGATAAATTTGGATTTTTTGGAAAATATGAAACGCTTCTTCCTCGTGTGGATATTGGATATCAATATGAACCTGATCCAGCAAAAACTCCGAGGATGCCTCCTCAATTATCATTCGATAACTGCCTGATGCTTTAACTTGGGGTTGGATCGGAACTATCTCGAGTTCTTGTTTTTCACTGACAAGTTCTTGATGCTCAAGCCACGTACGAAGAACAGCACCTTCATTGTCAGGTAACTTCTGAATGAGCACCACAACCTCTTCAACTGTAGGACTCGCTGCCAGCGGCGGGGTCGCAGTATTGAGCTGCCGGAAGAGATTATCAACGGCTTTCGCCAATCCTTGATCATCTACATAAAGACGAGTTGCTTTGTGGATCTCTTCAAGGACACCTGAGTAGTCTTCGCTCTCAATGTAACGTGTAGCGAGCGTATAATGTCTGTGGACTTGGGTAATCAACTTCTCACGTTTACCGTTTTCTTCTTTCTGTCGCCGCTCAAAAAAGAGGTTTTGATTCATCCGTTCCGCGGCTTCAAGTGGTAAACGGAAGGTTTTTCGGTATCGTTCAAGCGCCTCTGCTAATCTTGGGTTGCTGGAATTAACGCTGGCATCAATAAGCTGCGAAGCCTGTCTGACGTACTCATCTCGGCGGATACGATCCAACTCTTCATACATTTCGGTCGCGTTTTGATGGCGTTCAGACAACTGTCGATGGAGCGCTTTTTCTAAGAAGTTGCGGAGCACTTCTGGACATCTGTCGATCTCTTCTATCTCTCCGGCAGCTTTCTTTTTATCAATTTCTCTGTTTTCGCCTGAAAATGGAAAGCGTCCGGTCACAGCTTGATACAAAATGAGCGCCGTGGAATAGAGGTCGGCGCGATAATCATAAGCCCCATAATGTTGTTCAGGCGCCATATAGCGTCGAGTACCCGCCATAGTTTCAGCAAATTCAGTGGTTTCGCCAAAGATTCGAGCAATACTGAAATCAGCAACTTTTGCTTTCTTGTCGGTCGTGAGTAAGATATTCTGTGGTTTGATATCGCGATGCATAATCTTGTGAGCATGTGCTTCTTTCAGCCCGCGGCAAATGTCCAAACCAATATTAATTGTATCTGTCAGCGGAAGGGGACCTTCCTGCATCAGTTCATGAAGGCTTTTCCCTTCAACATACTCCATCACGATCCATGCAACGTAGTCATCCGTACCCGGCTCAACTGTATGAATAGAAACGATATTTTGATGTCCCCAAATTTTCGACATCGCCTGAAATTCATTCAGTAAGAACTTCATCCTACTTGCCGGATAGGCTGTTTTTGCTAAGGCTTTGATTGCAACTTCACGGTTCGTCATTTCTTCGCGGGCGCGAAAAACCGACGAGAATCCGCCTGAATTCAGAAACTCCAGCAATCTATATTTACCTAAGATCAATTGGTCTATTTGCATGACAGCATCTTAAAGAGGACAAGATACAACTTATAATAATAAAATTAACAGAATTAACATTAATTGTCAACGAAAAAATGACTTTTAACTCGATTTAAGCCCACTAATACCTGAGCGGGCGCGCTGCACCTCGGCACTCAACTTTTTCGCTCTCTCAGTGAGCGAGTCAAATTGTCCCGATTCAATCAGTTGATTATTAACCAGTGAACTTCCAACTCCCAAGGCAGTGGCACCAGCAGCGATAAATTCCGCAGCATTTTCAGCGTTGATACCCCCTGTTGGAACAAGAGGAATATGTGGTAGTGGCGCTTTCACATCTTTTATATACGAGGCACCGACCCCGCTTGATGGAAATACCTTGACATAATCCGCACCCGCCTCCCACGCAGCTAAAATCTCTGTTGGTGTAAACGCACCTGGAATAACAACCTTACCGTAGCGGTTACAGATCTCAATCACATCTGCCTTTGTAACTGGACTAACAATGAACTCTGCGCCTGCCAGCATAACGGCGCGTGCCGTTTCCGCATCCAACACCGATCCAGCACCAACAAGGACGGAATCGCCATACGCCGATGACACATCGCTAATTACCTGCAACGCATCCGGCGTCGTCATCGTCACTTCAATTACACTAACCCCACCCGCGTGGATTGCCGCGGCAGCATCAATCAATTCATTCGCACTATTAGCCCGAATTATAGCGACGATACCACACGCCTCAATCCGTTGCATCTGTTCTAACTTTGTCATGAACACCCTCAAAAGCAGTGCCATTAAAGCCTTCGCTCAGGAGTTCAAGCCCACAGATACAGCGCAAAATATGAACACCTAAGCAACGCCGAAAAAATGGCGAATATTTTTATTGCGATTTTTTGTCAATATGTTATGATTAAGCAAATCAAATAGACAATCCAGCTTGCTGATTACTACCAATTCAGTATAACTTAGAGCAAATTTTGGCTCACCAACTGCCCGAAATATTGCCTTGTAAAAAGAATGGAAGTTGTTCCACTACTCCCTTACCTGATCAGTTTGACAGGTCTACTCATCTTGTCCGGCTTTTTTTCCGGATCCGAGACTGCTTTGTCTGCGCTCACCCAAGTGCAAATTGAGCGTTTCCGTTACGAAAGAGGCGGAACCTCGGCTATCGTCAGTTTCGTTGATAACCCACGCAGATTATTTATTACCGTTCTGCTCGGTAATAACCTCGTAAACGTCTCGTTTGCAATCCTCATGTTGTGGCTCATTAAGCGAGTACTGCCCGATAGTACGGAAGTGCTCCAATTTGCCACAGCCACAGTCTTTAGCGTCATTCTCATGCTTATCTTTGGCGAGATGGCTCCAAAGACTTACGCAATTAAGCACGCAGAAACCTTTGCCAAAATAACAGCACCACCTTTGTGGATATTTTCGATCTGTATTTCACCACTACGAGCACTACTGCGTCGCATCATCGACTTCCTCATTCCTATATTTACAGGACACACGCCAGATACCGAACATCTCACTGCCACAGACTTCAAAGAGATTGTCAACACCTACCACGAGGAGGCACTTCCCGAGGACGAACGGGAAATTGTGAGCAATATTCTCGAATTGCGCGATATTGAAGCAAGAGAGATTATGGTCCCACGAACTGAAGTCGTTGCAGCGTCCACATCCAACACAATTCAAGAAACCTTAAAACAGGCGAAGGAATCCGGATTCTCACGCATTCCTGTCTATCAGGACCAGATCGACAATATTTGTGGAATTTTCTACGTCAAA
Source organism: Candidatus Poribacteria bacterium (assembly GCA_028818705.1). Lineage (GTDB taxonomy): Bacteria > Poribacteria > WGA-4E > WGA-4E > WGA-3G > WGA-3G. The sequence goes on from JAPPNJ010000188.1 coordinate 31,159, forward strand.
GACTTGCCTCTCTGGCGTCACGCTGCAGTCAATTCCCTTACGCTTGATGCTTTCCTCGAAAAACGGAATACAATCCATAACGCTCCATCTAATGCCCCTCTTATCCGAGAACCTATTTTGGTGCTCGAAACCCGTAAAATCGGAGAACTACTGCTACAACTCAAAAGCGAAAAAACAAAAATGGCGATTCTCTTAGATGAATATGGTGGCGTTTCAGGTGCCGTTACAACCGAAGACATCGTCGAACAGGTAGTTGGCGACATCATTGATGAACACGATAGAGACGAACCGTTACCTGATTTCGTTAAACACTCCGCAGCCCCATTGTTACTCGAAGTTTCCGGTCGGATGAGTATTCGAGAACTTAACCAGCAATTCAACGAATTAAAACTGAACGAAGATGATGCCGACACTATCGGCGGTTATGCTTTCGGGCTTTTTGGCAGAATCCCATCAGTCGGGGAATCATACACCGATGAGAACGGTATCAAATTTGAAATCAACACTACAGAAGGTAATGTTATCACAAGCTTATTTATCAGGTTACCACTCGTCCGACAAACCGACGCAGAAACGTAACAACAATTAGGCTTTCGCACCTTATAAACACAAGTAATTAATTGAAAATTCTACTATTATGCCTCTTTTTAATAGGTGCCAGCGGTACAGCACAAATCGCAGTGCTCAGTTCATTCGCGATTGCCATACTCATCTGTCTTGTCCTATCAGCTTTCTACTCTGGTTCAGAGACGGCTCTCGTATCGGTTAATAAAATCCGACTCAATCAACTTGCTGAATCCGAGGATACCAAAGCGAACATTGTCCGTCGCTTAGTTGAATCTCCGCAACGGATGCTCGCCCTCACCTTAGTTGGAACGAATCTCGCAAATGTACTCCTTGCACAACTCGGCGAGGGAATCGTTGCACGAGGCCTCCCGAATCTCACGGTAAGCCTACAGGGATTAATTGCCACTGCTGGTATAACGGCACTCCTTCTGATTTTTGGAGAGATCCTACCCAAAACCATTTTTCGTGTCAGAGCCAATACCTTAGCAATACGCTACGCCTACCAGCTAAGGGTCTCTGAAGTAATCTTAGCACCTCTTATCTATCTCGTCCAAAATGTGACACAATTCCTCATCACGCTCATAGACAGAAACGCACGCAGACAAAGTCCCGATGCGCAACGTGAAGAGTTACGCCTCCTCGCATTCATCGGCGAGCGCTCCGGGAATCTACTCACAGATCAGCGTCGGATGATTCATAGCCTGCTCAATCTTCAAGATCGCACAGTTGCCCAAGTCATGGTGCCTCTTGTCGATATCGTCGCCATCGAAAAAAACACTAAATGCGAAGATTTCTTGCAAATCGCTGCCGACTCCGGCTTTTCGAGAATTCCCGTCTACGAAGAACAAATCTATAACATCATTGGAATCGTTAACCTCTTAGATGTTATTTACGACGATGTCGCATCAGAAATTCCTGACGACAACTCAAGTTTTCTGACAAAAGACAAAGAACTGAACCATCCCAATCAATCGAAAAAAGCGGACAACCAACCTGAAACAGTCGAACCGTTCATCCGCACAGCCTTGCACTTCGTCCCCGAGTCAAAAAATATTAATGCTCTTCTCAAAGAGATTCAAGATACTCGGCACACCATGGTATTCGCTGTCGATGAATACGGTGGCACCGTTGGACTGGTCACTGTCGAAGACCTTGTCGAAGAAATCGTCGGTGAATTCGCCGATGAACGTGACGAACCCGATCTCATCCGTTTAATTACACCCAAGATCCTCGAATGCGACGGAAGAACCGAAGTCAGCCTACTCAAAGAACAACATGGACTCGTTATCCCTGAAGGAGACTACGAGACCATCGCTGGCTATATTTTCGAACGGACCGGGACAATCCCCAAAGTGGGAACCGAACTCACTTTACGCGATTTGGTTATTACAGTTACAAATACTGATGCGCGTGCTATCCGCAAAATTCAGATCCGACGAAAAATCGGAACCTTTAATAAGTCTTGATCATATTCACAGAAGGTATAGAATTAAGTCCGGCAACACCCTTAGAGAATGCCCAGTGGTGGCATCACAACAATTTCCTCAGTCACCATACCAGACGGCTGTTGGCAAACCGAGACAACTGTATCTGCCACATGTTCAGGCTTAAGCATCTGTTCAAAGTCTGGATGTTGCGGAATTTCGTCCCAAAACGGCGTATGCACCGAACCCGGTAGCACAGCAGTAACCCGAATATTCTGCTGACGAACTTCACTGGCTAAAACCTTTGTAAACGCCAACGCACCTGCTTTCGCAGCACAGTACGCACTTGATGCCTCAAATGGAACCTTCGCCGCGATTGATAAGACATTAATAATCTGTCCGCTGCCTTGCACCAACATTGGCGAAAGCGCGGACTGCGTACAAAGATAAATCGCTCTCAAATTAGAATCAATCACCGTATCCCAATCGTTCGGAGCGAAATCGACGACCGGTCCGAAACGACCGATACCGGCATTGTTAACCAAAATATCCAAACGCTCGTAAACATTCAGCGTCCTTTGGACAAGCCCCTCCACAGCTGCTGCGTCGGTTACATCTGTAGGAACAGCAAGTGCTTCAGAGCCACTCGCTTTAAGACTCACTACCACCTCTTCAAGCGTCTCACGTGTTCGAGCAGCAAGCACAACCTTCGCCCCTGCCGCAGCCAAACCAAACGCGATCGCTTTACCAATCCCTTTTGATCCTCCGGTAATCACTGCGACTTTTCCGTCCAGTGTATCTATATCTCTCTGACTAAGGTCAGTAGGAGGAACCATGTTCACCTCCGCATTACGGCTTTACGCTTGAACGCTATGTTAATTGGACATCTACAAGAACAATAGGAGCACGTTTTAGGGAACGCTTGCAAAGTACATCAGGATATCTGGATACACCGCAAAAATTCTGCACGCGTTGCACTATCATCGCGGAACGTTCCTCGCATGACATTCGTTGTCATCTTCGGGGCTTGTTTTTGCACACCACGCGCCATCATACACAGATGTTGTCCCTCTATCACCACAGCAACACCACGCGGCTCAAGCGCAGTTTCCAGTGCTTCAGCAATCTCCCGTGTGAGTCGCTCCTGGACCTGTAAACGCCGAGAAAACATATCTACGAGGCGCGGAATTTTACTCAAACCAACAATCCGGTTCCGTGGGAGATAACCAACGTGACACCTACCCCAAAATGGAAGGATATGATGCTCGCAAAGGCTGTAAAACTCAATATCCTTGACAATCACCATTTCATCATAATTTTCGTCAAAGATAGCTTCATTCAAGATTTTATCAACATTTTGATGATAGCCGCTTGTTAGAAACTGCATCGCTTTGGCGGCACGGCTCGGTGTTTTCACTAAACCTTGACGATTCGGATCTTCGCCTAAATTTTTAAGAAGATCGGTGAAAAGCCCCTCTAATTCTGGTTTAAACTCCATTATGTTAAAATGTGTCTCCATTGCGCTGTTTTTAGCCGCGCTTGCTGGGTAAAAAATATATCACTCGCCGTAGTAGTCGAAATGATTTTTTGGCGTTTCCCGTAAACGAAGGCGGTATAAAGCCACTGGACGCAAATTCGGCTCTAAGACATCCCATAACACTTTGACGAAGTTCTCCGAAGTCGGATTAAGTCTTTCAAACTCTGGGGTGTCAAGATTCAGATGTTTGTAATCAAATCGAGTGTAAACTTGTTTCTGAACAACTTCGTCAAGAAAATCCAACCCAGCAACCAATCCAGTCCTCGGATCTACCTCCCCTTTTACAGTAACCTCAAGGACATAGTTATGACCATGCCCCGCAGGATTATTACATTTTCCAAAGACATCTCGATTTTCCTCGTCACTAAGGACATGGCTGTGCAGGCGGTGGGCAGAACTGAATTCGTAGACTTTGGTAAGGTAAACCATCTGTTCTTCTCCATAATAGTCGGCAAAATTTGCTGCACTCTCATAGAGCCGCACCTTGTGCAACATTCCATCTGGCAGAGAAGGCAAAAGCCGTCGCCAAATTTCAATAGAAATGTTCTCGCATGTCGGCTGGAGCTGTGGATTATTTGCGAAAACTGGATGTTGACTGTTCAGGTGCTTGTGATCGTAATTGGCAAGTACTTCCCTTTTCAACAAGGCATCTAAAGTTACTAAATTAATAACCATGCCGTCATCTGCATCCACCTTACCTTTCACCATGACTTCAAGCACATAGTTATGTCCGTGACTATTTGGATTCGCAGCAGCACCAAACAGGTTGAAGTTTTCGGCGTTGCTCAATTCAGGAATACGATTATAGTGTGATGCTTCAAACGCGGTCTGTCGGGTTAAGTAATACATCGGTTTTTATACCGTTCCGCTGTCCGTTCAAGGGGCTACGAGTGATCCCGCGGTGGGACTACAAGTTCATCATCTACAGACTCATATTGAACTGCCATAACCCATTCACCCGTTCCTCGTAACTGGACGTTGCACTTTTTCAGCCATTCAACTAAAGTGACACGATCGCGGGCTTCCCATTCGCAAACCATCCGTCCCGAGAGCGTATCACACAAAACTCGGATATTGCTCACCTCAGCGTTTTCTTCCTCTTTGAAACGCCTTAGCAATCGAGCAACATCTTGACGGGTCATGCAAGCAATAACATGGGCAGAAACAAATTTAGGCATTTTTCTAAGTATAGTCTCTTACTCCTATTTATCCGTTTTGACCATCAACCCATGCCTTTCCATAGTGTATCAAGGCGAGTTGATGGTCAAAAGATTAACAGTCTTTGATTAAATTCGCGAAATAGCGAAGGATTCCACCGTTTTAATGCTGGTCCCTTAGAAATTCCTTCACCCTAAAAACGACCTATTTTCAAACCACGGACAAAAACAGACGAGGTGCCCATAGCTAAAACGACAGTTAGTCGCGTGCGATAGGTGCACCGACGATATTCCCCCATTCCGTCCAACTCCCATCATAGTTGCGGACTTTCTCATAACCGAGTAGGTACTTCAACACGAACCATGTGTGTGATGAACGTTCGCCAATACGACAATAGGCGATTGTTTCTCTACCCTCATCAACGCCTGCACCACCGTAAATGGCTTGGAGCTCGTCGTAAGACTTAAAAGTCCCATCTTCAGCAACTGCCGTCGCCCACGGGATATTCGCGGCACCCGGGATATGTCCGCCGCGTTGCGCCGTCTCGTTCATGCCAGGGGGCGCAATGACTTCACCCGTAAATTCGGCAGGTGAACGGACATCGACAAGGTTAACACTCCCTTCTGCAAGCGTGGATATAACATTGAGCATTGTGGCACGGACATTGTCATCAGGAAATTTCGCCTGATACCCAGTACTGGCATAGTCAGGAATATCGGTAACAAGTGCTCTGCCTTCATCAACCCACTTCTGACGACCGCCATTCATTACCTTGAGCTGGCTTTCGTCGTGCCCGTAGTAGCGGAATTGCCACAAGGCATACGTCGCGAACCAATTGTTATTATCGCCATAGAAGATGACCGTTGTATCATTAGCGATACCACTGTCATTGCAGAGTGCTTCAAATTGCTCTTTCGTGAGAATATCACGTCGAACTTGGTCACACAATTGCGTCTGCCAATTCAACCCAACCGCGCCAGCGATATGCCCTTCAGCATACGCCGACGTATCAACATCAACTTCAAGCAATCGAATTTCACCACCACCACCAGCGTATTCAAGACTACCGTATTCAGCCACCCATTCTGTACTCACCAAAACATCAGGATTTGCATAATCAGCCATTTTTGTGATAAGCCTCCTTATTGTATTCTTACTTATTAAGACTTCTTACTATGGGCATACAAATCGCGCCCTAAAATAGCAATTTCTTTTTTATATTATACATATCTAAGCACGGTTTGTCAAACAGAAATGCGATTTTGCTCCATTTACTAACATTTTAAAAATAAAAAAGCCGCGCCAATTTCTTGACGCGGCTTACTATTGATCAATAGTTACATGCTTAACTTCATACGACTGCTACAACTGATCCGCGGCCGCGGGTGCTGTTTTCGGTGCGCGGTCTATGTCGCCATCAGCGAGGGTGTCTGCAGGAACGTAATTACTGTAATCCGAGATATTCCCATGAGTTACCGCGTAAATCACAATGTTAACGAGTTGTCGCGCCGCAGCAGGTGCGAATTCATCTAAAATCTTATTCCGGTCCTGATAGTGACCAAAGAACGGTTTCTGCACCGCACCATCCATCACATGTATCATAGCCTCTGTATCAACGAGAACAGCCAATCGGTCGTCGATGAAAACGCCCTGTAATTGACTATAGGGACCGTGATGAAGAACCGTAGACCCAATTTTCCGGACAGGAAAACGGAGGGGTCCGTTCAATTCATAGAAACTATTGTAAATCTCATGGTCCTGAGGGATAGTCGACAAGTGATATTCAGGAAGAATTTGACGCAAAACACGCAGCGCGGGTTGCATCGCTAATTCAGTGTTTCCGTGCGTGGGCATATAGATGAACCCACCGCGATTGATAACATATTCACGAATCCGCTGCGCTTCCCGATCAGTATAACCAAAGGAAGGGCGATCTCCACTCACCTGCCAGACAGCACTACTAAGCAAGCCGTTACCCTGCATCTTCACTGCAGACTTCGGCACAGGTTCCATGAAGATAATCGGTGATTCAAAAAATGCTGCATCCGTAATTTGGACCGCATCCACGAGTTGTGTTTGGATGCCAGTGTGTCCATTCAGCGACTGGACTAAATAGGGCAGACCTGCCCCGAATCGGAGATGTCCGATACCGCTGCCTCATATATCAAGGTTCGGATGCAACGGATCATCAAGACGAACAAGATTGAGACTGCCAATAAGCTCTGTACCACGTCCCTGAATGATAGCACCCGGGGTCCCTTTCGGGAGCGATGGCACACCATTACCTAAAACCATGTTCTCTGTTACGTCTGACAAGGATGAATTGATGTTTGCAGCACCCGCACCCTCTACGAGTGCACTTAACTTGCCACGGCTCTGCGTCCGTCCTTGCCCATAACCTGATCCAGAACCGAAAGCACCACGTCCAGTGCCATTACCTAAACCATCACCAACACCGGCACTTATACCATCCGTAATATTCCCTTCACTGGGCAAACCTGCGGCGGGTAACGCATCTGACGTTGTCGGTAGTTGCGCAGCAGTTGTCAGGGGTTGTGCGGTATGCTGGAGAATCGGAGACGCACTGGGAACTTTAACCTGCTGTCCTCTTGGTGCCGCTGGTGCCCCACCCATTAAGGACGCTGCGGGTGCCGCTGTTGCAGACGACCGTGCTGTCCGTGCGAGCGTTGTGCGACGCGGCGTTGTCTCAGTTTCTGGAACCACCTTTAAATCCGGCGGAACAGGGGTTGGTAAAACTACCTCTTGCTTAGCCACAACATCCCTTTTCGCAGCCTGCGGTGGTGTAACAATGAAAAAACTCAGATCGATGGTATCTTGGACCTTCACTTGTTTAACTGAAATAGCGACGTACCCTACAATAACTGCAAGGCAGACGTGGACAATCAGTGATACCACCCATGAGAGATGTATACGGCGCGATTTCATGAGACGCACCTCCTGTGTGTTTAAGGGTTAGGAGACTAACATCTGCTTTTTCTGTCGTTTATATTAACACCCGTCCAATGTCCGTTAGGTCAGAAAAAGCCCCTCTCTGCTGTTAAAGACACAATTTTAAGGTAGAAAGGGTGCATAATTACAAAAAATAAAAGAAAATTGAATTTTATAGTAGATCCCGAAAATAAATTCACACTTTCGTTCCCCGGTAGGCGAGGTTTCCTAACCTCGCCGGTACAGAGTGTGCAATTAATTATGAAATCTACTATAATTCAAAAACAGCATACTACTTGCACATATTTATCAAAGAAGAACCTTTCTTTGAAGATACACCAAGCTGATAACCCAACGATTTAACTGAACGTATTTTCTAAATGTTTACATCAAACCCACACTATATTAACAACTTCTGCACTATTTGTCAACTTTCTATTCCTATAGACCTACAAAGCCAAGACCTACGACCAAGACGACTGGTGAGTACGAAATCCCTCAAAGATGAAAAAATTGCGCACCTTACTTTACCTGCCTATCCGGTTCAATTGAGCGGAATCCGAACGACAACACCTCCCATCACTTCGCCCATCTTGAAATCGGATCTCGGACTGTCTATATGCTCATTGTGACAGTCAATACAGGCGCGGGCAACCGCCGTATCCGCATAGACTGCAGTGAAATAGTTTATGTCACCGAGTTTCTCTTCGGTGTAGTAATTTTCACCCGGATTATCGGCGACATACTTCAGCCCCGTTTTTTCTGCATCGGTTTTCGGAGCATTCTGTTTGTTGACGGGCCACATTGAAAGCAAGGCATAGGTGAATCCTGCGTCTTTTTCCGAAACCATCTCTGCCCCCATTCGGAACATCTGTGCTGGCAGCGGTAGTGCCTTATTATCTTTCCAATGTTCACTCGCCTTGATAACCTTCTCCTCTTTTACCAAGCGGTTCACGACATTTCGCGTATAAACCGTTCTGTCAGATGCTATGACAGCGTGCAACGCATCTGCCATTTTCTGTGGTGATATCCCATCGGCTTTCGGTTTCTCAGCACTGCAACCCGATAGGACAAGCACAACGCACAGCAAACACAACAAGAATACGCTTGCTCTAACTGTAGACATCAAATGTGCCATCTTATTTTTCTCCTTTATTTTTTTAACCGTCGTTTGACCATATCTAAACTCTCAATATGTTTAGACGGTGTGCCGCTGAAGTTATTTTTGATAAGCGTCGTGTCTGCCAAAGCGTCTATAGAGAAACCAAGCCCGTGACAATTCATGCAGATCTTCCGAATCATCTTTTCATTAGGCCTTAGATTATCATTTTGATTGTGCTGAATAACAACCTTTTCAATAGCGTCCTGTTTGTGGATTTCGCGTGGTAGATGACAGGTGGCACAGGACACGCCACTGCCTATTTTTTCATCGCCGTTTTTTTCTGCTGCCCATAAGCTAAAGTGCGGCGAATCGCTATATGCTACACTATGGATATCATCATGGCACAACAGACATGCCGTTACAGCGGCATATTGTCTATCGAACCGATGCGCGCTGTGACAAGAGGTGCATGTCAAATTTTTGTCGTGTGCACCAGGTTTCATCGGAAGACGTGCCATACTCGGATTCATTGGGCTGAGTTCTTGTGCAAGTCGCATCCCGTGTCTACTGCTGAGAAATCCATCTACCTCACCAGTGTGGCAAGTTCTACACGCTTCATGAGTCAATTCATTTTTCCAGACCCCATCCTGTGTATGGCATCCTTGACAGTTAACCCCGGCTTTTGCGTGTGCGGTGCTCTCCCACTCATGTAAGAGTGTAGACGCAAACGCTACGTCGTCCGGCGCGTCTTGGTCAGCAGCACGCAAAATTATTGGTGTGCCCTTTTCAAGCAACTGGCGAATCTGTGCCATATTTGGTATTGGCAGGGTCGCTTCATCTAAAACATCAGGTTCATCAAGATGTTTGCTCAAGAAATCCTCATACAATGCCCGATTGTCGTGAAAATTATGGCATCCGGCAGAAGCACATGTATCAAATTCGAGGTTTTTGTGACTCGGACGTTCCGTACCGATAGCTGCATGACATCGGAAGCAGTAGTCTGCTGGCAGCGTTAATCCCATCGGATGGGTCATATCCGGCTCATGCTCTACATGACACGTGAGGCATTTCCGGGCATCCAAAACAGCGATTAGAGCAGCATTTCGTGGGTCGGTAAACTTCTTTTCTGGGTGCGTATCATCGGCAATCTTTAATTCTTCGGCATGGCACTGTAGACATGCTTCCTGTTTCACGCCCATCATCGGCGTATGGCAGGCACCACATTTCACCTCAATTTGGTAATGCCCATGCGAAGTTTTACCCGGTAAGAATATTTTCTTATTTTGATCTGTTACCAGCGAAAAAGTAAAATAGCCGCCGACACTCACAGTGAGTAGGAACCAACAAAACCAAAAGGGGCTTCTTCTGATCCAATCCATTTTAAAAGTAATAGACCGCAATAATATGGAATAAAATTAATATCGGAAGTGGCCAAAAGAGGACTGTATGTGCTCGGATGAGCCAGTTCTGCCAAGGGTGGACTTTCGCTCTGTTTCCCTGCTTTGCAGCCAATACTGTTACTCCACCTGCCAACGTTCCAACGAGGTTTAGTAGAAGAAAACTTACCATTAATATTTGATTCAAGTTGTTCCCAAACCGAAAACCGGTGTGTGCAACGAGAAAAATAAGCGTTCCTACCCCAATCAGCGCGTGAACCAGCCTCCAAACTCCGAAATCCCCAAATGAAAATCGTTGCCAGCGTTTCCGTAACGATAAAATGAGTGCAAACACCGAGAATCCAAGAAGTGTATAGCCTGTAACCTGTTTCCAGAAGTTATCGCGCCACAATGCGTCAAGGGTGTGATGAAAACCCTGAACTGTCGTGGAAAAAGGGATAGGCTTTGAAAAATAGATGAGTAGTACCAAAAGGAAACCGATAAGCGAGGCACCCAGCAGTCCTTTCCATGAATGTTGCAAATGCGGACTGTACGCACGCTCATTGCCGACAGTTGGCAACTCGATAATTAACTCTTCCAATAACGGGCGGCATGTGCCACAAACGGTAGCGGCACCAGTGGTTTCCGACAACGCCGCAACAGTTGAACATCCGGCTGCACAGGCGTGACTGAGTTCCCCGCGTTTCACACCCATACAATTACAGACCACTGTATCCGCTGACCAGTTTTGTACACCCTGCATACTCTGTTCGCGCCAAAGTTTGCCTCTCCACTGGAAACGCCAAGCATTCCAAAACCATAACCGTTGATTAGCCGCAACTGCTTGTTGGACCTTCACCATTTCTCTCCATATCCCAACTACAGTTGCTCCTACAAATTTACCGTCGCGGTGCACCAACTGTCGATAGACATCGTTGTTAGCAAAATCAATACGGGCATCTTCTGAACGGTACTCACCGAAAACTGCGACATCAACGCCCATCAACTTCAGTGTTGTTGATATATCACCACCTTCAAAGCGTCGAAACGGTTTCCCGCTGCGTTTCCTTGTCTCTGTTAGGTTTTGAGCCAGAACCTCTGCCATTTTATAACCAGGTGAAACGAGCCCATAGAACGTTCCGTTATGCAAAGCACACTCACCAATAGCATAAATGTCGGCATCTGAGGTCTGTAGTCCATCGTTAACCTTAATACCACCCTCCACGCTACAAACAAGATCGCTGGCACGCGCCAATTCATCCCGGGGTCGAATACCTGCTGAAATGACAACCATCTCAACAGCAAGCGAGGGGCCATCTGTAAAGTGCAATACACGTGTTTTCCCCGCTGCGGTAATATGTGTCGTCTGCTTGTTGAGATGCACCTGTATGTCCATCTCTTCCACTTTGTTTTGAAGGATTGCAGCTGCATCCGCGTTCAATTGTCTCGACATTAAGTGGGTAGAGCGATGTACAATATGGGTCTCAATACCTCCCTCTTCTCTACTAATGCCAAGTGCTCGTGTAACTTCCAGCCCCAGAAGCCCGCCACCTATCGCTGCTGCACTTTTGACATTACGACTATAGTCCTCAATCTCCTTAAGGTCATCAATTGTACGGTAAACAAACACGCCAGGTAGGTTCGCCCCTTCAATAGATGGAACAAAAGGATATGAACCTGTCGCAAAAACGAGCTTATCATATTCTAAACGAAAGTTATTGCTTGCCTGAATGACATGTTGTTCCCGATCAACGGATTCAACAGAAACACCAAGATGCAATTCAATTCCATTTTCGGCATACCAGTCTTCTGATGCTAACAAAAGACCTTCCCTATCAGCACGACCAAAAAATTCAGTGAGATGCACTCGGTCATAGGCAGGTATACGTTCTTCGCCAAACACGACAATGCGGAATTGGGAATTCGCCCCATTTTCGATGAGCTTTTCACAAAATTTGTAACTCACCATTCCGTTGCCGACGACGACTAAGGTTGAACGTGAATCCGTTTGCATAAGGCTGTGGCAATTTTCCTTTTGCAAGTAATTGCGGCTAAAAATGCCTCGCTGGCGAGGTTCCCTAACCTCGCTACATTAGAGAGTGTAAGCTTAATTGTGAGCTTTACTATAATATCACATCCCAAACCAATAACGACACTTAATCAGGAAGATATTCCTCCCAGGATCTGTGAAACTGCTTCGCAGTCGATGAACGGGTCGAAACTCAAGTTCAGCTGCTCGAACATCTTCCAATTCAATCTCACGCGATTGAGACCAAACCAGAAACAACGTACTTCCCGGACGAAATTCCCAGCGAAGGACAGTGTTACCCCGCAGCGAGCGTATATGGAAATCAGGGTTTCGTTTCAGTGGATACGGTTTGAATTTATATGACCTCGGTTCCACCAACTCCTTGAAGTTGGAATAGTCGCCGATGGTAATGAAGGGCTGCACATAGAATTGAAGACTCAATGTTGGGGTAAAACTGATATTCGCGCGTGTCGTAAAATCAAGCGTTTGAGCTATCAATTCCCCATAAACGTAGTGGTTTTTGATTTGTCCATTGATGTTTTCTTCAACTAACTCAACCCACTGGGCATCGTAAACGCGGTAACGATACATCGGTCCGATGCTCAGCTCAATGTTTGACACAGGACGAATGTTCAGGAGAAGATTTATCTCTTTTTCAGAACTCTTGTTATCATCGTCCCATGCGAAAATCGGATTCAGTTCAAGCTGAACCATTTTACGGCTATCGGTTCTAAGTTGGGTATAAATCCACCAACCCGCAGGATTTTTAATCAGCGTCCCACCACGTTGGACATCCTCATCCCTAAACGACTCCAAATTCCGTCCAACCCAGAGGTCGTACTCCCAATAGTTTTTTAGTGTCCCATCCGTCCATATCTCGGAGTAACGACCAATGCTAACACCATTATAATTCCACTCTCGCCAACCATAGAACCCCAAAGTAACTTCTCGGAAAACACTAAACGGCTGCTCTTTTTTAATCATGAGATCATAGAACCATCTCATCATATCACCGCGCTGCGTATACCCTATGTCATTTATGTCTAAGCCTGGGGAACGGACATTAAAATCGGTATCAAGTCTCCACCAACCGCCCTGCTTATCAAATTCAATATGTGCCAAGTAACCTGACTTACGTGCCTCCGGTTTCCCTGTTTGGCTTGTCGCCAGCATTCCGCTTATCTTGTATCGCTCTTTCGCAAACCGCAAATCCCAGTCAAGTCCACCTACATAAGCAGCATTGGAAGATTGCCGATTTACTGCAGTTGTCATCAGTCCAACGCGAGAATTCCCTTCCAAGATATCTTGCGTCACTCGACCCACAAAATAATTCGTCAACGGCTCAACGAGATAATTGCGGTGCTTGCCTTTTTCCTTAATCTGTGCATACTCGCGTGCCGTGACAGCTTCCATGATACCAAAAGAAGTATTGCTGTTGGTTCTTCCGACGATTTTGGCAGCTCCCAGAATCGTCGTCGCTTCCGGACGCCTCAGTTCTGTGGCACCTTCTGGGATCTCAAAATGGCTCGGTTGCCGTCCAATTCGCCGTGAGTAAAAGAACTGATTTTCTCCCTCACCGAAGTTAAAAATAGATGAACCTTTCACAAAAAACGGTCTACGTTCTTCAAAAAACTCCTCATAAGCAGAAAGATTTAAAGTCGCTGGGTCCGCCTCCACCTGCCCAAAATCAGGATTGATCGTGGCGTTGAGGGTTGTCCCAGTAGTAATCCCATATTGGACATCGCCACCAACATTGCCCCACAAATCCGTATCACTGTTCAAGGTCGTTCTCCCCATGGTATACGGTATCAATTCCAAATGCCGAGATGGATGAATATTCTTTATCCCTACCAGATCACCAAAATGCGATAGCCACCCCGGGGCACCTTTCTTAATCAAACGCCAATGGGCACGCTCTTTTCTACGACTAATTTCCCGTTCTACCTGCAGACCCCACGTGTATTCATCTTTCGGTGAAAAGCGGAACATATAAAACGGGATTTTACATTCTACTGCCCACCCATTTTTGTGGATGCGGGTTTTCGCCTCCCAGACACCGTCCCACGCATTGTTCCATCCTCTCCAACCGCCGCCTCCGGTAATGCCATCTATTACAGAGCCGGAAGGATAGACAGTAAACGAGAAGCCACGCTGGCGGTTGTAGTGCGGATCAAGGATAATCTGGATTTTGTCCGACTCAACGTACTCATCTCGCCTAACGAGGCGAGAAACTATTTTATTCGGCTCACTATCGTAACACATGACAGCGAAATAGATCGCCTCGTCGTCGTATGCAACTTGGAAGGTGGTGCGTTGGGAAGCAGGTTGCCCTTCATCGGGGTCGCGTTGACGAAAGCCTTCATGAAGAGGCGCGGTCTTCCAGATGTCGTCATCTAAAACACCATCTAATTGCGGTGGTGTGCTCTTAACACGGACAGCCGTAGCAACTCTGTGAGCGGGTTCGGTTTCTGTCTCAGCCTGCACTGTGCTTGGGAATTGCAAAACACAAAACATCAAAAACAACACCCAAACACACCAAAAGTCCGATATAATTTTCAATTATTTCCCCCGGTTCTTTATAGGCATGTTTATTTACCCATTGAAACCCGATTCGAATAAAAAACTTCAGAATTTTCGAGGCTTAGTCAGAAATATCTGTCCCACATTGTGGACAGGTATCACCCCAAGTTGAACGTCTACCTTCACCACAAACATCGCAGACTCCCAGCGGATACTCATCGGGTTTCGCACGGCTGCCACCTTTCTTGTAGGTGATGATACGCCATACCGTCTCGCCATCCTCTTCATAGCAGAGCCAGATGCCCTCTTTCCTGCCATCAGCCGAGCTGCCGTCATGCTTTCGATACGGACCGCCCCACTTACGATTGCCATTCTCATAATAGCACATATAGTCGCTTTCGTTCTTTCCATCGCGGAAGGTGGCTTCGCTCGCTTTGTTCCCATTCTTGTGGTACTGGATCCAAAGCCCTTCCTTTTTTCCTTCAATGTAACGACCTTCGCTCCGCTTAAAACCGTTGGCATAGTAGGTGACCCAATAGCCGTGCTTCTTGCCGTTGACCATCTCGCCATCTGTAAGTGATTTTGCCATATTAGAAACCGCTCCTACCGTTTGATACTCGCCCAAGTCGTTGTTAACCTATTAGTAGGTGAAACCGCGAGGGCTTTCTCAATCCCTTCTGTCATAATTGTATTCAGGTCTTCCTCACTGACAGCCACATTGAAAATAACGATTTCGTCAAGAACCCCGCTAAAATCCCAACCCGCTGCGCCTTTCCAACGGGTTAACCAAATCGAACCACCGTCGTGTTGTTCAGTGAAATCTGGCTCCCCGACATCTAAATCCGCTACGGCTTCGCCATCAACATAGAGAACAAGCGTCTTACCGTCGTGCGTTAAAGCAACAAAACTCCACTCATCCATCTCCCAAGTCCCGCCTCGAACGGCACTACTATTTATGCCGCCGTTGAAGATGAAACTGCCATAAAAATCGGTCGGACCGATGAGAATATTTGGATTGTGCCAATCTCTCTCTATAAGACGAACGTGCGGACCAGAAGGGTTACCAAGCGGTTTCACCCAGAGCAGATACGTAAATCCGTCGAGGAAGTCATTGACAGTCTTGCTCGCTGGAATAACCACATGATTAGTTCCGTCAAATTCGATTCCTTTACCATCCTTTCCATCAACGCGTTTGGCATCAACAATCTCACCGTCATTGCCATTGCCGGAGGTATCTTTAACCGTGTCTCCTTTTCCCTGTTCAAAAAGCCAGATCCCCATAACGGATTCTGGATTAAGGTCCGACGCGCCTTCCTGAATCCATATCCCACCAATACAGATAACTGTCATAGCAACAAGAACACTTACAACTTTCATCGCTTTAGTCTCCCTTTTCCAACCATGCATCCAGTTCATTACCGCATCGTGGACAAATACTGCCCCACGCTAAACGTCGCCCCTCACCACAAACATCGCAGACACCAAGTGGGTATTCATCGGGTTTCGCACGGCTGCCACCTTTTTTGTAGGTTACAATGTGCCACACCGTCTCGCCATCATCTTCATAACCATAAAAGGGACCTTCCTTTTTTCCATCGTAGGATTTGCCTACATGTTTAGGATAGGCACCCCTGGATCTAAGGTTCCCATTTTCATGATAAGTAATACAGGAACCTTCGTATTTTCCATCGCGGAAGGAGGCTTCGCTTGCCTTGTTCCCATTCTTGTGGTAGGTAATCCAAGGACCTTCCTTTTTCCCATGAACATAGCCGCCCTCGCTCCGCTTCAAACCGTTGGCGTAATAGGTGACCCAGTAGCCGTGCTTTTTGCCATCAATCATCTCGCCGGTTGTTAATGAATTTCTCATAACTTCACCTGTAGAAGCGGACTTAAATGTCCGACTGCTTTGAGAATAAACCTATAATACTGTATCAAGATACGCCTCAATTTTCTCCAAAGTTTTCTTACCGATCCCTTTGAAACCTTTGAGCCGTCCCTCATCAATTGCCGCTCGGAGAGAAACGAGACTATCCACATCTACCTCTTCGTAGAGTCGCTTAATTGTTTTAGCACCCAGCCCAGGGATAGGCACAAGCTCCACAACCGTTCGTGGCGTATCCCCTGCAAACTCTTCCAGTTTCCCACTGGTGCCAGTCTCCACGAATTCCTCAATGATTTTCGCCATTACTTTCCCTGCTCCCGGAAGCTCCTCTATTAACCGATCTTGGGCGATCAAATCCGACATAGGTTCCGGAAACCGAGAGATATAATGTGCCAACCACGGATATCGTGTCGCGTGGTCTTCTGGATAGTCGGCAATAATCAAAAAAGTATGGAGTTCCAAGAGTCTTAACGAGATTTCATCATTCTCATGCCAGCGTGTCCGCCCTTTTGCATCAACGTAAGATCCCTCTTCTAAATTTTTCTCATCGCTCATTGTTCACCCTCCAGTATAGAATCTGAATTGTAGTATCCCATAACGCAACAGCGAGGTACTCTCCATTCGGTGAGAAAGCTAACGCTTGAATGCCAGTCGGGTAAGTTTCCCAAATTACCGATTCACCTTCGGAGATGTCCCACACTCGAAGATTACCCGCTTCACCGCCTGAAGCGAGATAATCCGAGGTTGGCGAAAAAGCGAGCGCGCGCGTCCAGTATGCCTCAAATCCGCCCTTCGCAAGCCGTCGCCTCCCGGTCCCAATCTCCCAGACACAGATTCCAGATTGAGCGTTCTTTTGTGTGTCAACCGCCAACAGCGTAGCGTCCGGTGAAAATAGCACGTTCCAGATCCCTAAAATCTCACCAGTGTCGAAAGTATATGTTGGACGTTCATCGGTTGCATTCCAAACCTCAATAGCAGTCCGGTGTCCTTCACCATCTCGGTAACTCCCTTCCGCAGCGGCAATAAACCGACCATCGTCAGAAAGTGTAAGACCGTTCCTGACGGAAAAACCTGTCCGAAGCGTTCTCAATTTTTGGGCAGATCCCTCATGTCTCGCAGCCTCTGGATCTTGTCCGGCGAGCCGCCAAACTTCAATTTCGTCATCACCCTTCGACAGTACTGCGAGGGTACCATCCGCAGACAAACTACCACTCTCATACTGCCCATTTGTTAGCGGTACTTCATCACCACTTCCGATCGAAAGGATAATGATATTGTCATCGGCATCCCGGGTCAACAATCGATCTACTCCGGTGGAATAGGCGAACCACCGTTTGGCGTGAATGGCACCGATCTCTCGTTTCTGTCGGTTCCCGATATCCCACGCCACTACACTGCCACCCATTCCTCTCGTTATCAGCTTCGTGCTGTCCTTGTTAAATGCCATCCGTCGCGTGACATCGGGCAGGAGCCTATCAAGCCGCGGCTCCTGCTTTCTACCGAGCTGAAATGCGAACTCCAAGGTAGCACCTTGAACTGACAAGCATAACAAATTAAGGAGAAGAAAAACAAGCAAATTTTTCATGTGAGTAAGGTTATTTATTTTTAAGAATTTATCGGGTTTTACGCCTTTTTTACCGAACTGGCGAGGTTAGAAACCTTGGAGAAACACCCGATGAATGCCACACGCGCATTCAGCGTTGATTCGCAAAAACCCTACCGGTTTGGACAAATGACGAAAAACCGATGTATGTTAGAAATTATAGGACTTACGCAATCAACGGTATGAATGCCATGTGGCATTCACCGCCTCTTAAAGTCCCCCTGATAAGGGGCTTCATACCCGGTTCATGCCCGGGGAAGCCCATACGGGCTTCATACCCCGCAGAATGCCACACGCGCATTCTTGCTTCGCAGTGAGAATGATTTGAATGCCTATAAGGCATGAATACCCGGGGAATGCCATAAGGCATTCATACCCCGGTAAAGCCTTTATAGGCTTTATACGGTTGATTTTGAAGCCCATACGGGCTTCATACCCGGTGAATGCCCTAAGGCATTCATACCGTTGATTTTGATTCTGATTTTGATTCTGATTTTGATTCTGATTCGGCATTCATACCGTTGATTTTTTAGGGGGTTAAAAACACCGAGATAACCACTTTTTCAGCGAAAAACGTCCTTTGTCTATTCAATTTGCGTAAGTCCTAAAATTATTTTGCGAGAATTAAGCCTCCTTCTGTACACGATTGACATACTCCCTGAGAAAGTTAGAAACAACTTTCCGCCTCGATTCCTGGGCATAGTCTATCGGCGTTTTACCGTCTGCATCGCGTCTGCTAATGTCACCACCATGTTCTATGAGCAATTGCACCTGATTTTTCCCGATCCCTTTTTGCGCGATAATATGCAGCGGCGTCCGTCCCTTATCATCCGTTACGTTTGGATCCGCCCCGTTTGCCAGTAAACAGGCGATACCATCCGTTAAACCGCGTTGTGCAACCCAATGTAGGGGTGTCCACATCCCGTGCCGATGCTTCTGACGGGCGTTGATGTCCCAACCTTTGGCAAGAAATCCTTTCACCAATGTATCAAACCGCTTAGGTCCCTGCCCAACAAGCACATACCAATCTCGCAAGTTGATTTCATAACCTGAGTCAATGAGCAGATCAACGATTGCTGGTTGTTTGGATTGAAGTGCTATTTCGAGCAGTGGCATAGTAGGTCCGACCTGATAGGCATAGACATGACCACCGGGAATTTCATCCATTTGTTCTCTGTCAAGATCAGGCGACTTCAACGTTGGTATCACATAGCCTTTAGGGGATTTCACATTAATCCTGAGATTGAGGAGTTCCGGATTTTTTTCAAATTCTGCCTTTGCCCGTTCAACATCACCCATCGCACAATAGAGGACAACATCCGCCTCAGCTCCCTGCTCAAGGAGATAGAGACACACCTCAGATTGTCTTCTCATTGTCCATTGCGCAGGTGTGCCGTTATGGTCGAGATCCCGCAAGTTTATATCCGCCCCGTGCTTAAGCAGCAGTTCAGCAATTCGCGGTGTCGCCGCAAAATGGAGTGGAGCCATACCATCACTTCCCGGTGCATTGACAACCTTAGAGTCCTCCCGAATCAATGCTGCAAGCGTCTCATACATATCCAAACCCGCAGCGGAATGTGCGTCAACAGTCGCCCCTTGTCCAATTAGATATTCAGCGAGTTCCCTATTATAACTCAGCATAGAGCCAGCGGCATGTTGTAACGCCGAGGTCCCACCTGCCCACCAATTGCTCTTGACATCAATATTAGCCCCAGCATCAAGCAGGACCTGAATGAGTTCGCGGTTGCCGGATGCCGCAGCAAACACAATCGCAGGTGCATCGAAACTGAACCACGGCGCATCAATCTGCGCAATGAGTGTTTCATCCATTGCCAATAGGTTTTCAACTGTCCATGCATCGCCGTTTTCTACTGCTGTAATAAACGCCTGCTTGTTTGTCATAAGTATTTTCCTTCTTAAAAATGTTACACCAGTGTAACATTTTGTATGTGGCGTGTAACGTTAGAGAACCCAGTTCCCGTAAGGGTTTGTTGACGTTTTATTTTTTTCTTATAAAAAATAATTTGGCGAAAAGTGTAACATTTTTTCTTTTGAAAGTTGTATGGGATTATTGTAAAAGGGACGATTAAGCATAATCTGTGAATCGGTGAAGATCGGCATGTTTTCGCGCGCCTCAATTAGGAGTATTTGCTTATTTTATATTTGTTTTTGTATTATAGCATATATAATATAAGCATGCAAATTTATTTTCTTAGATTCACTCAAAGTTGATTCCAGGATGCTATGTGTGAAGAGAAAACAACGTCAACAATTTAGGGTCAAAAACTTTACACACCCATTAGCACGAGATTTAGAGTTGAATCAAAAGACCGCTTGGTATATAATAACATATACGGGCAGAAACGGCGAAAAAGGAGAGGCGTTGCTGGTATCATAGAGGCAGACGCAATCTATATCGGCGGCAAATCTCGCAAGCCAAACAAGAAAGAGAATTTTGACCTTCTAAATGGGGGAGCGGCACAGAGAAAGACGCTATTTAAGATAACATTTTTGAGGTTCTTTTGTATGGCTACAAATATTAAACCAAAGACGATATTCACCGGTGATAATCTGCCTATAATGCGCGGGATAAATAGTGAGTCCATTGATCTCATATATTTAGACCCGCCATTTAATAGTAAGGCGAATTACGCAGCACCCATAGGTTCGGTTGCTGCTGGTGCTGAATTCAAGGATACATGGACGCTTGATGATGTTGATAATGCTTGGCTTGATCTCATTGAGACAAAGTATTCAGCCCTTAACCGAGTCATCCACGCTGCGCTGACAAACAGTGATAAATCTTATCTCATTTATATGGCTACTCGGTTGCTGGAAATGAAGCGTATTCTAAAAGATACAGGGTCTATCTATCTTCACTGCGATCCTACAATGAGCCACTATCTCAAATTGATTATGGACGCGGTGTTTGGGAAGGCGAACTTTCGGAATGAGGTGATTTGGCGAAAATACGGCGGGCATAAAAACACAGCAAGGCGAAAATTCACAACTGAAAATGATGTTATCCTGTTTTATTCTGTGGGCAAAACATACAATTTCAACCCAGTATATCGCCCATTATCAGAGCAGACCATCAAATCTGAATACAAACACATTGACGAAAACGGCAGGCGTTATTCAATACCACGCGGACGAAGATACCGACAAGGCATTGTAAAGAGAGTTTATCTTGACACACACCCGGGCGTTGCAATTGGCAATCTATGGCATGAAAAAGAACTTACAATGCAAGGGCGTGATGATGAACGCACGGGCTACCCAACCCAAAAGCCACTTGCCCTCTTAGACCGCATTATCAAAGTTTCATCAAACGAAGGTGACGTAGTACTTGACCCGTTTTGTGGGTGTGCCACGACGTGCGTTGCAGCAGATAGACTTCAAAGGAATTGGATAGGTATTGATATATCAGGAAAAGCAGCTGAATTAGTCGTTGAACGTATCAAAGCAGATCAGGGATTGTTTCAGGAAATTGTTGCACGCACAGATATTCCGAAACGCACGGATTTGGGCGATATTCCCCGATATAACGCGCCTCAAAACAGAACACGGTTATATGGAGAACAAGAGGGATATTGCAATGGGTGTGGTGAGCATTTTCAAATGCGAAATTTAGAGGTTGACCATATCATTGCTGAAACCAACGGCGGAACGGATCATATTGGAAACCTCCAACTCCTTTGTAGTCATTGTAACAGAGTTAAAGGCGACCGTGGACAAGAATATCTGATCTCAAGACTGAACAAAGATTGAATATCTACTCAAAAATATCTCGTAATTTCAAGGACATAAAAATTATGCCTAATCACCATTATGCATCCCGAAATTATCAAAAACCATGGGCTGACAATAATAAAAAAGTTTGTGTACTGCCACAAAAATTCATTATCCCATTTGAAAAACCAATATATTGGAACGATAATAGTAAAAAAACATCAACAAAAGACATCGCTGTGATTAACAATTATAGTTTTACTCAAGAAAACGAAGATAAAATTACGGAAATAGAACAAAAAGGCAATAATATTATTGAATCTATCCTCAAAAATAAAGTCATTCCTAATACAATAGAGATTAATTCTCTTTACCATCTAATTGTCCTATTTTGGTGCAACATCTATTCTAATCCACAGTGAACTGGATCGCATCAAACCGTTGCGCAACTTTTGCGACCTTTGGCTTGAGCTCTTCAGGATTACCACCAGAAAGCGCATCAACAATACACTCGGCGATGTCCGGCGCATCCGCTGGTGTCATACCCCATCGGGTAACCTCTTGAACACCCATACGTAATCCAGATTTTCCAACGTCCGGCGACAGTCCTGCTGCACCCGCAATAATATGGCACGCTTCCAAATGCGTCGCGAGCGCGCCGCCATCTCCATACTTATCTACAATCAATATCAAAGTATGCGACTCCGTGAAGCCGAGATCAGCACCGAGTATCGGAACACCGCGTTCCGCCAATGCTTGACCGAGTGCTTTTGCATTCTCAACAATCGCATCCGCTTGCGCTTCACCGCATTCCATCCACTCTATAAACGTTCCCGCTAATGCCGGAAGACGATTCAGATGGTGATTGCTCATCAGCAATGGATAAAGTCCCTTCGCAACCCGTTCAGCAATAGATGCATCGTTCGTCAAAATCATTCCACCCTGTGGGCCCGCAAGGGTTTTGTGAGTACTGGAAATAATTACATCCGCGCCTTCTTCAAACGGCGATTGAAACCGCTTACCAGCGATGAGCCCAATGACATGCGAAGCATCATAGATGAGGTAGGAATCTGGATTCGCTTCGCGCATCGCCTCTTTCAATTCCCGCACAGGTTGTGGAAAAAGAAATACACCAGAGCCAACGTTAATGATCCTGGGCTTGTACTCCGCAATCAGTGCAAGTGTTTCATCAAGATCTATATTTGAACGCCATCCGTCCCACGGAATCGGAATTGACCGTAGTTCTACTTTGAGTGGTGAGGACAGCAGTTTTTCAGCATAGTGGTGTCCGTTATGAACCTCTAATGCTGTGTCTCCGGGTTTCGCTAACGCGAATGTTGTTCCAATCCCTGAGATATTCCCAGACAATGGGCGAAAATCGACATACGCTGCGCCGAAGAGTTCCTTTGCTAATTCTTGTGTATACCCCTCTATTTCGACAATATAACGGTTGCCTTTGTAATTTCGTTGATAAATGTCAGTACCAGAATAATTTCCATACCGCCGCGCCAATCGTTCGTCAAACAGTTCTTCCACTAACGGCGAAGGCGTGTTCTCCGAAGCGATAAGATTGAGACAGGTTTCCCGATATGTGTGATGTTTCTCGAGAAGTAAAGTAAGTTGTTGGACCTTTGGGTTATGGGTCATTGAAACAAGCCTCCATTTAATTTACAGAAAGGGATAGAGAAAGTGCTTGACGTGCCGTGAGAAATAGGTTACGATGAAAGAAACACACATTGCAACGAGGAAATTATGCCAAAACCGACAGATATCCGCATCCTTGACGTTCAATACGACTTTGAAGAACATCAATACCGGACCCCGCTCAAGTTCGGCGGCGTACCGACAGATCACTGTATTCTCTTTAACGTCCGCATGCAAGTTCAAACACACGACGGAAAAGAGGCAGAAGGAAAAGGCTCAATGCCGCTTGGCAACGTCTGGGCATTTCCACCTCGTTATGCGCCTTTTGACGAGAGCCTCGCAGCGATGAAAAAACTCGCCGAATTGGCGGTAGCCGCAACGCAGGACTGTCCGCTTTTCGCCCATCCACTCGAACTCTCTGAAGTGCTTGAACCCGAATTTTTACGAATTGCCGATGCGTTGTCCAACACCATGCAACTGGCATCACCAATACCAAAACTCTGCACCGTCGTTACAACAAGTCCCATTGATGCAGCAATTCACGACGCCTTCGGCAAAGCAAACAGCATCAATAGTTACGACGGATTAGGTAAAGATTTCATTGCAGCGGATCTGTCGCACTTTTTGAACGAACAATTCACTGGAAAATACCTCGACCGGTACACTTCGCGCCAACCGAAGCCAAACATGCCGCTCTATCATCTGGTCGGCGCGCTGGATCCACTTACCGACGCCGACATTGCAGAACGCCTCAACGACAACTTACCAGAGACACTCCCCGAATGGATCGTCGCCGATGGATTGACGCATCTGAAGATTAAACTGAATGGTGACGATCTTGCGTGGGATGTGGCGCGCATCCTCGCCATTGACAAAGTCACTGCAGAAACACAAGCGAAACGCGGTATTGACACATGGCACTACTCCGCCGATTTCAATGAAACCTGTCAAGATGTTGAATATCTCTTGGCGTTTCTCAGCCAGATTCAAGAGACAGAGAACACAGCATTCCAACGTCTCGCCTACATTGAACAACCGACCGACCGGAATCTGAAGGCACACCCCGAAAACAAGATGCACAAAGCCGCCGAGATAAAGCCAGTAGTGATTGACGAGTCATTGACCGACTTCGAGACTTTCCTACTTGCGCGTGATCAGGGATACTCTGGTGTAGCGCTTAAGGCGTGCAAAGGGCAGTCCCAAGCGTTGTTGATGGGCGCCGCTGCCGCAGAATACGGTATGTTTCTCGCCGTTCAGGATCTAACGTGTCCCGGAGCGTCTTTTTTGCACTCCGCTGGACTCGCTGCGCGCATCCCCGGCGTAACGGCTATCGAAGGCAACTCACGTCAATTCTGTCCACGTGCAAACGACGGCTGGCGCGACGAATTCCCATCAATATTTAACATCACTGATGGCACCGTTGGCACTCAAGTCCTCACTGCACCGGGGCTTGGACATTAACATCCGCCCGCTCTGTTTCCGGATCTGAGACCGTAATATTAGTGACAACGTTTCGTTGTTCCGGGAGTCGGACAGGAAAATCTTCGATCACATCATCAATCAATTTCTTGATGACTGCTTTGACCGGATCAAATGGAATACATTCAAGCACAACGATGGCGCGATGTTTTGACGGTGCGATATTATACTTCAATCCATACTGAAGTCCGAGTTGCATCAACTCCGGTTCAACGTTGATAGAAATCTGCCGACGTTCCTGCTCTGTGATATAAAAACTATCGAGAATAAAATGCGTGTGGATCCACGCTTCTCTGTCTTCAACAATCTTCATAATTTTCACTATAGCATGAAAAACAGAGCATGTCAATTATTATGCAACGCGAGTTAAGGCTATTCAGTTTTAAGAAATAGGTTTACTTATGTAAAGGATACTTCTTTCTGGATGCCCGAACTTGTTCGAGGGAGTGCACTTTTCCCGAACAAGTTCGGGCATCCGGAGGTAAATTATTGGAAAACTATGGTGAATTATAGAAATATGTTGACACTTCAGCAAACCTAAATCCAAAAACACAACATCCTTGGTAGGCGAGGTTTCCTAACCTCGCCGATGCAGATGTAAAAGTAATTCTAAAATCTACCATAAATGACCCTAAACGCGAGTTTGATTAAGATTCAATTCGTAGGTTGGGTTGAACGGAGCATCAAAGAAACGCCGATCCAACCAAAAATCTGGTATTTCCAAATGTCTGGCTACCCCTAAAATATGACTATAGTTTGGACAATTGTAGCATAGGCTGTTAGCCTGTGCATCCGTATCTCTAATTTTTCTCAACGAAACTAACACATACGTAACTCAGAGAAAAACAAAATCGGACACACCAACAGGTAGTCCTATAGGAGTGAAATCTCTATAGAAATACCGTTTGCCCTACGAGGTAAACCCCATAGGGGGCGGCATCTATATCGGACTTAAAATTGTCCAAAGTTTAGCAAAATATGAGGGAAAGCCAACAAAATTGATTTCAACAGTTTTTATCAAACTCACGTTATGCAAGGCTGAACAATGAGTAGTTTTTATTTTTATAGATAAGAGACTTTTAGCATGGTATACTTACAGACAGTTGAAAATTATGGCATAGATTGTTTATTCTGGCAATCAACTTGTTAAACACAATACCAACCAAGCAAATCGAAACACGGACCTCAGAGTGATACAATTTAACTTCGGACCTATAGCGCGAACTTCTGCTGGCGGCACACACGATACCATCAATCTTACTTCGCTTCCGCTCCATGTTATGCTCAATGCACTTGTTGGTTCAACGAGTGTTGAGGAATTTATCGCTTGGCTCTGGCATGATCTGTATAAGCCTGCTTTCTATTGGGTTATTAGTCATCGTACAGGTAATCCAAGTTGGCATCATGTTCCAGGAATCGGGGCTTTTGCGCAGGCAGAAAAAACCTTTGCCCAGCGTATGAATATTCGCGAGGGTTTGGTTAAGACACATCACGGATTTCAAAGCAGAACACCTCATTTCGCTTTACACGAGACAGATTTCATTTCAGATCAGGGCGACCAAATCAATCTCGGTGCCGCCGTCAATTATATTCAGTTGAGTCTCGCCGCCGAGCCCGCGCTACCCACGCTGTTAACTCGTTCAGTTATTGCTGATGCTTTTATTCAGGTCGTGACAAAAGATGTAGCAAAGGCATTAAACAAAGCATTCATTGATAATAGACGCACACCTATTGAACGAGTCCGATTTGAATTTGAGACTGCGTCAAACCTAACTTTTTCTTCATCGCCGAATGATGCAGAGAAGAGGAATGCAGAAATCTGGAATAAAATCGGAAAACATTTTGATATTTGTCTGGATGGTAATATTTTTACCATAAGTCATCTCACACCTGTGACTGATGCTACACGCGGACTGTTTGCTACAACCTTTACCGCAGATTTAACAGGGAAACCACTGTTACCGCATGAGATGTTGGATAACGTTGTCTCTTTGTCAGAGTTATTGGTATTGTACCAAGACAGCCGGACAGTGATTATTGCCGTTCCGCAGTCCCAACTCTATTCCAATGACTTACCAAAAAAGATTCAGGAGATTCAGAAAGCAACACTTGATACAAGTCGTCGCCAACTTGAACAACACTTTAACATTTTGACGCAAAAAGATGGTGATGACTATCTCAAAGCTGCTTTTGATCACCAGATTGAAATTCGTGAAGTCCCTAGACGCTTAGGCAAGTGTCCTCCTAAAAACGATCTATTTCGTCCATTAAATGATGCTGTCCAACGTCCTGTGGAAATGCTCTCTAAAACCAGAAACTCGTCAAACAAGAGAGTATGTCGTTTGACTGGAACACCGTTTGTTTCAAATCTGCCCCCTGCTCAAACGAGATTAGATCAGTTATTTTCATCTAAATTTGTTGACACGGAATTCGTAGGTTTTGAAGAAGATATTGCCCCATTAACGCATTTATATGTGATTAACTCACCAGAAGCTAAAAAAGGCACGTCCGCGCGAAAGTCTCTTCGCGGATCTTTTGCTTTTTTCGCCCCGGTTTCCCATTATGCATCTGACGATCAGGAATTGAAGGCAGTTGAACAACCGCCTTTGGACATAGGAGGACGCTTTCACAATCAATTTAATCGTATTACGGTTACAACGCAAGAGTTTACAATGTTTCAGCAGATGTCCCGACGTGTAATCGCGAAACTCTGGCAGCAAATTGCACCAGATGAACACCTTCCACTACCATATCTTGGGGCTATTGCTTTGACTCACGAAAAAAATGAACGTGTTCGCAATCTGTTACCACATCTTGACCTTATTTTCTCAGATATTGCTTTAAAAGCATATCCATTTGAGTCAGTGGCGTGCCCCGCGATAGAGGTCGCTCTGGGAACTACTATAAAACCTGACCGATCTGCACATCAAAAGCATACGCTTCTTAAGATGGCACCTTATACCACTTCCGTCAATTCCCTATCCACCATACCAATATTAATTGATGACAATGTGCAAGTAAGTTTGACTAAAGCATTTTTTGAGCGGGGAAAACTTTTAACTGAGGTCACCAATGAACTCAAACGGTCAAAAAAAAGAATGAACCAGAAAAATCTATGGCTAAAACTGGTCCTTTCTAATAACGATCCTGTCACTGCTGTTTTTGAGAGTTCTGCTGCAACAATCAATATGACACGTATCCCGAAAACTTCGTCATTAGAGGATACTGCTTTTAAAGATGCAGAAGATTTCTGGAACAGACATATTGATACAGGTGATTTTGCCGAAAGTTGGAAGCAATACGTACAGTTAAAACAAAATACAACGAACGCCCTTGAGGAATTTCCTGCACTTCTGCTACTTCTGCAGTCTCTGCAAAAACAGACGCAAGAACCTCAAAACCCGGCAAAAGTTGAGAAGAACAAGACAAGTACACGTCAACAACTTAATTTATTTACACCACAAAACACTGATGAAATTTAGGAGATATCGCCCATGACACAACAACAAAACAAGCCGAAAACTTTAGAGGAAACTTTAACTGACGCGCTACAATTAACTGTGAAACTTGATTTAGATGAATCTGTCAAGTTAGCAGTTCAAACTCTCCTTCTGATGCGAGGTCCGCTTGATCCAAAGTTATTTAAGCGTAAAGAGATGTTTAATCCATATCCTGTGCTTGTCAAGTATATCCGTGCCTCTAATGCGGAAACGCTTGGAGGTTTGGTAAATGATGTGCAGTTAGCGATTTCTCCCAATTTCATTACACTACGGTGTCTTGGGGAAGTAACTGAAACAATCTATCGCTCTGAAACGAAATTTGTCAATGAGGCACTGAGACTTTTGAAAGAAGAAACAACACCATTAGTAATGCTCATGAAAAAAATCTATCAAGATGCCCGGGGAGGAATTGATGAAGCAGATGAAGCCCAACTCCTACTCGAAGGTGCCAGTGAAGGAGAGGTATAACATGAAACAAATTGATCACACGCTTGTTGATGTGAAGTTGACCTTTGCATACCTTGCCGAACAGCCAATCATTCACACTGAAGAGACTATTGGAAACATCAGTAAACTCAAACAGATGCGCGTCATTTACAACGGGAAACCTGTGTCTGTTCCTGCATTGTCTGGTAATAGTTTTCGAGGTCAACTACGTGACATTCTTGCCGACGCGCTCTGTTCACACCTTAGTAATCAAGGAAAACAAATACTCAAATTCAATGATAACGATGTCTATACTATTTTGTATAGTGGTGGAGCACTCTCCGAGAAAAGCAAAGCGGGAAACCTGATATATGATTTTGCTGATCATCTGCCTTCAATGCGGTTGATGGGGTCTGCATTTGGTAACGTGATGCTTCCTTCTAAATTGGCGATGACACATATTGTGCCTTGTGCTGAGGAAACACAAGATATTCTGCAAGGGATGTATGAGACACTTGATGAGAGTATTGTTCCACCAATGAATGAATGGACAAGCGCACAGAACCTGATCTTTAACGACGGTCCGCTCACACGGAAAGATGATAGCAAGGACCTTACGCGACAGCGTTTTGTGGAACTTAAGTCACAAAGTGGTGAAGCGGACGATGAGGAAAACAAAGAAGGTCAGCAGGATCAACTTTTTAACGATTCAGAGATGTCTGCCCAACCCAATTCCCAAAATGCTGAAATTGATAATGATCCAAATTCATCTCCTCAGCAGATGATTTATTATGTTGAATGTATTCCAGCTGGAACATGGCTATTGCAACAAGTCTACTCGAAATTTCCACTTGATCAACTGGAGCTCGGCTGTCTTTTTGATGGATTAAACGCTTTTCTACGCCAGCCTATACTTGGTGGTAGGAGCGCTGCTGGATATGGACAAGTCCGTGTTCAATTACGAGGAACTGTTGATACAGAATCTGTACAATGGTCAACAGAATGGTCAGAAATGATCAATAATGCCGTCTGTGTCTACCAAAATTATCTGACAAAAAATCAAGGAAAAATCCTTAAAGTCTTGACCGTGTCAGACTGAAGATGCAACCCAATGAAGCTTAGCTGCCGCTCTAATGCAGTTCTACAACCAGCCCCAACTCTGAAGGAAGCACTTGAGAATGCTCAGTGTAAATTTGGGGACAGAACGGGCAAAAAAATATATCAACTCCGTTTAAATTTGGCAACACCAGCTGTTACCACAGCGGAGAAGTCCAACGCTCCTGCTGTTGGGCTTCCGACCCTTGATGGCTTTCTCAGTTACGTCGCTTTCCGAGCTGCACTTGGTAATGTGTTGAATGCAAATCCCAACCTTGCCAAACAGTTATTGTGGCAATGGAATATAGCGTTACGTCATCAAGAAATGTGGATAGACTTTGAACTACCATTGCGCAAAATTCCATTGACAGGGTTAAATCCACTGTATGATTGTTCAGTAGGTTTACCCGTTGATGTCAACGGTGATATTCTTATTCCTGTTGGAGCATTTTTTACTTCCAACAGTCAGCAGTTTAAGATATATCCTGAAATTGTAGATTCTATTCCGTTACGACGAAGAGTCAGCGAACCGTTTGGTCGTCCCATTGGTCTAAAAAGCAAACTTAATACCGGTGGTGGTTCAACGAAAGCACTTGACAACCGCCTCTATTTTCCTCTCACTAAAAGTTACGTCTTTTTCTTTCGCGGTGATAAAAGCGGAGTTGAAAGGTTATTAGATTTTGCTCTCAAGCAACAGATTGGACTTGGTAAGAAAACTACATTAGGATATGGGCAGCTTGCTTCATTTGAAGTTAGACAGTGTTCTGACGTAAAAGCCACTTGGACAAGAACATTATCTGGACCAATCTACAGCAACGATAGGTTAGCATTGATTAAAGATCTGCCCTATGACCGTGTTTTTGCTCGAAGAGAAATATCAGAAATACCAGACACACGTAACCAAGAACTTTTTGGCTGTGAAAGATTTGCATTAATTGCAACAATTGAGACTTACGGGGCCTACTGCCCACCCTATTGGCTGCGCGAACAGCGAACCCAGATTGTTCGATACGGTTCAATTATTCAAGAGCGATAAATATCACACAATTTAGATGTTTCTTATTTTTTTATACTAAATTTTGGACAATTCGCATCCTATTTCGGCTGATTTTTCAAAGCACATGGGATTTTTGGAGGCGTTTAACACGGGACCAAAATTCATGCGAAAATAGTGTCAGATCACAAACACATTGTACAGGCTAACGGTTTCCTATGCTACACAAGAACATATTGGGTTAACAAAAAACCTTTGGACCCCGTCAAAAATTGTCCAAACTATAGTTTTTTATAGTGAAGTTTACAATTAATGGAACTCGACTGAGAGGGCGAGGAAACCTCGCCCCTACGGTGCGCGGCATACCTACAAGATCGTTGAAATGTCTTTTTGATTTTAAACTTTACTATAAATACCCAAGTTGCCAGTTTCTTATAGACATAGCACTCCGCTGGAGTGCGGGGAACTAAAAACCACTTTTCTATAGACATAGCACCCCTGAATCAACGGTATGAATGCCTTATGGCATTCACCGGGGGTGGGGAAAGCGACTGCAATGGCTTTCTGAAATGTCCAAAACCTGTTAGTAGCAACTTGGGTTATAAATGATTGATTTTCAGAATTGTGAGAGTGTTATAGATTGCCGAATCGGCACTTTGCCTAACCGCTGAACATCTCCGTTATGCCAGCGAACCTGGAGATTGTCCACCCGCGTGGCACTGCCCAATCCAAAGGTGAGATGCAGATCGTTGCCTGACAAATAGCTTGCGCCACAGATAACCTCCCGCAGGAGCGTTGCGCCACCTATTTCTACCTGAACCTGCGCACCGATGGCATCCGTGTTGCCATCTATCCCTACTAATTTCACTGTTAACCACGCGTTTGCATTACCTACCTCATTGCTAAGAATAACCGTCGGACGGTTTGATTGACAAAGCACAACGTCCACATCGCCATCTATATCTATATCTCCGAAGAGCATCCCGCGGACGACGTAAGACGCTTTATTCAACCCCGCTTCAGTGGTAATCTCGGTGAAGGTTATGGCATCAGCCTGCCTACCCCCCTGATTACGGAACAACTGAACAGGCTGTGCATAACTCTGTGTCGCGTCAATCTGCTTCACATTATCCCAGATATGTCCATTTCCTACGAGCAAATCTAACCAACCGTCGTTATCATAGTCAACAAAGCGAGTGCCAAAACCGAGGGCATAGAAGGAAGGTTCGGCAAGATCCGTGTCAAAAGTCACATCCTCAAAATAGCCATCGCCATCATTCTCCATGAGACAGTTTGCCTCCATTGAAAAATTCGACACCCAGAGATCCATATCACCGTCGTTATCATAGTCACCGGCATCTACGCCCATTGAACCGTTCCCAATTCCGTCGCCGTTATAGGCAACGCCGCGGCGTACCCCTTCCTCTTGAAAAGTTCCGTCGCCCTGATTAATAAAAAGTGTATTCGGAGACATATCGTTTGCGACGTAAATGTCTATCCAATCGTCCCCATTTACGTCCGTAAAGACAACCCCAAGACCTCGCGTCGTCGGTTCATAAACACCCGCAGGCTTTGTAATATCTGTAAATGTCCCATCCCCATTGTTGCGGTACAGCACATCGGCGATACCGTGATATTCCTTCGGACCGCAATAGATACGCAAACTATTTTTGTAATAACACGGAATGTCGGTCTCCAGGGCATATTCGATGTAGTTGCAAACATAAAGGTCCAGATCACCATCCCGGTCGATGTCAGCAAACGCCGCACTGGCACTCAACAAGGAACAATCCACCTGTGCTTGCTCGGTTACATCAGTAAACGTGCCATCGCCGTTGTTACGATACAATACATTTTTTCCGAAGTTTGTCACGTACAAATCGCGGTCCCCATCAGAATCGTAATCTGCAGCAACAGCACCAAGCCCATAGCCGGTATTACCGACGCGCGCAGATTGTGTAACATCAACAAAAACACCAGCGTCGTTTCGATAGAGTCGATTTTTAGGTAGAGGTGCTGTTGATGGAGAGAGCGATTTGCTTTGAACGAGATAGAGGTCCAGATCTCCATCATTATCGAAGTCGAAAAGAGCACCACCACTACCCATCGTCTCAACGAGTCGACGCTCCGCAGAAAATCCACTGATATGCCGAAAATCAAGCTTCATAGCCTCGGTCACATCACGAAAATAGGGTTCAGCACTGCTGAACTGTGGAAACATAAGAAAAAGAAAAGCGGTGAGTATGGGTAAAAATAAAAGGAATGGATACAGCTTTCGTTGAAACATGGTGACAGGCAGATTACTCTTTTATTTCTGGGCGCGGGCGGATGACCCGAAACCCGATCGTATGAGTTGAATCCAAAGGATAGAATTTGAAACGCAAACTTGAACGAAGGAATACACTGCCTACATCCCACGCGCCGCCACGAATAACCCTGGCACGTAGCACATCTCGGAAGCGGAGATGCATGGGATTTTGGGGGACATCTCCACTGCTTCGTTGATAAACCGTTGGACTATATTCGTCAAGGCACCACTCCCATACATTCCCAGCAAGGTCCGCAATACCGTCTGGTGATTCACCTTTCGGAAACTGTCCGACCGGCATCGGACGATTGTAGCGACGCGCAAAGTTAGCATGCTGACGTGCCTTCGGAGAGGTATCACCCCACGGGTATATGCGTGCTTCCGCACCGCGTGCAGCACGCTCCCATTGCGCTTCAGTCGGGAGACTGCCACCAACCCATTCCGCGAACGCTTGCGCGTCAAACCATGTAACACCGACGACAGGTTGTGCGGCGCCGTTGAGCGTTTCATCTGACCATGTCTCTTCGCTATTATGTCCACGCGGTGTAGGACGATCCGTCGCCTCAACAAAGACGCGATATTGCGCGTTCGTGATCTCATACCGCGAAATTTCGTAAGCGTCCAAGTAAACCCGATGCTGCGGTGATTCCGCTTCAAACGTATGCCATTCCAGCATAGAACTCCGCAATCTCGCGTCTTCGTAAGCCGCTTCTGCTGTTTCAGAGGCCGAACCCATCAGGAACGTGCCTGCAGGAATGGAAATCCATTCTACGGTAGCGAGAACTTGTTGGGCAGCCGGACTAAGTTCAGCAGCCGAACCGCCACAGATACCAAACGTGAGTATGACAATCGCGAAATAGACGGATTTCATTGCCAGACAAAATCCTTTCCACTGCACTAACACAATCAGCACTATTTTTGATACCCAAGCAGCCCCTAACGACTATCCGGCACACTATGCCTGCGTTTCAAGTCGCCCCAAGCGATCGGCAATTTTGCCCGAGGTGAAACATCAAACGGCACGAGAAGGTCTTCAAAATACTCAAATTGCGCAATTTGCTTGCCTTTGCCATCACAGATACCGGCGTAAATACCGACTTCAAGCGGCTCATCGAACTCCTGTTCGGTCTCACCAATGTCGATCCATTTGTCGCCAGCTTTCCGTTTCCACCATGCCGTAAAGGCATCCTTTTCACGACGGAGTCGCATGTAAAGATCCATTTCACCCACAGGGTCTTGGAAACCGGGCACAACACCGACAAGTCCTTCAGCATTATCGAATTCCCGTTTCTGGTATTGGATAACAGCATTGTTGTTCTGTGCTGGACCACGTCCCCAGAGTTTAATGGTCACCCATTCGCCCTCGCGTCCTTTATGGTCCTTCGTCGTTGGCGATAAAGCAACCACACCCGCAACAACACAGGCATCTTCGTAGTCCATCAAGAGATGCGTCTCTATGTCAAAATCACCTTCATGTTCCTGATAGACCCGGTTCGTTGTGTCATCACCCCAGAGATTACGGTTCAGCTCACCCGTGATGTGAAGCCATCCGGCTTTCGTTTTACCCATATCCCACTTTTTCGGTTCAACGCCAGCATCACCAGAGGTCTTCCATTCCCAATTCGGATTCTTAAAGGTATTTCCATCGAACGGATCGCCAAGGGACTCCGCGGCTTCCACGGAGAGCGTACTAAAAAGCATCGCAAGACCGACAAAGAATAAAATAATTGTTTGCTTCAAAACCTACCCTCATAAAAGAGCTGGCGACATAGGGACCCCATAGCGAATAGCATACGAGGCATAGTCGCCAGCAATTCAGAAAATCTACGAACTACGTTCGCTACTACTGTCCTTTAAGTTCACCCCACGTAACAGCAAGCCTGTCGCGCGGGTCAACCGGTGTTACCACGCTTGATGCCTCTCGGAAATAGTCAAAACTGACAGTCATCTTACCGGCACCCTGTCCTTCACAAATACCGACATAGATACCGACTTCAAGAGGTTCCTCAAGTTCGTTAGTCACCGTACTCACCGAGACCCAGTCCCCCTCCGCATTCGGCTTGAACCACGACTCGTATTCATTGCCATCGCGCTTAACCCGGAGCTCAATCGGAATCACACCTTGATCTGGGTTATAGTCGGGTTGTGTGCCAACATAAGGCGCAGCATCATTTTCTCGACGTTGGTATTGGAGGACGGCATTGTTATTCTGCGCAGCACCACGACCCCACAACTTTAATGTCACCCATTGACCGTCGCGGTTCTGGTGATCTTTCGTTGTAGCGGAATACACAACGATGCCAGCAACAGTACAAGCATCCGCGTAGTCGACAACCATTGAGGTTTCGATGTCAAACTGGTCCTGATCCGTGACTTGGTAGAAACGTGTGGAGGTGTCATCACCCCACAAATTCTGATCGAAACCCGCCTCGGCAACAAGTGATCCGCCTGTTAGTTCCCAAGGACTCTTATCGCCATCCTTGACCTTCCAGAAGGATTGAAGGTCTTGACCAGTTCCATCAAATTCATCAGTCACCAAATCCTGGGCGAAAACACCAGAGATGAGACCTAAAGACAGAAGCAGCATTGCAACTATACAAATAATCTGTTTCATCACATATCCTTTCTATTTTTCTGTACAGGACGATGCTTGTTGGTATCCAAAGAAGTCTTGCCTATCAGATGACTTCTGGTTCGTCCGTACAGATGATTGGTTTTAAATATTTTAACACATTGATTGAAAAAAATCAACTTTATCTTCTAACAACTATAGGAACCAACAATGAATTGAAAAAAATTGCACATCTCCTTGCAATTCGGGTTAAGACTATGTTAAAATCAGAATTAATGCGAAATTCAGCTCGAAGCGCAGCTTATATCCTTTAGGAGGTAGACTATGAAGGTAGGTATTAGGGATGGGATGTTGCCCGGTTCCTTGGAAGAATCATTTCAGAAAGCAAAAGAGATCGGGTTTGATGGCGTCGAGGTTTGTATGGGAACCGACTACCGTGATCACATACTCTGGCAGGACAGCGGAATCGATCAGGTGAACAGTCTGGCAGAAGCAACCGGTGTTGAGGTCCCCTCTTTATCGCCCGGCGGTTTCACCGCTTATACATTTATGCATCCGACCGACAGTACACGAAGCGAGGGAATCGCGAAACTACAATATCTCGCAGAAATCGCGCCACAACTCGGCGCAAAGGTAATTCTGGTGCCGTTCTTTGGGAACGGTCAGATCGAAGACGACCATATCAATGCGCCACGTTTCGTAGACGGATTGAAAGCCGCCGCCGAAACCGCTGAAAAATATGGTGTCTCTCTTGCAATTGAATCAACATTAAGTGCCGACCAACATCAAAGGATTATTGATAACGTCGGTTCCTCAGCCGTCGGCGTCTACTATGACATGGGTAACGCGACCGGATTCGGCTACGACTCCCCGTCCGAGATTCGGAGTTTGGGCAGCGCAATTTCTCAGATGCACATCAAGGACACCCAAGGCAATCACGCCGGCGAAGGTGATGTCGATTTTCCAGCAGTCTTTGATGCCGCACACGCTATCGGATACGATAGTTGGTTTGTACTCGAAACGCCCGGTAAGGATGACCCAGTGGCATCCGCGGCGCAAAACCTCAATTTCGTGAAGAACAACTTTTGAGGTAATAGCAAAAGTGTCATGTATTATCGGAACTTGTTTCATACGGAGGAGTCGGTATGCACAGTCCCAAAATAATAGTTCCACGCTCCGAAAGTAAGAAGCTGCTGTCTCTATCGACGCGCGAAGCAGAGCAACTCTTTCAAAGCTACGAAAAGAATCAGCAACTGGAGATTCTCACTGCAACCCGTAATCCAAAAGCACGAGAGCAGCTTTACTATCTCGTGCCTGATTGCACAGAACTTATTCAGGAAAGCCCTACTGAGGATGTACTCCAAGTCTTGGACACGATGCTCGGCACAGGACTCGCCTCGGTACTACTGCCTTGTCTCTCAAACCAGCAATTTGAGGAACTACTCGATATTGCTGTCTGGCGCGATGGAAAAATTGATGAAGAGTCATTGGATCTCTGGCTTTTCGAGCTTTCTGAATGTGAACGTGATGAGCTTGGACGGTTCCTCAGAGAACTCGACATCCGGCTGTTGGCTGTCCTCCTCCACGGTCGCATTGTAGTGAAAAACCAATATACTGCGATGCTCCTTGAAAATGAATTCATGGATCCAAGTTCTCCAGGAATTGACTACGCTGACGAACGCGCACGAGCGATTTGCGATGCTATCTGGGAAGCAGATCACGAAATCTTTGGCATTTTCATTAATGAACTTTCCGCCATTGGTTTGGAGGATAATGTTGAAGCTGAACTCGCCGCCGTTTTCGATAGCGTCAAAGCCGAAAGAGCAGAACGGGTCGCAGCGCGTGATAAGGAAACCGGCATTGATGTCACCGAAGAGGATCTCATGGAAAAGGTCGATTTAGAGTCACTCACACTTGATGAGGACGAGGAAGACAATGCATCAAACAACAAAGACAAATAGGTTTTCTCTTGTAGCAGAGTCAAGTCTCGACGGACGGCTTTTTCTTGCACAGGCACTCGCACACGGGGACGATCTCGGTGGTATTCCTCGCGAGCAGGCGGATACACTCTATCAGAATATCGCCGCTATTGCCCACAAACTCATCATAATGAAGACGTCAGACCTCTCTGATGAATCGGCACTCCGCACGCACATTCAAACCGCCTTTACACTCACCAGCCTCGGATTAGAATACGGCAGTAAAGGTGATCTTGACAAAGCGGTTCGGTTACTCTGCAAAACCCGTGTCGTCAAGTTTTTCCAAATCGGTAATACACTAACAGAAAAATTGTTAGACCGGACGCGTCATCTTTTAGAAAATGGCGCAATTCTACCGCCTACACCCGATGAAGAAAACATTCTGGGTTCTACTCACACGGATATAGAGACTGAAAGTATCCAAATCTATACACAGATGGAACTTGAATTTCTAAAGGCGTTATTGACTTACAGGACAACAATTGGCACACTTCAGGTAACAATCAGAGACGCGGATTTCCCCAGATCGTTCATTCACCTAACTGAGATTGACACAATCGACCGTCAGTTGGCAAACATCGAAAATCGCGCCCACTACGTCCAAACTTTACCGCTTGAGAACTTGTTCGCGCTTGATCCGCCACTCAGCATCTTCCCGAATCCTATTGAGCGCCTCACCCTGGGCTTGATAATTAACCTTGTGCTGTACCGTCAAATCGACTTCCAGTTAGACGAAGAGACGCGGCAAGATTTCCATGAACTCGCTTACGTTGGGGGTGAGATTCGACAATCGCTAAGGCAACAGTTACTTGACTGGATTTCGCAGTATCTTGAGCAGACACATCAACCAGAGGCAGTGAAAACCTACGCTGTTGCCTATTGGGATGACTGTCTCCGTATGGAAGGACAAAGAATTTCGCCTGAATAGGTTTAGCGGTCGACCAACCGTTTCTTTGCATCTGCAATCGCTTTTAGTGTCTGTGGGGTACTCATGTCGTTCAGCGCGCGTTCTGCCATGCGACGGAGGTCCTGATCCGGTGAATTCAAAGCCTGAATCAACGGCTTAACTGCAGGATCACCTATCCTAACCAAGGAGCGCACAACAAGTCGCCGGACATTCCATACTGGATCGGTAAGTGTGTTGATGAGTGCCGGAATAATCGTATCCAGAGGCATGCCAATCTCACCTAATGCATAGGCGGCATTCAATCGAACTTCTGGCGACGGTTGGGTTAAAGCATCAATCAGATAAGGCACGGCAGGTTCACCCAAACTCTGAAGGGCAACTGAACCGACAACGCGGATAGTTTCTTCTGGATCGGTGAGAGAGGTGATAATTGCAGGTACAATACGATCAGTTGGTGTTTCGATTTCGCTGAGCGTCCACACAGACATCTCGCGAATCTGAGGATTTTCATTGGATACCCCGGAAATCAGGGCATCAATAGCCGGTGCTCCCATTGTGACCAAAGTCTTCATTGCTTCAGTCCGAAGCACAATATCTGCTGCGCCGAGTTGCGTAACAAGCGTTTTCGCCCGTTGCTCCTCCGATTGGCATGCGACGAGGCATAAAAGTATGGAGAACAAAACAAGACCTTTCATAGATTCACAAGTATAGCAGAGTTTCCGACTTTTTACAAAGTGATTCTAAACACTGAGACAGGATAATATTATTGACTTGCAAATTACATCAATTATAAGGAGAAATGCGGGCTTCGCCACGCCGCGAAAACCGCCAATAAAAAATGCAATTAGAGACAGCAACGTTTGGAGCAGGCTGCTTTTGGTGTGTTGAGGCAGTCTTTCTGCAAGTGCAAGGCGTTCACGAAGTCGTTTCAGGATACACAGGCGGAACAACTGTCAATCCGACTTATCAAGCAGTCTGTATGGGAATGACGGGCCACGCCGAGGTCATCCAAATCCAGTTCGATCCGACTGTCATTTCTTACGAGGAATTGCTGGAAGTTCTTTGGCATACGCACGACGCAACGACTTTAAATCGACAAGGTGCTGATGTCGGCACGCAGTACCGTTCTGCGATCTTCTACCACACGGAAGAACAGCGACGTATCGCAGAAAAATCTAAAGCAGACATGGATGCATCCGATATGTGGGACGCTCCCATTGTCACGGAAATTACACCAATAGACACCTTCTATCCTGCCGAAGATTACCATCAAAACTATTTTCAATTGAATCCGAGGCAGCCATACTGTCAATTTGTAATCCACCCGAAAATGAAAAAGTTCACAAAGGATTTTAAGGACAAACTTAAAAATGCCAAATAGACACGTTTTGAAAGCGTCCATACGAGCGACGATGTTAAAACTTGCACGCACTCCTCTAAAATCACGTGTGATAAAATTTTTCACTGTTATCTGTTTTTTTAGTATGGGGAGTGTAATCGCACAAGAGGCACCGCCAGTCCCAGTCCCAGTCACGACAGCACGACGCGGCACGATTGTCTCCACAAAGCAATACACTGGACACTTAGAACCAGAAGCAGAAATAAAAGTCTTCGCTAATATTCCGGGCAAAATTGTTGAAGTGAATGCGACAGTCGGACAAAGGGTCGCAAAAGGGGAGTCACTCGCAGAAATCAACGCCAGAGACACTGCCCTTGCCGTCATACGTGCAGAGTCGGCATTGAGCAGTGCGAAATCGCAACTTACGTCAACGGAAGCAAATGCCGAGGCACGTGTTAAATCGCAGCTGGCAGTCGCACAGGAAAGGTCACTAACGGCTCAGTCACAACTTGTGGAAACGAAATCACTCGCTGAAATGCGCATCCGCAACCAACTTGTGCAGGCAGAAGCGGCATATCAGGCTGCTAAGGAGTCAATCGAAAAATCCAAGACAAATGCAGAGCAAGGATTAGAACGAGCAAAAGTGGAGCTTGACAAAACCCAACTGGATTATGAACGCACCAAGTCGCTTCATGAAAAACAACACATCAGTGATAGCGACTTTGAATCGACGGAAAACCGCTTGAAAGTGGCGAGAACTCGTTATCAAGAAGCACTCGTTACAGCCGACCAATTTAAGGAAGGTGCCCGGCATCCCTCTGTGGAAAAGACAAAAGCAGAATTAGAGGTGGCTCGGAAACTCGTGGAAATCCGAAGCTGGGAACGCGAGATCGCTTTGGCAGAATCAAATGTTACGCAAGCAGAAGCCGATCTCAGCGCGGTGCAGAGATTGGTGGAAGCAAAATCCTGGGAACCCGAAATTGAAATTGCGATGTCAGGCGTTCGTCAAGCTGAAGAACAACTCAAAACCGCGCGGGAGCAGATGAGCAATACAACCATCAAATCCCCAATTAACGGCATCGTTGAAACGCGTCACTTGCGCATAGGCGATTATGCCCAATCCGCCTCGTCACCTACAGGAAAACCGGTAGTTACGGTAATGGGCGTTGATGTTCTCAAAGCCATCTGGAATATGCCTGTCGCAGAAGCACGCCGTATGAATAGCGGCGAACTCGTTTTGATTTCTACGGATTCCGGGATTCGGAATATTGTCGGTACAATTGACTTTATTAGTCCGACGGTTAACTCTGAAAACAACACGGTGATTGTCCGCGCAACCGTGCCGAATGCTGCGGGATCCCTCTCTCACAACAGCAGTCTGAAACCGGGTGGCACGATCACTGTTTCTATCAAAACAGGTGAACGCAAAAATGTACAATTGCTTCCCTTGCAGGCAGTTTTACACATTCAGAACGGAAGCGGGACAATCTTTACCGTTAGGGGAAACGCAGCACACCGAGAGGAGATAAACGTCGGTAGTATTTACGGCGACGAAATAGAGATTATCTCGCGGCTCATCAATGGAACACAGGTGATTACTGGTGAACAACACCGGTTACAGGAAGGAACGTCGGTGTCCATCATCCGAGATTAAACTCGCGTCCTTCCCTTAAAACAGGTAGGCGAGGTTTCCTAACCTCGCCAATGCAGCATGCACAAGTAATGCTAAAATCTACTATAAACAGCACTGGTAGGAAAGTATCTACAGCAGGCATTAATCGGAATCAACTTCCGCTATGTTTTTTATAGGCAAATTCAAGTACAGGGAGAAGCTCGTTCAGATCTTCAGGAATAGAATAAAAAGCAGTTTGCAATTTGGAATTATAAGATACCGTTCTGCATTCATATTGCTTTGACAAACTGCTCGCCTCTTCTTCGGTTATTTTGGCAAAGAATCTGGGAGGGGAAAAAGTAATTCTAACACCAAAGACCAGCCGTTTTTTATTTTTAAAACCACAATATATTTTCCTGAATTCTACATCCAATATCCATCCTTTTGCTTGAATTAAATTCTGTGTCTCTGCAATGGCTTTGTAAAATGCGTCACATCTTTTTTTATACTTTGATTCATAATGTGCCTTAAGTTCCTGGGACACCAAATTTCTAACCCGATCTATCGTCCATTCTCCACCAACGGTTGCCTCTGATTCTATCGTTTTCGGATTAATTACCGTATTAACAGGGTTAGTTTTAGGACGAATTGGGACGGACTTGGGAGAATCGTTTTTCTCTTTTTCCCTTTTACCGGACGCTACACTGGATTTTAACAATGCTATTTTAGCATCCCCTTCTGCTTTACCAGACGCTACATTGGACT
The DNA here is from genome assembly GCA_028818705.1 of Candidatus Poribacteria bacterium. Taxonomy (GTDB): domain Bacteria; phylum Poribacteria; class WGA-4E; order WGA-4E; family WGA-3G; genus WGA-3G. Next base: position 73,658 of record JAPPNJ010000188.1, read on the forward strand.
TCAAGAGGTATTTCTCTAAATCGGAAGTGGCATCCTCCGGATCTTCAATATCAATCTTGCAGAAAATTCTTTCGTTTACAGGTTTCCCGTCTATCCACGAGAAATAGAAACGCCATATTTTACCGTTGGTAAGTGCAACAACACGCACACCTGCTTGAAACGCGTAGTTGACAATCTGGTCTTCGTGTTTTTCAAGCGGTTCGTTCCATCTTTTGCATTCAAGAAATAAAGCAAGTTTATCCCCTACTTTCAGGGCGTAATCGACGCTTCCACCCTTAACAGCATATTCAGGAAGAACTTCCATGGACCCCAAGGTATCGTCCCATCCCAAAGCACGCAGAATTGGTAAGATAACGTGTTGTTTCGTGCTCGCTTCATTGGCTTCTGTCAAATGCTCCTCGTGTTCAAGAATATGTGCAATAGTATTACTTAGCGTAAGGCGTTCTTTGCCCTCCTTCCATTTTGCTTTCGTTTCCTTTAATTCTTCCCGGGCAGCTTCCAGCCGGTTTTTATAGTTTGTTTGTGCCGCTTCGGATTTTTCCAAACGTTTTTTCGCGCCCGCCAATTCACTTTTCAGCTTGTCAGTCCGTCCTTTTGCGTCCTTCAGCTGCCTATCTAATTTCTTACGTTGTTTCTCTTTCTCATCTACCTGCAGTTTGGCATCTCTAAGTTGGTTTGATAATCTCTTTAGATCTTCCTCCTTTTCTTTCAGCTTAATAGCGTTATCAACCAACTGCTTAGATAGTTTCTTTTTCCCTTTTTCTCCCTCTGCCACTGGATCCTTAAAGAGTTCATCAAGAATTTCCTCCACATCACCTTGTGCATCCAGCGCGTCAATTTTTCCGAGTATCTCAGCAATAAAAAACAATTGAGCTCGCGTAAATAGAGGATTTAAGTCTTTCAAGCGCTGATGTGAGTTCCTATTTCGCCCCTCCACTATCAAACTTGTTACGGTTCGAGCATCATAATAATGATGGAATTTACCATAGCGGTCATAAACCTTAAATTGCTCTTTAAAAGTATTCCAGCCTGTTTTAATATAATGTGCAACATCCTTTTCTTCGATTTCTCCGATGTCAACATCCACATATTTGCTAACAAAATGGCACATCGCCTTAAGGTAAATTTTAAGTACTTTATCAAGCACATCTCGGTTTGGGGTGCTCAAATCTAAAACCTCCACAATATATTTTCCTCAGCATACCACCTTCCTAATTACCCGTCAACCAGAAATCAAGAATCCTGCTGTGGGAGAGGTTTCTGATTCCGATATCTACCGACTGACTACCAACTATAGACATAGCACTCCGCATGAAGATTAAGAATTTAATCGGGTAATTTCTCAACGTGGGATAAATCGCACGACTACGAGCGGCTTCGTTTGTAGTAGGGCAATTCATTGCCCGTCAATTACCTAATTTATTTATTAAACCTCATCTGGAGTGCCAAGAGGTTAAACTACTTTTTTCTATAGATAACGTGAGTTTGATAAATATGAGTTAGAAATTCTGGGTATAAAGAGAAGCCTTTTGGTATAATGAAGTATCCCATCTTCAACCCAAAGGTGTTCTCCAATGCGTATTGTATCACTTTTCTGCAAAATACACGACTTTTTTATCACGTATGAAACACATCTATCAACACACTGTCTTCCAAGAAAGACGGCATCTGAAAGACGCGGACATCGCCGACGTTTACACGCCAGCGAGGTGATGACCCTCCTCGTCGCCTTCCATGAAAGCAACTATCGGACGTTGAAGCACTTTTATGAAAGACATGTCTGCGTCTACTGGGCCGCGGCGTTTCCAAACCTCGTCAGTTATTCTCGGTTCGTGCAGCTTCAACAAGAAGTCTTAATGCTTTTGACGCTTTATCTTCAGACGCGCTTGGGAACCTGCAGCGGCATTTCCTTCGTCGATTCGATGCCACTGCCTGTCTGCGATAACCGACGTATCTCAAAGCATCGCGTTTTCATGGCAAACGCTGAACGTGGCAAAACCTCTATGGGATGGTTCTATGGCTTTAAACTCCACTTGATTATCAACAACGTCGGTGAACCTCTGTCGTCTGTTTTTACACCCGCCAACACCGATGATCGGCAGCCTCTGCTGAAGTGAGTTGCTTCAGGTGTATCTGGCAATCTCTACGCAGATAGAGGCTATATCTCAAAAAATCTGCGCGAGTTGCTCAGCAAGTCGGGCATCAACTTGATTTACAAAGTCCGCAAGCATATGAAACCGCTGGAGTTATCGGTTGCTGATGAGGTGGTGTTGAAAAAGCGCGTCCTCATTGAATCGGTGATCAAGGAGTTGAAGACCCAGACGCAGTTGGCACACACTCGGCATAGAAGTTTGAAAAACTTCCAAGTCAATGTGATCGCTGCGTTGATCGCTTACACGTATCTGCTGAAGAAACCGACACTGAAGTTCGAGAACTTCAGGAGATAAAAGATTTACCGATACCTTTTGACTTCTAATACTTTTTCAAATTCACGTTGACTAATATATGCAAAAAAGATATAATCGTTTAAGGTAAATTTTACGTGTTAACACAGATTTTTAGAAACGGAGTATCAATGGAAAATTCCGATTATCTTAAGTACCCTACAGAAGCTTATAGTGTTATGCTTCACCTTGTGTCTCACAAGACAGCACAATTCACTGATATTTCAGTCTTATCCTTTTGGGATCAATGGAAACAATCTGAAGCAATACGGGTTATGGCACACATAAATCACAGGCTCTTAGAACTTTCTAATGAATGGGGTGAAGATATACCACGGATTAACACTTTCATGTTTGATAGAAAAGGTATGTGTTCCTCGTATGTTTGTCAGGACGTATTCAAGTTGCCTAAAGGCGAACAACCGACTCCCCGACAGATTGCAGAATATGCTAAAACTATCTATACCTATCCTAAATGGAACAAGGTTTTAGAAGTCTTTAGGCAAGAGGCATTAGAACCTGAAAATAACAACTTTTAGAATCCCTATAGGAAAGATGTTCGTATCTTTTATATGAGAAATAGAATTGATTACGATCCCGTCTATTTCGCAACACAAAGTGGCAAAGAACCTGTAAAAGCTTGGATAGATGATCAACCTGAAAATCAACAAAAGTTAATATTTGCTGCTATATCTTCTGTTGTTCAGCATTTTCCGAATATCCCGAGGTCAAACCTACTTCGTAAAATATCAGGATATGAAAATATGTGGGAGATTCGGATTAGATTAATCCATAAAATAATTGCCAGAATCTTATTTTGTGTTCATGATTCAAAAATTGTGTTTCTCCACGCTTTTATCAAAAAATCCCACCGCATACCGAAACACGATTTAGATTTAGCCGTTAGAAGAATGCGAGAGTATTTAAACACCCTGGAGGATTAGAGTCATGAGAATCAGCAAGCATGAAGGTAGTAACTTCTGGGATCACCTGAAAGAAAAAGGTATCTATGAAGAAGTCCAAGAGCTTGCCGAGAAAAAATATGGACACCTTTATCAAAAAGGTAAAATTAACTTCTTTGAAAGAATAAAGAATATCCTAAATAGTATATTAGGATTTTTTATTTCTTGAGATGTAAAGAAGCCATTGGCTAATTTAGTCAGTGGCTTTCGTCTTTTCTATAACCATTGTACTGCCATCGGAAATTTAGACCAGTCTCTAATATAAGATTGTGCGTGCGTTTCAACGAATAATGATAGAATGTAAGTTCAATTCTTACTCGGTTGAACCTAACAACCGCATATCTTACTAAATTTTGGTCTAAATAAACATTGGCACTTCAGTGTTTCCCCTTAGGTTCCCCAACCCCAAACACACCCGCATTGCGGTAGGGTTTTTGCTGGGGTGTTTCTTCAAGGTTTCCAAATTTTGCCCATAGGCGGCAAAATTTGTCTTTGTTTTACATTCCTCGCCAATTCATAATGTCTAAGTAATTCTAAGATTTACCATAAATGAAGATTAATTTATTAATCTGGTAATTCCGATTCCCTCTATACTCGGTAGGTGCGGTTTGAAATTATGCTATCGAGCATAATTTGTCTTAGCTTTACATTCCCCACCGGACACTGTTGGAAAATTACCGATTTATTTTCTGAAACTTCATACAGTTTGCGCTACAAAACCGTGCCACTCCTCAACGCTTTTGAATAAAAAACGAGGTATATATGTCTAAATTCTTGTCCATAGCAACTTGGGTTATATTAGTTTTTCTTTCAATTCTATATCTATCCAACAGTTTCGCGCAAGACGACACAACATTGAACTTACCCGAAGGTGCCAAAGCCCGTATCAGTAGTAAAGGTCACCTAACACGTGATATAGCGTATTCACCGGATGGTAAGCGTCTTGCGGTTGCGAGTTCCATGGGTGTTTGGATATACGATGCCCAGACAGGTGAAGAACTTGACTTATTCACAGAGCATACCAGTGCCACAAGCGTAGCATTTAGTCCTAATGGACAAACACTGGCGTTTGCCCATGAGGACACCACCATCCAACTCTGGGATATCAGCACCCATGAACATCTCCACACACTCACAGGACATACAGGGACAGTCAAGAAGATATTGTTCAGTCCCGATGGACAGAGGCTCGTAACTGGCTCATTCGGGAGCCTCCGCCTGTGGAACACACGCACGGGCGAATTCCTGTATAACTTCTTCGCATGGAACCCGCTTGCGGGGGTTAATAATATATCCTTCCGGGCTACTGGACAGGATCTCGTCATAGCCAATGGCTTTTTTCTCTATCATTGGGACATTCAGACCCAAAGCATACGTAGGTCTCTCACAGGACGATCGGGCAGCATACAATCATTAAGTCCGTGGTCAATTTTAACTCCGCTATTAACTTCCACTGGCTCTTTTCCGATAGTAGCGGTTAGCGGAGGCCGCGGATTCGGCTTTGAAGTTAGGGACCCAAACCATATCATCACTTTGTGGAGTTTACACACCAACGAAATCCTATTCAAACTCACGGAGCATACGGACGCGGTCAGTTGCATAACGTTCAGTCCGGATGGATGGACCCTGGCGAGTGGGAGTCGGGACAGGACAGTGCGTCTGTGGGATGTCCGTACCGGCAGACATCTCCGCACGCTCACGGGACATAGGTCTTCAATTACCAACATATCCTTCAATCCGGATGGACAAACGCTGGCAACCAGTAGTAGAGACGGCACCATCCGTCTGTGGAACACACGTACCGGCGAATACCTCCTCGGGTTTGCGGGGCATGAGCAAATTTCGCTTGTATCACTCAGTCCGGATGGACAAACGCTGGCAACCAGTAGTAGAGACGGCACCATCCGTCTGTGG
>JAPPNJ010000158.1 GCA_028818705.1 Candidatus Poribacteria bacterium
CTGCTCTGATTCCACTATTTTACCACATCCTTATGTTTTACTCAATATGACTTCTCTAATTATATTTTAATTAAACTGTTAACTTGCCCAATTAGTTTACCATAACTTAAGACGAAGTTCAACCGTTTTTGTTTCAGAAATGTGATAAAACTTCTACAAGGTATTCGGGATCGGTGTCACCCACGGGTAGCCGTTGGGATGTGGTAGCACCTCAAATGGGATGCCGTAGGTCTTTGATAGGAGCTCCAAAGTTAGGACGACTTTGGGAGGACCGCACGCGATAGAGATTCCATCTTTCAATAGCAACAGTTGATCAGCATACATTGAAGCGAGATTCAGATCGTGGATTGCTGTGATAACGGTTTTGCCTTGACCACAAATTGTTTTGCACAAGTTGAGTATCTGGATTTGGTGCTTTGGGTCTAGATGGTTGGTGGGTTCGTCGAGCAAAAACAGTCCTGGGACTTGCGTAAGAATTCGAGCAAAATCGACGCGACTCGCTTCGCCACCCGATAGTGTTGGATAGAGTCGCTCTTCAAATATATCAGCTTTGACTTGCTGTAGTGCCTGTTTGGCAATTAAAAGATCACTGGTAGTTTCTTTTGTGCCGTTGAGGTACGGATGTCGACCAAACAGCACAACCTCCAAACTGGTAAACGGGAAGTTTATATCTCGTTTTTGTTGGAGATAGGCTCGGAGGCGTGCTAATTCTTTTGGTTCGTAGTTATGAATAGGTTTGTCAAAGAGCCGAATTTCACCAGTTGTTGGTATAAGTTCTCCAGAAATTAGCCGCAGAAGGGTCGATTTCCCTGCCCCGTTGGGACCGACGAAACCCCATAACATTCCCCTTTCAATTGCGATGTTGATGTCTCGAACTAACCAATTCTTACCGATGCGATAACCAACCTGTTCCAATTCAATCATTGTGTTTACTTCCTATAGAAAGACTTCGCGTTTAAATCTGAGTAGTAGCCAGAGGAAGAATGGACCACCGATCAGTGCTGTGACGATGCCAACGGGCAATTCTGCAGGTGCAACGACGGTTCGTGAAAATAGGTCTGCTGAGACGAGCAGTATCGCGCCTCCTACTGCTGAACCGGGGAGTACATACCGATGATCTGCCCCGCCTAAGAGTCTTAAGAGATGCGGCACGACGAGTCCGACAAAACCGATACCACCTGCTGCTGAGACTGCAGCACCTACCGTTAGCGCAACACCAAAAACCGACCACTGTTTCAAGGTATCTGTTGAAACGCCGAGATGATACGCTTCAGATTCTCCCAAACTCATTGCATTCAGTGCCGCTGCCTGTCGTGACAACACAAACAATCCTATAATTGCAATCGGCAGGGCGATAAACACAACGGGCCATGTTGAACCGCCGAAACCGCCAAGCAGCCAAAAGGTTAGACTGCGTAGTTCCTCTTCGTCAGCAAGAAAGGTCATTAATCCGATACCTGCGCCGGCGAAACTGTTGAGGGCGATACCTGCGAGTAATAACGTTAGCGTTTGAACTTTTCCCTCTCCTTCCGCAATTTTCCATACGCAGATCGTCACAAACATCCCACATATAAAAGCGGCAATAGGTAGCCCCCACACACCTAACGCACCGCCACCGACAAGTACGATCCAGAGTGTTGCACCTAACCCCGCACCGGCTGTGACACCGATTAATCCTGGATCTGCCAGTGGATTGCGAAAAATGCCTTGGAGTGTGGCACCCGATATTGCTAACATTGCACCAACAACGGCGGATAGAATGACGCGTGGGAACCGGACGTGGACCAGGACTGCGAAACCATTTTCTCGGAAAAATAAAATCTCAGGGATGCGCCACGGTAAAATTTGATATGCCCCTACCCCCGCCGCGACGCACATTGATACTGGGAGTAGGCTGATGAGAATTAACAGAATCTTTGTTCGTTTCTGCATTTTTTGTAATAGCAGGAAAACAGTAAAACGGCTATTCACCTGTGGCAGCGAAATACCCTTTGGTTTCGTAAATGCCTCGGAACAGATCGAGCGCAGCGCGCCCACAGCGGGGACCGAATCCAGATAAATATTGTCCATCTAATGTTACGACGCGTCTATTCTGTCCTGCTGGTGTGTGTGCTAAACCCGGCAACTTAAGCAATCCGTCAACACCACCAACAGATTTCAGACTTGTGGGAAATAGGACATAGACATCTGGTTGTGCAGCAATCACTGCTTCCGCTGTCATCGGTTTGCTGCCTTTGATGTTTGCTGCTGCATTTTCAGCCCCAATAATATCAAACATTGCTCCTGGTGCTGTGTCCGTTCCTAACACCAAAGTGGTTTGTGTGCCTCGTAAGTAGAGGAATAGTGTTTTCTGTTTCGACTGTTCCTTTCGCGAAGCGAGTTTGATTTCCAGTTTTTTAATATCAGCGTCTAAGGCTTCTATTAGTTTCTCAACCTTTTCCTCGCTTCCCACTGCTTTACCGATTGTTCGTAAGCGTTGCTTGGCTGTCTCAAAGCTGCGCGGCTCCTCAAGCAGTAAAACGGTTACGCCTGCCATACGGAGTTGTTGCACGACCTGTGGTGGTCTCACATCGATGCGTCCAATTACCAGTGTTGGATTCAGGGAGAGAATCCCTTCGGCGTTGAGTCCATACTGATAGCCGACGCTTGGTAACTTCTCTCTCACACCTTTTGGGTATGTTGATGAAGCATCGCAGCCGACTACGTTGTCGCCGACCTCTAAGGCAAACAAGATTTCGGTGGTGCTGCCGTTAAGGCTCACAATACGTTCTGATGATGTGATGAGGACGGTATTGCCGTCTGCATCTGTTACCTCAATTGAATCTGCGACAGCGATGCAGAGTAGAATGCTGAACAGGATGAAGAGCGAGACACTTAATATCCATGCTTTGAGTAAGATTGCGCGAACTTTTTTATAGCAAGTTTTGGCTTGCAAGCTGTGCCAAAAATCCATTTTTTTCTCCATATTGAAATGAGTAGTTGGGCATGGTACCCGTTTAGGTTTAAGGAGTTTATGATGTACGGTATTTCCATGCCCAACATTCATGGACTCGGTGTCCAGTTGTTCAGTATAAAGTTCTTTACCACTGGGTCGCTGGCAACTTTTCCTTAAGTTTGTCAAAAGAGAAATACAATACTAACTCTGGAATCTGCCTATCACAGTTGTGGTTGTGAAAATCGAATATTTAAACCAGAAACAGATACAAGTTTTATATTGTGCGTTGTTTAGAAATTAGGGCTGCCGTCCGGTTGATGGACATATTCAAACGTTACGAAACCACTATCCTTCTTGTTTTCGTTATCTTTGTAATAGCCAACAAAGCGAAGTTTGGCAAACGTTCCATCTGCGGCTTTCACGACAAACACTCGATCTTCTAAAGGGAGAATCCAGTGTGCCGGCGGACCCGTGTAGATGTACCAACCTTTCTCGCTTTGCGGGACGATCCCAAGTGTGTCTTCTGTATCAGCGAGATAGCCGTCTGCTGGTGCTACTGTTACGGCTTCAAAAGTTGTTTCAGTGAGCATGACGACGCTGCCCATTCCTGGACCGCTGATGCCACCATTAAGTTTGACTTGCGTCCGTTGGAACCCAATGTCCCATGCTTCCGAATTTACGGCATCTGCAACTTCAACAACGTCGCCAGTCGCGAAAGAGAAGTACGCCCACGCTTCTCTATTTGTTGCGTCGATTGTGAACGTCATAACCTCTGGGCCTATGGGTTTGTCAACTGGGACTTGGGCATCAGTTACAGTCGCTGTGGATGACGTTGCCTCGGTGGTTTCCTCTGCCTGAAGCAGCTGGTTAAGATTTTCGTCGTCAACGGTATCGCAACTGGAACTAAAAAGGACGACAACGCCAAATGTTAACACAAAAAAGGTCTTCGCAATATGAGCTTGCAAGCTGTGCTCTAAGGTGTGTCGATTGACAAAATCTTTTGTTTTTTTCATGATAGTTCTCCTATTAGTAAACAGCACAAGTGAGTTGAAGTTCCTACCCCGGTTTTGCGCAGGATTAAAACGATGTAGGGAAATTGGGCTATTAAAGCCCAATTGAAACCTCAGTAGTTTCCCTACACGCTGGTTTAAACTTTCACAAGTGTATTCATTTTTTGTAAGTCGATTTCCTCGTTTACTGGATCTTCACCCTTCTGTAAAACACGCAATGCTTCGACAAAAACTCCGGCGACCTGATGGAAATCACAGGCATCCATAGTTATATCTAAGGTCCGGTATTTCAGGTGAATATGACCATCAAGACATTGGTAGATGGCGCATACTTGATCTTGTGATAAAAATTCTGCTTTGTATCCCATTTCTAATCTCCTTATGGCACGGGGTGCGTGCCTATTAGTTAGACTTAATCGCTGCCCACGTTGTTGTTAACTTTCGTTGTGTATCAACGCTTGTGGAGACAGACTCGATAAAGGAGCGGGTGCCATCGTCTTGCAAGGCGTATTCTATGGTAATGTTTCCCGATCCTTCTTTGGTTTCGTTATTCTCGTAGTAACCGATAAAACGGACTTTCGCGTAGTAATATGGACTTGGAGGCTGTGCCTTTGGATTGACGGCAATTCGCAAAGCATAAACTATCGGGTTTGGCAAAACCCAGTGATTTGGCGGTCCAGTATAGGTATACCAACCGGTGCCTCGCGCGAATGTCGCAATCTGGTCGGTGTCTGACACATAGTCGCCTTCTGGGGCTTCGAGGACATCTTCAAAAGAGATGTCCTTCAAAACCAATGCCCCGGTTTTCCCAGGACCGCTGATGCCCCCATTGGCGATGACCGCCGTTCGTTTAAAACCGAGGTCCCACGCCATTGAGGTTGCCGGATCGGCTATATCAACTGTTTCGCCTTTAGTAAGGTTGACATAAGCCCAATTCTCACGATCGGTCGCATCAACCGTGAGCGTGTTTTGATGGAGTTCAGCAGACGCTGTAAGAACAACGATGCTGACGGTGATAGCCAAGAGTGAAGTTGTGTGAAACATGAGCTGTGTCATGCTTTTCGTATCCTTTCTGTTATAATGAAATAAGGTATTAATAGGTTAAGGATATACCGCCGTAAAATGAGCGGCCCGTAAACGTATAAAATGTGGGAATTTTGAAGTCAAAAATATTGTTACATCCGATTGAGGCTTTGAATATTTTAAAGAGTGTCTTTGAAACGCGAATATTCCAGACCCAATAACTTGGTGCTAATTCTTCGGGTTCGAGCACTTTGTCACCATCATCAAAGAATCCCCAAGAACTGGCATATCGTCCGCGAAGGTCAGCCTGAAAACCGCTGTTGGAATGTAGATATGCGAGTTTGAGCGTCCCGTTATGCGTAGAGCGGTTTAGTAGTTGGAGTCCGGTCTCTTTGTCCGCGCCGCGAAGGTAAGCATATCCAATAGTTGAAGTGAATCCGCCTATTGAACCAGTATCTATATCAACTTGGGCTTCAGCATCGAATCCTTCTGTGTAAGCTTCACTGATGTTTTGGTATTCAAACTTGCTTCCACCTGCAGTGCTTTGCCCGATGCGCTCCGCTTCAATCAGATTCTGCAAATCATTCCGGTAAATGTGGATTCTCCCAAGGAGGCCATCTAATACCTGGTATTCCACGCCGAGGTTCCAGCTGTGTGAGGATTCAGGTTGAAGATTTGGGTTGCCTAAGACTTGATAGCCAGATGTCACGTTTGTGAAGTCGAGATAGAGGTTTTTGAAATCTGGTGCACGAAACCCTTGCCCATACGAGGTGCGAACCCGTAAATCGTCTGTCACCCGATATAGTGAACTCAATTTTGGACTAAAATGGCTGCCGAATTCGGAATGGTTGTCTAAGCGTCCGCCAATGACGAGTGCGAACGCAGAAATGGGACGGAATTCGTCTTGGATAAAGAGAGAATTCGTGAAAATATCTCGTTCACCGCCTGTGATCCGTTGAGATTGGAGGTTCTCAAGGATAACCTCGCTGCCCAAAATCAGTTGATGTTTTTCCCAGAGGGTTGTATCAAATTGAACTTCACCCTTGAGCATGTCTTGGATATTGAGGTTTCCAGAGCTTATTTCATTTGTTTTTCTGTTGATAACAGTTGATTCATCGTCGTATCGGGTTGCATAGAGTTTGCCGGTCAGTAGAGTTGCTGGCTTACCTCGCGTGGGCTCACCGAATTTATGCTCTATTCCCACGCTTCCAATAAAGTTCTCGATATCGCCGAGTCGGTCAAAAGCGATGGGCCCATTTTCGCTTATGCCTTCTTGGTCCTGTGTGAAGTATTGTCCAGAAATCACAAGGTTTGTCGCTGGTGTGAGTTGATATTCAGTCCGTGCGGAACCTGTCACATTGGCATAGCCGTTGATGGTGGTTGTGAGATCAGACGTGTCTAAATCAATAGAACTTCGGCGGTTACGACTGAGCGTTAGAAGAGCATTGAGTTTGTCGCGTTGCAATTCGACCGTACCTCGGCTGTCAAGTGTGCTGTTTTGCTCAAAATTTTGAGAGACCTGTACTGAAAAGGGTGAGGTTGCTTTGCGAGTGATAATATTGATAACCCCACCGAGTGCGGCATTGCCAAAGAGCGAGGCGGTGGCACCTTTGACGATTTCTATCCTCTCAACGTTTTCAACGGCAAGCCGTGCCATATCGAGTTTGCCAGCGATGCGTCCGACCTGTGGTTCACCGTCCACGAGAATTAGCACGTATTCGGAGTCAAGCCCTTGGAGCTGCACACCGTCGCCGTGTCCATCGCGGTGGATAATAATGCCTGCTGTGTGTTCTAAGATTTCTCCGATATTTTCTGCTCCGGTTGCTTCAATCTCCGAGCGTGTAATGAGATTTGTGATAACGGGTGTATCTTTCAGGCGTTGGGGGGTCTTTGTCGCCGTTACCACGACAGGGTCTAATTCCACCGGACGGACGGTTTCAGGTGTATCGTCTGTATTCTCTGCTGAACTCAGTAATGCGAGTGCAAACAGTCCCAATACAAGGTTTGGCAGTATCTGTAAAAACCACTTGAAAGTGAGATTTGCCTTGGGAAAATCAATTATTCTGTTTGAGGGCATAATTTTTCCTCTTGAATTCGTTAGAAGGTTTGCCAAACGAAGATGATGGCAAGCGTTAGGGACCCAAAGACAAGTCCCGCTGCAAGCAACCGTGGTCCGTGTAAACGCGTCCAGAGCAGTATGCCACTAATGGCGAGGATAATTAAACTACCGGCAATCGTATCGGCGAGGAGGATCCAGGCAACTCCCATTCCGCTTGCCATGTGCAACCGATTGAGAAAGGCGAATATATTCCTATCGAATTGTTTGACGGTGGTGTAGGCGTTGCCGACCCAATATTCTGCGCTATAACTCCGTTTTGGATTGCTGAAACTAACACTCCATCTTTCGGGTTGTGTGACGGATTTCCCGCCCCAACTAATTTCTCGGGGCTCCTGTGAGCGTGCGCGGCTCCATTTTTTATCGAGATCAAGGTCTACTTGCAGCCACGCTGCGAACGCCTCAATATTTTCAGGTCTCGGATTACACAATGGAAGTTCCCGCGCCGTCTGTTCGGTTTTGGCAGCGTTGATTCTGAGTGTTCCTCGGTGATTGAGTAGAATACCAGTGACGCCGAACAGAATCCCCAAAGTCGCGCCCCATAATCCGAGCCACGCGTGTGTTCGCCGGAGCCATTTGAGAAACGCACCTCTGCTCCATGCAAGAGGCAGAAAGGAATATGGCGAACGTCGACGCTGTTTCACTGTTCTTTCGGCTAATCTTGAATTTGTAGGACTTGGCATGTTACCTCCGAATTCTCTTGACAGACGCAACGCTGATAGCGTATTCTAAATTAAGGCAGAAAAGGCATCGGATACGAAACGCTCCGGTAAACCGGGCGTGAGAGTCCGCAGTACGCGAAACGCTGTCAATTTGTAATTGACTCGTGTTGATTTCCTTTAGAAACATGGACATTAGCTAACAATTGGCAGTTGGGAGCATGTCCAGTTTCTTGCGTCGCTTTTTCTGCTATTATTTTGTTTTAATGAACATTAAAAGGACCACCTGCTGGTTCTTCCTTTAGGTCTGGTCGAGCGGAATCGAGAAATACTTCATGAAGTTCGAGTTTGTTCGATTGTGTGAATGCCTCTTTAGGCAGCGTACCGGATTGTGCGTGCCCCTTGCGGAATTCCTCAGACTCTACCCAGTTTTCAAAATCCTTCCGCGATTCCCAAAGTGTGAAGACAATGTATGGATCACCATTATTGACAGGACGCAGCACTTGGTTTGAGATAAACCCTGGCATTCCGTCAACGAGACGAGCCCGGTTTTGGAACCGTTCTTCAAATGTGTCCTGATATTCAGGTGCGACATAGATTCGGTTCGCAACGGTTATCATGAATGTGCTCCTTATTGAAAATGAACTTCATTATCAAGATTCATGGTAAAGCGGAGTATCCTGTTCCCCGCCAACCATTGTTGAACAGGCTATATCTTGATGGCTATGATTTTAGTTCCCTATGACAAATTTCTCATTTTCAAGTTTTATCTGTAAGGGAAGTTGATATACCTGAAAGCATCTCAATAAAAGATAATGAGACTCATTATCTTTTATTGAGATGCTTATTCAAGTGATCTGTGTATCAATACGTATATATTATACCACCACCGTAAACGGATGTCAAATTTTTTTCGTTTCCTGCTAAATTCGCTTAAATTTATTTACCTTTTGGTTGGAATGGCCCACAATATACCCTACAATTATACAAATTTCGGTTTTATAGTCAAGAAAAAAATAATTTCTTTCAATCAAGCGGACAGATTTCGATTTGTCTCTATAGTCTCAATCATCTGTGATCTGTTCTATTACTTCTTTTCCTGCTTTAAACAGGTCGTGTAGGTGTAGGTAGCGGAAGAGCGAGCTCCTACCTGTCAGATACAGATTCTCAAACGTCTCAAAGTAAGCGACAAGGCTCGCGACTTTCTCTTCAAATCCCACCTCAAGCACAGGATAGGCAAATGGTAGCTTGTAGCTTTGATAGTGGATAATCTCCTCTGGAAATAGTGTCTTGACCTGCCGTAGTGCTTCCCATACCTCGGCTTGCAATGTTGCCTCTGACATATTCCACAGGGCATCATCGCTGTAGCAAGGCAGTTCTAACACGATGGCTGTTTGTCCCTTAGGTGCCATGTGCGGGCTTCGGTTCTTGGGTTCATACAGACGTGTAAACGGAAATTCTTCACTTGGAAAGTAGAGCGAGGCATTCGAGGAAAAAGCGTCTCGATTCAAACAGAAAACACAAAGCACGAGGTGGCGGTATTTAATTGTGTCTGCAACCGCACAAAGTTCTGGTGGCGGTGCCGGTTCTAACATGCGCATTGAGAGCGTCAGTGGTAGTGTGTTAATTACTATAGACGCGGGTATTTCAATGTCGTTTTGAGCGTTAGTAAAGCCAAGCATGTCTGTCCTCTTGCTTACGATGATGCGTTCAATTTTGCCATTCTTGTGAATTAATCGATTAACTCGGTGTTGCAACTTGATGTGCTTTTCTCCGATGGATTCGCACAATTTATCGCTAATCATGCCGATACCGTATTTCGGATAAAAGAACGATCCGTCTAAGTGGTCTGGATTTTGCGGTGTTCCGAGTATAACTGAACGGAGAAAACTTCGCAGATCCAGTCCTTTGAGTCGGCTTCCTGCAATGGCAGTAGAAAGTTTGTGTGTTGGTTGTCCCCATAGTTTTTCGGAATAGTTCAGCAGAAAGTGTTCTGCTAACGTCTTGCCGTATTGGTTAACAGCGAATTCAGCGAAATTTTCTGCCTGTTTTTCTTCTTTGCTATATAGTTTCTCCCGTGCGATTTTCAGCAGCGTCTTCGTTTCCAGTTTCTGGATCAGGTCGCTCAATAAAAGCGGAAATCGGTAGAATTTGCCTTGGAAAAAAATTTCACTGGGTGCTGTTACATGTAATAAATTATCACCGAGAAGATTTTTTACCTCTTCAGTAACTTGGGGATCTTTGTCGTGGAAACGGTGTGCCCCGGTATCAAATCGGAAATCGTCGCTCTGCTTAGTATCAAATCGACAATCTGCTCCCTTGATTTTGAGTGTGCGACAGTTTCCACCCGGGTGTTCGCCTGCTTCAAAGATGGTGAAGTTCGGGAGACCGTATTTCTTGGCGTAGTATCCAGTTGTCAATCCAGCAGGACCGCCGCCGAGAATGTGAATATCAGTGGTTTCCATCATGTTCTCCGCCTCAAGGATCGGTTTCTACAGATTCAGTACTCAAATAAGGGTAATTCGGGCCACATCCGATTGACGTACGGGTTGTGATAGAACACCTTTTTGACTTTAGGGACCCGATTCGCCAATGGACTTCCGATAACAACAAATCCGGTTTCCAATTTATCGAGTTGGGCAAGGTCCGCCTTGTTTTTAATTGGTATATAGTCTGCTTCTACTGCTTGGGAAGCCAAGTAGTACTTAATCAGCGGCACGGATACAATATACAATTTATCGCCGTGTTCGCGTTGTCTGGTGCTTATATATTTGTGTATCTGAGCAATTGCTGTTGGTTTCGTGTGTTGGACAACAGTATGTAGTGTGACGTAACTATAACTGAGAAAAAAGATGATAACGGGACCCCAGGCGAACAAATATCGAGATTTATCCTGCAATGTTATGATTCGACTGCACGCGATCGCAATGCCTAATGCCAGAAAAGGCAACAGCGGTAAAACGTGTCGGCTTTTATGAATGACGTTTTGTGCTAAGAATATCCATGCGAAATAGATGAAACACCCAATGAAGACAGTGTTGAAAAATAGAATGTTGTCTCTTGAAGATTCTTCTACAGTCCATTTCTTCAGCGTTTGCCAGCTGGCAATTCCAACAACTACAATTAAAGCAATTGCTGTACAGGCGGTTATAAAGTGCCGACCTTGCCAATAGAGTCCAAATCCATCAGCCCACATGCTCTCAAAGACTTTTGTCAAACGGAACCATAATTGCGGATGCGTGGAAACAGTCCCACCGAAGTCTGAAAAATGACCATGACTCTGTGTCTGCGCGGCGGCTATTAGTGTGTTCCATTCCGTAATCGAGAGCAGTGGAGTGAGCCAGACAAGAATGCCGATAGTCCCCGCTACGATGCATTTCAGTCGCCCAGGACCCTTTAACCGCACTAACAATGCAGGTACCAATAGCGGGAGATAGGAGAGTCGGATTCCGAGTAAAATGCCAGCAAGAAAAAAGCCAGTAGCATTACGGAAACCCAACGATGTGTGCTTCCCATTTTCCGCTTGTGTTGTGAAGTAAAGGCTCGCTAATAGGCACGCAACCCCCATTACATCGGGCATGTAGCGGTTGCTCATCAACCAGAGCAAGGGATTCATGAATACCACAAAGATGGTGATTTTTCCCAACAGTGTGGTGATATTGATCTTTGCAATCTTTAGTGTAAAAAAGATTGTGAAGAAAGTTGACAGCCCTCCAAGTAACGAAAATGCTAATGCGTAACGACGGATGACTGCATAAAGCAGTTTGGCGATGAAACAGAAAACAGGGTATGCTGGAAAATGTGGTTGCAACTTGGCAACATTGTAGTCTATCATGCTCAGCGCGAAGCGGAGGCTGTCTAAGTCTTCGATGTAGTATATAGTACTGAACAATCGAGAAACTATGCAGCTGATAAGGACAATGCTCCAGACTCTGAATTCTGTTGTCATTTATTAAGCAATTTGGTAGGCGCGCCTTGTGAGCGCGCCGATTGTTTCCCGATAGCGTGCTTTGTAGACACGCTCCCGGTGGAAAGACATCTTTGCAGTTTGAACCCCACCTACATTGATGCCTACCAGTTGTCCATGTTCGTATTGGAAAATCCGTATGCTGCTTGCATAACATCCTTGGCGCGTTCGTAGTTGGCTACCTGTGTCTTGTAACCATTGCTACCAGGTTCATCATATATGGGTGCTTTTCCCATGATACCATGTAATTCCGCCAATTGTCCATTGGTAATCAATCGGAAAGGATTGTACTGTAGTGCGACGGTGTATCCCTTCATCTCTGCCCAATGTTTATTTAAGTTAGCGATGTTTTCCTCTGCTGTACCTAACGCAGCCATATCACTGAGGGTATCGTTGATGTAGTGGACTACTGTCGCTGCGATCACTTTTTCCATACCTTCTGCAGCAGTTTGACGATACCCGATGATTTCTGCCTCCGTGCCTTGATTCGTTATCGCTGTTCGACCGGCAAGGAAGGCACTGAAAATCTGTTGTGTGAAGTCCACACCTGATCCGCCTTTATCTCGCTTACCGGCATTTCTGGAGAGCCCGAAGTTGTATTCCGATTTAAAGTCGATGCTGCCATCGCTATTGGAATCGAATGTGAAATCATCAACGCTTCCGGCAAGCTGCGCATCTGTATAGCGGAAATAGTCGCGAGCAGCACCAAAGTAACCAAAGGCTTCATCCCATGCGTGTTCCATTGCGGTATATGGGTCGGTACCATCTCTTGCTTCACTATTGTCGCGTTCAAGCAAGCTGTTAAGATAAACACCTGTTGCTTGGTAATAGGGGACTGCACCGATAAGTACTTTGTTGACCATCTGCGACATATCAATACCGTCATCGGTGGTATAAGCCATTGGTGTGCCGAGTTTACTTGAGTCTTGCGAGTTTTCTGCGATAGTCTCGAACCACTCGCGGACCAAGTCATCTGCCGTACGATTGTAACCTATAACTGGCTCGTCTGAAATCTTACCTACAAGATTTTTCCCTGTCGAAAGCGAGGAATATTGGCTTTCAAGGGCAGAGACCGCTCCTGTGCTCGTCCGTGTTTTCAGGTTGAGTGCATCATCGTATTCATAGAGTTTAAGCATGTCCTGTACGGTAATAGGATGTCCGCCATCTTTTCCTACACTGTCTGTGAGGGATTTCAGATCCTGCAACAACAGATTACGAACAACCTGTCCTGAGTAAGAGACACTGCTTTCACCTTCTACAAAGCGACTATCGAAGACATACGCTTGTGGAACAGCGATTGTAACACTGCCGGTTTCTTCTAATAAGTCAGCGTTTTCTTCCTCGTCACTGCCACAAGCGGATAGAAATAGACTTGCAATGGTGAGTAATACAGTTAACCATTGGAATTTTTTCGTTAAGTAATTCATGTTTCTCCTTTAAAATAAAAATAATGAGACTCATTATCTTCAAAATTATTAGTTGTTAATAAGCGCCGTTTCAAAAATGGGGGGTATCTCCGATTGATACGCCTTTCTTCAACATGCGCTGAGCCTAAAAACCTTGTTTGATACCCATAAATATCTGTCGCCTGGGTCCGATTAGGATGCCCGAACTCAGATTGGCTTCGGGTTGACCGGCATTTGAGTGTAGCCGCGACCCGATATATACGTGATCGAAAATATTTTTGGCAGTAAGAAATATCTGCCACTGTTTGGTTAGTTTGTAGTTTATGCTTGCATTGACAATCGCGTAACTCGGAATAGGTCCAGTGTCTCCGCGATTAAAGGTTTGTGTGAGATTTTCAAAGTCGGTGAAAACTTCATCGACGAACCGCATATCTGCGCGCACCCGAAGAAAATCACCGATTGTTTTTGCTAATCCGATCGTAAAGGTGTGGCGCGGCGCGTAGGGTAATTCATTGCCGTTTAGTTCTACATCAACGTTCCCGGCGATCGTAGCGGATTTCACGATGCCGTCAACAATTTTTGTCTGGAGGTATGTGTAGGAGAGGTTGATGTCAGGGAGTATCGACACGAATTCTGATACTCCCAATGTCGTCGCCATCTCTAATCCCGAGAGATCGACTTTGCCTAAGTTTTTGAAGGCTGTACCACGTCCAGCTGCGACTAAATCTTCAACTTTAATCATAAATCCAGCGGCTTCTACGATAACCCCAGGTACCCATGATCGGAATCCAACCTCCATGTTCCAGCTTTTTTCAGGTTTGAGGTCAAGTCCACCGGTGTCAATGTTCTGCCCGAAGTTAGTAATCTTCAGTGCTCCACTGGAGGGAGCTGTGTATCCTCGGTGGATGCCGCCGAAAAGGTTGAATTGTCCAAGTTCGTAGTTTGCACCGATTCCCGGCAATAGCACTGACGAAACTTTGTCTGCAAGTACCGAGCCGCGTAGCCGGTCCACCCGGTCCTGTTTAAATACCTCAAACCGCAGTCCGGGTGTAAGCGTCAACCTTCTAAAATTTATCTGCTCTTTCGCGTAAAGTGCCAATGCCATTGTTTCGTAATGATGGCTTTGCCCTACAATCTTTACTGGGTCTTCTTCGGAATCCGGGATGCCGGTGTAGTAAACACCGTCGCGAGCATCTGGTGCATTCCCAGTTTTCTTATCGTCAATA
Organism: Candidatus Poribacteria bacterium; assembly: GCA_028818705.1. GTDB lineage: Bacteria > Poribacteria > WGA-4E > WGA-4E > WGA-3G > WGA-3G. The sequence continues at coordinate 14,343 of JAPPNJ010000158.1, forward strand.
AAGCGTTCCCAGTGTATTCTACCCCCGATTTCGGCGCGCCCTAAATTTCCAGCAATTCCGTGGTTGAGTGTATAGTTTTGCTCGATTCCACCTACATAGAAGGTACGGAGGATACCAAAGTTGCTTTTCCCATTGCCAGTTCTGATGAGATCACCCGTTTGGAAATAGGGTACCGGTGCCAGATTTCCGGTTTCAAGTGCTGTAGGACGCACGAATATATCATCCTCACGCCACCACCGCCGGTCGAAGACGCTTGTATACATTGTTGTATTGCTTACAAGATTCGTCGAAATTTTGTTGGTGTAAATGAGGTCAAGTGATGTCCGTAAAATCTTGAAGTTGTCATCCACTTTCGGATTGAAATTCGGATCGGTTTTGAAGGAATACTCTGTCAAACCGGTGTACGTTGCGTTCGAGTTTTCAAAATTACCGTTTAGTTTGAGGTAGAGTATCTTCTCCTCACTCAGTTGGAAGAGCGTTTTTGCTGTGCCATTTGCTTGGTCAAAAGTGTTATTTTCTCTGAAACCATCTCCGTGTTTGTAGAGAAGTTGGACATCAGACACAATCTTTTCGGGATTTCCGATACCTCGCCATTCTGAGAATGCGCTATAGTACCCATTGTTTCCCACCGTTACTTGATTTGCCAATCCTTTTGTCCCGTCGGGTTTTCGCGTTGTGTAATTGATAACGCCACCCATCGTTTGGGGCCCGTATCGGAGTGCGGCACTGCTTTTAATCACCTCAACTGCATCGATCCGGTCTGCTGGTGGATTGTAATAGGCATTTGGATAGATGTAAAGGGCGGGTTGTATCGGTACACCATCTTCCAATATAAGAACGCGAGCACTTCGGCGAGGGTTCAGACCTCGGATGCCGATGCTCAAGCGGGAGTTGCCAAAGCCGTCATCTGCGTAACCGTTGATACCCGGTATTAATTCAAGTAATTCTTGTGTTCCGACGGGTTTTATTAGATCAACAGTTTCTGGTTCCAACATACTCATTGTTCCAGTAAGTTTTCTGTGCTTACGTGATAATTCTCCAATAATTTCTATCGGTGCGAGTTGGAAGATTTGACTGGATAACAAAATCTCTAAAGTGTGTGTTGAATTAGGAGTAAGCGTAAGCATCTCGTTGTAGCGATTATACCCGGTTGAATTCACCTGAATCTGCGTCTCTCCTTGGGCATCCGGAGTGAAGCGAAAACTACCATCTTTATCTGTTATTGTCTCTGCTAAAATCTGTCCATCTGATTCAATCTTGACAACGGCCCCCAATATCGGTTGTGCTGTTTCTTTATCAATCACTTTGCCATTAATTTCAGTTGAACCTTGGCAGAGATATGGCGCGCTTAATAGAAGCACTGATATGATTACAATGGCTGTTTTTTTAGCATAAGTTTTTGAAAATTGGCAATCTGTCCTGAGAAATTGATTCATTTATTCTGTTTCCTGCGTTTTCAAAAGCGTTTTGGATTCGTGATTGTGGCCCTATTACTATCGATTTTACTGTTTTGCTCGTCTTTGACCGTATTGCCCGTGTTTCCAGCTCCGCTAACGGGTAAGTTTGTGTTGCCGTAACTGCCGCCCTCTTCAGCGACTTCAGATTGCGGCGCGAGTATGGGATCGCTTTCACAACTGGACAAGGCGAGAGTGGTTGCTATGACCAGTACTAACAACAAGGTCCTAAGTACAATAGAGACTAAGTTCATTTTTGAAATCCTTAATCTGGTACCGTTATATATTGAAGTTGAGACTCGTTTTCAGTTAACACTTGCACCAACTGGTGTTGATGCGAAGGTATGTTTTTTACAAAGACTCTAAGAACGCAATAAGCGCATCGCGTTCTGATTTTGACATCTGTTCAACGGCTTGGCGAGATGCTTCCGCTTCCCCACCGTGCCAGAGGATTGCTTCCATCAAATCCCGTGCTCTACCATCGTGGAGAAAGTTGGTATGACCGTTAACCCTTCTCACTAAACCGATACCCCACAAGGGTGGTGTCCGCCACTCACGACCACTGGCATGGAAATCGGGACGATTGTCCGCTAATTCGGGTCCCATGTCGTGAAGCAACATATCCGTGTAGGGGTGAATCGTCTGGTTGCTAACTGAAGGGACACCGGTTAAAACACCAGTTCTCAGTGTCGGCACATGGCAACTGGCACATTGTGCTTTAGCAAAAAGTTGTTCACCGTGTTTAACCTGTGGATCATCCATGTTACGTCTTGCTGGTACTGCCAATGTCTGAACGTAAAACGTTACTACGTCTAAAATCTTGTCGCTAACCTCTGGTGCTTCACTGTGTCCAGTGAGTTGGGGTTGTCCTGCCGAGTTTTCAATTGAGAAAAGCGAGGTCGTTATTCCCATGTCGTCGTGATATGCTGCCGCGACTTGCTGGATAAGTGTCGGTTGATTTGCTTTCCATCCAAAACGTCCCAGGGCATAACGTTGATTGACAACATCCCACACATAATTAGGCTTGCCTGAAATGCCGTTCCCATCAACATCGTTTTCGTCTGCGTAAGCAAGGATAGTCTCTTCAGGAATTGCTTCCAGCAGACCGAGTCCAAAAACAGCTGGTGCGACTCGTGGCGATACTTCGACATTTTCTGGTAGTGATTGATAGGTTTCCGTAAGGGTGTAGTTGGGATAGCGGAGATGTACACGCGTACCGTCTGCTGTTGTCAGCGTCTGTTCGGTATAATCAATTTTAATCTTACCCTCTGGAGGTGTTCCGAAAATGGCGCGGTTGTTGAGTTGTGTACCGAATCCTGGTACGGGGATAGGAGGTTGCCCATCCATCGCATCTGCCGACTTCGGAAGACTGAGCCTAAAGAGCATGGACACAAATTTCTCGTCAATTCTTGGCGGTCGTCCACGACCATCCCGGGCATGACAGTTGATGCACGAAATGTTGTTGTAGATAGGTCCCAACCCAGGGTTTACTTCCGCAGGGGCTGTCACAAAATTGGCTTCAAATTCGACATCACCTTCCAGATGCTTTTCAAAGGCTGCAGGGGAAAGATTAGGGGCAGGAGTTGAGAACGCATGGCTTGACGCGTCGAAGACAGTCGTCTCACCACCAGAGAACTCACTCGTCGAAAATACCGGCGTTGATTCTACTGTTACGGGTGACTCGGAATCACAAGCACTCAGCAAAATTGATACTGAGAGGATTAAGTACAGTGAATTCTGAAAATATTTCATCTTTTTTGCTATTCGTGTCGCAGTAGGACTATAGATATATGGCAAGGGAACAGCACAACGGCTGTTCCCCGTAAAAACGAAATAGCCCTTTCGCATTTACATATTTCAGAGTGAACTCTCTTTTACGAGATATACATTAATTAAAATCACTTGACGTAATGAGTGTGAGTATATCTTGTTCGAGTGTCTGTTGCACTTTGCTTACGGCATCAATCGCTGCTTGGACAGCACCACGGTTCGTTGTAATCGAATCACGGAACGGATCCGGAATTGCGCCAATAGCATCAATCGCTGCCTGCACCTCTTGCTGGAAACGAGCGTCTAACGCTGCATCTTGACCGTTCACGAATCCGTTGAGCCCTTTTCCATAGACGTTCTGAATCCCACGGATGTTGTTTTGGAAATCCGCGATGGAGTTGAAACTAAACTGGGATTCAACAAGGGTTGTGTCGGATTCGTTGTAAGGGTCAGATATTTTACCGTTTGCGACCTCATCGGCGATGGTTATCATGCCGTTGACCATCTCTTGTACGGCTGCACTCTGCGATGTATAGACAACACTTCCCGTGCCGGCTTGTGCAACTGCGCTGCTGAAGTTTTCACCTTCCGGTGCCCACGCCAAACGTAGTTGGGAGGTACTCTCTTTGAGGTTCTCCGTTGTCGAAACGAGGTACTCCAGTTCACGCTTGGTTATATCCGATGCTTTACGTTGGTTGCCTTCGCGGAACAGCAGAAACTCGATTGTGTGAAATCCTTTCTGAGTATCTTCCAATCCACTGACAAAGTCTACCGTTAGTGTATCGCCACTGTCGAGGACAGACTGCAAGTTAACGTGGTCAACGGGCCAACTATCCAACGCTGGGTCGAGTCCTTGTGTATCAACAGGACCGAACAGGAACGATTCGCTCTGTTCCCACGGTGTTCGCGTGGCTTTCCACGCCTCTTGTGCTTTTTGCAGGTTGCCTTGTGAGGTATCGGCTTCCAGTGCCTTGACGGCTGTCAATAGTTCGCCTGCCTTGTTATCCAGTTCGATGTATGTGGCTAATACGACTGTATTGGCAAAATCATTGAGCATTGTGCTGGCATCAAAAGCTGCGGCTTGCGAATCGTCAAGTTCATCTGCTTCATCATCGCTCCCACACCCGACAGCAAAGGCGAATGCGAGTAACAAACAACAGGACAGTGCCCAAAATTTATAGAGTTTCATAGAAACCTCCATTTTTGTATTAGTTATTGGTTGTGAGTTATCAGTCATCAGTGTTCAATAGTTGTGGTACAAACTGTCAGTTTGTGTGGCGTTTTGTCGTGTACGCGAACTAACAGTTTGCGCTACGGAGACTTTTAGCAAATTCACGTTCTTTTAACTACATACCGAAGTTTGAGGACTGATGCTTATCCCTTTGTTAATATTGAAAACCGAAACCGAATGCAAAGGTATTTTCCTTATTTTTTTCCTTCGTTGCTAACCGTCGGAGTGAGTAGTGGCTCTTGAAAACCATCTTTGGATGGATGTGGTAGTTAATACCAAAGGTCCATGTGTTTCTCTCCCACCGCGGATTGTCGAAAATGATACCTTCAACACTCGCCATCGTATCGTAAAAGTCATAACGCGCGAAAATATCTAAAGTTTTATCTGAAGGCACATCCGTCAGATCAGCATTTTCCACGCTGTTGTTGGGTTGTCTGAAAAATGATAAGATATCGTAGCCTGCTTCAATGTACCAACCTAAAGCTGAACTACCTATGGGTGTACGTTTCACGTTGAGGTTGTTAGAGAGGGTTCGATTTTTTTGAGACAGTAGATCGGCGTTTTCGAGCATTCCCCATAGGAACAGTCCTCGGACTTTCACAGCATTCATCTCGTAAAATCCGTGAAGGCTTACAATCCCGACGTGCGCGTCGAAATCCACATCGGGTTTCGGTCGGTTTGCTGCTGTGTCTCCGAAGTAACCGGAGATGCCGATGGTGGCGTTTTCATTAAACGCATAATCGAGCCGTCCGACGAATGCGGGTGCTTCGGCGTTGGCTGTTTCAAATCGCAGTTGGTGTCCGCGAACTATCCAGTGTCGTGAACTGAAACCGGTTGAATCCAATCCGTTAATAATTTGTGCCTGATAGTTCAGTGAGCCAAGCGATCCAAAAATTTCAACGCCGGTTTCGTGCCAGATTGTCGGGATGATATGTGCTTCCGCTTCGGGACGGGTTGTCGTGAAGTAGTGTTGCGGTCGATGCCGTTTCGCAACAAGCCCTACAGGAACGATGATATGTCCAACGCGGAGGTTGAAGGGGGGTTGGAAGGAGAAGACAGCAGCGAGTTTTTCGACGATAACTTCGCCACCTTTTTCGATTTCTGTCTCAAATTCTCCGAACTCTTCAAATTTGTCAAATTCCATCGTGCTGCCGGTACCACCGTGTTCAAATTCCAATTCGGATTCGAGCCGGACGGTATCGTTGATGCGGTATTTAGGTGCGATGACGAAACGTTCTATGTCAATAGCAGCACGCCTACCTGGGTCGAGTTCCCAATCGAAGTGGGAATAGTGAATTATCCCGTATCCAGAGACTGAGAATGGATTTGATTCAGCAGTAGCAGTGTCGCGATTAAAAATCGCTCCTACCAGAATACACATTCCCCAAACGGCGAGGAATATCAGTTGTTTTCTCATAAATATAGATTTTCTAATATGATACTGAGATTCATTATCATATTAGATAGTATTTAGCCTGGAGTTTCTTGATTTATGTTAGAGATTACGCTGTTAAGAAGTTGGTAACGAATCTCATTATCTTTAATTATACCCACGGTTTCTACGAATGTCAAAAAAATCTCGATAAACTTTCAGGGAACCGCACAGATTACATTAATTATACTCACAATTTTTATGAATTTCAAAAAAAATCTGCAAAAAATGTGAAAATTTCTCGGCAAAATCTGGAATCAGAAATAAAAATTCAATTATTACATCTTTGCTAACGCTGTGGGGAGGATCTGGTGGCAGCGTGAAACTTTCGCCAATCGTAGAAGTTGGGGTGCCGGCGTTTGAGGATTTGCCCAGAAATTTTGGATTGATGTTTTTGAACTGAACAATATCTTTTATAGATGTCTTATTTTAACCCTTTAGGTGCCAACTCTCCAATGGAGGTTTCCAGGATATCGGATGCTTCGGTAGGTATATGCTTAGCCGTTGGCGGAAGCGGCGTATCAAAATAGTAGTCAGGTTCGGATTTCTGTCGTTGCCAAGTTTCGCGCATTTCTCGCCAAGCCCCTAAAAGCGTCCGCAGTTCGGGCATATCTTCGGCAACGAGATGATGCAATTTTTTCAAATTGTAGCAAGGCACGCCTGCGAACATGTGATGCTCAATGTGCCAATTCATACGCCAGTACAAAAACTCGGCTACCGGATTGAGTTTGATTGACCGTGTGCATTTGCGGAAGTCAGGGTCATTTTCCTTTAAACCACAATGTTGGGGCAGAGAAACGAGGTAGGATCCCCAGTTTGCAATAAATGCGCTGGCAGTGATGATGAGGGGAAAAACCCAATAGCCCGTGGCGAGTGAAACGATAAGCAAGGCACCGTGAAAAAGGAGCAGAATCCGAGACCACCAAATTGAATTTTTATGTTCTTCGGGTTGGTCGATATGTAATGATGCTAACCACTCCTGACTCGGAATATCTGGTGGTCCTTCTTTGGCAAAGGCGCTACGGATGGTGCAGATAACTGCAGCAATCAATCCACCTTTGCTAAAGGTGCGACCGGGTTGCGTGAGCAAATTTATGGTAAACAGTTGAAGGACGAAGAAGGAGCCCAACGTTGGTTCGAGCGGGAGAAGGTTTTCGCGATCGCCTTCGGGATATAAGGTGTAACGGTGATGATAGGTGTGGCTACTGCCGTAGTCAAAATGATCCCACCAACTTATGAGACTAAATAGGTAAAGAAAAAATTTGTTCAGCCACTTGGTAGAAAATACGGTCCCGTGTCCCAATTCGTGATTGGCTGTCCCTTTGAAGAAGCTGGCGACTGTGCCGTGTACAAATAAGGCAATGAAAAATCCGATCCATATCGCTTGCGACCAAAAAAAGTAGACTAAGCTACCTGTCAATAGCCAGAGGGCGAGATGCCCACCTGCCTGAAACCAGCCTTGCAAGTCGCTTCGTTTTGATAGATTACGTAAGATTGTGTGGTCTACTTTGCTCCTGTACCATTTTACACGGAGCGTTTTTCGTACTTCAGCAAGGGGTTGATAAGTCATTAGAATATCCTCTTCGTCGTGATGCTCACAACACCAGCCGTGTGCTGGAGATAGAAGTCGTAGGTCCAATCTTTAGGGGTACCAGATACGCGCAGACCTGCGATGAAGGCATCCCATAGTGGATTAGGAATGCTGATTAAGTGGAGGTTTTATTCATGTACGGCATCCACAAGCAATTCGCGTCCATTCAGCGGTTGCACAGGTCGGTTGTTGCCAGAAAAAATCGCTTTAAACGCTCCGATTTGCGATTGCGACATCTCAATTGGTGTCGTCAGCACAAACCACTTGACACCTTCTGAACAGGGGGGTGTTGTCAACGAGCCGTTGTAGCGATAGGTGTGTTTTGTGCTCGGCAACAAATCGAAAGCGTTTAGGATAACCTCGTTGATTTGTTCGGACTCGCCTGAGACAGACGGCAAATAGTGCCAAAAGGGGGTAAACGCTGTGTTGATGCTCCCACTCTTAATTAGGACTCCGATAACAGCCAACACACCGTTTTCACTTTCGTGAACGAGGTGCATCTCCATGTCATAAAGGTTTCCTGCCACCGTATGTTCACTGGGCGCGTGGAAATGGAATTGTAGAAGGTGATATTTCGTTTCATCAATCTCAATCCAACTTCCTTTCGAGTACGCTACTTCGATTGTATTGCCAGTGTTGTGGACATTCAGGGATGTTGACTGGTAGTTGAAAGTAATAGACGAAAGTTTCGCTGGTGTGGGATTCACAATGTCAATCGGTGATTGGTGTATTCCTGCACTGCAAAGCCCATATTCTGGGCTGAGTTGCCCCCAAACGTTGGGTCCGTTTTCTGCTTCATAGCCCCAACGTGCTTGCTCAATATGCTGGGTAACCTTCTTTGTTTTTGTGTAACAGTTCATATAAGTAGTAAACCCAAATGATGCAACTATGCAGAATAAAAAGGTGGCAATATAGTTGCTTACCGTTGCCCAGTTGTTCATCAAATCGGTTTTTTCTATTTTCCTTCCATGTTGTATTTATTCCAGGCGTGGTGGATATAAACTTTGCTAAAACATCTCTTACGGTTGTTACGGTGATATACTAAACAGCCAAGGTCCGGATGGGGTATTCAAGGAGATGGGCCAAGGAAAAATCGTCGGAAGGTGGCTGATACACATCATCGTATTCGGGAGCTGTCCAAAACGGAGTCCAACGGGTGGCTCGATCCTGACCGATGTAAAGCGTCTTTCCAATAGCTGCCCATGCTGTTCCATCGGATGTGAACGCAATACAACCCGTACTAATCCGATCAATGGATTCTGTGAGTTGATCGTTCAGTTGCGTCCACGTTCTACCACCATTCTCCGAGCGACAGAGCCATGCCCCACCGCCTCTTGGTCCGTTTTGAACTGTGGCGATCAGAAGGTCTGGGTCTGTTGGATGTGCAGCAATAGTGGTTCCGTAGCGAACTGGCAAGCCTTCAATTCGATTCTCCCAAGAGTGCCCACGGTCAGCACTGACATAAACGCCGTTTTGTGTGTTCGCATAAACTCGATTGTCATCTGCAGGACACGTAGTGACCTGATGAACATCTTTATGAAGTTCTGGCGTGACGGGTTCCCAGGAAATCCCTTCATCATGGGAACGCATGATACTTCCGACATGAATATCTGCGTAACAAAAGCCGTCTTGGGTTTTGGCAAGCGTCCGCACGGCTGGTGGGCCACCCCACGGTGTATACCATTCTTCTCGACACGATAATTCATCAAACGCGACGATTCGTTCTGCGGGTCCCTCTTCTCCAACGAGGCGATAGACATAAGCACCTTCATCTGTTCCGATGAGCAGTGTCAACGGATTTTCGCGAATAAGGAGCAACGAAGCAATTGGATCTTTGATACCTGTTGGAATCCGTTTCGTATCACCGTCTGACAGAAGTAGTAATGTTCCATCCGACAAGGCTACGGTTACGGTTTGGCTTTCTGGCAGCGCAACCATTGCGTTTCCATCTAAACATTGATGGTCTGTACCTTTGTAGACTTGGATAGGTTTGCTATGCCCGTTATCTTCAAGGGCGTAGATAGCGTTGTAGGTGGCAATGAACATCTTGCAATCTCCTTTGTCGTGTAGTATCGGAACGATTTCGTACCGATACGAGAGTCCGGATCCAGTTGGGTGGCTTTTTCAAAGTATATCATGTGGGACCCAGAGAGAAGGGACTGTCTTTTCAATCCACATCCGCACTTCTTCGATTGAGTACTCTTGATGGAGCCACGGTAGGTGGCGGGATACTTCTGGAATTGACTCCCGCGCAGCTTCAAAATACGGATGAACGTCCTTGGGTTGATGGGTGCGAATTGCGATTGTGCCATCGCTGATTTCCGTCGGAATTTCGACAGTGACTGTCATTGGTATAGCCTTTTCGTTCGTAAAAGTGGATTAGGTGGAAGTATGATTTTTAGTGGATGATTATCTTTTTATCCATCGATTAATCGCAAATCTGTAATCGCCGCAATTCCTTTTTTAAGCATGTAGCATTTTCATGAATGTGTTGTAATTTGAAAAGTCTTTGACCCACAATTCGCATTTTCCCTTTAATCGTGCTCCTACGCCTATGAAGTGCCATCCAAGTTTTTCAGTCGCCTCTATATCCCATTGAGCATCACCTATATATACGACGCGTTGGAAGTTATTCCCTAACGCAAATAGGCATTTCTCCATAATCTCTACGCGCTTATCGCTATCATCACTGGAGGTTAAGACCGTATTCTTCAGATTAAATCCTGTGTGCTGAAGTTTCATTGTGGCGGTGTGTCTCCAACCGCCTGTCGCGAATCCAACTTTATAGCCGCCCGCGGCGAGGAGTTTATTAATCAGGTGGATAGCTCCTTCTATTGGGCATCATTTGCCACCATTTTGAAGATACTGCCTAATCAATTCGCCGAATTTCGTGCGGATCTCGTTAATTTGTCCCTTTTCCTGAATGTTGTTTTCTTCCATGATTTGTCGCAAACTACCTGTGTCGGTTACATTTACGTATTTGCTCCAATTATCATGGATATGAACTTCACCCAAGACCTCTCTTATTGCGGAGATGTAATAGGCATCATCGAAACCGAAACTTTCGACCAAGGTGCCGTCGATATCAAATATTGTAGCGATCATTTCGTCTCTACCCTCTTGATAGACTGTGGTGGAATCTATCCGTACGCCATTTCGGGATGTTTGCCGAGAACGCGGAGCAGGCGTTCATCAGCACCTTCCAAGACATAATCAGGCATGCGGTAGTTTAGATAGGGCCAGAACCTTTGCGCGACGAAGCGTTGTCCATAGACTTGATGGAACAGGTAGCGGACACGATTGGTCTGGTTTGGCGCGCCACGGTGCCATGTTTGTCCGTTGAGCAAATAGAGGTCGCCGGCTTTCATAAGAAGAGAAACCGGTTTTTTGCCATCAAAAGTTGGATGTTCCGGTTCATCGGGTTGTCGCCCGGAATAGTGGCTACCGGGCACGAATTGGGATGGACCGTATTTGACATCATCCTGATCTGTTAGTGCGATTTGGACGGACATACGGAATACAGGCATCCGCAGTCTCGGATCGTGTCTATCCATATCGGGTGTGATGGGGAATTCTACGCCATCGTCAACATGGAATCGGTTGATGCCTAAATCCGTTCGGTTGAGGATACAACCTTGGGCGATGCAGTGGCAATGCTCACCAAGTACAGTTTCGGCGATGCTGATAATCGGCTCACGGACGAGTAGATCGCGGAACATGAGATCGCACTCGAAAAGGCGATGCACAACGATAGGGGCTTTTCCGTCCTGCCGGGAGCCTTTAACATTACGCATCTGCAAGAAATAAGGTTCCGAGAAGATTTCATTGACGCGCGCAACTATACGTTCACACTCTTCGCGTGAGAGCACATTTCGGACAATCGTTGCTCCGTTTTGATAGAAATCCTCTAAAATAGCGTTCAAGGTATCAGAAGGCAGAGGTGCAGCGGGAAGTGCTTGTTCTTTTACCATAGTTCTAAATCCTGTGCATAGATTGGTGTCAACGATGCCCGCGTCCTATTGATATTCTCTGACAATCAATGGAAAATCGTTCTTCGGTTGCGTGAATTCGACTTTGGGCTATACTAAAGTAAAGGAAGCTGCCCGCCTGTCACAGACTGAGCAAGCAGGCAGCGTTGTACGCTTTTGTTGCCTTGTTATGAAGGTTAAATAAATATTTCGGTAATTCGATAAAGGTATCCGGTGCGGAATGTAAAGCAAAGACATATTTTGCCTATATAGGCAAAATATGGAAACCGCACCTACCGGGCCTGGGGGAAAGAAATATTACCGAATTAAATTCTTAAACTTCATTACAATGCAAAGGTCTTCTCATCGTCAAGAGCCATCAGTGCGAACCATGTATTGATATCTGTCCGCTCTGGCGCGATTTTATCAATCATCTTCGCCATGAATGCTTTATAACGTTCATCTGTGGGACCCATCTGAGTCATCCGTTCGTTATAGGCTTCGATATCTACTTCGTTTTTCGGATGATTTGCCTTCAACCATGCCTCGACGTCTGCATCGGTTGACAATGTGTTTAATGCCTCAGCGAATTCTGCATCGGAGACCCCTAAGAAACCGAGCGTTGCCCGGTCGATTCCAGAATCTTCACCATAGAAATATGCTCCCAGCGTATTGCTGTTAGATGCGCGTCCCTTATCAATCAGACGTGCGAGCTGTACCATTCCATAGACATCTGTGCTGTAAGGACTCCGTGGCGCGCGGCGGTTGAGATCAACGATACCAAAACTCAATTGATCGTCCACATCTTGAAGTTGTACCCATGTGGTGATGTCAGTGCGGGTCGGGTCTACTTCTTGACATCGCGCTTCAAACCGTTCCCGTGTTGCTTCGTTGGGTCCATAGTTTACCAACGTGTCGTTGAATTCATCGATTTCGTCTTGTGATTTACCGGAGTTTTCGAGTACCCACGCCCCAATTTCAAGGTTATTTGGGTTGTTAACTGCTGCTTCCTGAAAGTCCGCAGCTGAAATATCGAGGAATGCCAAAATGCGGATATCTTGTCCAGAATCATCACCGTATACGTATTCACCGATTTTCTCTGCACGGTGGGCACGCGCTTTATCAGCCATACGGGCGACACCACAAATGCCACCTACATCTTTGGCGCGTGCGCTGCGTGGTGGTCCGACAGTGAGATCGACCTGCCAGAAGCTGCCCCAATCGTCCAATTCCATTGATTGGAGCACTGTTGTAATATCCGTTCTGCCTGGTGCAAAGCGAGCGAGTCGCTCCTTGAGGCGTTGTTTGTGTCCTTCAGTATCGGGGTTTTGGCTGATAACATGATCGTTAAATTCCGCGATCTCTGCTTCTGTCTTTCCGCTTGTGTCGAGTACCCACTGTCCGAGTGCAGCATCGTCATGTTCATCCGCTGCTTCTGCGTAGGCACCAGCGGTAATTCCCAGAAACTCCAAAACTTGTCGATCCAAGCCAGAATTTTCGCCGTAGATATACTCGCCGAGTGTCTCTGCGTTATGTGCGCGTGCCTTGTCTGTCAGCCGTGCCGCGCCTACAATTCCAGCGATACCGAGGTTTGTAGGACGACGTGGCGGTTGGCGTGTTAAATCCATAATTTGTTGTCCTTCCGATTCAGGAAATGAGATATTATTCTTTCAGTATTTTATCATGTTTAAAGGGGGTGTCAAGGGAAATCTGTGTCAGGCTCCTAATTTGCCTTGACATTTTTCAGGGAAAATGCTATGTTTAGCACAAAAGTGCATGGAGGAACGCAATGGGATTCCCTGTTTACGATTACCGGACGGATATACGCAATGTGTTGGTGACCCCACAAATTCGCTCGCGGTTCCTAAGAATGGAGCCTGGACAGAGTGCCCAACGCCACAGCCACGACTTAGGGCATGAAATTTTCCTGATTCTGGAAGGACGTGTTGAGTTTGAGATTGATGGCGAAACGGAAGAACTGGGACCGGGACAGATGTGTATCGCTTTGGCAGATCAGCCACACACGGTGCGTGTTCTTGGTAATGAACCGATGACGATGTACCTGTCGGTTACACCACATATACACCCGACGCACACGCCGCGGACAGAAGATGGCGAGCGGTTGCCACATAATTTTGTTTCCTCTCGGGCTTACGATGTCGAACCGAATATGCAGGTGTCTATATCGGAACTCGTTGCGCGCCAAATACATGCATCACAATTGCTTGAAGAACTAATCCAAACTTGTACAGCGATTCAGAAGGAGATGGGAACACAACTCAAGGCGGCTCTCGCCGAAGGTGATACGGATGCCGCTGCTGCATCGCGTAAAGCGATGTGGGAAGCGATCTATCCGGTTTACAAGACTGTTGCTGAATTGGCAGATGTTTGGAACGCGCTTGCGCCTCGTGTAAACGATTAGTCCTTTCGTAGGTGAACTGACAAACTCTGGTTTATCTTGTCAGTTTTTTACTTGTTTTATCTTGAAGTCTGTGATATACTTAAAGCAACAAAGGGACGTTTGCCTAATTTATTTGGGAAAGATTACCTGATTTGAACCGAATTTGGTTTTACAACGTTTTTAATGGTTGTCAGTTGTTAGTTGTTAGTCATCGGTCAAGAGACGTTTTTGTAACAATCGCCCTAACTTGGAGTAGTCCAAGAAGTAGTGAATTGTTACATAGAGACCTCTTAACCGAAGATCGAAAACTGATAACTTTGGAAACCGACAACCGCTATCTATAACAATGGATTTCCTTTAAACAACGAAGAATTGATCTCTGTTCAAAAAGGCAGAGAGAAAACGTCAAAATATAAATGAATTGTAAGGAGTACCTTATGATGAGAAACCAGTTTTTTAACAGGAAATTACTTTTTTCCTTGTTAGCTGTTGTAATGTGTTTAGGGTTTACAGCGATGAGTTACGGTCAGGCCGTCGTCTCTGTAGAACCTGCTGAAGTAGAATCCCCGGCAGCCGGGGAAGAACTCATGGTGAGTATTAATATAGCGGGTGGCGCGGATGTTGCCGGGTATCAAGTAACTGTTAACTTTGATCCAACTGCGCTCGGTTATGTTTCTGGTGCAAACGCTGATTATCTACCCGCGGGTGCGTTTGCGGTGCCGGTTGTTACAACTGACAATAGTGTTACGATCGCGGCAACTTCTTTGACGGGTGCGGCGGCGGATGTCGATGGTACACTCGCTACAGTAACATTTGAAGTCCTTGAGGCGAAGGCGTCTGCTATCAGCCTAAGTGCTGTTACCTTGGCTGATGCTACTGCAAGTGCTTTAGAGGTTACGACTGCAGATGGTATGGTTACTGTTGCTGGTGCTGAAGAACCAGCTGCCGAGGAACCTCCTGCTGAAGAACCAGCTGCCGAGGAAGCTCCTGCTGAAGAAGTTCCAACAGAGGAAGTTCCTGCTGAGGAAGCTCCGGCAGAAGAGGTTGTTCCTGAAATGCCGACGAGCCAAATGTTCGAGATTACACTCACGAATCTGACGATGGGTGAACACGGTATGAGTGGACAAACTTTCTCACCCGCCATCTTCGCAGCACACCCCGCAGGCGTAAAGATCGCCGAAGTCGGGCAACCCGCAAGTCCAGCACTTGTTGCTCTTGCTGAAGGTGGAGATACCTCAGGACTCGCCACGCTTGCAGAGGCTGCTGGTGCGAGCGTCATGATCGCTATGAATGCGGATGGCACGCGCAGATATACGATGCCGGGGCAATCTACGACTGTGACCGTAACTGCTGACATGGTCAACGCTTCGCTCTCTATGGGGTCAATGTTAGTTTCAACCAACGATGCCTTTATTGCGGCTGTTGACGTGCCACTCTTTGATGAAGATGGCATGCCTGTCTCGGCAGAACTTGAGTTGATGGCGTATGACGCTGGTAGTGAAGATAACACAGAGATGGCATCAGACATTCCGGGTCCTCTCGGCTTAGATGCTGCTGTGGATCCTGCGGGTAGCAATGAACGCGTGCCGACGGCAGACGGTGTTATCGCTGCACACGAAGGTATTCAAGGGGTTGGTGATGTGAGTGAAGCGTTTGCGTGGGAAGAACCTGTAGCAATGCTGTCGATTATGCCTGTTGAGGCACCTGCGCCCCCCGAACCGGAACCCGAACCGATAGTTCCTGGTTTTGATGTGATGCTTGAGCCGGGTTTGAATATGGTTTCTGTTCCGTTAATGCCGTCCGAGCCTTACACGGCGAACTCGTTAGCAGAGATGCTGGGTGCGACCATCGTCATTAAGCTCAATGCTGCGACGCAGAGTTTCGTTGGTTACACGGTTGCTGATGGTGGCGATGGCTTTGCGATTGATGGTGGTGAAGGTTATATCGTCAACACGCCTGCTGGAGGTATGGTGAAGTTTACGGGTGATGCGTGGGACAACCAACCTGAGCCGGAACCCGTTGTTGAAGAGCCAGCAGTCGAAGAGGAAGTCGTTGAAGAAGTCGCTGAGGAACCCGCTGCCGAAGAGGAAGCAGCTGAGGTGCCCGCCGCTGATGCAGCCGCTGAAGAACCAGTGGTCGTAGAAGTTGCACCTGCTGCGCCTGCGTTCTCTACCTTCAGAAGTGCCTGGGCGTTCATCGTCACAAGCGATATCCAAGGCATGGATACTGGCAGAACTTACACACTCGTCGCTGAGAATCTTCGCACTGGCAACATCGCTACGCAGAATATCACTACGGGTGTGAAACGCGCCTCCGCCGTCTGGGCAGATCTGAACCGCAAAAGCGTCGTTGAAGCAGGCGATAAACTCCAAATCGCCCTCTACGACGATCGCGGTCGTGTCGTTTCGGGTCCGTTCCAACGCACAGTCGCCACGACGGATCTTCGCAACGCCTTCTTGAGTGTGGATCTGAGGGTGGGTGATGTGCGTCCACAAGAGACGGTTCTGGCCCAGAACTTCCCGAATCCGTTCAATCCTGAGACGTGGATTCCGTATGAGTTGAGCGAAGGGACAGAAGTATCGATTCAGATATATGACGTATCGGGTCGTTTGGTTCGTTCGTTGGATTTGGGTTGGCAGCCGGTAGGTTCGTATATGACGCCCTCGAGTGCTGCGTATTGGGATGGTCGTAATGCTGTAGGCGAACGTGTAGCGAGTGGTATCTACTTCTATACGTTGCACACATCAGATTTTGCTGCAACCCGACGGATGGTTATCCTGAAGTAAATGGCTGTCAGTTATCGGTTGTCGGTTTTCAGTTAAAGAGGGGCTCTGTAACAAATTCATTACTTTCTGAAGTACTCCAAGTAGCGGAGGATTGTTACAAACCGCTCTTACCGACAACCGGAGACTGACAACTAATGACAATAAAAAAATAAAACGCCCCAATCAGCCGGTTGAGCTAACCGCGAATCAACGCCGATTAGCAGTCGGTGTTGGGGCGTTTTTTGATATATACGCGAAAGGAGAAGTTTTTTGAGTTATCTAAAAAATATTTTACCTGAATGTAAAGCAAAGACAAATTCTGCCCGTGTGAGCAGAATTTGGGGGCTGCTTCTGCTGTTTTTTGTGGCAAACAGTAATAGCGTATTCGGTTTTACTGCCGGTCCTCCAGATGAAAAAACTGGTGCTCCGAATGAAGGCACTTGTATGACTGCGGGTTGTCATGCTGGGAACGACCTGAATATTTCGGGTGGGTCACTGATGATAACAACCCCCGAGACCTATGAACCGGGTGAGGTGTATACGATTATTGTTAATTTGGAGCGTGCTGGGCAGAGCAAGTGGGGTTTTCAGATGACTGCACTGGATGCTGATGGCGCACGTGCTGGTATCTTTGCAGATGATGCAGCGAAGACACAAGTTTCGGAAACAAACAGTAAACAGTATATTAAGCATACTGCAGCCGGGACTGCAGGTGCGAACGATGCGAACAGCTGGGAATTTGAATGGACTGCCCCTGATACAGATGTAGGTCCCGTTACTTTCTATGCTGCTGGAAACGCTTCCAATGGAAATTTCAACCCTATAGACGATTATATTTACACAGCACAAGAGGAATCGATCCCACCGATTCCTGTGGTTGCGGGTGTGTCCTTGGAAATTGTCGGGGAGATGGCTCTCTCCACGATAAATGCTGTTGCGGGTGTGAGTTATACCCTTAAGGTCACGAATACCGGGAACATGATGGATACAGTAGCACTTGAAGCCTCAGCAGAGGTCGGTATTGAAGGCAGCGTTCTGGGTTCTCTGAGTGACAGCTCGATTGAGCTGGATGCTGGTGTCTCTGTGGAGGTTACACTCAAGGTTGCAGGGGACTTATTCACAGAAGCTGGTGATTATGCTATTGATGTAACGGCGACTTCTGGGACGGATAGTACGATGACCGCCGAGATCACAACGACGACCACTATAGAAACGCCACCGCCGCCTCCACCACCTACACCGTGGGATGTGAACGATGATGGCACTGTGAATATTCAGGATTTAGTGCTTGTCGCCGGTCAATTCGGCCAGTCTGGGGAATCACTGAAAGGGGATGTAAATGGTGATGGCACGGTAAATATTCTTGATTTGGTCGTTGTTTCCTCGCATTTCGGTGAAAATACAGGTAATTAGTCATAAGTTGGATTAAATGGGGGTGAATCCGCTATTCAATCCAACCCAATTTCATCGCCACTCGTTGAATCCGTGCGTGGCAGAAGTATAGGAAGTATGAACATGGCATCTAAATATCGAGTTGGAATTATCGGATGTGGTGGTATTGCCAATGCCCATGCTCGTGGCTATCAGGGCTTTGAGCGGACAGAGATTGTGGCACTTGCCGACCCAGTCCAAGTAGCGCTTGACAAGTTTGCAGACACCTACGGCGTACCCGCTGAAAATTGCTATTTGGATGCGCGGGAAATGCTGGATAAAGAAAATCTTGATATTGTCAGTGTTGCAACATGGCATCAGCTCCATGCCCCGATGACAATCGCGGCGTGTGCGCGGAGCCCAAAGGCGGTACTCTGCGAGAAACCGATGGGTGTGAGTCTCGGGGAATGCGATGAGATGCTAATCGTCGCGAATCGAAACGATGTGAAAGTTGTGATTGGGCATCAACGCCGATTCAATTCTGCTTGGACAGATGCACGAAACCTGATCGCTGAGGGGGCAATCGGTGAACCTCAACAGGTTGTCTGTCAAGGCGGACAGGGGTTATTGAATGATTGTTCACACCTCTTTGATATGATGCGCTATGTGCTTAGTGACCCAGATCCGCAATGGGTTATCGGCAATGTTGAACGAAAAACGGAGCGTTACGAGCGCGGTATTCAGATTGAGGATCGGAGTGCTGGGATTGTCGGATTTTCAAACGGCTGTATCGGTATGCTCCTACAAGAGATTGGCAGACCGAACTATCAGGGCGGCATCGTCTACGGGACAGACGGTATCGCCGATGTAACGGAGGGTCGCGTACGTCTCCTCAACAATAAGGCTACAGATTGGGAAGAACGTCCGTCTGATGGAAGAGATCAGCACGTTGCGCAAGCAGCCGAACTGGTTGAATGGATTGAGGGTGGTCCAGAACACCGCGGTGAGGCGAAACATGGGCGTGCTTCTGTTGAAATTATCATGGCGATTTATGAATCGGCGCGGATGCACGAGGTCGTCCAATTACCGCTCCGGACGCATGCGAACCCACTGGATTTGATGATTGAGAGTGGAGATTTGCCTATCGAACGCCCGGGGCGTTACGACATTCGTGCGTTTTTGTTGCGTGGTGAATCGATGAAGCCTGAAAAATAAATATCTCTTACAAGAATTTAGGGAACCATGCAGATTACACAAGGTGTTACCGTTGGCATGGCAGCGCTACGGCGTAACAAGTTGCGCTCTGTACTAACGACGCTCGGCATTATCATTGGTATCGCAGCGGTTGTGGCTGTTGTCTCAGTCGGCGGCGGTGCAGAGCACCTCATGCTCGCTGAATTGGAACGGATTGGTGGTGCGGGTCTGATTGTCTGTTTTAGGAAAGGTGAGTTTCGTAGGGAGGATGGCTCGTATATTGAGAATAAGCATCCGGAGTATATTGAATATGAAGACCTTGGTTTTCTCCTTGAAACCTGTCCTTCTCTTAAAGCAGCTACGGCGCTGTCGCAGATGAATCTCACTGTATCACACAAGCACGTTAATCAGTCGCTTGAGATTTGGGGTGTTACCCCCTTCTATGAAGAGGTGAATAACTGGTATATTCAATCGGGCAGATTTATTACACAGAGCGACATGGAACGAAGAGAACCCATTTGTGTAATTGGTTCTGAGGTCCGAAAAGACCTATTTGGCAGGGACGATCCAATAGGGCTTGAACTTAGAATTGGTACAGAGCGGTTCACTATCATCGGAGTCATGGAGGAAAAGGGCAATAGTATGGCAAGTGAGGGGTGGGATAATCGAGTGATTATCCCGCTCACCACGATGGAGATTCGGTTTATAGGACAACAGAAGGGTCGGATTTTCTTATGGGCGCAGGCCGAAAGTTATGAGAAGGTCGAACAAGCGGTCGCTGAGATCAAAATCGCGATACGGCAGCAACACGGGGATGAAAAGTATTTTGAATTTTTCACGGCTAAGGAGATTATAAAGCAGGTAGGGAACGTTAGTCGGATTGTTCAGATACTCTTAGGGGGTGTTGCGAGTGTTGCCTTGTTTGTTGGTGGTATCGGGATCATGAACATCATGTTAGTTTCTGTGACAGAAAGGACCCGTGAAATTGGCTTACGTAAAGCCATCGGTGCGAGGCGTCGCGATATTCTAATCCAATTCTTGATGGAAGCTATTGTTTTGAGCGTTTGCGGTGGTCTCATCGGTATTTTTATCGGAAGTAGTCTTGCTTCTGTTTCTGGTCTGATTATTTCAAGACTCATGCAGGCGAGTTGGCCCGCTGTGGTCTCTGTCGAAGCTGCTTTGATTGCATTTAGCGTCTCGGCGTTTATCGGTGTATTTTTTGGACTCTATCCAGCAAACAAGGCTGCCAGCCTCACGCCAACAGAAGCACTACGTCATGAGTAGCAATCAATTATTGGTACGGATTACTGCGTAATCCTTTTAGTTAATGGTTTTTAGTTAAGAGCAGTGTGTCATGCAAGTTTTACGTTGTCACCACAGGGGTTAACTAACAACCAGAAGTGGAGCGGAGCGGAACGTACTAACCACTAAGTAAAGGAGCACATGCTGTGGCGAATAAGACAACGAAAGTCGGCGCGGCTATCGTCGGACTCGGTTGGCCTGGGATCCAGCATCTCAAAGGCTATATTGCCGACCCGCGTTCAGAGGTTATTGCTGTTTGTGACTTAGATAAGGGACACGCCCAAGAGGTCGCGACGGAGTATAAAATACCACGTGTCTATACCAATCATCTGGAAATGTTGGAAAACGGTGATATTGATGCTGTTAGCGTTTGTCTGCCAAATTTCCTGCACGCCCCTATTTCGATTGATGCGTTGAACGCTGGCAAACATGTGCTGTGTGAGAAACCGCCTGCTCGGAGTGCTCAGGAAGCAAAAGCGATGGCTGATGCTGCTGCCGAAAACGATAAGACGCTAATGTATGCACTCGTGCAGCGATTTGATGGAAGCACCCAAACGCTCAAACAGTTGGTGCGGGAAGGCGAACTCGGCGAAATTTACTTTGGCAAAGCCGGTTATGTTCGGCGGCGCGGTGTTCCCGTGGGTAGAGAGGGCTGGTTTGTCGATAAGGAACGCTCAGGCGGCGGCGCGCTTATAGATATCGGCGTTCACGCTTTAGATTGTGTCTGGTGGCTAATGAACTCTCCAAGACCTGTGGAAGTTATGGGAACATCGTATTCTCATTTTGAGCATTTGGTGCCTGATGATGTCAAGTACGATGTCGATGATGCAACGTTTGCCCAAATCCGTTTTGAAAACGGTGCGACTATTGTCCTTGAAACAACGTGGGCACTGAACCTACCGGGCGACAATTACATTAAAATAGCAGGAACGAAAGCGGGAGCGTCGCTCAGTCCCTTTACACTTTACACAGAAGAAGATGGTCAGGAGTTGGATAAATCGCTTGATGCACCGTCGATTAACGGCTTTGACGAAGAGGTAAAGCACTTCGTCGGGTGTATAGTCGACGAGAAGGTGCCTATCTCTTCAGCAGAACAGGGCATCATGCTGATGCAGATGCTTGACGGTATTTACGAATCTGCGCAGAAGGGACGGTCTGTACCTATCGCAGATTTAAGTATCGCGACTCGATGAAATCCCTCTATTTGGCATTCCATGTCTATCTGGCGTTTGCGACGAAATCGTTCCAGAAGCGAATGCAATATCGAGTTGCGAACCTTGCCGGTTTAACTACCAATTTCTTCTTCCTACTGGTGCAGATTTTTGTCTATACTGCCTTCTACGCAGCACGCACCGGTCCACTACCTCTCAATCTGGACGAGATTATTACCTATTTCGTCCTTTGTCAGGTTTTTTTCATGCTCATGCCGTTTTGGGGCACTCGCTCTGAAGTTACAGCAGCGATTAAAAGCGGCGATGTCGTTCTCCAATTAACAAAACCTGTTGACTTTCAGGCATATTGGTTCGCGGATGAATGCGGTAGAGCCTACTATTACTTATTAATGCGCGGACTTCCGACCTTTCTGATCAGTATTCTCTTCTTCGAAGTGGCGATCCCACAGCAGCCCACCGTCTTAATGGCGTTTGCGATTTCAATGACACTCTCTATTTTCATGAGTGCTGCGATCACGATAACAATTTTTAGCACCGGGTTCTGGACGCTGGATACATCGGGAATTTCTGGGATGTCTTATGCCATAATTACCTTATTTTCCGGAATGTTAGTTCCGATTGCGCTATGGCCCGAATGGTTGGCGCATGTTGCGCGATGGATACCGTTTGAGGGTTTGATTGATGTCCCGTTTAGTATTTATCTGGATAAGATTACAGGTATCAGTGCTTGGATTGCTATAAGCAAGCAGATGGCGTGGACCCTCTTTTTTCTTGGACTGGGACGTCTTCTTTTAACCCGTGGGTTTTCGAGGCTGGTTATACAAGGCGGTTAGTAGGTATTGGAGAAAAGATGCACCATCTTTCACTCTACTTCCATTTTGTCAAACTTCGTATCCGCTCGCAGATGGAGTATCGTCTCTCATTTGTCTTTGAACTATTTGCCCAAGCCAGCATCTCCGTCATCGATTTTTTTATGATTGCCCTCCTCTTTAACCGTTTCAAGCAGTTGGCGGGATGGAGTCTGTGGGAAGTCGGATTTCTCTATGGCATGATTGGTATCTGTTTTGCTATTGCTGAAATGTTTGGCAGGGGGTTTGATGTCTTTCAAAGGAGTATTTTGCGCGGTGATTTTGATACAATACTCATTCGACCTCTCGGTACTTTCTATCAAGTTTTTTCTCATGAATTTCTACTCCGTCGGTTAGGGAGAATAGCGCAAGCACTGGTTGTCTTGCTCATTGCCAATGCGCAATTAGCTGTGTCGTGGTCGTTTACTAAGGTGGGGTATCTATTAATTTCGTTGATAGGCGGGACGTGCTTTTTTGTAGGTCTCTTCGTCATCGGTGCGACGAGCTGTTTCTGGACTGTTCAATCGATTGAGATCATTAATATTTTTACGAACGGCGGCGTTTTTATGGGAAGTTATCCGTTTTCTATTTATCGATGGTGGTTTCGACATTTCTTCACCTTTATTGTTCCTCTTGCCTGCGTTAACTATTTTCCGTCCCTTTTTCTGTTGGGAAAAGTTGAATCATTGGGTGCCTCACCGATTGGTGTTATATTAGCGCCTTTCGCAGGTTTTCTCTTTCTCGGTATCACTATGCTGTTCTGGAGATGGGGTGTTTTACGTTATCAAAGCACGGGACATTAGATAGTTATCGGTTATCAGTTATTGGTCGTCAGTTAAGAAGTGCTTTGTAGCAATCGCCCAAACTTGGAGTACTCCGGTCCAGGGAGGGGTAAATTGTTAAGTTAACCTCTTAACTCACAACTCAGAACCGATGACTCATAACTAATGATCCTGACGACTGACAACCCCTAAAAAATATGATTGAAGTTGATAATCTTAGCAAAACCTTCAAAGTTTATCATCACCGCAAGGGATTTTTCGGGAGTTTTGTGAATCTTCTTTCTCGCAAACACCGGATCGTTCAAGCCGTGGATCGGGTCTCTTTCACTGTTGCCCGCGGTGAAATTGTGGGATATTTAGGTCCAAACGGTGCGGGGAAGTCAACGACTATCAAGATGTTGACCGGTATTTTGGTGCCTTCATCGGGTAGTGTGACTGTGAATGGTTATATACCGCATCGACAGCGGAAAGAGAATGCTAAACACATTGGCGTCGTGTTTGGGCAGCGCTCGCATCTATGGTTTGATCTACCGGTGCAAGAATCGTTTGAGTTGCTACAGCATATCTATCGAATTCCGCAGACGCAATACCGCCAGAATGTAGAAATGTTTGACGAGTTGCTTAACCTTGGTGATTTTTTTCAGACACCTGTCCGTCAATTGAGCCTCGGTCAGCGGATGCGGGCGGATATTGCTGCTGCATTACTCCACAATCCAGATGTGCTATTTCTTGACGAACCGACGATTGGTTTGGATGTGGTTGCAAAAGCACGGATTCGTCAGTTTATCCAGCGGATTAACGCCGAACGGCAAGTCACGGTTGTGTTAACAACACACGATTTGGACGATATCGAGAGATTATGCAGGCGCGTTATTCTCATTGACAACGCCCGTCTCCGTTTTGACGGGGAACTCACCACACTTCGGCGGATGCTTTCGACAGAACGGCTTTTGAGTGTAGATTACGCTGAAGCCTATCCAGATGTTAGTATTCCTAATGCACACGTTGTGTATCAGGAAGGTGCTCGCGTGCAGTATCGATTTTCCCCGGAAGAGATTAGCGCGGCGGATCTTATTGGTGTAATCCTCAAGAAATTCAGAATTGTAGATGTGTCGATTCAGGAACCCGATATTGAGGACTTAATCAAGACTGTTTACGAAGACAATCTCACGCTTGAGCATAAATTAGCGGAGCCGGTATCTTCAGACGCATAGGCAATTGACTTGACAGAGCCAAAATCTATAGGGTAAAATATATGAAAAAGTTTTTAGCGAATCCAAATGCTGTGCACGATGTGCGGCAGCCATGCCCATTGGGAGCGTGCCTGCTACCTTGCACAGACTAACAGTCTATGCTACAAAAGGAGCAATTCAAATGATTCTAAGGAATATGAGCGCAACCTGCGTCTTCGCTGTACTTCTCACGATGTTTTGCTATGTGACAGCGGCTGATGCACAAGATTTCGTAACGGATGGACTCGTTGCCCATTATACGCTCAATGAGGCGGATCTGGATGGAAAGGTCGTCAAAGATATCTCCCCTAATGGCAACGATGCAGAACTCGTCGGTAAACTCAACTTTGTCGAAGGCGCGGCGGATGGCACAAACGAAGCGATGGAATTTGAAGGGAAACCCGACAACTACGTTAAAATCCCCGATCTGGGGGACTTTGACCACGTGTCTATTGAGTGCTATGCACTTGAGGGGCAGTTCGGGGCTATTCAAGGCATCGTTTCAACGTGGCTGTGGGCGGCTGGCAAGGTCCATTTCAAATTTGAAGGAAACCAGATCCAGGTCCATAAGAACGACGGTGTCAAAATCCGTTTGAATGCTGAAGCTGAAACGTGGTATCACATCATTTACACCAGCAATACCAAGGACAACGAGCTTAAACTCTACGTTGATGGTGAATTGGTGGATGAAGGAAACGCTGGTACGACTCCTGAAAACATGCAGGAGCGTCGGATTGGCAGTGAACATGATGGCAGATACCTAACGGGTATGATTGATAATGTCCGTATCTACGACCGGATTCTTGATGAGGGGGAAGTTCAGCAGAACTTTGAGTCCGAAAGCGATACCTGGCCTGTTGAACCTGCCGGAAAACTTTCGACTACTTGGGGGTACCTCAAGGGTTTAAGAAATTAAGAACGGTTATGGGTTGTCAGTTATGGGTTGTCAGTTAAAGGATGCGTCTATTGAACCAGCGCCCTCTTAAACTGAAAATGCTTGGAAGGAGTGAATTGGTACAGATGGCTCTTAAACTGAAAACTGAAGACCGACAACTGAAAACCATTCAGAAGGCAGTTATACCTATTGCTGGATACGGGACACGCCTTTTCCCTGCAACGAAAGCCGTGCCTAAGGCGCTCTTTCCAATTATCGCTCAAGATGGTTTCGCAAAGCCGATCATTCAGTTGATTATTGAGGAGGCGTTAACGGCAGGCGTGGAGGAGGTGTGTCTCGTCGCTCAGCCTCAACAGGTTGAGCCGATTGCCGACTATTTTTCTGGCAACGTTGCTGCTGCTATTCGTGAAAAGGTGGAGTTGGCAGGGCAGGCAGACCGTCTGAAAGAGATAGGCGAGCGGTTACATTTCGCAATTCAGGCGGAGCCGGAAGGATTTGGGCATGCTATCTATTGTGCGAGAGATTTCGCCGCGGGTGAACCGGTCATCGTGCTGCTTGGCGACCATCTCTATATTTCAGAGTCAGGTGACTCTTGTACCAGACAACTCGCAGAGGTCTATGTGAAGGTTGGACGGTCAGTCACGAGTCTTGATCTCTGCCATGAGAACGAACTCTCGCTCAACGGTGTTGTTCACGGGAACCCTTCTGTTGAATCTCCACGGCTCTATACGTTAACACAGATTTCCGAAAAACCGGCAATCGAATACGCACAGAAACACCTTCGCGCCGAAGGTATCCCAGAACGGCAATATCTCTGTAACTTCGGCATAGACCTTCTCAGTCCACTTCTCTTCGATATTCTGGATTATAACTACAAGCACCAAGTCCTGACGCACGGTGAGATTCAACTGCGAGATGCAATGACAGAGATGATAAAACAGGAAGGCATGTACGGTTATCAGGTCGCTGGGAGCCGTTACGATACAGGTAACCCGCAGGAGCTGCTAAGAACTGTCAACGCCTTTGGATTAGAAGGTCCCTACCGGAAAGTGCTTGAGAAATCCACCCTGTAAACAGTTTAGTCTAATGTTTCCCCGACTTCTAACGCAATAATTTCTACGTCCTGAGATGCGGTCAATTCTCGGAGTTCTTCAGGTGTTCCTGTTAGCAACGGGAAGGTTCCGTAGTGGATAGGCAGAATCGCTGGCACGTTGAGCAATTGTGCAGCGTAAGCGGCTTCGCGCGGTCCCATTGTAAAATGGTCGCCGATGGGAAGTAGTGCTAAGTCGGGTTGGTAGATATCGCCGATGATGCGCATGTCACCAAAGACGTTGGTATCTCCAGCGTGGTAAATTTTATAGCCGTTCCCAAATTCAATCACGTAGCCTGCGGGTTCCCCCAGATAGACAGTCGTGCCGTTTTCTTCTGTGAAACTGCTACTGTGGTTTGCTGAAACCATTGTTGCCTTTATATTTCCTACTGTGACTGTACCACCCTTGTTCATCCCAATCGTGTTTTCGACGCCCTGTTTACCGAGCCATCCTGCGATTTCGACAATGGACACGATTGTGGGTGTATATGTTTTGGCAAGCGGCACGGCATCACTGATATGATCGGCGTGTCCGTGTGTTATGAGGATAACATCAAGGTTGTCAAAGGTCTTGAGTTCGTCAGGGCACACTGGGTTATGGGTTACCCACGGGTCTATAAGGAGCGTTTGCCCGTCTGCTTCGATTTTGAAAGTGGAATGTCCGAGCCATGTCAGACGGATACCGTTGTTAAGTTTCATTTTTTTAATTATTCCTTGCGATAAAATAACGGGGGTTATGTTTATACGTGCCTTTCTTCAGAGTCGCCTGCGCCGTTGTTGCAGCCTTAGGTTTTTATTGGCAAAGAATACATTGCTCTTAAGGTGATTTCCCAAACAGAATTGCTTTTAGTCTTTGGGCGATAATTTCTACTTCTCCCGGCATTAGGGTTTGTCCATTGATAACTACGCCATTTTCGCCTGCGCCTGCGATGTCAATGGCGGGATCGCCTGTTTGCAACTGCTGGAGGATTTCGTCTCGTGTGATGTTGAGTTGTTCTGGATCAAATCGGATTTCGGTACGTGGCATCGGTTGCCCGGCTTCAGATGGAAAACTGCGGTGCACTGTAACGCCTTGGGTATCCTTGAAGACCTCAGCGTAATAAGTAACCTGATCTTCGTAGGATTGTTGAACTTCACTGTGATCCTGATTCAGATACCATTCCACCGCTGCAAGAAGCCCTACCAGCTCTTCTTTCCCTACCTTCATTCCCCTACCGATAAACGGATGCGGTGGTCCATTGAAAGCAATCGCTTCAATTAGCGATTGCTTTCCGACGATTAACCCGCTGCTCTGGGGACCGTGTAACCCTTTTCCGCCGCTAAAGAGCGCCAAATCAGCGCCCATCTGCGTGAAATGCCATAGATTTTCTGGGGGTGGGAGCTGCGCGGCGGCGTCAACAATGAACGGAACACCGTGCTTTTGGGCAATGGAAATGGCTTTTTCGTAGGGGACCCAGAGGTGTTCCCTGCTTGGGTTGGCGAAGTAGAAAATTGCAGCAGTTTTCTCGGTGATGGCACTTTCGAGTTCGTCAGAGGTCGTGCCGTTTTCGTCGCCTATCTCTACGAATGTAACACCTACCTGTCGAACAGCAAAATCATATCCGACGCGACCGTGCCGATGCACAATGACTTCGCTTTTCATTAAGTCGTCGAGATGGGGTAACTTTTCACGTTTGGTAGCATCGAGTCCAGTGATGCAAGCAGCGGTGCTGAGTGTTAGGGCAGCGGCGGCACCGCAAGAGACATACGCCGCCTCATTATGCGTGAGTTTCGCAATTTCTTCACCGACCCGTTTTTGCAGTTCGATGATGTCTACGAAGTGTTTCGATGCGTCAACCATCGCCTCAACGACTTCGGACGGCATAATAGAACCGCCGAGTCGCGTGAGCGTCGCGTTACCGTTGATCACTGTGCGGATGCCGAGGCGTTTATAGATATTCATTTTTTAAGGGTTGTCAGTTATTGGTACGAATTGCTGACGCAATCCTTTCGGTTGTCGGTGAAGAGATTTCCTTGTAACAATTCACAGGAACTTGAAGTACTCGAGAAAATAGTAAATTGTTCCACCAAAGGCTCTTAACTAACGACTGACAACTGAAAGTCTGCGCAGCAGGCGAACCTATAGCTATTTATCCCACTTCTTCGCCGTCTAATTTACCGACGTGGAGGTCAATCTCATCGCGAGATTCGATTTTGTCCACTTTGCCGTCTGCCATGTGGAAGATCCGGTCGGAAACATCTAACATCTTATGATCGTGCGTTGCGGTGATAATGGTCACGCCGTTTTCAGCATTGAGTCGCCGGAGCAGGGCGATAATTTCTAACCCAGTTTTGGTATCGAGGTTTCCCGTCGGTTCGTCAGCGAGAACGATCGCTGGATCGTTCGCGAGAGAACGTGCGATTGCAACACGCTGTTGTTGTCCACCAGAAAGTTCTAACGGCTTGTGTTGCACACGGTCACCGAGCCCGACAAGTGAAAGTAGGCTGACCCCCTTTTCTCTGCTGTCGTCGGCACTCATACCGGCGAAAATCATCGGGAGTGAGACGTTTTCGAGTGCTGTCATAACGGGGATGAGGTTAAACGCCTGAAAGATATAACCGATTTTTCGGCAGCGAAGCCATGCGAGTTCGTACGCATCAAGTTGAGCGATGTCTACTTCATCGATGTAGACTCTGCCTTCAGTGGGTTTGTCGAGTCCGCCAATCATATTGAAGAGCGTTGATTTTCCGGAGCCAGAAGGACCCATAATTGAGATGTATTCGCCGCGCTGGATTTGAAAATTAACGCCGCGAAGTGCATCAACCGTCTGCGTTCCCATCTCATAGCGTTTAATGAGGTTCCGCACGCGTACTGTGTTTTCTTTTGGCAGGACGCGCTGGAACTTTTCGGGTGTTTCGGCGAGAATTGCGCCAACATCGCCTATTTCTGTTGGTATGTTCATTTTTTCTCCTTATTGGTTATCGATATTCAATTTTCAGTTAAGTGAAACCTCTTTTAACTGTACGATAATCGATAACTGACAACTGTTCCTCTAATAACGTTTTGCTTTCTATCTGTCTTTTCAACTACCGTTTCTGTAGGAATCCAAAAAGGCTCTGTTTTTCAGATTCGGGTTCTGGCGTTGCTAGTGTGTTCGAATCAACACCGGATGCGCGTGTGGCATCCCGTGGGGCGTCAGGGATGGCGAACCCTATGAAGTTCCGTTTCCCAAGCTGCTGCATAAATGTAAAAAGCGATGTTTCTGCCTCTTTTCGAGTCAGTTGGTACTGGTTTTGGACCCCCTTAACAATCTGTGAGATGGTATGTTTGCCATCGCACATCTGCCAGACATAAGTCCCGATAGAATCTAAGACAATTACTCTTTTATTAGGGAGCATAAAGAATTTACTTGCGAGTCGTACCCAGAGTTTGTCTTTCTGGGGGATGACAAGCGACGCTTCACCTTTGTCGTCTATCTCCCAGGTAATCAACTGGTTTCGAACTGGGAATGATTTCATGACCTGTGTGCGGTCTACATCAGGACGTTTTTTAAGTTTGAGAGCGTAAAGGAGTCTGTTGATCATTTTATTGGTTGTCAGCGGTCAGGGCGATGGCTTCGCCACCTCTCAGCGGTCAGCAAGCAGACAAGAGAACTCTATTTTCGCAGAAAATCTCTGTACTGATTGCTGAAAGCGGAGCGACCCGAGTGCTAAAAGCAGGCAAAGCCTGCGACTGATAACTATCAATGGCATTTGATGCTTTCGGCGACCTTTTGGACGGTCGGTTGTGCATTCATACTACTGATAGACTGAATAACGTAGATACGGTTAGAATGATTGCATCGCCATAGGTGAAATACGAGCGTTGTCCGTTTGGATAGTTTGTCAAGTGCCAACACCGGTGTGAGTGGTATGCCATCGTAGAGCCGCGTCTGTTGTCCAATCAGCGTGAGGTGTTCGTCTTCGGCATCTGTGCGTGACGTTACTTCAAACCCATAGCCGCGAATCGCTTTTGCGTATTTGGCGCGAAACCATGTCTCAAGCGGGTTTGGTGTGTCCTTGTAATCCCCTAACATTACCTCTGCTGGTCCGTACCGTTCGACGCTGAGGCTGCCTCGGTCAGGCGGTAGGGAAGGCTTCTTGACTTCAATGGTGCCATTATTCCGTAGACGGTTACTTGCCAATTTAGCGAGTTTTGTCACACTTTGAAAGCGTTCTTTTCTCGCAACGAAGGCAAACAGTAGATAACCGCTTAGCAGTTTCTGGCGTTCTAATTTGTATTCTCTGGGAACACCCAACTTCAATCCGTAAGCGCTCCAGAGGGTCTGTGGAGCATTCCCATTATCCACAATTGACTGAAAAATACGGAGGACTGTGGGCCGCCAGTTCTCTTTGAGCCGTCCCATTACCTGTACAATCGTAATCCGATTTCCGACATGGAAAATCAGTCCATTGGCACGGATACTGCCTTTCCAACTGAAACCGAGGACAGTACGCCCCTCAGAAAACTCAGGGTCTTTGATGAGGTTAACGTTCCGTCGAAAAGAGAGTTCAGCACCTTTCTTGTAGGTTTTACGGATGAGCTTGAAATATTCGTCAAGCGTTGCATGCAGATCAGGCTTCTTGCGTCGAGTGGGTGCCCATTTGAGTTCAAGACGCGGCATGTCTGCATCGTCGAGTCGCAGATAACCTGTTTTCTGATCTCCGCTGAGTCCGCTGAGTTCCCAGGTTGTCGGAATTTCGAGTTGTATACCTGCCCAGCCAAAAACAGTCCAGTCCATTTTTTTTAGAGTTGTCAGTTGTCAGTTATCAGTTGTCAATGAAAACAATTTGTGATGTTCAGAATACACGTAACTACCACAAGCCTTAACTGATCACTGAAAGCGAACGAAGTAAACGTCCTAATAACTGGTCATTGCTAAAACGGTTTAACAATGACGGCTTTGGAAACAAGGGCAATTGCGACAGTTCCCATGCCGATGAGTCCGACCCCGCAGGCGAATCCTGCTGCAAGTACGGGATTAAACATATACCAGCGCCGCATCCCGAATCGCTTAATCATGTAAAACCGCCCGATAACTGCGCCGAGTAGCCGTGCAACCATACTTCCTGGGTCTGCGCCAATACCGCCCACGATACCGTAGTACCACATTGAAGGCAGTTTGAAGATCCATAGCATACCGTAGATTGCAAGGCTTGAAGTGAACCCAGCGGCAACATAGTCGCCGCGAATGGCTTGGAGCATTTCACTACTTCCGTCTCGGAGTGATGTTTTCATGAGACATTCGTCAGTAGCCCAAATGGGCCACATCATCTGGGCGAATGGGTACTGTGCGCTGGGAATGGGCGCGATCTTCCAGATAAAGTGGAGGACCACGATGCCACTGACGAGCAAAATCGGCATAATCAGCAGTGTACCCGAAAGATATGAGGTAAAGGTTGTACCGGTCAGTTCAACGATTCGCCAACTCTGTGTGCCGCGTCCATAATCCTCGTCTGGTAGTGGCGCGAACCAGATATCTACTTCTTCGTAGCGACTCAAAATAAAGGTAATTTGGTGTAGATACGGAAGTTCAAATAGGTCGCGTCCCAAGACCCCGAAGGTCCGTGCGGTAATATACGAATTAAGGGGTGTATAGAGGAATGCGTAGCCGAGCAGGAAACTGATCGGGAAATTTGGGACCATCCAGTGGATAAGCCACACAAATCCGGCCATACCAATAAGCCAGATTAATCCCATCAACCAGATTGGAAAATCACCACGGTTCGGAGGCGTCGCGAGGGAGCCTCGTTCACCTGCTTGCTTCTGGGTTCTCCGTAGTTTAATGACCATCGGCACTGAAGCTGCTAGACCGACAAGCGCGAAGCTAAAGGATTTACCCATGCCATAACTAATCCAGAAATCTAGACCGTTGAACAAGTTAACACCGCGGACGTCCAATCCGGGTGTCCATTGATGAAGTATCTCATACGGATATAGGATTTGCGGGTTCAAGATAAATTGCGTTGCCATCGCGGTGATAAACTCTGACATAACGATCGGGAATGGCAGCACGAACCCAATGACCATCTGTGCGAAATCGGTTCGAAAAGCGAAAACACCTGTTGGTGCGAACCCTTCAATACTTTGTGTAAAATCTATCCACGGGATCTTCAGGATCTGAATCGGTTGGCTCATCATGACCCCGGTTAATGAAGGCACACCTATATAGAGGAATCCCCAGATTAATCCTGCCATAGAGCCGATAGAGAAGACTCGCCATCGCCATGTCTCTTCTTTTCCTGTGGTTTCTGCGAGTGCGGTTGCCCCTTGTGCGGCAATTGGTGCCATCGGATATGGGAGTCGCTCCAGGTCAGCTGTGAGGCGGAACAAGATATATTGTCCACTTACAAACCGCAAGGTACTGAGGAGTTTTCCGATAAGATAGATACCAATAGGCAGGAACCAGTCCGGATGCAGCAGACTTCGCGTGAGCACACCGACAGAATCCCCTGCTGGCACGATCCACTCTGGGATTTTATCAGCGATTTCGTAAGAAGCTGCTTGTGGTGTATTGACAAAGTAGGCGTACCAGATAAAGTTCCGGTACTGCAGCCCACTACCGACAGCAGCACCAGTCAGTGCGAGGAGCATATAAAGCTCCTGCCGCCTTGCAGTTGTGAAGGAGCGCCGCGCGAGTTCGGTAAATAGGATAACCGCAACCCAAGGCGCTGCATCAGCCCCAGATTGACCGGATACGTAACTGAGATAAATGGCACCTGGCATCATCAGCAAGCCAACGAAAAGTGCTCCGACGAACACCTTGACCGTTAGCCCAGACTCAAAGGTACGAATACCACCTTCAATGTCGTATCGTTGCGCCCAAGCTCCCCATTCATCTGCCTGTGATACTCTTTCTCTCGCCAAATTGAATGTTCTCCTTTTATCAGTTATCCGTAAGAAGCGTGCTTTCTAACAATTGATAACTGACGACTGATAACTAATCCTTACTCGTCGTCTGACCCTTCGGTGCTGTCCGTGTCTCGAAATTCTTCCCAGAAATGTGCAAAGAAGATGCCAATTATCAACACAAGTGCTGAGAACATCTGCCACTGCCAACTTCCCTCAAGGACGAGAATGCTGAACAACCATAAGAAAGTGCCAATGATGATGATAAGGCTCGCTAATTTTTCCATTTTCTAATTATTTTCCTTTTCAAACCATATCTGCGGTGGGACTTTAATCCGCCGGTGCCGGGACGGGATCGAGTTGCCCTGTTTCCGATTCGTCTGTTCCTTCCGTTCTACCGCGTTCATGGAATTCCGCTCGGATATCAACACTGAATGTCCGCCAAATCAGAAGTTGTTTCCGCAGTAGGTTGAGGAAGCGTCGGTTTACACGCTTCCAAGAGGCGATCTCGCCGCTCTCGCGATGCACATCCAGTGTGATCTTATAGAGATCTTCTTCTTCTCCTCCTACTGGGGATGTAATGAACTGGATAGACTGGCTTACACCTAAGTCATAGGGTGCCAGCCATACCATCATACTAATCTGATAGGCCTCTTCACCTTCAGATTCCACAGTACTGAACGCGACTTGGTCGGTATAGAAATCGCTGGCAGACTCGTCTGCGTGTGCCTCGAAATAGTCGCGCATAAACACATTC
Organism: Candidatus Poribacteria bacterium; assembly: GCA_028818705.1. Taxonomy (GTDB): domain Bacteria; phylum Poribacteria; class WGA-4E; order WGA-4E; family WGA-3G; genus WGA-3G. The sequence goes on from JAPPNJ010000158.1 coordinate 48,466, forward strand.
AAACCGAGTGCCTCCTCTTCAAGGACGGTAAAGGGGAGATTGAAGTGCCACACGTCACCTTCGGGTTCCGGGAGTTTCCATTTGCGTTCAATATCGGGGACTGCCATCCGCGAGGCTTTGATCGCTGGATACATGGTACTGAGTAGCACAACAAGCATGACAATAATCGTTGCGACGACAGTTGACATTGAGGAATAGTTGAGTGTCAACCCAGCAAGCCACCCGAAGTTTACGAGCGTTGTCGCAATTGCTTGTCCCATGAGATATCCCAGAACTGCGCCGACGATAGCATATACGCACGCCTCTGCCAAAAATAGGAAGGCAATATGTACGGGTGCGAGTCCAACGGAGCTATAAATACTAATTTCTCGGACACGCTCATAGACGGCTCCAAGCATGGTGTTGAGTACGATAAGAGCAGCGATTAGGATCGGCACAAATAGGTTACCCATCCCGCTAAAACTCGTCATGCCGATACTGCTGTAGAGGTATGTGTCTTTATCGCGTCCTACAAAGAAGTCAAGAGCGATGCGGTTCATGAGGGGTGCCATGATGAGGTCCAACTTATCAATCGCCCCTAACAGTTGCGGGTCATCCTCTTGTGGTTCCATGTTGACGGCAACACTTCGGAGTGTGCCACCTTGGTTCATGACTACGTCATAAGGGAGAATAGCGACACTGTCTGGTGTGAGATGGAGGTATTTCTGTAATTCACCTTCGAGGGTTTCATCACCAGTTGCACCACGGCTCCGTTGCTGTTGCATCAACTGATAGTCAACTGGGGTTAACTCTTCACCGTCGTTGTCTGTGAGGTCCTTAAAACCGATACCGAGGACACCAACAACAGTGAAGTCGGCACCGTAGACAGAAACGGTTGCTTTCCCCATATCGCTTTCGGTAATCTTCAGCAATTCTGCCATCCCTTTGGGTAACACGATAGCATAGGGCCATTCTGTTGGCCACCCCTCAGCGTCAGCGGGATTGAACCATTTTCCGTATTGGAGGTATCTGTTGATACCGCTGACCTCGGGTTCTGCTTCGTTCATGCCAACGAGCATATTCGCCGCAAAGGTTAGTGGTTCACCCGTAAGTGGATGCGTCGGCGGCGACGTATCTGCAAGGTTCGCTGTACGTGTGAGTTGAACAAAAGATTGATCTCCGGTTCCTGAAGATTGGTACCATGCACGCGGTGCGACGGAATTCCGAACGATTACCATGGATTCTTCATCTACTTTTTCAATGAAACCGCCTTGCTCTAAAGCCTCTCGGGCTTCCGCGATATTAATTGGTTGTTGTCCCTGCTTGATCAAGATTTCATTCTTGCGTTCCAGCAGTCGTTCCAAGGCGGTAAGAGTGATTTGCGTCTTTTGCATATCGTTCAGAACAGAGGTCAGCACGGGTTCCTCTAACGGGCGCCAGTACTGGTCACGAATGAGGAGTCCTGTGTAGCGAGGCGTTACCTGCGGAAGGCTCGTTCTATTCGGATGCATGAACGTCCGCACAGAGGTAAACGAGATGACGGTGAAAGTGAGGATTACCAATGTGCAGCAGGTTAGGATTGTTCGTCCTTTCCGTTTTCGCATGTTGGAGATCCCTAAGCTAAACGCTGCGGCACTCGCGCTTAACCTTCCGACATCTGCTTTGTAAACCTTGCTTCCTTCCTGCCGAATCTTTTCGAGTTGTTCCTCGAATTTTCGGACAATGATACTAATGACAATAACTGTCAAGGCAAGCACAACGAACGCGATTAAGATAATCACAGGGGTGGTTGCAATTTGGAACGCTGGGTGGACCTGGCTTAGGAAGAAGAATACGAGTAAAAAGATTCCAAACGATCCTAAAATCTGTTTGTGGATGTTCGGGAAACCGAAGATGAGGCGTTCCATGAAGTAGGCGAATGGCATCAACAGGGCGAGGTAGAACATTACGCCGTTGACAACATCGTTGCCCGTCTGTTTGACATCTGGATATGCGCGTGATTCATAACCCCAGGCGGCGCGTGCGAGTTTGAGTGCCTGCTGATAATCATTTTGTAGAAGCTCGGTTTCTGCGCGTGCGAGATACTCATTCGCAAATTGGTGGAGTTTGTCGAGCCGGTCACTGGAGATACCGAAACGTTTATAGAGTTGTGATCGGTTTTCATCGAGCCACCACATATCACGGACAACGACGTACGGGGTAAGACGAATTCGCCCATTCTCGCGGACAACAAATCCTTCGCCGGTGTAAAGCGTCGGGTTTTTCATTCCGCTCTTCGTTGCTTTGATGAGTAGGAGACGTTTACCGATCTGTCCATAAGCCATTCCGACCTTAATACGAGTGTTGGGTTCGCTATAAACGAGGGCAATCGGTTCGGCTGCCGAGACACCTTCCTGCTGCCACGGTTTTGACATCCCGTACTTCTCCGGTGCGCTATCGGTGAGTGCGTCGTAGACTTCAAGTTCGCGAAGGGTTCTCAAATACCGCTGATCCACGAGATCATAGATGGTTGTGGAGACACACGGGAATGTGACGACCCGACAACCGCGTCTGCGGGTGTTAATGGGGATTTGATTAGGAAGCAGCTTCGCGCCGTAATCCCCTAAATCCGGTGCGTAGACGATGTCCCCGGAGTCTGGGTCAAGAATATATGCCTCGACTTCTTGGACGCCTCTGAGGCGCCGTGTGGCTCTACCTTCCATGGCTAATCCGGCAACTTCAAAGTTTCCCTTATTATCGCCCATGACGAATAGGTCTCCGCGTACACCCATCATACTTTTATTTTTTCTGCGGAGGGTCAAAATAGGATAGGGGACGGGTTTATTCGGTAGTGCGGACTCGCGGGCATCAAATTCAACGACATCGCCGAAGAGGTTGCAGTAGAAGTTACCGACGCGTGCGGCGGTGGGCATTTCTTCGTCTCGGAGTGCTTGGATGAGTAGTGATGCAAGGGTCTGTGCCTGCTGATGGAGATTACCGCTTTCGTTCAAATCGACGCGTTCGATTGTGTCGAGTGGTGTATCGGTTAAGACACGGGCATCTTCAATGGTTGCGAAAGCGATACCGGTTTTTCCGACGAGTGTTGCTACTTCACTGTCAAAGGCAATCTTACCGGGGATATAAGTTTTCCAGGTTTTTCCGCCGCTTGCGGAGATAGCGTTAACAAAGTTTGAATCACCACCGAGACCTGCGATTGAGATGAGGGTTTTAATGTCCTCAATTTCGTCGTCTGTGAAGGTTTCTGGGTCCTCGTGTCGGAGACGTAGCATTGCGTCCAATTGCTCCCGCGTCCGGATGTTGTTCTTCCGATTTTTCTTTGCGGTTCGGACATCGTTTCGGATAAAACGCTCAACCTCTTTGCGAATATAGTCCATATCCTTAAGCATGTCCTCGGAGGGTTCGCCTTGGTTACGCCACTGCTCGAACTGCATCTTCATTAATCGGCTCACACCACTCAGTCCAGTGAGTTTGCTGAAGTGTGCACTCAGTAACGTTTCAAGGGTTTTTCCTTCGAGTGCAGATTTATCAGAGATTCCGTCTGCGACTGTCCATTGTTGTTCCATAACAGCTTGTCGGATCTGGTCATCTGTCCATTGCCAAAGTTTACGGACACGGACCCCAAAATCGGCATCTTCTGCGTAGGAAGCGAGTTGATTGCCGATGCTTGCAAACTCGCGGCGTAGGACGAATTCGGGCTGCTGGTCATAGAACCATCCTTTGTTGAACACACCGAACTGATTCGACTGCGAGGAGAGGTCGATGCTAACATAGAGAGAGGTATAGTAGCGATTAAAGAGATCTTGAAGTGCGATGGCGGCTTCGATCTGTCCAAGTTTCCGATTATATTCTCCCGTGTCAATACGGAGCATCTTTTGAATGCGACTTTGAATGTTGCGAAACCGCGCATTTCGGAGAGTTAGCAGGTTATCGCGCAAGAGTACCTTGGTCTCTGCATCAAGGTCGGTGTCCATTGTAGGCAACCTTTCCATGAGGTTTCCAAGTGCGACTATGTCTGATTCTGCTCGTTTTTTGGCGCTTTCCAGCAGTTCTACTTCGATAATGTGTGATGCGATGCGAGCGCGTAATTTGAGTGCCTGCTCCACTTCATTATCTGAGAGGTAATTTTCCAAGATGAGTTGTTCTTCAGCGAGGTATTCTCTTCCGAGCGTTCCAGAAGTTGCGATCAAGTTTTCGATACGTGTGCGCTCCAGACGAGCATTTCGGAGTCCGATTTCAAAGATGCTCTGTTTGTCTTTAAGCAGATCTGCGATTAAGACAGCGGCATCAGTGGTGTCTGTGGATTCAGTTAAACGTTGTCGGAGTTGGGCATCGATGGTGTTCAAGCGTTCGATGCCAGCTTTGGAAAGGAATCTCCCACCGTAGAGCAAGGAATTGGTGTCTTGAGACGTGTATGCTTCTTTGAGTTTGTGTATGCTCGTTTTGATTTGGTCTTCAAAAGGCTGACTGTCGGGGATTTGGGCTAAGACTTTTTCGAGTAGTTGGATTTCCCGTTGAATAGCGATTTCTTGGGATTCATCAGCGCCGCGTAGAACGCTGCGCGCATTTTTCACTTCATCGAGTCCGTGTAAATCGAGGTGCCGGTCCATTATTTTCTCAGGCGTCCACATTAGGGCGAATTTGCGTTTATCACCCAACTCCCAGTCTGCAAGCGTGTTGTTTAGCATTTCAATGTCAGACACCAATTCTTGGGGGAGGTCTCCAGGGACCGGAATTTTCCAGCCTGAACTCTGTTGTACAGGAATCAGGTAGGCATCGTTTGGATTCGTAGCATATTCATCGATAGCACCGGTTTCTATGGCTTGAATCAGTTTCTCTATAGCCCATGTGTCAAGACGGGCGATTGGCAGACCAATTGTCATGATTAATTCACTTTGTGCTGTTCGGCTTGTGTTTAGGGCAACAGTACGAACATCAGTTAATTCCTTGACAATATCTCGTAGGAAGTGCGTTGTTTGTAGTGCTTCCTTCTTTGAACGGGAAAGGTTTGCCAATAATATGCTTTTCTCTTCGCCTGTGAATTCTTGTTTCTCGCGTTTTCGGTTCTTCTCTCCTTGCTTTGCTTGCTTTTTCTGACGTTCTGAGAAGTCGCGCTGCTGGTTCGTAAGGGATTCAATCTCGCCGCGGGTTTCCGCTAAACCGTCTAAGGTTGTCGCCAAGGATTCCAAGTCCGACTTTACCTTATGTATGCCGTGGAAGAAATCGGAGGGAAGATCGACTAAGACGCTCCGGTCGATTGAGAGTAGAAGTCTTCTACCTAATTCTTCAAATTCGATAACATCCGTAGACAATCCGCGGCGTAGTCCGTGCATCGTGGGTGTGCCCGGAGAGTCTGTGTCACTTCCGACAATATCCTGACCGATGCCTTCCATAAATGCGCGCATGCCGGCGAGCCCTTGGAAATGTCCATCAACTGCGACAAAAAGCACGGAATAGCCCGGGCGGTATTGCGGTTGACTAAAAAGCCTCGCGAGTTCCATGAGTGTAGCGATACCACAGGTGGGGTCTGCTCCCGGTGCTATAGCAGGCGCAATAGACATGGAATCGTAGTAAGCGGTGAGGACGATGAGTTCATCCCGTAGAGACGGGTCGCCACCTTCCAAAAAGCCGCGTATGTTCTGGCCGACACGGCGTTCCCAAGTCATCCTACCTCTGACGCGAACGTTTACCTGATTTCCTGCATTGTGTTCTTGTTCGAGCAAATTGGTAAGGAAGGCTGCATCTGCTTTAGATATCCAGAATCGCGGTATGTTGGCAGGGACTGTACCGAATTTGTTCTCTGCTTCGCCTCGAATTGTTGTATCGGGTTCAATAAAAATGATAGCGGTGCCGCCGAGCATTGTGGCGTTGATGTAGCGGGTGCTGGAATTGAAATCGAGAAGAGCTATAGCACCTTTCGGTATGAAGATATGTGCTTCGCTGGCAGCAACGAATTCACCGGATTCATCGATTTGTCCATCGTTATTGTTGTCAATCCCGTCGGTGGCGTCCCCTGGGATTTCGTCTGTCCAGCCATCGGCGTCGTTATCGATGCCATCTGTTGCCCATCCGCGAATCTCGGAAAGGAGTGGGATTTCGCCGTATTCATCAATGGTGCTATCTTCGTCGTTGTCAATTCCATCAGATGCTTTCTGCAGATGTTCGTTGAGTACGTCATCGGTGATGCTGGCTTCGGTGATGAGATAGCGCCGGGCAAGCGATGTGAGCGTATCTCCATCTTGGAGTTCATACCAGAATCCGCCGATGTTGGTGCCGTTAAAGTCGGCAAGTTCACTATCGCCGCCGTAAAGGAGAGGACCGGATAAACCTCCGGTTGGAATGAATATACTACTTCCTTCCACAACAGGGGTTGCTAAGAATTTGTTTCGTTCATCTGCAAGGATAGCCTCTTCGGAAATCTGGTAACTTGTGGCGATGTCTTGAAGTGTTTCATCTGCTAAAACGGTATGTTTAATTCCATCTGCCAATAGAGAAGTTCGGACGAGATTTGGCCACAGTGGAGTGAGTTTGAAACTATGTAGGACAGTGCCTTCCGGTGAGATTACTTCAATGATGCTATCGCCGTGATCAATCGGCACAGTAACGGGGAACTCGCGGCTCTCTACGTTTTGCAACCCGATTTCAACAAACCGGTCAAAAATATACTTGCTGCCGCTTGCGGCTTGTGGGTAGCCTGTTACACGACTCTCCACACTTGACAGACGAGCAATGTCCTTCCGAATGTTGCCGATGGATAAGTCATCCCGGATCTGAATAGCTGCGGACTTCATACCGGTACTGGAAACAGTTTGGGTGTATGCGGTGTTGCAGAGTCCATTGACGAGTAAAATAGCGATGCAGAGCATTACAGTCCAGCTTGCACACGTGTATTGTACGGTTGGATTTACTATGACCCTGGAACGTTGCGAGTTGTGCTCACTCCTATTGCAAATTCTCATGTTGTAAAGTCTCCCACCAATCTCTTTTTTCGTATTGTTACCCTTCACGGCGCGAAAAATACCCATAGAGAGCATCGGACGCAAGCGAAAGCGATACCGACGCTCATCTGACAAAATGGAACGCGGCTTGCGTATTTTTTGGCAAGTTTTTTCTTCTTGATGCCTGCTAATGTATTCGTTAAAAGGCGTAATAGTGATATTTTATACTATTATCGCAATTTTTGTCAAATTAAAATTTGCATTTAAGATTGTTTTAGGTTAAAATATATTTCACGTTTTTGCTTCTCATCAAAATAGAGGTCTCTATAAATCTGCATATTGATGCTCTAAAATTATAAAAAACAAAGCAATCAGGTGTTTGTTAGTTTTGTAAACTCGTAATAGGGAGTCAAACGTGGACAAAGGATCAAAAGAATCAAAGAAGATTGATAAAGTCGTTTCACGTATAAAACTGCGTCGTCGTGAGTTGAAAATGACGCAAACAGAACTCGCGAACGTAGCGAATTTAACTCCGGCTGCAATCTCGCAATTTGAATCAGGAACTCGTAAGCCTTCGTTTAATACGCTCTCCAGTCTTTCCGATGCGCTAAAAGTAACCACAGATTATTTACTTGGGAAGGAGGAGAGACGGTACGATGATCTCTTAGCCGATCCGAAGGTGAGTACTATGTTTAAGGGCATGATGGAATTTACTGAGAAGGACAAAGACACGCTCTATGAGTTCTATGAATTTCTCAAGACGAAAGCGGAAGCGTCAAGAGCGGCAGCAGGAAAAAAAACACGTTCAGATACGGAGTAATGTTTTTAGTGTTCAGTATACCTTTCTGTAGGACATAAACAAATTTTACCGAAATTTTGACGGTTTTCCAACAACAGATGTGCCTCACGCGCATGGTCGAGCGGTAAGACTCGGTCTATAATGGGTTCGAGTTTCCCTTGTCCAGCGAGATGGATCAATGTTCGGAGTTCGGCAACCGTACCGAGCGCAGAACCCATCACAGTCAACTCCTTCTGGTACATTTTTCGGATGTTAATTGTTCCAATATTCCCCGTCGTGACACCACACGAAACCAGCCTTCCATTTTTAGCAAGACTCGCGATACTCTGTTCCCATGTTGCGGCACCAACATGCTCAAGTACGACATCCACGCCTCGTCCGTCGGTCACATTGAGCGCAACCTGAGAAAAATCTGTGTCATTATAGTTAATTGTAAAATCTGCGCCCATTTGCTGTGCGCGTTCAAGTTTCGCATCGCTGCTCGCTGTAGCAAAAACTCTGGCGCCGGTTAGTTTTGCGATTTGTAGCCCCGCGCTTCCGACTCCACCTCCGACACCGAGAATTAAAACATCGTCCTCAGGACGCAATTGTGCGCGCGTCATTAGCATGTGCCATGCTGTAAGGTATGCAATTGGCATCGCAGCGGCATTAACGAATGACAGTGTCTTTGGTATTTGGATGGCGTTTTGGGCAGGGGCTTTTACATACTCTGCGTACCCACCGTTTGTTTGAAAGCCGATGAGTTCTTGGGTATCACACAAGTTTTCCGCACCGCGATGACAGTCGCTGCAAATGCCGCAAGGAATACATGGTGCAAGGACAACCCGATCCCCGACCGCTACACCGCGATCTGCGGCACCAATTTCGGCGATTGTCCCGGAGATGTCGGATCCGAGTATATGCGGTGTGTCTCCTCGGCGGAGTTTCGCTTCTATCTCCGGTCGGTTTCGTCGTGCATGGAGATCAAGATAGTTCACGGCACAGGCTTCGACTTTTATGAGTACCTCATTGACATCAAGTGTTGGCTTCGGCACATCTGTATACTGAAGCACCTCTACGCTACCCTGTTCTGAGAAAACAATTGCTTTCATGGTGGTTATCAGTTCAAAGCCTGTGTAATTCGTTTAAGCAGTCGGAAAGTCCTAATATTTGCAATTCTTTGGAGACATAATTAAGGACAGCCTTTTCCAAAGCGAAAGGGTAAATTACGCCGTGCTGCTTTGCGATGTCCGGTGCGTACTGTTGCATAATGGCTGTTAATCGGAGATTTGCTTTGGCAATACCTTCTCTATTGATGCTTTGCATTGTCAATGCAGTTTCGATCTCTTCTCTGAGTGTTTGTGGAACAAAAGCATTGATATTTTTTATACCTCTGTCCCTTTGATTACCATTCCCTATAATGAGGACTTCAGTCAGCGACATCACGAGAAATGTAATGCCCATGGATCCCGAAATACACTCATCGCGTCCTAAAACTGTGGGGAGAATGGCAAGGATGCGCCAAAACTCGTTAAAATGCTGCGTTAGTACTGTGCTAACATCTTTTGGATCCTTATTTTTGCACGCTTCCTTGAATTGGATATACCCTTCAGCGGCAGACAACACACGAACCTTAGTGCGTTCAAGAGAAATTGTATCTCCAGCGTGTAACCACACATCAACTCGTAAGCCCGCTGTTGTGATGCAGGTTATCATCTGTCCGGAAAATGTTTCTCTGAAGAGAACCAGCGGTTGAACATCAGATAGCCAAGATTCTAAGCCCTGTTGAAAAGCAGCCTTATCTTCCTCAGCAACCAATAGATGAATGTCAATATCTGAGTATCTGTCGGCGGTTCCTTTTGCAAGGCTCCCTTCCAGCCATACTGCCAAAGGACGTCCATCTGAATCTGCTTTATCTACAAATGCCTTTAGGTATTCTTGATGCATTTTCCAATCCGTTGCGACAACTTTCTCAGACGCGCTATTTTGGGTAATGTCGCACGAGAATTTAACCGTAGGCACCGTGGTTGAGGAAGCCGAGCAATCGGCGTAAACGGGGACTCGCGTCTTTGTAAACAGAATCCGGCATGTTATAGTTTATGAACGGATAATATTTATGCCCGACGAGTCGGCGTGCGTAAGTTACTTGGGTGATATATCGGGTGCGCTGGCTCTGGTTCGGACCGCCGCGATGCCATACTTGGTTGTTGAACATAATGACACTTCCCGCTTTTCCGAGATTGTACTGGACTTTTTCTTCCCACTCCGTTCCTTCGATCGGATTCGGCGGCGATGCGCCGAAGAGATGAGAACCCGGAACAACTTCTGTGCCGCCGTATTCAATCTCAGTGACGTCGGTAAGGTAGTAATTCGCTGTAAAAAGCAGCACAGGCAGTCGCACGTTCTTCGGCGGTTCGCCTTCTGTTACAATGTAGTGCGGCGCATCATCTTGGTGCCACGACGTGATTCCTCCACCGGGAAAGGTCTGAAAGGAATTATTGTGGATAACATGGCAGTTTTCCGCGACGAGTGCTTCAGCGAAGGAGACAATGGGTTCGAGATCGAATAGTTGACGATTGGCTTCGCTGTGTTCAAACATTCGATGGCTTAGGTGCATGTGACGTGTGGGGTTTCCACTGTTCAAGCCGTTGGGGTTGTTTTTGAGTGCCCACTCTAAATCCTGACGAAGTTGTGCACATAGATCGGGAGGCAAGACATTTTGCAAAAATAGGCAGCCGCGTTGGTGGAAGGTTTCCACCCATTCTTGGATTTGGGCATCACTGACAACCTGACCTGCTAAGTAGGTTATTTGTGCCATTTTACCACCTTCTATCATTATTTGCTTGCGTGGGTGAGGATAAAAAATTGGCGGGCGCGGTTCGTAGCCGCGCCCTCAGGTACTGTGCCTTTTTGGTGCGTGCGGGGATGGTTTTCGCTAACCCATCGCCGCGGCTACGATGATACCGAGCGAGATGAGAACACCGGCGACGGCAATACCAGCAGCAGTGTTATTCTCTTCAGCGATCTGGCGGTTTAGGTCGTACGGGGTCGCCATATCGAAGACTTTGTAGCCTACCATCAGAATGATTAAACCGACAATGCTAAAGACAACACCTTCAATGATAAAGCCACCCAGGACTTTGAAGTTTACCATTGGGCCATCTACTGCAGCTGCGTCGTCTTGGGCGTTTGCGTTATGTGTGAACAAGACAAAGGCAACAAGTGCCACGGTAACCAGCATGAGCGTCGTGAATACAATCTGCTTAGCCATTTTATAGAGTCTCCTTATCTATAGTTGTCAGTTGTCGGTTGTCAGTTGTCAGTTAAGAATTGTTTGTGACAGGAAAAGCGTTTGTAACTGCCGCAAGCAACTCTCTTTAACTGACCACTAATAACTGATAACTACTAAAAAAGTTCAAACTGCACATCCGTGGTGGTGTGCAGGTACTTTACCAATATAGCATCCTTATCTTCGATATAAAGCCATCCGGATTCAACATCTTCAAGGTTTTGCGCGGCTGGGATCTCAGTTTCTGCGTGTTTACTCAGTTCATTTACCTGTTCAGAGGCATCAGGGGTTGAGTCGTCATCCACGGGTGCTGCGAACTGGTATCTTGCGCGAAGGGTTTGTGGAGCACGTCCATAACCAACAATAATGGAATAACTTGCCTCGTTTTCAGCGTAGCTGAGCTGCCAGTTTAGTTGACCGGTATCGATTAGGGTAAAGGCGTCTACCTTTGCGCCTGAGCTAAGATGGACATCACCTGCGATAGCCGTTTTGATCCCCGGATCAAGCCCTCGGAGCGTATAGATGTTCATCATAATATCTTCAGGATTCAGGTGCGGTCCCCTACCTTCGGTGCAAAAACCGTAGAATCCGTCGGGATAGGTGCCTTTCAGTTCACCATCTTCCGACTGCTGATACATTGCGCTGACCGTAATGCCTTCAGCGATCTGGGTCCACCGTTCATCCTTGGTGTGCTGGTTGAGACGTTGTAGATAGTAGGCGAGAACTAATCCATTCCATTGAACAGGAACGCCGAACCATGGGTGTGTATAGAAAGTTGTACCAAAAACGGGTATTGAAGCGAATTGCATGCCGGGCCGGTCTGGCAGATGCCAGTGATAGAGAAATGGCATTGCTGTTTCTGCCCAATACGCTGCGCGTTTAAGATATGCTTTTTCCGTTGTGAGTTGGTAAGCTTCAACGTAAGCGCCTATTGCCTGCGCGGCGGCGAGGACATCCGGTTGATACATTGGACATTCCCATAGTTGTGCGCCGCGTGGCAGCGAAAATTGCTTTATGAATTCAAGAGCCTTCACCCCTGCCTCCCGCGATGTATTGTTGCCAGTGATTCGCGCATGCTTGAGGAGTAGAAGTGCTGATTCAGCACAAGTGCCGAGTACCGCTTCGCCCTCCTTTCCAAGGGAGGCAGTTTTAGTGCTTGATGGATGCCATCGCCAGCTTCCATCGGATTCTTGCGTAGAGATACGCTGCTGCGCTTCTTCCTCCATATAGGTTAATGCGGCGTCTATGTTTCCGATATAGAAAGGGAATTCCCATCTCAAAATGTGACAGGAGCCGCGAGCAGCCAGTCCTTGCTTGCCTGATTCGGTTATGGTGTTCTTAGCAATTTCCGCTGCCCGTTTTTTCACTTGTTCATCTTTTGTAGCGAGGTAATCGTACCAGAGTAAGGTTCCGAAGCCGGGTTCATTATGGGCTTCCCAATCCACACAGTGGCGAGATTTTCGGGTGTGTTCGTCCCATGTAGTGTGCATAAATCCGTGCCGTGAGAGTAGGAGTTCTTCTTCATCGCTTCGGGGCGGCTCAAGCGGTTCGGGAGTGCCGTAAGCATCAGTCCAGTGTGCTACGGCATCTAAAATAGAGGCGTTTCCGTTGATGATAATTTCGCTTTTGATGGATATCGGACGCGAAGGCGTCAATGGATATGGGGTGGAAGCCTCTTTTTCATTTTCCTGGACCCATTCTGGCACAGTCGGTAGAAACAGTCCGAGTGCGTGATTTTTCTGGTGCTGATGCCAATTGGGTGAAGCGAACATCGCCGAGAGCATTTGGTTTTCGCCATCCCAAGTATCAAGTGGATTCCAGATGATACCGACTACTGATTTCTGCATCTCTACTGCCATGACTGGGACCGTAATTTTATAGGGGTGTGGGACCAGGCGATTATTGAGGGGTGGAGCTGCGTCCCGCGTGCTTGAAGAGTGTTCGTCATTCTCCAAGAACTCGAGTCCAGGAAACAGTGCTGCAGTTTTCTTTTCCGGATTGCGTCCACATCCAGCGTAAAGCGTCGGACCGAGGAAAGAAAGCAGTGCTCTGTCTCCATCGGTTTGCAATTGATATTCCGTTTTAACTCGGTTCGCATCTTCGGTGAGGGTCCACTGCATCTCATAGTCCCATTTCACACCGTCAGCGTCCGTGTTTGTGCCGCTTAACCGAATAGTAGACTCGTTCTCGTTACCAGCAAGTTGGTATCCTGTTGGAACAAGTTGAAACGTTTGGCGGTTTTGTGCTGCATCAAGGTAGGTAACCTCGGAAAGTGCTGGACTGGTCGCCACTCGCTGGTAATTACCGCCTTTTGCGACAAAGAGTATGTAATATTCAAATCCGCGTTCAACAGCGTTCTGTTCGGCAGTAGTCGTCTGGGTGCTGCGAACAAAAACGATACGGAGTTGTTTGTTCCCCATCACAACGTTTCCATCTTGGGTATAGGCGTGTAGCTCTTTTACTACTTTGGTCGTGAGTTTGGGTTGTGCGGGGCGTACCGAGACGCTACCTTGAGCCGTCTGACGTTCTTCACCGGCTGCGGTTTGGCATTTAAGCGAGACTGAGAAAGAGACCACAGTCGGATGTGGAAGGCGGCGAGCTACCCAGAAGACAGTCCTTTCTTGACCTGGTTCAATTTCTTTGATCGTTTGCCGGGGTCTGCCACGTCTTAGTTTCATGCCATTGACAGCGATTCGGGCAGTATCCGCTTTGCCTAAAGGGCCGCTACCAGTGTTCCGAAGGATGCATTGTACCTCGAAATCTTCGCCGGCTGTAACGACAGCGGTTGTTGGTCCTACGCTCACAATTTCCAGTTTCGGTTGTGCAGCGTAAAGTGATATTTGGACGGGGCGTTCTTCTATACCCAGTGTTTCGATACAGATATCTGTTAGTGCCGAGGCTGCTGTCGAAACAGGCTGGTTGAACGTCAAGAAGTGCGTCCTTTCATCATCAAGGTGTACGATAGCGATACCACATCGGAGTTGCGGTTCAGCGTCTCTTTTCGCTTTCCGAAGCTTCTTCTCTTTAAGTTTGTATAACTGCGGTTTGCCCCACAGTGCCCAAGCGTAGTTACTATTGCCTTGGACATTACATTCTGTCAAAAATGAGAGCGTAATCTCTTTACCGGCGTAACTTGTGAGGTTGATGCTTTCTTCCTGCCAGCAGCATTCAGTTGAGACTGATTCGAAGCGTCTTTCTGGCGCAGCGGATTCGTTTGTATTGGAAATTTCGATAGCGAACTTTACGCCTCCAGGTTGTCGCTCGGTATCGTCAAATGCGACACCATCCCTTAAACCGATGGAAAAGTGGAGTAAAAGTTTATCATTGCTATCAACATCGGGCAGTGAAATAGTATAATCAATTTTTGCGACTTCTGTTGGTGTTGGATGTTCAAAGATTGCGGGTTTTGGGACACCGCCCGAAGAATCTGTGCTATTGGCAGAGGCTTGTTCTGCACCAGAGACAGTGCTGTGTTCAAACGTCTCTACGAAGTCGTAAATCTCCTCAATAATACCAAGGTTTATAGGTATTGTGAGGTCAGGAGTTTCTGGTTCTACTTCAGTATCATCGCTCTCTTCTGTTCCTTCTGATTTGATTTCCGTAACCCGTGCATTGTCCTCAGTTTCCTCTGTGGATAGGACAATCTCCACTGGCGATTCTGGCTCGTCTTCAGTATCCGAATTGTCAGCGGGCGCGAAATCAGTAACTTCGTCAGGAGAGGCATCACCTGTCCTCGATTCAGAGGGCGTGTTATCCTCGTTTGCTCCAGTATTCTCATCTGTACGTGCAGGATCACTATCCGGCTGTATTTGGACACTCTGCTCTTCGGTGACAGGCGGAGCATCCGCTTCCAGGTGTGCTTCCTCAGGAGCAGGTGAGGCATTGTTTTCTTCGGTTTCCGTTTGTTCGGAAACCTCAGTATCGGCAGTAGATGACGCTGTGGCTTCAGCGTCATCTAAGGAATTGTCATCAGTTGTGAATTCTAATTCCGTTTGAGGTTCGTCGCCATCTTGTGGATCGGTAGGTTGATTGTTTTTTTCCTCTGTTTTTCCGATACATGTGGCTAAAAACTGTTGAAAGCCGGTGAGCATTTTTTAATTATTCCTTGCGGTTCGGTGAGGTAGGTTGGGAATTTGATGTGCCTTTCCGTATGTCCGCCTTCCACTTCGTTTCAGGCTAAGTGCTTTGGCTTACAACCGGCTCCATTTCTGCTTCATCTGCTTCATCTCATCGTTGAGCACAATCTCTTCCGAAGGTGTTTGTGAGGCGGATTCCATCTGCCATGCGCCAGCTTCGTCCTTTAGTACTGGCTTGCGTTGTGCGACAGGTAAAATACCGAAGGGTGCATGCGGCTCAATTTGGTACCAGTACGCGACAGAGGACGTCTCATTGCTGAGGTGATTGCCGTGTCCGTGTTCTATTGTAACCCGAATTTCCTTCTCGAAACAGACAGGATTTTCGAGGTGATAAACATAGGATGTCTGGTAGCCGCCTGTATTATTTTCGTGGATAGAAGAACCGTTATGTGCGAACGCATTTTCTTGCATTCCCCAGGCTTGATTCAAATAATCTTCTGAACCAGTGCCGTGCAGGTCGGGTGGCCACTTGTAGCCGTCTACCCAGATCATATCATCACCTTCGCCCCACCATGTGCCTTGGAAGTTGGTAACCGAGAGGTTACAACCTATGTAGTGGCCCGTGCCTTCGGCGGAGAGAATGAGGTAGTTGGTGTCATAAGCGAGTCGTTCTGTGTTGATGATATTGGCTTCTGGCGTATTCACGCGAATTTCATGCCCCCATCCATCACATGGATTTTCACGATGGAATTGTGCATGAAAATAGGCAACATCATCAGCGTGAGACTCGGGATACTGCTCATAATCGATGTAGAAGTATTGACGATGGTTTGTGTCGCCTTCGTTGACGAGTTCGATCCTTGCACTGCGATTGAAAGGCATCTGCAAATAGGAGTTAAGCGCGCAGCCTGTATTGAACTCGTTGTTTTGGGCTGTAGAAGCAGAAAACAGCATGGAATCATAAGAATTAACGATTTCATTTCCGAGTCCAAAGAAGTCGCCTAAGGGGCAGAGGACGCTTGGATGTTCCTCATCATCCCAGAACATCTGGATCAGTACATTTCGATAACCGTTTGGCTGTGTCATCCAAATGTGGTTGATACAACCAGGTCCTCGAATGTCTACGATGGCACGGGTTTCACCGGGAGCAATGTCCCATGCGTCGTTGTTTCTGCCTGTTGTATCCCAGGAGGATGCGCGTAACGAGCGTGCCTTCCTGACACGTGTCAACGATGACAACAATCCATCAACATAAGTCATAGTTTCGTTTCCTATATGATTGCGCGTAGCACTGAAAAAAATTGCTTATTATTCAATTATAACACATACCGCTAAAAAAACAATAGGGAAATTCATCTTTTGTGACTATTTGGTTTCCGCAGAAGAGTTTTCCCGGGGGTATGTCGATTGTCTTTTATTCTCACGAATAAATCTCAACTGTAGCGCGTCTGCGTAATAATTTCCAAATTCATCGGCATCTTTTCTATGTACAGGTGCCGCGGGTTTAAAGTTAGTGACGAGTGCTTCTAACATGGGTTTTCTATTTGATTCCTTGGCGCCGACGTGATAAAAATGTTCTCTCGTGATGACATTAAATTCTGACCATAGATTTGAAATTGCAGGATTTTCTCTGTGTTCGTTGCTATGCCATGTTGAGAGGATAAACCGTGCTGGAGTCGCCTTCAAGCCTTTATAGAGCGATTTTTCATGTGTTTCGTCCCACGTGTTAAAATAATCCGTGTGTCGTCCGGCATAAGGTGGATCACAATAGATAAGATCCGCTTCGGTTGCGCAAGACAACGTTTTCCGAAAATCCTGGGGCAAAAACATCCAGTCACTGAGGTTGGCACGTTTGGCAACCCACGCTACCTGATTCACAATTTTGGTGACATAGGCTTTAGAGAAACGTTCCGGCTTATGTCCGAACGGCACATTAAACTCGCCCTTTCTGTTAAAACGGATGAGCCCGTTGAAGCAAGCACGGTTCAAAAACAGGAAGTCTAAAGGAGACTTTTCTGCATTAAATCGTTTTCGGACTTCGTAATAATAATCTGCACCATGTTTGGCCAATTCGTTTCCTTCTGATTCGAGAAATTCCCGGACAACAATTGGATTGATTGTTCGGTTGTTTACTCCTTGATAGAAGGCGATGAGATGTGGATTGGTATCACAAAAAAGTGCCTTACATGGGTTGAGGTTAAACCCGACGACTCCCGAGCCCATAAACGGCTCAATCCAGACACCGTTGCCGTTCCATTGGAGTGTCTCTGATATCCACGTAACCAGTTTACTTTTGATACCCTGACATTTTATCGGTGGAATAAGTACCTTCATTTTCAGCGGATCTTTCTGCGTGATGCTCTCGGGATGATAAGGCTTGTGTCTCCACCTCTGTAGGTGACAAAATCATGCAGATTTGTAATTTTCTTTGTTTTGCCTGTATCGTCTTGTACGGTGATTTTCCCATAATTCATCCAATAGTCATCAAACCATTTTTCGCCTAACAGACAGAACATGCCGTTCCCTGATAGAATGTCGGTGATCTTATCAATGCTACCTATATTTGCAGTATTGCCGCTGCCCCTTCTATCGCTTGCGATTCTCCACTTTTCAGCCGCAAAAAACTGAAAATCTCTAATAACAGAGGGCATTAAATCCAAATCTTTAAGCGCGTACGACTTTGTCTCATCAACCGATGTAGCACTGGTTCGTGTATAGATGATTCCCAAACAGAAATGCCCTGCGTATTCATTGTGTCGAACAGTCATTTGGGTATCAACACAAGGTCTCTGATTTTTACCGCTCAACCCAGCCTACGGGGCTATCTCTTTTTTAATTCACTCCATGTGGTGATTTTTTTTCGTTTTATTAGAGAAGGCGCTGCGGCAACAATTGCCAGAATGGCCTTTCGCTTCACAATTTTTAAGTCAAACTCATCAGTAACCCCGTCATCATTTACATCAGTGTCCCATTCCGTATCTTTCTCCATTGCTATTCTAATGAGATTAACATCTTCCAGATCAACAACCCCGTCATCATTTACATCTGTATCTATAGAAGTATTATTTATGTATATCCTTGGCTCGCCTAACACAACATGATCACAACCTTGATTGCCAAGGTCGCCTATTAATATATCAAAGTTTTGCGTGTTAGTTGGTATATCAAACTCTATATGTATTCCAGAATCCACTAAATAGACCTCTTTAGCGTAAATTTCCACGTCATCGGCAAGTGCTATTATTTCTATAGATGCGGCACCTCCGCAATAGGGGTGAGGAAGAATCACGTCTGAACTAAAGTATAGAACGGGTAATGAAGAAATATCGTAGCTTAATATCGCTGGTGCATGCGTATATATGAAGTGTTTAAGATCGTGCATCTCATCAAAATCATCGTGTAAGCCTGTTCTGGGTGCTTTTGAACCGTCTGGGTATTTTTCCCATACATCAGAAGTGTAACCATACCATTGTTTAGGAGAGTTAATAGGCGTTAGTGAATCCATACTGTTTTTATTTTTACAAGTGAGATGGACATAATCTCCTATTTCTCCCAATACTATCTCTGGTATAGTATCAATAGAATCGGCAAGATCGTCAGAAATATCCATTTTGTCGATAAGTAGTTGCACAATTTCTTTGTCGGATTCATTTACCGAGGATAGCCAATCAAACATATACTCTGATATTTTTCCATGTGTCGCTGGCATTTGTCGAACAGCGTTCCAGCCTTCGGGATGTTCCTCAAAAATATCTAAAAAATGAGTATACGACAGTTGTGCAACTATCAGGTGTTGTGAAAAATTACCATGTTGCGTCCGTAAAAAACTTTCCCATTCATTCAACCATTCTGTCGCTGTTCCGTTGTACTGAACAACATCTCTATCCATATTAGTTTGAGCATAATTTGTCAGGTTATGCCTATATATTTTCCATTTCGGGTATGGTGGGTTATCTGCCCAAGTTTTACTCATTTCATTGAGTGCCCATATCGACGACATCATACAAATAGACTCCTGAAACCACAAATTAGGGTTATCGCGAGATGTTATCGTATGATTCTGAAGAATATGTGTGAGTTCATGAGAAAACTGATATATGAATTGAGGCAAAACATTACCCTTTGTAGAAATGTATATATCATTAGATATAACGAAAGGTCCAGCAGGATCATAATGGACATTTATGTGACCTTGTAACTTGTGTTCTTCTCTTAGATGATCTTGATAATGGGCCACTACATTCTCACATAGTCGCGTGATATTAGTTATAGGAGAGCCTCCCCATCCGTTATGAGGATGTACGGTTATGGTCAAATCCGCACTTGCTGATTTTATGATCAGCATCAATATTAGCAACAAAAAACATTTTCTAAAGCGCATTTTATCAAACTCCTCTCATCACATTTATCGCGCGTTAATCAAAAATATTTGATAAGGTGGCGGACTGTTATGCCCAGCGTTGTTTTGCCTCGTTTACGCTTTTTGGGTTACCATGCTTGAAAGGATACCGAGAATTTTGTTGCACTGCGCGATTTGGTAGTCTGCTATATCAATGTAGAGTTTTCGCTTCTTTAGTTTGAGAAATTGCCATTCTGTTCCTGAAGTGGTAGCTCCATAAATGCAACGGATGTGATTGTCTTTTTCTGCATTCAAAGCGTTGTGCAGCAAGCATCTCGGCGACACACTGCCCTAATCCAAGTTTGGGTTCGGCGTTCTTCGCCTCAACAAGCACGATGACAGGTGCCTCCAAAAAAAGTTGACCTGGCGACAGGCTTATCAAGAAATCGCAAACACCGGTCAATCCCTTTTCGGCATCAATGTTGAAATCGATTCCCGAAAAAAGACTGATACGGTTGTCAAACTGCTCGCGGAGTTCAACGAGAACATCTGCAACAATCAGTTCTGAACGTGCTTTTTCCGTTCCAATAGCAATAGCTAACGGAACTTTTTTTTTCAGTATCGCTGTCAACTCCGCGCTGGGTGTTACGGGTTCTGCTTCAGAAAAGATGCCTGCGGATTCAATTTTTTCCAATTGGAATCCTGTCACGACCGATTCTAAGGTAAAATTGCTATATGCCATCTGTTCTAAGACTACTATAGGATTCATGCTCTATAGCATTGTGCTAGGATTTCATCAACGTTTTGAAGCGTTAGATTTCGCTATCTTTATCTATTAGGAGTTGCTCAGTTCCCGGGTAGGTGCGGTTTCCTAACCGCCCCTATTGCTTAGGAATGGGCGTGGATTCTATCTTGGATAAAATCAACTTACCTGAAAATTAGCGACTCTAAATCAGTTGAACGAATATAGTTATTAAGAGGACCTCTCTACTGGTCCGATTCCTCTTTTCCAGACAATCAGCTTCCCGTTTACCTCAAACTCCATTCCTCAAATATCTTCTCATTCATCTCCGCTATGAGCATCCGCTCGGGGAGTGCCTCTTTAATTTCCGAGAATGTCCGCCCCAGTTTCCGAGCATTCCAACGTTCCAAAGCAAAACAGTAAATCTTTCGCGCCCTATTTGAAATAGAAGCTGTATCCCATTGTTCTGTTTCGTCATTCAAGAAATCGATCAATTCGTTTTGTGCCATGAGTGGTGCTCTGCAAAAATACCTGTGGTTTTTGGACACAAAATTTTGATTCGATTTACTGGCATTCGCTGAGACTGGATCAATTGTCAAATTTCCGATGCTATGGAGATAATTGTCCCTAAATTCTTGCGATTCAAAATCGGTGGTTGACAGGATCGAGTTGTCTATAACAACCTTGCTCTCCTTGGGATTTTGTGGGATAATGTGTTCCATTGAGAATTTTGACCGAGGCTTGGCGTTGGTAAATTCGTCGTAGGACATATCAGGATAACCCCCTATCTCTCTGAGATAATTCTCATATTTCCAGAATAAATACCGTTGATCGTTTCCATCAACAACCTCGTGAAATCTAGGTTGGCATAGACTGCGTTCAAACTCAAAATCGCCGCAATACGAGTCAACAAATTCTTGGAGTTCCCTGATAAGTTGCTTGAAATTCCCATTAAATTCTCTTGCCAATCGGTACAATTGGCTAACTCCTTTATCCGACCGAGATTTAGTAATACCAAAACGGAATCCAATGATTTCTACTAATTGCGCGACACGTTTAAAGTCCTGCTCTTCATCCGAATTGCCCAATTTGTAGGCTTTGATAAGCAGGGGGTAAAAGGCAGCAGGACGGCTGAGGGCAAATATATCAAGGAGATAAGACTCGCGACTTGTAAACAGCGTCTTTACAATTTCAAAACTCTCTTTCAATTTCCGGCTGTACCTGTCTATGAATCTCCATACCTCTGTCCTATCTTCTGCATTGACTAACTTGTTCACCTTCTGCTTAATCATTTGGACGGACTGTTGGTACTCACTCTTGTTCCTCCATTCCTCAAAAGCAATGAAATGGTACTGCAAAATCGAATCTTCATCTACGCGAGATTCAATTTCCTCATAGTTTCGGTAGATTTCACTGAACCGATTTTGGAGAGTGTCCAGGTCGGTTTCGGGATTGTTTGATACAATATAAGTTTTATGCATCAGGAAACTTTTGGTTTTCTCTAAGCTAGTCAGCGATTTGCCCCGGTCATTGGTTGTCTCAAAGATGAGAGTCGCCTCTGCCTTATCCTCAACTGAATAGGTTAGGACCTTCATGTGCTCAATTTTTTCTATGAACTCTTCGATCTTATCTGGACGTGTCTTTAGCGATCGACCAAGGAAGTCCTTTGCTTCGAGTAATCGCTTTTGCGATGGGATGTGCACCTGACTATCGTCGGGGTCGTTATCCTGCAAGATGTAGGATGTGAAGAAGTCATTATCAATATCCAAAACGCGGAGTTTGTACCTATTGTAAATCTGGATATAGGTATCCTCTAGCATTGTGACATCCTTACCTGCTTCTTTCCGTTCTGCCAAAAGCAGCTTCATAAAAATAATGAGTGTTGTAATCCGCTGTTGACCATCAACGATGTCAATTATCTCAAACCCTTCCTGCCGCGATTGTGCCTGAAATAGAATTGTGCCAAAAAAGTAACTTCGGTCTGGTTTCTGATTTTCTATATCCTCAACAAAATCTTTGAGTTGTTGTTCTTCCCAAGCGTAAGCACGCTGATACTTTGGGATGTTAAAAATTTTCCTCCCATCAAACAACTCACTAATTCTTTTTTGTCCGTTTTCCAATTATTACCTCCTTGTTTTTTGATTATCCAAAACAGCTTACATCGTGCAGAACACGCAAAAAAATAGACAGTCCCATGGAAATTCAACTTGCAGGCAACCTAATTGCCTACGGTGTAAAACTAAAAATTGTAGATGAAATTGGTTCGGTATTGATGATATGTTTAGAATAACTAATACCTATATCAAAACAGGATAAGAAATTTGCTCCTAATAATCCGTGTGCATAAGTCTCGACAGGCAAATAGCTAGCTGCGACTTCCATTCCTTCAAAAGCATGACCAATTACCGATAATCTACTCACTGCAATAATTTCAGCCTTGGTAATACCACTAGCCGTGATAAAATCAATCTTGCGCAAATTTGGATCTGAAAGATCATATCCTAAATCTGATAAAATATTTGGATTAATAGTCGTAAACGAGGCACCAGTATCTACTATTAAATCTACAGTAACATGCTTGCTATAGTCCAAGGCATGTATTGTCGCTTGGACCATAATTAATCTGTCAGGGCTCAACTCAAAACGTGTCTGACTCATTATAACAGGCACAATCTCCCTTCTGGAATCTCCCCAGTATAACGTATAACTGCACCGCCTTTAAAGGTGCTTAGTTCACTATAAACATCATCCCTTAAATCGCTACGGGCAGTAACTATGCCTGATATAAGCTCTGAAGTTTCACTGTTAATTTCAGGATCGACAATAAACAGCCACTGATCGGGATATTTCTCTATCATTTCATCTAGTGTCAGGCGCTCCTCTGTCTCTATAGACATTTCATTTCTCCTTTAATTATCACAATCGCTGGAAGTAGCCTCAGCTGTAAATCAGATAAAAAATGGTGGGTAAACCAAAAACTATATCAGGACTACTGTATCACAAAGTACAGCAGAAATGCTACAAAAACAAATAGTGATTAAACCAAAAACTATATCAGAATTGTAGGACGGCTTTCATCTTTTCCAATCCAATGCGGGCGACTTCTGCAGGGTCCTGCTCCCAATAACTTGGGTTGAACAACTCCAGCGAGATGACACCTGTGTATCCTGCGTCCTTCACGATGGAAATCATCTGTTTGAGGTCAAGAATACCGTCGCCGGGATAAACCCTATCGGCGTCGGTTTGCACTTCGCGCGCCGGTTGTGCAGGGGCATCGTTGAAGTGGAAGACTGCAATTTTCTCGCCAGGGATGCCTTTCATATCTTCTATTTCCCCGCCGCCGCGATAGATGTGGAATGGATCAAGCACAATTGTGCTATCTGGATGATCTGCGACTTCCATTACTTCCCATGCGTGTTTAACTTGGTTGACACCATCGACGAAACCGAGAAATTCCATAGCGGGTTTAACGCCAAATTCGCGTCCGAGTTCGAGAAGTTCACGGTAATTCTTGCCACCTAACTGCAAGTCCGCTACCTCACGCGGTGGACTGGAGACGATATAAGTTGAACCGACAGCGACGGCTTGTGCCATCCGCCGTTTCGCCTCTTCAACCGCTTCTTCGTGTTCCGCACCTGTGGTATTGAGCCAGCCGTGCAAAGCGATGACGGTAGGCACCGAAAGTCCATAGTCATCAAGTGCTTTTTTGACATCTGAAAGCGAGCCGCCCTGCTCCTCGTAAGCCGTTAGGTCGTCATTCCATAACTCAATCGCTGAATAGCCGGTTTCGGCAGCGATCTGAATCTTGTCCATTAACCCGACGGGACGGATTGTGCTGGTATTTAAGCCTAATTGAAATTGTGCCATTCCCTTTTTCCTATTTGTCCATTAAGTTTTTAATGAAACGGACATCTATGCGTGCAAGATCGATGACGGTATCCACAGGTTCTCCACTGTATTCGCTATGGAAGCTTATGGGACCTGAAAAGTTGATATTCTGTAACGTATCCACTGCTGTTTCCCAATCGACGAAGCCTTTTCCCATTCGGACGACGCTACCACCACGCATACCGGGGGAACGCGCCAGGTCTTTGAAAGCCATGACAGCGAGATACGATCTGACGATATCGAGTGCCATGTTAATCGGTTCTCCGACGATCGATAGGTGTCCTGTATCAGCAAAAACGCCGACATGTTGTGGGTCGAAACCCTTTACAAGGTTCATTACTGCACATGAATTCAATCCCATGGAGGTTCCAGAGTGATTGTGAATGCATGTCCGGGGTCCGTATTGCTCGGAAAGTTTGGCGAAACCTTGCAATTGTGTTCGGATAAAATCGACCTGCGCCCAATAGCCGCCATCTTCTGCATGCCAGTGCCAATATCCCAATTTGATATTTTCGACCCCGACTTCGCCAGCAGCAGCATAGACCCGGCGTGTTTCTTCCTGTGTCGGATCAAGAAAGTCACCGGGTGTTGTAACGAGTGGGATGGATAGACCTGCAGCGTCGAATTGCTTTGCAGCGGCGGGTAATGCCTCTGTGGCGTTTTCTGGGTTCACCGGATAGCCGGGACGAACACACAAATCCGCACCACTCACGCCGACCGATTGCAGTGCGGTGATGATATCTGGAATTTCTAAACCTTCCAGATGTTTCGTGAACATGATAAATTTCATAATAGGTCGCTCCACTTCGTTCCGCTTTCATTAGCAGTCAGCAGTCAGGTCGGGTTTTTCCGAAACCCTTTCAGGGGTCAGTAAAGTTGCGAAATGTTCTAAAGTGAACTAAAGTTGAAAAGTTGTTAAGTGGTCTGCGATGGACCCCAAAGTCTCTTTCAACTTTACGGATTTTCGCACACTTTGAACTTGCAAACTTTCTTGTGCTGATGGCTAACTGCTGACCGCTATGCTTTACCAATCAACAACGGAGCCATCGTCGGGGTGATATGTCACTGGATTCTCCCAGTCGTGATCGATTTTATCTTCGAGTGCGTCTTCATCGAGTTCTATACCGAGTCCGGGACCCGTTGGGAGTTCAACGAATCCGTCTTTGAAGACGAATGGATTCTTAAGGTAGCCTTCGCCAAGGGTTGTGTGCTCCTGCATCACAAAGTTGGGTATGGAGGCATCTAACTGGATGCACGCTGCTAAAGAGATTGGACCCAGCGGGTTATGTGGCGCAATGCCTCCATAATAAGCTTCCGCCATCCCTGCGATGATGCGCACTTCATTAATGCCTCCGGCGTGACAGAGGTCTGGCTGAAGGATGGCTGCTGCTTGTTTCTCTAAGATTTCACGGAACCCCCACTTTGTAAAGACGCGTTCGCCGGTTGCGATCGGGAGATGTGTGCCACGCGCAATTTCGGCGAGGGTATCCACATTTTGGCACTGAATTGGCTCCTCTACAAACATCGGTTGGTATGGTTCCAATGCCTTGATTAAGACCTTTGCAGTCTGTGGACTGACTGCACCGTGGAAATCAATTGCTAAGTCAACCTCTGTGCCAGCGGCTTCGCGGAGTGCGGCGAAATTGTCCACTGCTCTATCAATAAAAGCTTTGTTTTCGATGATACGTGCCGGTCTGCCACCTGCCACACCCGTTTTAAATGCGGTGAATCCTTTATCGATCCACTCTTTAATTCCTTCTGGATCACCACCGCCTTTGTATAGCCGGATGCGGTCGCGCGTCGGTCCCCCGAAGAGTTGATAGACAGGGACACCGAGCGATTTCCCTGCGAGATCCCAGAGCGCCTGCTCCACACCGCTTAATGCACTTGTAAGAATAGGACCGCCACGGTAGAATGCATGACGGTACATCGCCTGCCAGTGATGTACAACACGTCTTGGATCTTGACCGACGAGGTAAGGAGCAAGTTCATCTACGGCTTGTGCACATGTTTTGGCGCGTCCTTCTAAAATGGGTTCGCCTAACCCCACTAAACCCTCGTCCGTATGAATCTTAAGAAAGAGCCAGCGCGGTTGCACCAGAAAAGTTTCCAGTTTTGTTATCTTCATTGAGATCCCTCAAGTTGATTTCCCCGCACGCTAATCGTTACGGGATGGCTTCGGCTTTCGGCATTGCAAGCAGTTTCCTGTTGCTTAAAACAGGTTGCTTTAATTATTTTGATGCCATATTATCATTTTTCTTGAATTTTTTCAAGAATTAATGAGGTATTAGGGCATTCAGTTTTCGGTTAGGTTTTTAGTTTTACGTGTTAAATTCAAGGGAAAAAGCGTCTTTGTAGTGAAATTTGCCCTAAACTTTTTCAGTTTCGTTTCTATATAATTATAAAGGCTGTGCCTAAATCCGCGCCGCTCAATGTAATCAATTATGGATCCCTTCCGTTATATGCACAAAAGGAGGTATTTGCAATGAACCGTTCTTACTTCAAAACTCTCGTCTTTCTTATTGGAGGTATTGCCCTTTTACTCGTGGGTACTTGGCAGAGCGAAGCACAAGATCACGCTCTAAAAACTTTCTCCGGACGCGCTGTTGATGAGGCGGGAGACCCAGTTATGGGACTTCCAATAACGCTTGTCTCTGTTTTTGATGGCAACGGGGCTTGGTTTCCAGTTCATGAGGATCAAGACGGTTCACCGATAGATCCACCGACATTCCGATCAGAAACTGACGCACAAGGACGTTTCGCTATCATTGATGTTATTACTGGGCCTGTGCTACTCATGCTTCCATTTGAGAACACAGCGTTTCAGTTATTGAAGGTGCAAATCGGCGGATTATTTTTCTACGCGACTGGAATGAGAGACCGTGGGATTATATTTGATGTAGGACAGCGGGATTACATTGAAAACATTGAAGTTACAGTGCAATCTCCACATATCCGAGGAAAGGTAGAACGCGTAAATGGGACACCAATCGTTGACGAGAGCGTTAAGCTCCGCGTGCGAACGTTCAGTCCAAATGGTAGATCCTCCAGTTCTTCGGGTACACATACAGATACTGAAGGATACTTTAGATATTATGTGAATGGTGGGGTTGAAGAACCCACTTTTTATACGCTGTCTATAACGTATCAAGGACAGACTGTAACCGCGAATCCGATTGTCCTTAAGGCTGGGGATCCAACGCATGACATCGTTTTTACGTTTGATGGTCCAGCCCCACCTTTACCGGCGCAGGTCAAGAACTTCTTCAGCGCATCCGCTTCTGCTTCCATCGGCGGGCCCGGTGCGGTTGATGTTTGGGTCATCAGACCAGAAAACTGGCACGCTTATAAAATGATTAAGCGCCAGCGTTGGGAATCCGCTCAAGCACAAGCTGCCGCTGAAGGTGCATATCTTGTCGCAATTAACGATGAGTCCGAACAGAACTGGTTGCAGGCTGTCTTTGGAAACGAACCGACTTGGATTGGACTCAACGACATCGCGAAAGAAGGACAGTGGCAGTGGGACAACGGTGAACCACTTACCTACACCAACTGGCGTGCGCAGGAACCTCATGATCCTCCAGATGGAGATGAAGACTATGTTATTATGGGTCCCTCAGGGGAATGGGAAAACGTTAATCTGAGAAACAGGCGGTGGCTTTTTATCCAGACGGCTATCATTGAGAAGGAAGAACCGTCACTGGAAAAGTAACCCTATCTTTCGTCGAAAGGGAGGCACAATTGTGAAACGTTCTAAATTCAAGTTCATCATAACGGCAATCGCATTGTTCATCGGTTTCACTTTACACACCCCCGCGCAGGAAGAGACGGGAATTTTGAGTGGACGCGTTGTTGATTTGAGTGGAAATCCAGTTGCCAGGTTACCTGTGTTTGTGGCACCTCTTGACTTTCATGGTGAAAGCGTGTGGCGGGTGTATTTGCCGCATGGATACGCTAAGTTGCGTCGTGCCCACACGGATCCAGAAGGTCGGTTTTCTATTACAGGTATTCCGCCAGGTCCTTTACATTTCGGTATGTTGCCTTACAATATAGATAACCTGCTGCCCACGAACTTAGAGCGGGTATTACATAGTGGTAGACATATACACGGCTCTAATGTTTTCGGGATGGAATCAGACGATTTTGAACCCGATCTTGAACTCCTGTTCCTCCGCATCCGAGGTATCACCTTCTATCCACGCAATGATTACACTCCAGTCGCGTTTGGTATCAAACCCGGAACACATATTGATAATGTCGTCGTCACAGTGCAACCCCGAATGCGGATTCGTGGGCGGATCCTTTTCAAGGACGGGACCCCACTCTCTAACGCCCGGGTGAGCCTCGACTTCAGTGCTCACTATGTGGACCATCATGGAAATCGACAATCCGGAGGGGAGCCTCGAACAGATGCTGAAGGGTATTTTATCTTTTATCTGGACGAAAAAGATGATACCGCATTCTACACATTTTCTGTGGGATATCAAGGTTTTTTTGCCGAAGCTGAGCCCATTCGCCTTGAACCCGGACAACGTTTTGACGGACTCACATTAACCTTTGATAGCCAACCAATTTTGCCCGAACCTATCCAGACAATGAAAACTGACACGTCTGAAACACCGCCCCAAAGAGAATCGCATGCAGTGTGGATCGTAAACCCCACAAACGGCCACGCGTATAAAAAAGTTCACTGTGAGACTCGCGATGAAGTCGTTACACAAGCTACCGACGAGGGAGCGCATCTCGTCGCGATTAACGACGCGGAGGAGCAGGCATGGTTAGAAGCGGTTTTTGGGCATGAATTCTATTGGATGGGCCTTAGTGATGTTGAAAAGGAGGGGCACTGGCAATGGGATAGCGGTGAACCTATCACTTATGAAAACTGGTTACCTGACGGTTTTTTTCCTGAAACCTTGGATGTTGATGAAAGAGATTACGCTGTTATGACATTTGTTGATGGGAAATGGTATGCAGTTGTTCCTGATGGTGTTATCTGGGGTATGACGCAGATGGCGATCCTTGAGAAAGCAATTAAGAGTGAAAAATAGGGAGTATTTGCGATGAAACGTTCAGACTTTATACAAAAGTGTGTAGATGCGCAGCTAATAAATCTGTCCATCGGCATGGTGCTTTTCCTCACTGTTGCAGCCTGTTTTTTTTTAGGTTGTAGCGACCTTCGGCAGCCTGTTCTCTCTGCAGTGTCACACGGCACGACACAAGATGGTACAGTGGCGTTCTCGGGTCGCGTTCTGGACTTAGAAGGCCAAGCCGTTTCAGGACTCTCGTTGGCGATTGAACATGTCATATTCGATGATGATGCGGATGCGGCAGAATGGATACACCCCTTAGAAACACAGACTGGCGAGGATGGGACTTTTTCTTTCAGCGGTATTACCCCTGGCCAGGTTCATTTAATATTACCATTTGAGATAGATATGGAGAAACAATTTTACGTTGAACCTGAAGATGAGATCCTCTCCATCAAAATAGGG
>JAPPNJ010000202.1 GCA_028818705.1 Candidatus Poribacteria bacterium
TAAAAAAAGTTTGTAAATAGTGATTGACTAGGAACAGTAATTTAGTAGACTGAAAAAGCCTTGAGTGTTGTATAAGAAATCCTGCGGTGTCGATGTGAGTAGATTCGTTGCTTTTTTGGTGTGCATCACCTGTGCATTGGCTACACTAGGCGCAATGGCGACGAACGGTTATTTTGCTCACGGGTATGGAACGAAAAATAAAGGCATGGCAGGCGCGGGGGTTGCCCTACCGCAAGATACGATTGCCGCAGCAACCAATCCCGCGGGGATGGTTCATCTTGGAGAAAGGTTCGATGGGGGATTAGCCATATTCAGCCCGCGACGAGACTATGAAAGCAGCGCCAGCCAGGCAAATGGCACGGGAAGCGCCTTTACGCTGGGTCCCGACGATATTCGAAGCGACCGAAATTATTTCCCGGTCCCCCACGTTGGATACAATTATCCGCTTGATTCCCAAAGTTCACTGGGAATCACACTGTACGCAAACGGCGGCATGAATACGGTCTGGAACGAGGGGTCTTCTACTTTCGACCCGGATGGGCCCGGACCGAATCCGACGGAAACATTTCCGGGAACCTATGGAGCAGGTGTTTCCGGGGTTGACTTGGCTCAGCTTTTCTTGGCGATCACCTATTCGCGAAAAGTCAATGAACAGGTTTCAGTCGGCATCAGTCCGGTTTTGGCGGTTCAGGCTTTTCGAGTGAAAGGCTTGTCTTCATTTGCTGCATATACCGAAGAATTTGTGCGAAGCGATGGAGAAACGCCGCCCAACGACTTGACTGACAATGGCAGGGATTTTTCGTTCGGTTATGGGGCGAGGGTTGGAATTCTCTGGAGCTCGGCTTCTTATCTGTCCATCGGCGCAGCCTATCAATCGCGGATCTTCATGACCGAGTTCGATGACTATGACAACTTGTTCGCAGAAGAGGGTGATTTCGATATTCCGCCTTCCATGACGGCAGGCCTTGCCCTGAAACATACGAGCGGCCTAACGTTCGTATTCGACTTTCAAAAAATCTGGTACAGCAAAGTCGATTCTCTAGCAAACCCGATCGCCAACATCTTCGATTGCCCTGCGGCCGGTGGAACCGACCCAGAAAGCTGTTTGGGAGGGAGCAATGGGGCGGGTTTCGGCTGGGAAGACATGGAAGTGTACAGGTTTGGCGTGCAGTACCCAATTGCTCCAGGCTTGGAACTGCGCGTAGGCGCCAGTTTTGCTGAGCACCCCATTGATCGGAGCGAAGTATTGTTCAACATACTGGCTCCGGCTGTTGTGGAAAACCACTACACACTGGGATTGACCAAAAAATTGTCCGACGACCGGGAATTCAATATAGCCGTGATGTATTCCCCGACAGAAAAACAGGAGGGTCCGAACCCGTTTGATCCGACGCAGACGATTGAAATCGAGATCTATCAATATGACTTGGAAATGAGTTTCTCAAAAAAGTTTTAATCTGTACCATCTGAGAAGGTTGTCGGCGACTAGGCCAGTATGATGCTAGCGGTCGCTAGGCATATTTCGATATACATAAAAGAAAAGAATTGCTGGGTACTAGTAGAATGCGTACCCCACGCCGCACTAGCCTGCTGCCCAATGAAGCAGACCAAGGCCTAGGCACAAAATTTGATAAGAAATCATATGAACGAGAAAAGTCTGTTTTATGCCTTGTATGGGGCTTCTATCGAAAGTGGCGTTGAAGAGGTTCTCGAAAAATATGGATTGGAGTCCAATCTAGAAAATTGGCGTCCATATGGAGGTAATCAAAACAATTATGGTGTAGTCGAAAATCAGCAATCTTCTCCTGTCGCAGCCTTGGTAGAAAAAATCACAAATGGTATTGACGCTATTTTGATGCGCGCTTGTGTAGAGCATGGAATTCGCCCGGACTCAAAGGAAGCGCCAAAATCTATTGAAGATGCTGTGGAGCGATTTTTTCCAGAGCACAAAAACTGGGATTTACATGGGTATCGACGGCAACAAGCCGAGCGACTTCAGATTATTGCAGACGGCCCTAAAAAAGAGACTTCTCTGATTATTTACGATGATGGCGAAGGCCAATCTCCGGAAGATTTTGAAGATACTTTTTTGTCTTTGCTTCGTGGAAATAAAAATGATATCCACTTTGTGCAAGGAAAGTACAACATGGGAGGAGCTGGGGCTGTCACATTTTGCGGCAAACGTAGATACCAACTGATCTGCTCTCGGCGATTTGATAATGACGGACTTTTGGGTTTCACATTAATTCGGCAGCATCCATTCACTCTAAGTGAGCAGGAAAAATACAAGGAGACTTGGTACGAGTATCTAGTTATTGACGGGAAGGTGCCTTCTTTCGGCGTCTCGGGTGAAATTGATTTAGGATTATGCAATCGCAAGTTCCATACGGGGACAATAATCAAACTATATTCCTATAGTCTGCCAGCGGGTGTTTCCCTCATCTCACGTGACTTGAATTTGAACCTGAATGAATACTTGTTCTATCCGGCGCTGCCCGTATTGACTATAGAAAAACCGGAGCGTTATCCTAAGGACAGAAACCTGGAGCGTCCACTCTACGGACTGAAACGCCGTCTCGAAGAATCTGGCACTTCTGGCGATGACTCTCAGTATATCGAGGATCATTTCACGGAAGAAATAGAGAACAATCAGATTGGTTCTTACAAGGTGACCTGTTATGTATTCAGGACGCGGGCGGGTGATCGAACTGCTAAGGAAACACGACAAACCATTCAACGGGAATTCTTCAAGAGCAGAATGGCGGTGCTGTTTTCAATGAATGGGCAGGTTCACGGGCATTACACTTCTGAATTCATTACCCGTTCCCTCAAACTTGCATTACTGAAAGATCATTTGCTGATTCATGTTGATTGCACAAATCTTCGCCATGAATTCCGAAAGGAAATTTTTATGGCTTCCCGAGACCGGCTCAAAGATAGCGGCGAATCAAGAACGCTTCGGAAAAATCTCGCCGAAATTTTGTCAAAAGGGCGTCTACAGGAAATCTACAAAATCAGGAAAGCCTCCATAAGAGTCGAAAGTAAAGACGCCGAAGAGTTGGTGCGAAATTTAACCCGCCATATCCCATTTCGTCCCGAATTGGCCGACCTCTTGGATCAGACTTTCAATCTTTCCGACAAGCGGTCAGGGCAAGGTCGCAAGGCAACAAACAAAAAACAAAAGAAGAAGCAAAAAGAGGAAACTAGTTTTTCCCCACAGAGGTTTCCAAGCTATTTCAAAGTTGATGGGCACCCGAATGGTAAGGAAGGTATACCCCTAGTGACCATTCCACTTGGAAGCAAAAGAACGGTTACGTTTGCGACAGACGTCGAGAATAACTATTTCGATAGGATTGAAGACCCCGGGGATCTTCGGATTGCGGTGCTTGAACACGGAGATGGCAACGGTGGCGTGGGCCTAGGTACACCCACAACTCCCCAGACGATTTTAGACGTTGTAAAGTCAAGCCCGAACAAGGGAAAGATACGTGTCCAGGTAGGGCCCACTCAGGCGATGAGCATAGGGGATACCGTTCGCCTTCATGCATCTTTATCCGCCCCGGAAGGCTGGCTAGAGCAAATGGTCTTAATCAAGATTTCCGAACAAAGAGAGAAAAAGGAAAAGAAGACAAATGGAGAGAATCAACCTGATGCACTGTTGGGCCTACCGGAACTCACGATGGCATACAAGGAAAGTACTCAAGGTGGAATCACTTGGGATAATCTAGAGAATATCGGGATAACTATGGAGTATGAGACCATCGTTCATCTTTTGACCGAAGGCGAAATGCTAAAAGCCATCTATGTCAATATGGACAGCAAGGTCTTGCTCGACCGCCGTGCAAAATTGAGAGAAGGGGAAACGATAGAAAGTGTTGACAAGCATTATGTTTCGTCAGTGTACCTACACACGATATTTCTTTATGCGATCACCAAGAATCGGAAATATAATGTTACGCAAGGAGAAGATGGTCAAGAGGAATCTATTGGAATCAATGAATACATTGCCGATATTTTTGAGACATCTTATGCCCAATTTCTGCTCAATTTCGGGATACAAGATTTGATTGATTCACTGGATATCTGAACAAGATTCGTCTATTCGTTCGATCGCGACAGACATCTTTGATTTACTTGTGGCAGGCAAGACACACTTTGGCAACTCCATACAAGTCGTCAATATCTACAGGTTCGCTGTCTGGCCTGAGTGGATTAGCCTGATACTTAGCTCGCATTCTTTTCAGTCGTCGCTGGTGGTCCGCCTTGATTTGTTCTACACGCTCAGGACGTGCAAGATCAGGAAGTGATTCGCCTTGGCTCCATGTGAATGGAGAGCCATTATTGAGGGCATCTTTCTCGTAGCCGATGGCCTGCTCGAAATACTCCGGATGCCTTTCCATTAACCGCACCCACTCTATCTTTTGCTGGAAGAAACAGAAAGTACAACCACTGCGAGTCCGCCACTCGTAATACTTGGGTAATCCTAGACCAGCGCCTTCCAATATTTCGATTACACCTGCCTTGTCGATTCCCGCTTCCTTGAGAGGGAGACGCACAATAAGATTGTCCTGTTTCGAGGCGTAGCCCTCGCGATATTCTTCATCCGCACGAATAGCCACGTAACTGTATACTTTGTCGCCATTCTTAAGCCATGGCCTGACCCACTGTTCGAATGGGCGAAGTTTCAGTTGCCGAGTGCACCAGCGACTTTGTGGCGACGGCAAATAGTTGTTGAATCTCTTGAGCCAGAAGTCGAAATCTCGGTCTGGATTTAACCGCAGTATCGGCTTGCCCAAAAACCCTTCTAGTTCGATTAGAAATTCGTAAACCTCCGGCAATTCCTTTCCTGTATCAGTAAAGAAGTACTGGAGGTCAAGTTCGGGATGGTTTTGGCGCATGTAAATGGCTAGTGCGGCGCTATCACGCCCCCCCGAGAGGCCGAGAACATGGTGCTTATTTACTGCCATGGCTACACCTGTTTCTCCCGCTTTTGTAGGCGTGGCTCGTTCGGTGAGATTCTGAGATAACGGGCGCTCAACTCGGTTAGTGTCGCAAGAATAATATGCCGTTGATCTTCCCCGCTGTCACGCAGAACTGACTCCAAGCGCTCAAACAGTAACTCTACCTTGTCGCGATCAGTGTCTGCGATTTCAAATTCCTGATGTCTTATTCCAGATTCCCCCGGAAGACCGGCCACAATCGCCATGGCATGACGTTTATCTTCCCTCCCTTTGACCCTAGCGAATGCCTCTATGCGCACGAACTGCTGTGCCATTTCCGCAAGATGCACCGAAGCCCGGTCAATATCGACATCAACCCAATCCCGGGCAGGCTTGTTGACTGCCATGCCAGCAAAGCTTTCCATGTCCATATCACTGCCTGTGAAGTCTGCTACTCTAATCACAAAAGCCTCAAGACGGTGATCGCCTGCTAGCCCCTTTACGTTTTCAGCACGGGCACGCAATTCCTCCAGCATGGCAGAAGAAGCATTTGCTACTTGCAATTCCGTCAGCAGCAATTCCCTCAAGCGGCCAAGCATAGTCGGATACGCTTGCCGTAATTCCGTTAAACCCTCACGAATTTGTTTCTCTATGGTGGCAAGGGTTTTTTCGTTCCCAATTTTCCCGTCAGTACCAAATATGCGCGGGATGTCATCAAAGATCAATTTGTTCGGATCTTTCGCGCTTTTGAACAATTGGCGAACTTTTTGTGCGTTTTTTGAAAGGTTTTGGGTTCGACCAACCCATTCCGGCAACTGATCGTAGATTGCCACTAGCCCCCGTGCCACGTCAATAGGCTCAAGGTTGGGGAGTGCGTTACCGTTGTCTAGCTCACGCACAATATCCGCCATACCTGATAACAGTCGGCGAGATATTTCTGATAAATCCATCCATCGCAACCGAATGTCGGCCGGATTCGTAGTCAGGCTGTCCGTGTCTAGGTCAGTAATTTGAGCCTGAAAAACTCCTACTCGATAAAAAGCTAG
This sequence comes from Candidatus Poribacteria bacterium, assembly GCA_028818705.1. Taxonomy (GTDB): domain Bacteria; phylum Poribacteria; class WGA-4E; order WGA-4E; family WGA-3G; genus WGA-3G. The sequence continues at coordinate 5,987 of JAPPNJ010000202.1, forward strand.
TTTGTTGCGGTGAGATAGAAAAAATGCAGTGAGAAAAATTGGGAGAAGTCCTTCTTTGATACCAAACGGTGGTTCGCGCCAAATCCTGTATATCTCGGACGCAGGCACTGTTTCTGTCTTGTGCTCTTCGAGATATTTCTCGGCTGCCTTCCATGCAGGTGACAAATGATGAGGGTCTGCCTTGACACCAGACCCGGGAGGCATGAATCGCCAACCGTATCCTCTCGTATTGCGATACAAGCGGGTATGCTCTAAAAGAGATGCAAACAGCCCGGACTCTGCCGGATGCCCCGTGATGCCAAGTCGCGCTTCACCCTCGTGGAGCACCATGCGCTGTAACAGTGCATTGAGCCCTGCAACGGCGCTGGATGAAGGCTTTACCCGTCCTAGCAGTTCATTGTGAATCTTAGGTGCTTTCTTAAAGCGTTCTGATGCTAGCCTAGATGCGAAGTTGTTCAGGTCCGATAGTGACTCGGGCGACTCGAATGCGGGTCGACCACAGTGCCATTGGGCACTGGCAAACACTTTGGTCAATTCTACTTCAAACTGTCCATGAAGGGTCTCAATGCGCGCATAGATTTCTGCTCGGGCCACCCGGTCGCCTAGCAATTCTGGCATTTCGTCGCGTACTTTTTCAAGTGCCAAAAGTTCACGTGCTAGCACGAACAGGTGGGGTGCGCGCGCCGATGTGCCTACGACAATTTCCCACTTTTTGTTTCTGCAAACAGCGCGCTGGCATATTTTGTTTCTGGCAGCTAGTGCCTCGTTTTTTGCGGGGATAGCCAAAAAGAATGCACCAATTGCACCGTGAGGTGGGTCATAATCCTTCACCGTCTCATCTAAATTGGACAGAGTGGTAGCTATAACATCAAACCAGCGTAGTGCGCCTGTTTCGTGATAGTGTCGCTTAGCCACTACAGGTTGCAGTCTGGCAAAAGCATCAATGGAAGAAAAATCTATCTCTCCCACATCCCCCGACACTTGTTCGATAGCTTGGTCAATATCAAAGTCACTGCCTTCGAAAATAGCATAAGAACTGGAAAACTTCCGGTAAATGACTAGTGACCATTCCTGTAAATCCTGCAAGGCATGCTTAATTTTGGTGGTGCCGTAGGGTTGCAATGCTAGCATCAACAGTTCGCTACTTGCGACCAACCCTGACCCTCCCTTAAGCATGTCAACAAGTGCAATCGTCTTGAGCAACTGGAGGTGCAATTCTTTATGCTCTTTAGCTTCGCACCGGTCCAACGCATCAATCGCCAAAGCCCACCGGTGACCATCTGGAGACGCCAGGATAGATGGGCCGAGGTTAAGACGCAGGTAATCCCAAAGAGCATCGGGGCCATACAAATCTTTAGCTTCGCCCTCACGGAGAAAATCCTGGAACCCTTTGGGTTCAGCAGAATTCAAGAACCCGAAAATGCTACGTTGGCTTTGCCCGAACCGGCGTTGAGAAACAGGCCCGAGTAGGCAAGCTGTCACTGGGTGCAGCGGCCAGCACGCTTCTAGCATCCCGGCTAGATTCAAAGATGTGCGCTTCTGGACCTGCTCTGCCACATTTTTGGCCAATGCGCCAAAAGTTTTCGGGCAATATTCCTTGTCGTTCTCTATCGTGCTTCCGATCAGAGCAATTTGCTCATTGCCGCTGACGCTGACGGACAGGTCTACAAACCTGCCTTGAATTTTTGTCCATTCGTCGCGCATTTCTCGCGAAAGCCGATGTGCATATTCCCCAAACGATTGATGAAGAACACCGACAAAGATCAATCGGCCTTGGCTACGGGAGGCTAGTTCTGCGATTTGCTGGAACAGATAGATGTCAGATCCTTCGCTTGCCGCGGCTTCAAGGAACTTGCCCATTTCGTCCACAAACAGAATTAGCCCTCCACTAGAACGAGGGTTCAGGGCTGAGATCTCCTTTAAGGCATCTAGGATCTGCTTCTCTTTCCATGTCCGAGGCTTTTTCTTGCACACGTATCCGCTATCATCAATAGCTTCTCCTACCACCTGTTCTGGTCGTTCCTGCCTGCCGACCACTGGCAGGATACGCCACCCTTTCGTACCGGGTGGAAGTGCTTTGTAAATGTGGTTAGCCGTGCGTTTTCCTACGATGGCTTTCGCACGATCTCTAGATTTTTCGTCACTTCCAAGTAGTGCGCTCAAAGCGACTACTAGACTTGATTTGCCACTGCCATATGCGCCCGTCCATGTGAATGCACCCTGCTTATTCTCCAGTATGTGCTGCGCCATGGTTTTGAGCACCTCGGCAACCGATTGTGAGCAGATGAAGCCCTCTAGAGATTCCGGGTCTCCAATGTCAACATCGACTCGGATAGCGCGTTGAAAACGACGGGCAACCCGAACGTGATCAGATAGCATTGTTTCGCCTTTTACGACGGTAATCAATCTTGATGAAACGATGCGCTTTCTCGACCTCCAAGTCGCAGGTACGCGTCAATTGCTTTAAGCCAGCAGATTCAGACCATCGGTACAGTCCCTTGCTTGTTTCTTCAATTTTTGCGAGCCTACCGACCATATCGTTCTCGTCAAGCAAAAATACCTTGCCAGGGCTCCCTGGCGCATACATGAGAGATTCCAAAGACAGTGTTTGTGCCTCGGGGGAAAATTCCGACCAAAATTCGGTTACCGCCCAACAAAACACTCCCGCACCAAGCGTTCGCTTGCGACCCCGCACAAATTGAAAATTGTCTCGCTTTCCATTTGATTTGATGAGGCTGAGTTCTGCCAACGGCGACTCCAAAGAGTCTTCATAACTGCCATGCTTGCGGATCGACTGTCGTACGTAAGTACGAACAAAGCATGCAACATCATTGCGGATAGTTGTTGTAGAGGCGCGCCAGTTTCGCTCCTTGGCAAGCTTGCAAAGCCCATTTACTAGTTGATCACGTCCAAAATATGTGGCCGGATAGTGATTGAACGCCCAAAACCATGTGGTCTTTTTTTTCGGTTGGGTGCTTAGTTTCCAGTGAATCACCCACAATGTAGTCGGGTCCTCCATATACGGGTCAAGACCGTTTTCGTCATCGAACAGCAGATGCCCAAAATTCGTAGTCTCTGTGACGACATGACCTTCCCTCGATGTATCTCTAACTACGCCGGTCACTGAAGCCCAGTGACGCATTGAGGACACCATGTTTTTCCCGACTCCAAACCTAGCTCCAGCATCTTCTGACAGGAATATGGATTTAGTCTCAAGACGGCCCTCCGACTCTTGCACAGCGTCAAATGCCTTTTTCAACCATCCGTAGCGTAGCGGAAAAGTCTCGTGGCCCGACAATTGTGGCCTATAATCATTAGTATAGAGTGGTCCCCGATGCATTTTGAAACTCGCTTGTCAGGGAGAATTTGCTCCCACATTACCCTCCCTTGAGGAGAATGTCAAAGCCAAAACTGGAAGGTTCATCCAGTTTCAGTAAAATCAGGCAGTTGGGGGTAGAATGGATGCACAACTTTCAGCATCGAGATGAAAGCGGTGGATAATCGGACAATAATTTATCTTGATTATCAAGCAACTACGCCGCTTGACCCACTTGTCGTAGAGAAAATGAATCCCTTTTGGGGTGACTCATTCGGAAACCCGCACTCGAGCGACCACATTATCGGGTGGCAAGCAGAAAAAGCTGTCACTGCTGCGACCGAATCGATCGCCAACCTGATTGGGGCTGACTCTGATGAAGTAATTTTCACGTCTGGAGCAACGGAAGCAAACAATCTTGCACTCCTAGGCCTAGCTCGCCGTGCCCCAAAGCAGCGACATCGAATACTGGTCAGTGCTATTGAACACAAGTGTGTATTGGAAGCCGCACAGACATTGGAAAAGCAGATGGGGCTTATTGTTGACACGATTCCAGTGGGCAAGCAGGGAAGAATAGATATAGATGCACTTGAGAGACTGCTTGACGACACAGTTCTCGTTGTGTCGGTCATGGCTGTCAACAATGAAATTGGAACCATTCAGGACATTCCGAAGATCGCGTCGCTCCTGAAATCACACGACATCCTGTTCCACTGCGACGCGGCACAGGCACCATCCGCCATGGACTTGCGTGACCTCGCAACACATACCGACCTCGCGAGCCTTTCGGCTCATAAAATCTACGGTCCCCAGGGTATTGGTGCGCTATATATCTGTCGGGATATACAGAATCAAGTTGAACCATTGATTTATGGTGGAAGCCAGCAGAGGGGATTACGTTCTGGCACCATTCCAGTTGCGCTGTGTGTAGGGATGGGGGTGGCCTGCGACATTCTGACTACCTCAGAGATTACTGAGGAACGAATGAGAGTCGCCAAATACCGTGACGCATTCGTGGAATTGTTACAGGACAGTTCTTTCCCTGTTATCGTCAACGGTCCTAATGCGGAAGATCGCCACCCCGGCAATGCGAATCTCCAATTTCCCAACTTTGACGCCCATGAAATTCTTGCAGCCCTACAACCGCGGCTAGCAGCATCTACAGGTTCGGCCTGCACGTCAGGGACGCCTCAGCCCTCGCATGTGCTTCGCGCCATTGGTCTTACAAAAGACCAAAGCGAATCTTCCATACGCTTCAGTTTCGGACGTTTTACTTCTAATAACGAAATTGAAAAAGCAGTGTTACTAGTTCGCGAAACTCTTGACCGTTTGGAAAGTGAGAGTTACAGAAAATCTGCCTGACTTCAAGTTGAGGCTGTGGCATCGTAAGGAAGTTTTTTTGGGCGACTAATCTTTGCTGGCACATGAAGGCAGGAATCTTCTTGCTCGTCTGAAGCCAGACAGCATTAAAAAAACAACCATGGCTCTAGCCGGTCCCAAGCAAGTCCAGCGACACGCTGTGTGCGTTTCTGAATAATATCTAGTCGTCCCTGAAGTATCCGTTTTCGGTCACGCCCCGAACCAGGCAGGGCGAC
>JAPPNJ010000146.1 GCA_028818705.1 Candidatus Poribacteria bacterium
AGCCCTTCCAACATCGCAGGTAAAACCTCTACAACGATGCACGAAGAAAACATCATCGTTTGTCAGAGAACAACTCGGACATGTCAGTAGGACAAATCACTCTCACATCTGTAACAAAGCAGTTCGGTGATACGGTTGCAGTTGACGATGTATCGCTGCAAATAGAAGGCGGGGAATTCTTTTCTCTGCTCGGACCGAGCGGGTGTGGAAAAACGACAACACTGCGTGTTATAGGTGGATTCGTATATCCGACCACTGGAGAGGTCCGCATCAACGGCGAAATAATGGCAGAAACACCCCCCTATCGCCGTCCTGTTAACACCGTCTTTCAGAATTACGCTTTATTCCCGCATAAAACCGTCGCACAGAATATCGCATTTGGACTGCAGATGAAAAAGGCTGCCAAGTCCGAAATATTAGATGCGGTTGAGCGTTCACTGGATTTAATTCAATTACCAGGGTACAATGATCGGAAACCGAGCGAACTCTCTGGGGGCGAGAGGCAACGCGTAGCACTTGCGCGTGCCTTAATTAACGAACCCACCATTCTGCTATTAGATGAACCGCTCTCAGCACTTGATTTGAAACTCCGAAAGCAGATGCAGTTGGAACTAAAGGCGTTACAACGTAAAGTCGGTATTACGTTTGTCTACGTTACCCACGACCAAGGGGAAGCATTGGCACTGTCCGATCGGATTGCAGTGATGAACGATGGGCGAATACTGCAGGTAGGAACGCCGTCTGAAATCTATGATTCACCGCAGAGTCGCTTCGTCGCTGACTTTATCGGCACCTCTAACTTCCTTGAAGGAATGCTTATCAGCGAGAGTGAGATCGTACTGACAACGGAACCGCCGCTTAAAATTGCCAGTGCCCCAAACAGCGACATACCCCTAAACACACCTGTCACTGTTGCAATTCGTCCAGAGCGTTTTGAATTAAAGACAACACCTCTCTCTGATGTCCCAAATTGCCTACGCGGCGAGATCCAAGACGAAAGTTACCTCGGTACAACTTTGCAATACACAGTGCAGACCGACTATCCGATTCCAGTCATTGTTCACCAGCAGAATACGGGGACGAAATACACCCATCGCTTTCAACGCGGCGATATTGTCTATCTGCAATGGACACCTGAAAATGCGATTGTTTTGAAAAGCGACTGAGGCTAACCACCAGATAATGGCAGTTTGACTTTCCCATTATCCCGCTGCTGCGAAGTTAAGAAACCGATAATAATTTGAACAACCTTATAACCTTCGCTTCCAGGTGAGACAGGTTCCCCACCCTCTGTAATCAGCCCTACCAACTCTCGTGGTCCAGCAGGGATACCGAAAATGTCCCAAGTCGGTGCCTCGATCGTCTCAACAACATCGTCTTGATGGAGTGTTGCCCCTCGGTCACTGATGAGAATATAGCCGTTAGTGCCAACAATCTCCACACGGAATCCGGAGAGAGTTGTCTTTGGACCGCCAGCATAGTAGCCGCGCACACCGTTCGCAAAGTGGATATAGCCGTGTGCCGATGGTTCCGTCGCTGGGACGTGTCCTCCATCGCCTTTATACTCGTTGTAATCTTCGTAGCCATCTTCTAGTTCAGCAGAAACCCACTCCGGTTCTGAATCGGCGAAATAGCAGATAGCATCGACGAGGTGGGTCCCATTGCGGAAAAGCATTGCGCGCCCACCGCTCAATGTGCCGATAACATACTGAACATCCCCGATACGCCCACCACCAACGACGACTTCCTTGGTATGCCGCCACAGTGGCTGCCATCGGCGAGTATGATCGATCGACAGGATAGTGCCATTTCGTTCCGTTGCCTCTATCATCCTGTCTGCATCTGCGATGCTTGTTGCCATCGGTTTTTCACAGAAGATGCCCTTCACACCAGCATTTGCAGCGGCAACGACCAGATCGGCGTGCCGATGATCAGAAGTCGCCACCGTCACGATGTCTAAATTCTCAGCGGCAAGCATCTCTTGATGGTTAGTATACAGATTAATATTATCCCAGTTGTCTTGGTATTTTTCCTTGAAAGCATCTAATGTGCTTTGAACAAAATCGCAGCCAGCGGCTAATTCAACATTCGGCATATCCACTAAGCCTGATACATGTGTCGTGCCGATCCCGCTACAACCAATAACGCCTACCCGTAATTTTGCCATTTCTATGCCCTCCCACTGTTAAGGACTTCCTAAAGTTGTCTTGCCCTAATATCCATCAGTATACCAAAAAACATGATGTGATCTAATGCCTTGTGCCAAAGATTTCGGTTGATTGTGTAATAGGTTTGGTATTGAGTCAAATGATGCTGAGCCCATCTTATCTGAAAGTACAGTCCGTTGGTTGATGCGATACATTGTACTTCCGTGTTCTTCAATCGTCGGGGCGTTGAACCCGTCTGCGATAGGGGCAGGATAAACAACCTCGGTCGATTGTACACCCATTTGGAATATGATATCAGAGAGCATGCTTTCAAGAAGCTGCTTACCTCTATCTTCTGTGAAGCGTGTTTCTAAAGCGATAAATTCTTTAACATTTAGTGCGTTTTCGCGCTGGACAACCGAAACATAGCCTTCGATGCTCCCATCACGCTCGGTAACCCAAGCGTTTGGTGACTCTGTTCGCACCCACTTCGTCCAATATTCTATTTTGTCTTTGACAAAGGTGCCGTTAAATTTTCGCGCATACCGATCATAAAGTTCAGAAATCCGCTTGACTTCGACTTCATCATCAAAATTCGCTGGGCGGACTTCCCATTCTGACTGCTTTTTAGCACTGAAATGTTCTCTCGCGTAGTAGCGAGGCACCTTCTCCCAGCCCTCGATCGAGTAAATTTGCTGGCTGCCGTGGAGCGAAGAAAGGACAATGTCGCGGTCTTTCATGAACTTAATTGCGTCCTTAAGAAGTTGTGTCGCAATCCCGCGTCGGCGATATTCTGGACGCGTGCTAACTTCACCAATCCCACCTACGGTTATCGGTTCCCCGTGCAAAAACATCTTCCGAATAAAGACGCGAACCGTGCTGACAATAGTGCCATTGTCAATTGCTACCCGGATACCCTCGGCATCCCGCCACGGGTCGTTATGCCAGTGATTAGAAAAGTATTGCCTGCCCCCTGTAAAGACGGACGTAACATGATCCAGCCACGCCTCTAATTCTTCAGGATGAAGGGCCCGAAATTCCATAGTAAAAAACCTTAAAACTTTATAGTTAGTTCACCGATAAACTGCCGTGCTTCGTTGCGACTTCCAAAAACTTCGTAAAGGTCGCCGGAGACGTCGTAGAATCGGCGGACAAAATTCCGACTGGTTTCAGCAGGATTCAGATTAGCATAACGAAGCCACAGGTTCCCCCGCGACCATATATCCCAATTGAGTTCAATAACCGTAGAACTCGCGTCGCCGGTATCCTCTCTGTGTTGTCTGTTCAGTTCAGGGAAAAGAGCATCTTGCGTTAAATCAGATGTGCCGTCAACACGTCCAATTGACAGATTTAGCTCCGTATAGCGATACGGATTTGGGTTGGTGATAAACTTCAGATTCGCTGCGAGTGCATTCTCTAACGCCTGTGTCTCGAAATCGTAGCTGTCTTCTACTTTCGCCGGGGTGATATACTGTTCGTCCTGCTCACCATAAGTCAACTCATCAAGAAATGTCAAATGCCACCGCTCAGAAAGACTGTATGTCCACCCAAACATGTTTTTAAGTTCTAATTGGCTGAGTTTGTCTTGGACATCGGTTGAGAAGTCGATGTCTTCATAGTCTTCCAAATAATTGTTATGTAGACTCGCAGCGCGAGCGGTGTAGAACCCGTTCATGTGAGAAGGTCTCACAGTAAAACCTGTGACCGAATATTGTGCGATCGTAAAATCGCTGGCGTCTCGCAGATAGAGATGTCCAGAGCTATCAAGATCCAAGAAGGCCTGATCATGTTTTTCTTCGCTAAGTTGATCGGTTTCGTAAATGATACGTCCCAGGTACCGTCCGTTCCTATCAAACTTCTGGATGCGTGAGATAACATTGTGAAAGAGCGTGAGGCGGATATCCGTCCGTTTGAGTTCTTCAGCGAGTTCTGCCTTGCCCTCATCATCGGTTTCATCGGCGTAGTAACGGTTGTATTCGGCTTCTTCCAACAGTCGCACACGTCGGTTCAATGCGGCAGTATTGGCAGCAGATGCCGGACTTTGAGCAAAGGGTCCGTATTGCGGACGTGCCGCGTTCGCTATCGTATCGGCGAGTTCTGCTTGCCCGGGTGTCATCTCCGTAAGCTGCGTCAAGGTTGGGGAGAGGGCGATAATCTCTGGCAGCCCACCTATCTTTCTACGAAATCTACTGGTATCTTTAACTAAAATTTCACCCGTCGGTAGTGTGGTAAGTGCCATCGGCTTCATGAATTCGCCATTACCACGCCCCTTTCTGCCGAAACTACCCAAGAATTTACCCGTTGAATCAAATCTCACAATGCGATGGTTGCCGGTATCTGCGATGAGGACATTTCCACGTGCGTCAATAGCGATGTCCCCTGCGTCCATATCAAACTCGCCATCATCGGCACCATACCTACCGAAAGCGAGTTGGTGCTCTCCATCTCCTCCGAACTTGTGAATACGTCCGCGTTCTGCGTCTAAAACGTAAAGCTCATTTTGGGTATTGAGCGCAACACGCAAGGCTCGGTCGTACCCTTTCGGTTGAATGCCAAAAGCGGTTTTGCCTTTTTCGTCAATGATCAGACTTACTGGCAGAACAACTTTGGGGTAGACATCCACCGGATCGACAAAGTACGTGTCTAACAACGCACCTGTTGCGCTGAATTTGTGGACACATGGCGCGAACATATAAATTTTTGGATCGGTGGTTTCGGCAATGTGATGCACGGTTACATCAGCAACGTAGATGTTCCCTATGCTATCCACAGCAAGATGTCCGGGTTTTCGCAGAATATTGTCCGGGGATTCTGGTGCTTCTGGAAATTGAAATAGAAATTCTCCAGTCGCCGACAACTTCTGGATAAGTCGGTTTTCAGTATCGCTGACATAGATGTTTTGGTTATCGAAGGCGAGGTGAATATCCTTACCAAATCGCCCTTGGGTTGTCCCTTTACCTGAAAATTCACGTTCTAACTGGATAAAATCCACTGAAAAGGCGGGATTTAGTCCAATGTGTAGCAGGCAGAGGATAAAGAGTGGCAGTTGTAAGATGAGGACAGATTTTTTCATGATTCCCAATCGTGTTGTAACTTTAATCTCCGGAATTGAATAATTCTTTTTTATTATGATACGCCGTTCAGATCTGTAATGTCAAGGTAAAACGTTCTCTGGTTAAAACTGGAAGCACAAAGCAACCCAACAGAGGCGAAGTCCTAATCTGGCAAGATACGATACCCTGTGCTAATCCCTGTGATCATTCCAATAATTGCCCAGAGGCCAGCGCACGTCATTTCCCCAAGAACCAGACCGAGGAAAACAGGTCTCGCGCTCCGATACGCCTTCAACCCACCATATTTCACAATACTAAACTTCAAACCCCAACCCAAAAATATCGAGAACCAGAGTTTAAAAGTCGCCCAGGAGCTCAGCATTGTGTAACCGAGCGGATGCAAAGGCCACCACACGAAGGTTTGGCGCATCCACATTAACCAGATCGTAAAACCACTTCCGAATATCATAAACCCGGTATTTGTCCAATTTGTTCCCGTCTTTGGACTCGTCAGAAGCCCTTCAAGTTGCCGCATGAACCAACTGCCGCCCGTATAAGGCGCACCGTGTTCGTAGCTAATCTTGATTGCGGAGTAGTAGGAAACAGCGAGTCCGATGACCATGGCAACTCCCATCGCTATGAGAAGTTGCCGCCGCTTGACACGGGCATCGTCCGCTGCTTTCAATCCATTCATGATGTTAGGCATCATAAATTCACGGAGATCCAACGTGAGGCACACTGGATGCATCATTATTGAGGTCACTGTAGAAGGATGGATTTTTGAAGTGCCGAGGGTCGTCAAGAAAAAGCTTTGCGGTGAAAAGGTCGGATTAATGAACGGAATCCCTCCGTTAATGACCTGCCATGTCAATACGATATACATCGCCAGCAGAAATAGTACAAAACCAAACGCAAATGGGAGCGACATTCCCATCAGATGATTAAAAAACGCAAGCACACAGATACCGCCAAGTAATCCGAAAATCGTAACACTATGCGGGAGCGGTTCATCGGACGGTCGGAACTGGAGCATATTTTTTATGTGATGTCGCATCTTCCAGAGAGCAATGGCGACAAACGCCAGACATGCTCCTGCTTCTTGTGCTGCACTAAATGATTTACCCGTCCACTGAACGCCTGGTCCCGAAGTGAGTTGGAAACCGAGCATTACACCCAAAAGGCATTGCAGTTTGTAAAAGACGAAGAAAAACCAGATGCTAAACGATACCTCCAAAGTCAGAAGATAACTAAAGCCGACCATCGACCAAAAAATAACGATCTGAAATGGACGTAAGGCATTCCAGGGACGTTCGACAAGATACTGATTAAGCCAAAAATCACGTGGGATATGTGGTGTGGCAGGAAAGAACGTATGCAGGCCGTTCATTGTATGCAGGAAGACCGGGAACGCGAACCCGAACCAGAGCGCACTGTTCTTAAAAATCGGACCAAGGCTACCTCTACCCTGTGCTGCCATCTCTACTGGGAGTTTAACGAGCGGGAAAGCACACCGTTCGTACTCTACCCACTGCTTGCGGAGTAGCACGGAGAGACAGATCATCACGAAATAGACAACCAGCACATAGGCACTCCACGTCAAGATCGGCGTTATCCATGCACCCCACGGCACGGATTCGCCTGCGAACAGCCCTTCAAAAAAGGAACGTGCCGCCGTTTCATCTTGCACGACTCGCCAGTGCGGAATATAGTGGGAAAATAAAGACTCCCAGTCGTTTTCCGGGGTGGCAAGGTACTGGTAAACCACCATCGGGCTGAGCGCATAGCGCATCATTCCTGAAGACGGAATGCCTGCGGGGGCAAGCATGATACACCAAATGGTGATAAGTTCTCCGGGTGAAAACGCCGAGGCGGGATGAACGCGTTTCAGAAAAACATTAATGCCTAATACAAAAATCGTCAGGACAAAGAAAGGAGCGACAGGGAAATGTCCACCTGCGAGGAAGATGTTGCGGATGACGTAATCGTTATAAGGAGCGAGGAGACATTCGGTAGTGGCACACGCCAAACCAATTAGCACTGCACGCCATGTCAGGCTATCTCGAACCTGTTGTTGCATCAATTAATTGCCTTCTTTTTTTAAATTTCCAATCCCTATGTTTTTAGACTGTGCGTTAATCTAATGGCAGTCATTATACCACATTCCTGTTTTTCTTAAAAAACAATTTATTTTTCCGAGGTGCCTCAGGTATACATCAACATATTTCTCAGAGTGGAAGCCACAGCAACACTTCTGTACCGCTACCTGGTGTGCTTTCAATTTCAACCTTCCCGCCATGCTCATCAAAAATTCGTTTCACATTTGCCAAGCCGAGTCCTGTACCTTTCGTTTTTCGAGTAAAGAACGGTTCAAAAATATGCTCTAAATCTCCTTCTGATATTCCCACACCAGTGTCTGTAATCTTGATACAGATGTTTCCCTTTTTTGTGAATGTAGATACCTTCAACTCACCACCTTGTGGCATCGCTTCCATCGCATTCAATACGATATTCATAAATGCCTGCTTCAATTTATCTGAATCAAATTGGACTTCTGAGGTTTCAGGTGACACGTCTAATACTAACTGAATTTGATGGTGTGCCAAATTAGCTTCCATCAGAGCCAAGACGGCTTCCAGGACAGATGCGATTGGTTGCTGTGAGAGGTTAAGTGTTATAGGGCGGGCGAAGTCCATCAACCCTTTAACGATCGTATCAATTCGCTCAATCTCTTCAAGGATATAACGGAGCGATTGTTGATGCTTTTCCACTGACATTTCCGGTTTCTGCATCATCATCTGTGCTAACATCCGCATAGACGACAACGGATTTCGGATCTCATGCGCGAACGACGCAGACATTTTCCCGGCTGTCGCCAAGCGTTCCGCTTGAATCAGTTGATCTCTTGACTGTTTCAGGTCCCTCGTCATTTGATTAAACGCAGCAGCAAGGTCTCCTATTTCATCGTGTGTTTTAAGTTCACATTGTTCATCGAGATCCCCTGTAGCGACACGTTCGGTGGAGTCAACTAAAACTTTGATTGGATTCGTCAAATTTTTCCCAATCCGTTGACTGATAAAGGCAACCAGTGCCATGACAAGGACAGCAATGCTGAGCATATACCATGTAAAGGTCTGTTTTGCCTCGGCAATCGCGTCCATGGGGCGCAGCAAGCAGTAAAACCGTCCAAACTCAAGTGGAAGGTAAAAAACTTTGTATGGTTTCCCAGCAAGCGTGATGTCTTGTGTAACCGATCTTCCATCTGGCTTCTCAAAACGCTGCTTGACTTCGCGAAGCCGCATTTTGTCTGCCAAATTTTTCCAATCTTGCTCAGTATCAGGGAGTCCGAGTAGTGTACTGTGATTAAGCGTATAATCGGAACCGAAAACCATAATCTCGACACTGTAGGCACGCTTGAGTTTTTCCAAATCTTGGTCGAAGTACCCCGTTTCTATGATGGTATCAAGCCATCCTTCCGTTTCACGTATAAACTGTTCACTATACTTCCAAGCGAATATTTCAATGGCTACCAAGGGTAGCGCAATAGCAACGAGAGCAAAGAGAAGTAAGAAGGGAAGGACGATTTTGGTTTGAATGCTATACCGACGCATCGGAATCCCTCTTCTTTTGATCGTGATCAGAGGCGGCTTCTACAAATTCTAACACTGTTGTCAGTATAGCCTAAAATCGTTGCTGTGTCAACGTCCACTTGACTTATGTCCGTTCTGTACATCAAAAAACATTGAAGGCTATGCATTGAAATTTTAAATGAACAAAAACAAGCCCGTATCTGTCTAACGTGAGTGAATGGAAACTTTATGACACTTATAGTGTGTAAACCTTAAGACATTTCATTTTTCGTTGGACATTATGAACCGCGGGCTTTAAAACTGAACTTTGTTCCACATGGAGAAAACAGACATGACAGATGCTATACAATTCAGCACTTCGCACACAGGGGTTGAACACACAGACACAGATCTGGAACAGATTAGTGAGGACGAACTTATTGAGCGGTTCCAGAGTGGGGATACAGAGGCTTTCAACCCCCTTGTTCTCAAATACCAAAAGAAGATATATAATTATTTGTATCGACGCGTGCGTGATCGAGAAACAGCGAAAGACCTTTGCCAAGAAGTATTCTTGAAGGCATTTAAGGCGCTACCCAACTTTAAAGGTGATTCCACGTTTTATAGTTGGATTTACCGGATTGCTATCAATTGCAGCATAGATTTCCAGCGTCAGCGAAACCGAGTTAAGTTTCTTACGTTTGAAGAATTATCATTTGACGGAGATGATGTGTTGAGAATGGTGAATTCATATCCATCACCGGAGATGATCACTGAAACTGAGGAGCTCGGGCGCATCATTCGCAAAGCGGTGCAGAAGCTTCCACCCGGACAGCGTCGCGTCTTTAATCTGCGGCACAGAAGAGCTCTCGCGATTAAAGAAATCGCAGTTCTCTTAAACAGGTCGGAAGGAACAGTCAAAGCACACCTGCACCATGCGCACCAACGGTTGCAAGGTATGCTTCTCCCGTATTTGCGAAATCAACCGCTCGAATGGAACGGAGAGACTTAGCGGACTCTGACAAACAAATCCCATTGGGTAGACGAGGTTTCCAAATTACGCTACTAAAGCATAATTTGTCTTAGTTTTAAATTCTTCGCCCCGCAAATACTGTTCGGCGAGGTCTCTGTACATCGTCTCTCAAAGTGTATAGGTAATTGTAAAATCTATATAAAGACATATACCAGTAGACAGGGTTCAACAAAGGTTTTCCCGTCTTTGCTCGTGGAATTTGAAATCTCACCATGGCAGCGTTCTCTTCCCTCTGTCTTGCGATTCTCCGAGGCTCATAAAAATAAAATGGGTATTTACTTTATAACTTGACAAATCTCCCCAAATATAGTATAATATTATAGAAATTTGACATAAAAAATTAAGAGATTTGGTGGGATGGCTGAGTGGACGAAGGCGGCGGTCTTGAAAACCGTTGTGGCGCAAGCCACCGTGGGTTCGAATCCTACTCCCACCGCCATTAGGAGAGGTGCAGGAGTGGTTGAACTGGACTGCCTGCTAAGCAGTTATGGCGTAAGCCATCGTGGGTTCGAATCCCACCCTCTCCGTTCTTACGACAAAAAACCTATACCAAAGCGTTGTGTCGGAACCGAGGTTCACTGTCTCAGTTATGATTCAAGCTTAATGTACAATACGCGCCTGTAGCTCAGTGGATTAGAGCATCTGACTACGGATCAGAAGG
>JAPPNJ010000072.1 GCA_028818705.1 Candidatus Poribacteria bacterium
CTTTGCTACCTTCTCGTAGAATACGTCTCAATATCCAATCGCGGAGGTATTTCAAGAAAATCCTGCTCGCTGAATACCAATTGAAAGATGCCTTGACGCGTGGGACCATCACGTACAACCATTCTACCCGCTGTGTTGAATGCCCCTTCAAGCGTTTCCAACACTTTTCGCTTGTACTCGGTGTCAAGATTGCCAGCAAGGTGTTCTCCTTTTGTGTCAAAAATCATGACATGTGTCACGCCTCCAATTTCGTTCGCCATTGCAACGAAGTCAGGGTAGATACGCCCGCGTTTCCAACCCTGCACATAATACTCACCGCGTTGACGCGCTGCTACCCGATGCCACCATTGTAGCGCAAGTTCTTCGTCAAGGTAGTACGCGAATTTTTTTTCTAATTCGGAATCAAATTGTTGCTCAAATATCGGTTCAAATAGAGTTAACTGCACGGGTTGATAATCTCTTCTTAATAGGGGGCTATTGTTATTAGGGTTGACTTGTATTTCATAACTATCTACCATCTGGTAATTGGCTTCTTGTGTCTCTAAGTCGAAACGGATCTCACCCTGCTCCAGTTTTCTACGAAAGACCTGCTCCGCTTGTTTCTCGACTTCACTTTTGACATGTTCGCGTAGGATATGCGCGAGGTAAGAACGCCTATCATAGATAGCCTCCTCGGTTTCACCGTCTGCTCTAAGGCGTTCGTGCATCTGTTGTGCAATACGAGCCGCTTGCCAGAGGTTGGGCATGATGTCGGATAGGCGACGTGCAAAATCAGCAACACTTATCCTTCTCTCAATGTTCGGTTCTTGTTCAGTATGGAAAACGGGTGGAGCCTCATCAAGGTCAACCGTTGCGGATTGCCGGCGGACGCTCTGCGGGGTAGACGCTCTCGGATCGGGTGGTTCAATTGCCGACCAGTCTATATGTGGCAGGATATGTGCCTGATAGTTAAGTCGTATCCAATTTTCGCCGTCTTTATGGCGTACCATCGGCAGATAGATGCACTGATTCTGAAACTGTTCGCGACGCGTTATTTTTTGTCTCTCGACCTCCTGCGCTTCGCCTGCTTGTTGTGAATCTGGTGCGCCCATCACTTCATCACCTAAGCCTGTTAACCCTTCCAATTCCAAGCCGTTCTTAACTTGTGTGACAACGGTGCCGACTTCAGCGTTATTGCAATAGACATAGCACTGATCGAGCGATTCGTTGCCGGTGCGTTGTGCGTGAGGTTGCCGCATCACCCGTCCAACGAGTTGTGTTATTGCCCTTTGTGCTTGTGTATTGTCGAGCATCACTAACAGATAAGCAAACGGGCAATCCCACCCTTCCATGAGCGCGGATTTTGTGATGATCCAACGCACTTGCGAAAATTCGGAGAGTAGATTTTCCCTTCCGAGTTCATCGTTTTCAGCGGATTTGACGCGAACTGCATCAGAAGGCACGCGCAAATTTTGTGTGAGATATTCCCGTACATCCTCGGCGTGGATTCGCTCGCCATCTCGCTGATCTCTACCTGTCCGCTCCACACGTACAACGGCAATAGGTCGGATATACCGTCCGGTGCTGTTTTCAAACGATTTTGCTTCGGCATCAAGCCGCTCAAGTTCATCGGCTGCTTGTCCGAGTGTTAATTGCCACTCGGCGTTTGGAAACGATGTTACTTGCACCGGTAACTTAATCATCTCCTCTTTTTTTAGATCGGGTCCCCCGATATCGACGATGAGATTGCTAATCCCGCGGTTCGGTGTTGCTGAAAGTTCAATTACTATCCGCGGGTCAAGACGGTTAATAGATTTGGCAAATTCCTCGTTTGCTGTCTGATTTCTTGCACCGTAAGCCTTATGTGCTTCGTCGAGAACGACAATAGGACGCTGCAGCTTGAACACGTTAAACAGACTCTGTTTGATGAGTCCGCGTTCGGTATGACACTCGAGATCCGGGTATTCGTTTAGCATTTCAGTATTGCCAAAGATATTATCAATGTCGGGGAAAAAACTCGGATAACGCCCACTATCCCTGAACATACGGAGGAACTCTCTACCTCTTTGCCGGTTCGTTGCTGGGAGCATCAACAGCATGACACAGAGGTAATTGGCGATGTCGTCTCTGTTGAAAGTATCCTCTTTTTCGAGCATTTTGACGCGGCCTGCACTTGCCCGATTTAACATTTTACGATACGGGTGTTGTTTATCCCACAGGGCAGCTTTTGTTTGATTATAGATTGCCTTGCTTGGCACGATCCACAGGACCAAACCTCTTTGCCAAGGCAGGCGTTCCAATCCGGCAGCAGCGAGTAAGGTTTTACCGCCTCCTGTTGGCACTTTGAAGCAGATATGCGGGATGGGACGGTTTGCCTCGTCGGTACGGTCAACGTATTCGCCTGCAGTTGCCGCAAGACTGCCGTTTTCTTTTAATTTTTGCCACGCGATTTTAGGATAATTGCGAATTTCATCGGGAATTGGAATATTGGTTGGTGTCTGTTGAAACGCCTCAATCAGCGTTTCTGAATCATGCTGTGCTTCCTCAAGTGCTTCTAACCAAAGTGCTAAAGCGTCGAGTGCGCCGCGTTGATACTCTTTTAACTCCATCATGGTCTTATTTTCCGTTTGAAGCGTGACGTGGTAGGAGTAAGAGAAGGTAAAACGGACTGTTTCTTTGGTTTTACCGCATCTACTTCAATGTTAACAAATTCTGCTGAAACGCCTGAAGGTGTTTGATTAGGTAATTTTGAAGTGGATTTTGGAACGACTTCACCATCTTCTTGTAAACACTGAATATGAAATTTTATGGCTTCAGAAATTTCCTTACGTGTTTCTTCAAGTGTATCACCTACTGCTACACATACGGGCAGATCAGGAACATACGCACTATAATTCGTATCGCCTTGTTCAAAAAACACAAGATAACGCATTAGTTAAGGTCTCCTTTTTCTAAGGAAGCTTGTTTCAAAATGTAGTTCAATGTGCGCGGGTGAATATCTTTACCCATCTGTCCTGGAACTGTCACTTTTCCAGGTTTAGTCGGATGTTTAAAATGTCTATGACTGCCTTTTGTTTTGTGAGCGAACCATCCATCATCTTTAAGTAATTTGATGACTTCTCTAACTTTCATTATAGAACCGCGGATCTTTGTCTTGTCGGGCTTAGCCCTTTAATATTTTCTACACTGATGTAAAGTCTACCACTAAAGATGTGGAAAGTCAATAGAAATTGCAAGATCCTTTTGTTACGGAGAACCCGGCGGAGCGTGCCTACTACCTTTCATGCAGGGCATCAGGGAGTTGGCAAAATATGATGCCCATCTGTGTGAGTTCACGCTGACCGATGTAATTGCCCGCTGCGTAGACGATCGCCTTTCTATCGTTTTCACGACTGGTATCGCGAATACGTTCCGCTCGCTCCAGATTGAGGATAGCAGCGTTGCCACGCAAGTACTCAAGGTCGGGTTTGTAAATCAAATAGTAATCATTTTTGTCGTCGCTGTGGAAGAGTCCGTCATCATTTTGTGCCTCCAATGTGTCTGCTCCTACGGAAACGCCGGAGGTTGTATAAAGCAGATTGGCGGCAAGTGCAGCATACGCTGGTAACGCCTCTCCGGTGAGCATTGATTCTACTTCAATAGGTTTTCCCAGGTTACAGTAGGTAAAGGAGCCTCCTAACCCTTCGCGTAATGCATCGTCCCGTGCTTCGGGAACACCGTTGATGACACGACGGATACGCTCGGCGGTGATGGTGTCGGCATAGTCTTCACACTCAATGAGGATAAACTTCCGATTACCATCATCTTCTTTGTTGAGTGCTAAAACTGCGTGAGCGGTGGTCCCGCTGCCGGCGAAAGAGTCTAAAACAATATCGTCTGATGAAAGGTTGGCAGTTTGAAACACTCTCTGAATCAGTTTAGTACCTTTAGGATTGTTGAATACACCTTTTCCCATTACTGAAGCCAATTCTTCGTTTGCTTGATGGGTGCTACCTACTTCTTGATAGGGCCACAATGACCCTACAGTTTTGCCAGCCTTTACCTCGGATAGATAAGTTTTCTTGTTAGGTTGAGATTTCCCACTCCTACCGAAGTAAAGTTGACCATCATTGTATAGTTCCGTGAGCCCTTTTTCAGTGTACCTTGGAAATCTTCCTTCTGGACAATGCCACGTAACACCGTTAGGAAACTTAAGTGAATATCTATCTTCATCTCTTCCACTTTTTGCGTGCAATGGCGTTGCTTTCCATGGTCCCTTCGGATCTTCATCAGGGTTTTTGTATGATTTGTCCATTTCTGGTGTCCTTGGTAGAACACCGATTTGACAAACTTCCAAGTTCTTTGCATAGGAAAGGATATTTTCATGCTGATACGAAACGGTCTTGGAGTCGTTAGACAGTGTATATTTGGACCACCAAGTAAAATTGGCAACAATATTCTGCTCGCCAAAAATCTCATCCATCAGCATTCGTAGGTGATGCTGTTCATTATGATCAATTGAAATAAAAATTGTGCCATCTTCGGTAAGTAATTCTTTTAGTAGGTGCAATCTGGGCCACATCATACAGAGCCATTTGTCATGGCGTTCAAGGTCTTCACTGTCAACTGGACTATGTTGATCAAACCACGCTTGCATCAATGGGCTGTTTACGTTGTCGTTATACTCCCATTCGCCGTTTCCGGTGTTGTAGGGTGGGTCGATGTAGATACACTTGATGCGATTAGCGCAGCGCGGGAGTAATGCTTTGAGGGCGTGCAAATTGTCGCCGTGGATGATGAGGTTGTCGTCGGTATCGATTGGGTTGCAGGATTTACTTTCATCAGGTTCAAGTGGTCTGTAAGGGACAGTGAGGTGGTGGGCGTAGATGTGTTGTTTTCCTTTGAATTCGAGTGTGGGCATTAGAGTTCCTTTTGGGCAATATGCGAAATTTTAGGTAGTATAGCGAGTAATAAAATCATTAATAGCTGTTTTATCAATATCCGGTTGTCCTTGCCGTGCATAGTACGAAGAAAAGCGTGATATGATATCCTTTATAAAAAAAGGTGATATCTGAATTATAGGTTTTCCGAATTTTTTGTCAAAATCATCCTTGTTTAGAGATGCCAATTTCCTGAAATTGAGAACTCCACCTTCAAAAAAATCGGTTTTCGGTAGCCAATGACGATAAGTGTGCTTGTTAGTACAAAGCTCTGTGACTTTACCTTTACTTTTACTACCATCTAGTGCATCCTTCACCCTTTCGATTTCAGCGAAGAGAATACAATCTGTATTGTATTTGCCATCCTCCCTGATAACAAGATCACAAGCTGGACTCAGAACTACAAACCATTGGTTATTAGCCTTTACCATACTTCCAGTTGTAATTTTGTCCAACATCGGCGGATGTAGGTAGACTTCTTCAGGAAAATAACGTTCATTGTCTTCAAGAAGTTGGTATAAGTGATTCAAGGCATGTCGAAGGAGAGCCTTTTCAGTTCGATCTGGATCTGTCTCTTTATAGGTTTCCCCATAGGATATCCAAGTTTCTATCTGCGGTAGAAGGTTTTTGAGAAAAACTTCCCTTAGCTGCTGCTCAATTACTCCTCTATTTCCAATGATACGGGTAAGTCCTGTGTCTTGTATCTGCTGAAACAATTGAAGATCTGACTCGTATGTTCCATCTTCACGTCTACGCGTCTTTATGACTGAAGGATGATCATTCACTAAATCAGCAAATGCAGTAACAAAAATGATAGGTATTCTGGTAAATGTTTCATATAAGTCCTTAACAATTCTATTACCAGCTTCATCATCATCATCCAACTTCAAATCAATGATTGCTCCATCATAAGAAGAATCAATTATGTCTGATGCTTCTACAGGATCTGCTGCTATCTTATACTCAACTTTTAGATTATGTTGTTGATTTTTCCTATTAAAAACATCCACAACCCCTATAAATAATTCTTGTGCGTCTTCATCATCTTCAATAAACATTATTTTTAATTTATTCATTATTCATTTTCCATTATGGGTTGAAGTCTAAAATGCGCTCCAGCATCAAATATTCGGACTTCCAATTCGAGATTGTTTCGCGCTGCAGCTTCGCCAGCTATAGCTAATCCCAAACCAGTTCCATTTGGTTTAGTAGTAAATCCAGGTTCAAAAATAACTTCGCTTTCAATGAGGGAAGGTTCAATTCCCGGTCCAGTGTCATGATAGTCAATATAGCGTAGAGAATTACCATCCATTATTAGTTTTATAACAATCTTCCGACTATCTGTTTCTTTTTCACGGATCCAAAAAAGACTATTATCAATAAGATTTACGAAAACGGAATAGATATCCTGAATACGGGCAGAGTATTCAAAGTCGTCTGGTCCCTTAATTTCAATAGATATATTGTCAGATTTGATTTCCGTTTCAAAGAGAATAAAAATATCTTGTATTGTTTTCTTTAATTTCAACGGTTTTCTGATCGTGTACTTTCTGGCTGTAAGCGGATCTAATCTTCTAAAAAGCGTCACAAAGATTTCCGCATTCTGAACCATGCCATTGACAATTCGTATGATTTTTTCATATTCCTCTCGATTACCTGTTTTCTGGAACGACTCAAACCAATACTTGAGGTTAGGTATTTGGTTGTTGAAGTAACTGAGGGGTTTACTACCTTCATGAAGAATAACATTGACAATTTTGCCTAAAGTGGCATCCACCTGATAAATAGCAACAATAGTCTGAATTTCATCAGCAATCTTATTTTTCTCTTGGGCATCTTGATTGATTAGTTCAAGGGTTTTGCCGATAGTTGTTTTGTTAACTCCGTCTTTGCTTAGGTGGCTCTGTACAGTGTCTATTAACTCATCAGATGAAAAAAGTCCTTGTATATTCTTTTCTAACTTGATAGTAGGGCGACTCAAACCAGCATCTTTTCTGTATCTATAGCGTCTTATTTCAAGTTCCGATATAACTTTCATTGTGATTTCCTGAAGCCGATTAAAAGCCGCATTTTCCTTAAGCCCGTCCCTTGCACTTTTTTCAATCAAACCTGAGTCGTCCCTCGACTGAATCTGAACATATCCGATTGCTTGATTGCTGCCAATCCGGAGAGTTGGATTATTCACACGTCTTGCGTTCAGTTTTAACCAGTCATACCCAACATCACCAAGTGGACGGATGCGAAATCCATTCCGATAAACACCAATTCCATTGTAGTAATTTAGAAGCTGTCTTGCAGTGAGTCTTCCAAAAGGACTTTCAGATTCTTCCTTAAGACCCCGTTTAGTTAAAGCAGCAATAGCTTCCTTCTCACGGTCAAACACACGAATATCAATATCAAGTTTACCACATCCTGTTTGCTTTCCAAGATCAAAGGGGATCTTTTCCTCAACCGTGTTACGGACTTTTTGCGATGAGTATGTCAGCATACCTTTACCTTTTGCATTTATAACACCCGAAATCTTGTAGTCAAATAGTTCAAAAAGTGGATACGGTTCAATAGTTTCTTTGACATCATCCACTCCCGGAAACCCCTTGACTGTCAAGCTGATATTGAATTTATCAATGCTGTCTTCATTGTAAAGGATATTACTCATTGGTGGTGTCAGTTTCTTCAGTTCAAATCGAAGTTTTTCAAATCTTTCCTTGCTCCATTCAGCGAGTGACTCATCATCTCCGTTGATAGTCAATAGTGTTCCAGAAGGTTCATAGACCTTTTCTGTCTCAACCAATATTTCCACATCATCTAAATACTTAGCATCTTCAAAGGCGCGCCATTCAAGGTAAACTGTTGTTTTCTCATGTTGATCAGTGACCGTTTCAAGAAGGAGGTCTGTGCCGAGAACGGAAGCAGCATAACGCCCAACCCCTTTACTCCCCTGCAGAATCCTTCCAGCAATGCTTTTTTTTCTAACCCATTTGTCTTGCGTTGACGGCACGAGCCACTTATTGACGACATCATCCTTAGACATACCGTGCCCGTGATCGGAGATGACGATAGTATATCCACTACGGTCAGGATGTGCCCTAAATTCTATGTTTACATCAGGAGAATCAGCATCATAGGCATTTTTTACCAACTCAATAACAGCTGCATAATTATCTTGAATAAGATCACGACCAATAGTGAGAATATGCCGTCCTGCAGGTCTAATTTTATAGGTTGTATCATTATTCATGGTTACCAATTCTCCTGTAACTTTTCCGCGATTTTTTGTGCAAGTAATACAGGGACCGCGTTCCCTATCTGGCGATAAGCAGGGGTCCGACGAGGACCACCGTTATGACTCTCAAAATAATAGTCATCTGGAAATGTCTGTAGCCTTGCTGCTTCCCTCGGTGTAAGCGAGCGATTCTGTTCAATGTCCGGGTGAATGTAATAGTGGCCGTCCATTGCAATATGGGCAACAACGGTGTGAGAATAGGGTGAGTCTCCTTCAACAACCTTGAATCGATTCAAAAAGGATTCTGTGTTCTTGTGCGTTTTTAATTCCTCTCGAAGTTCGTTATACTTAAGAGGTATGTTTTGTTCTTTCCAAAGCATAACTGCAATTTTGTAAATCTCAAGGTCTTGTTCGTTGTTGGGACGTGCTTGATGAAATGTTACCGGAAGCGTATTATTCCGTATACCTACGTGATGCAGCCAAGGATGATGCTCTGAATTTAGATTGCATGAATTTATATTGCCCTCACCAGATTTGATAGCAGGTAAATCGGCGAAAATATCTTCTACAAGAATATTTGAAGCACATTTATCTGGTTCAGGGAAGATGTCTATGGTTGAATCTTTCTTTCCAACAAGAAAGACTCTTTTTCTGCTCTGTGGAACCCCATAATCGCTCGCTAATAACGTTCTAGGTTCTGTTTCATAACCATACTCTTCAAGGAATAAAGTTTGCATAAGATCTAAATAGAGTTCACCTTTTTCATCTGTGGCTGACAGCAAACCAGGGACATTTTCAAAGACAAAATACTTAGGCTCGTATTTTTCTAAAAATTCCGCATAGAAAACATATAGATCGTTTCGTTTGTCGCCCTTCATTCCATTCGGAGAACGTGCACGTCCGATAACCGAGTAGGCTTGGCAAGGCGGTCCTCCAATAATCAGATCCACTTTTTGACTTCCCCGGATCTTGTCAATCTGGGAAAAAATGTTTTGTAGCGTCTCCTCGCCAATTTCTTCATTGATAACAGATTTGATTACATCATCAGGCACCAAACCATAGAATTCTTTTCTCTTAATAACCCCGCTTAAATAGTTAGCGTATTGCTCTAAATTATTGTTTGCTTTCAGGTGGTGGTATGCCATTCGGGTCTGGAGTGTGTAACAAGCAGTCGGATCCATTTCAACGTGCGCGATAGGTTTAAAGCCAGCACGGATGAATCCTTCGGAAAGTCCTCCGGCTCCTGCAAAAAGATCAAGATAATTAAAATCACTACTCATAATAAGAAACACTCCAATAATTTTCGCTATGATAAATGCTTTTCATATCATAGTATGACGTTAGACAAAAATGCTAAATTTATTTATAGTTATTATATCAAAAAACTGAAATAGGGTCAAATGTTTTTAAAATAAAACGAAACAAGTCAGATTTTAGTTTCCTTTGGATTCTTTCCTGTTGTGGGTTCCTGCTTCTGCTTTGATTCCAGTTCTATTGAATGTATATGTTTCATATAGCGATACTTACTTCCTCAAACCCGCTTTCAGTTTGACGCGATGCGCCTTGGATGCCGAATTCTGAGATGTCAGAAACTTTTATCTCCTCAACCTCCGTTTCAGTTCGGTGGGACGCTTCCGGCGTGTCAAATTCTAATGCTTCGCGAAGCGTGATTTGCAGCGTATCTAACAATTCACTTCTCGTTCGTTCTTGGCACGTAACACCCCGGACTTCTCGTATCCACCCAATCCACCATCCCTCGCTCTGTCGGATAAGGGCCGTATAGGTTTGCGTTGCCTCTTTTTCTTTGCGGGAAAGTTCATGAGACGTTTTTGGGAGAACTCTGAATTCGACTTCAAGTTCTTGTCCTTCGGGTAGGTTGATCTTATGCAGCGGTTCAATCACACCGTTTCTGTATGTTGCTTTTATTTTCATTATCCTTGTCTCCACCTTTATGTTCACTCAATATATTAGAATGAGTATACCATTAATTTTCGGAAGCTTCAAGGTCAATTATCAACTCAGTGTTGCAATCCACTCACTGAGAACCCGTGCCATCTCTACGAAAACGTCTTCTTCAGTTTTACGGCGTTTGAGCACTTTGAACCCGTGATCTGCTGTGTCCAGTAGGTGCAAAGTTGCCTTGTCGCCGAGTTTTTTGCAGACGGGTTCCAATAGGTCAAGCACTGCTAACTTATCACGGGTGCCAGAGAGGAATAGCATTGGAATTGTAACATCAGCAAGATGTTCCGCCCGTTCCGTGCCTTCTCTGCCGGAAGGATGCAATGGAAACGCGAAAAATACGAGACCTTTGA
>JAPPNJ010000209.1 GCA_028818705.1 Candidatus Poribacteria bacterium
CCCTGAACCTAGCCTGTCTACCAATTCCAGCATCCCGGCGAGCAATTATAGTATACTCTAATTCTCAGTCCTTGTCAAATTAAATTCCGACCCCGCAGACGAGGAAAAATCATGTTAAACCCACAATGCCCTTACAAGTCTAATATAATTGACTCACTAATTACATCTCTGCCAGTGGGGCGAATCCGTGGTTACGACTCCCCACCCAATACGAAAGGACGGCAAATCCATGGAAACAAAATTATTTTTCTGCATTGTCCTGGGACTAAGTCTTACCATCAGTTACACGCACGCCGAGATTGACCCAGACAGAATCGTTGGTATTTGGTTACTCGATGAAGGCAAGGGCGATGTCGCTGAAGACGCTTCTGAAAACGGACGTGAAGGCGCGATTACACAAGGTAAATGGGAAAAAGGTAAATTTGATGGTGCCCTTGAAATCAAGAAAGGTGGAACTGTCACCATTCCGCTCGGTAAAGGCATTATTGAGGATAAGGTAACTTTCATTCTCTGGCTACAGTTTACTGACATTGGTGGTCAGCAGAACTATTTCTCTATATGGGATCAGAGCAACAACCGCTATGTGCCTTACAAAAACGGTGGAAATCTCCTCCGCAGCTGGACGAACACTTGGGACATCGCCAGCGGCGTGACCGTCAAGGATGGTACTTGGTATCACGTTGCTAACGTCTACAGCGGAGAAGCCTGCAGTATCTATATTAATGGTGAAGAGAAAGTCTCACAAAAGGTCCCCAAGTTTCAACTTCAAGACCAAGATCAGACCGCATGGCTTGCCACCGACAGAGGCACCGGTTTCCTCTCCGCCGTTATTATGGATGAGGTCGGACTCTTTAACGATGCACTCACTGAAGATGAAATTCAGGGCATTATGAAGGACGGCATCTATCATACCGCTTTTGCCGTGGAACCGTCGGATAAACTCTCTGTCCTTTGGGGAAAACTGAAAGCGCGGTAACAATTTTGAGGTCTCCACGCTTTGTCTTGCGTGGGGACCTCTCTTTGTAAACGGAACGATCGATGAAATATTTCGCCTACGGCTCTAATATGAACCTCTCTCACATGCAAGAACGATGCCCCGGTATCACTCGTATAGGGAAGTTCCGCTTTGAAGGTTTCCGTCTCGTTTTCAACTACCACGCCGATATTATTCCCGAGGATGGATGTTTCGTTCACGGTGGACTCTGGCAAATCACAACAGACCACGAAAAAGCACTTGATAGTTACGAAGGCTACCCAGACTACTACGGGAAATATTACCAAGACGATCTTATGTTTTATAGGATGGCAAAAGCGTACACGAACCCAGAACCTCCCGCAAAATGGTATCTGCAAATGGTTGTTCAAGGCTACCACTATTTTGGGCTAACACAAGAAGATTTTGAAGAGAGCCTTGGTGTCGAACAACTTGGATTAACGCAGACAGCGCTGCAAAAGAGCCTCGGTGTGTCAATGGATGAATTAGCACATCTATTTTCTTCTGCAACAGCCACTTGCATCGATTCGTTCTCTCCCTAATTTCAGCAGGACGCATGGAAAATTGAATTGGACCTCTACTTTTAGACAATAAAGGTGCTGATCACCATTGGATCGGTGCGGAATGCAAAACTAAGACAAATTATGCTCTATAGCATAATTTCAAACCTCACCTATCGGTGAAGCGTGTAAGTCCTATTCAGATGACCCGCTTCACGTAGACGTAATACGCCCCGATTGACAATTCGCCAGTTTCGTCGGCGAACTCGGTATGCATCCGCGTTTGGCCAGCAGTGAGATCGAACGTAAATGTCACGCTTTTCGCATCGGGTGCGATTGCCTGCGTTGCAGACTGGTCGCCAACACGGATTTGCGCCTCCTTTAAGTCCAATGCCTTGCCACCGTTGTAAAGATCGATATGTTCACCCGGTATGCCGTCCGTTATCGCTCTATCCTCTGCGTAGGGCCACCGCCGTAACTCAAAACTGTACGCCCCATCTTCAGGAATCTCAATTGCCCAATACCCGTTACATTCCAGTCCGCGACGGATCATACCTTGACTCCACGCGTGTGCTTCTCCGTGCCAATCGTGTGTTGTGATACACGTAACAGGTTCATTCTGGGTCCCGATTACAATCGGACAGTCCTCATCAAACCGCTCTGAGACCAGTTTCCACCACGCCTCATAATGCTCGCGGAGTTCGGCTACCACTTCTGGATGCTCGTCGGCTATATCACGCTGTTGACCGGGATCTGCTTGTATATCGTAAAGTTCAGTGCCGTTAATGAGCCGCCACCGTTGAGACATTGTCGCACTGTCTTTCCACTTGATCGGATTTTCAACGCGCTGTGAATCGGTGACGATAACCCGTTCTTCCCATGTCTCCGTTTCACTTCTCAGCAATGGGACAATGCTGGTTCCGTGGAAATTCGCACTTGAGGAGACTTCGAGATCACAGAGATCAATCAGCGTTGGAAGTAGATCGATGTTTGCGGTGAGTTCATGCACTTCATGTTTTTCAGTGAAACCCCCATCGGGCCAATGCATAAAGAGTGGCACGCGATGCCCACCTTCATAAGGCGACCCTTTTCTACCGCGCATGCCGGCGTTGTAACCCGCTGTGACGAACTGCTGGACATCCAGATCGCATCCCATTGCGGAGCCGTTATCGGTCATGAAGATAAGAATTGTGTTTTCCTCAATCCCCAAGACTCGGAGATGGTGCCGCAGCCGCGCCATATTGTCGTCGATATTGGTTACCATACCCCAGAAATTCGCACGTTCTCCTTGCACGCCCTTCCTTCGGTATACCTCACTGTAGTTATCGGGAACGCGGAAGGGACCGTGGGGCGCATTTGTAGCGAGATAGCAGAAAAACGGACGGTTCTGAGTGCCTTCAACCTGTCTCTCAATAAACGCCATTGCCTCCTGAAACCAGACATCCGTGCAGTAACCATCAAACGGCTGCTCGGAACCGTTGCGAAAATAGGTATCATCAAAATAGTCGTTGCCCCAATAGTCAGGGGTTTGACTGATACCGCCGCCACCGTGATAGAGTGCCTCATCAAAGCCCCTGTCGTGTGGACGGAACGGGTAGTTATCGCCGAGGTGCCACTTGCCGAACATACCGGTTTTATAACCGTTGCGCCGGAAGATATCCGCCATGGTGACCTCATCGCTGCGAAGAAGCGAACGCCCACCGATGGTATGCCACACACCCGTGGAGTTGCAGTAGTGTCCCGTCATAATACCGGCACGCGTCGGGGAACAGGTGGGACCAACGTGTAGATTTTGCAGTTGGACGCTCTCCGCTGCGAGTGCGTCCAGATTCGGTGTATTGATAACGGGATTTCCGGTGCATCCCAAATCGCCGTAACCTTGGTCATCGGTGATAACAAAGACGAGGTTTGGTGTCGTCTGTTCTGCCACAATTGTATCCTCCTATGCTTTTTACATGGTGTCCTCTATTCTGCGTTGTTAAGTTCTTGAATTCGCAATTTTTGGTGAGCCTGTTTTGCTGCTTCCAAAAAGCCCTTCACCTCTTCTATGGTATATGGAGGTTTGCGACGGTGGATAACTGCATGGCAATTCGGACAGACGGGCCGCAAATCTTGAATCGGATCTACCTGATAACCTTCTTTAATTTCGCGCAAGGGTTTGAGATGATGGACGTGGATCAGCTGCTCCGCTACCGTGCCGTAAGTTTCTGACATATCGTGGGCACACACTGCACACTGGAAGCCATAATGTTCCAAGCATTTACGTCGGGCAACCCGATTGCGTTCGTAAGCATTTACTGAAATCTGCTTACGCGCCCCTTCATAGAAAACCTCGGTTTTGCTAATTTCTTCCGGTAATGCCATATCAATTTTAGTTGTTGATATTGACTGTATTTGAGGTTCTGGGATTGACTGATCCAACTCTTGACGCAAAAACGCTATGACCGTTGGTGTGTATGCGTCTCGGCTCCGTTGATCAAGTTTGTACTTTCGTTTCCCGATACGCTTGATGAAAGCGAAATTTAATTCCCGAAGTATAGGGAGTAGTTTTTCTGAAGGATCCGCACCCAGAGAATAGAAGCCGTTTTGAGATCTAATGCGTTTAAATTCCGGATAGTCAGGGTCCTGTTCCCAACTCTGTGCACCATTGAGAAGCATCTCAGACCTAGGGCTTGCTTTTAACTCCTTCAGATCAAGAGGAAACCAGAGCTTTCCGCGTTTTCCTGCAACTGCAAAAACTACGAAATTCCCAACCGTAAGTCGAATTTCCCTTTTTGAACTTGTTGGTAAAACGACAACGGCCCACGCATCAGGAGCGTGATGATGGGCGTGTTCGATGGCTTCTGCAAATAGACGTAAGTACCGCAAACGTAGTGTTCGTTCCGGACAGAGTTTTTCAAAACGCTGTTTGACTTCTGAGACAGATAGAGTGGACATTATGCTTTTCCTCGCGCTGGTTGAATTGCAGAGAATAGTTTAAAAATTATTATAACCCAAGTTGCTACTTACACGATTTTAGACGGGTATTCCTCGTTTTTCACTGAAAACTGTCGATGATCCAGGTATTTTGTAGCGTAAACTTTCAGTTTGCGCACGTAGATGCACAGTCTAAAAGATTATGCTACGGGGTGGCAACTTGCCTCATTATAACATAAATCCCCTTTCATACACATAGCACTCCGCTGGAGTGCAGGGTATCTGTGGGATGGGTTTTCTATAAACATATCACGCCGCTGGCGTGAAGAAGCCTCTCACTGTAAAGAGACCTTTTTGCTCCAGCGGAGCAATATGTCTATAGAAAAAACGAGGCTTCTTCTTGCACTCCAGCGGAGTGCTATGTCAAAAATTTTATACACCGCTATGGTTTTTAGTTGCTGGCTGTCGATTTGGTTTCATCAATATCAATTTTTTCACCATTCTTCTTAATTCTTTTGGCAATCCAAGCTCCTACTAATAATATCAAAATAGGCATTAGTGACAGTAGTATACGATAGTAGATAGTTAGATTCCAACAATTAAAGATAATTAGATTCCACTTAGATTTCTTGACAAATAAATCAACGATAATGTAGTGCCAACGTTTATTTAGACCACAATTTCGTAAAGTTAAGCCAATTTTTCTTGCTGAAATTCGAGAGGTGTCAGATACCCTAACGCCGAATGCAGGCGTTTGAGATTATACACCTGTGTGATAAAATGACCGATGCTTTGTCGAGCCTCGGTAATATCTTGATAATCATTGAGGTGGACTTCTTCTTCCTTGAGCGTTCGGATCAACCGTTCAGCGTATCCATTCTCCCAAGGACACCCGCGGCGAGCTACCGAAATCTCAACACCGTATGCTTGGAGTGTTGCGATATACGCATTTGAAAGATACTGCGCGCCTTGATCGGAATGATGAATCTCCGGAACCCTGTCGTGTAAAGCTTGCTCTAAGGGTTTCAAAGTCAGAGTTTGCGTCAAGTCTTGACTGAGGTTCCACCCTCGAATCATACGTGTGAAGACATCCATGAGCAGCGCGACATAGATGAAGCGTCTGTTGAGGCGGACATAGGTGATATCGCCGACCCAGACTTGATCCTGTCGGGAGACCTCAAGCGTCTGTATTCTATTGACCCACGGGTGTGAACCTTCAAGGGACCTCGTGGTTTGACAGACCCGTTTCACCGAGACCGAGAGGTTATCTTCTTTCATCAACCGAGCGACGCGCCTATACCCAACAGGGTGTCCTTGATTCACCAGCAGTTGGGTGATACGTCGATACCCGTAGGTGGGATACCGGGCAGCTAACTGCTGTATGTCTGATCGCAGGACTTCTTCAGACGGATCGCTTTTCGGGTGATAATAGAGCGTGCTCTTGTTGAAACCCATCACCTCGCAAATCAGTCGAACTGAATACCTCGTCCGCAACTTCTCAACGATGCGTCGCTGTTGAGACGGGGTCAATCCAACAAGGTTGATGCTTTTTTTTGAATCTCCATCGCCAGGGTCAACCGTCCAACGAGTTGCTCAAGTTGAGCCATCCGTTCTACGGACTCGCTGGACTGCTTATCCGTAGCGTCAAAGAGCGTCGCTATATTTTCAACGACTTGCTGCTTCCACTTTGAGACTTGGTCTGCACTTAGGTTATGGCGCCGACACAATTCCGCTTGGGAAGTTTCACCGCGAAGTGCCTCCAGCACAACTTCACCTTTAAATTCGGGGGTAAATCTTCTGCGTTTCGCCATCGGAATGCTCCTTTCAAATAGATTGTTATTGTATCACAATCTTGGTTTAGAGAGTGGTCCAAATTTCCGATGGCAGTACAATAATACTAAATAGGATCGTAGGTATTCCTACTAACAAAAGGCGAGACCAATCCTTCCAAATTAGTCCGAGATGCAAGAATTGTTGCCAGTAATGCTTAATAACGATTATTCTTCTGCCAGAATTAGGATTTTCGTGATCGTATCTAAGACGATGGCCTGAAATATCTTCAGCTGCTTCAAGGTAAAAGTTTCTCCGATATGAGTCATTGTCCATTGCGATACTAATTCCTATTTGCCATATAACGTATATGGTGTGCATAACTAATGCCAAGACATACAGGACAATACCCTCCCATAATTCAAGACTTATAGAATTTTGTTGTTTGATAAGTTGATAAAGCGCGAGAACAAGTAGTGTGATATAAGAAATAAAAATTCTAAATTCAACAGATCGTCTTTCTTCTAACCTCTTTGCACCAAACTCTGCAAGTCGTAACATCTTTTGGAATTTGCTCTTATCGCTCATCGTTTGATCTTCCATCTAATGTAAGAAGCGTAATGAATTGCACTACTACGAACTAAGGAGCGGTTAGCGTAAAACGCCCTGCGCCTTCAATCGAGAAATTAATTCGGCTTGTGTGCCTTGCCCTTTTGTGGAGTTGCATGCGCCACAGAGGAGTTGTAGGTTGTCCTCGTGATCAGTACCGCCTTGCGATTTTGGCACGATGTGGTCAACCGTCATGTTCCGAAACGGAAATTGCGTCTTGCACCCCTTACATAAGCCTTCCTGTTTACCGAACAGCGTATGTTTGTGTGTGCGATAATTGGGTAACTTCTCACTCCGTTTGGGAATGTCTGTGCGATGGATAATCTTTCCGAAGAGTCCAACCTCATTCTCTAAGCGCACGCGCACAAGGTCAACGGCTCTGGGTGATATATCAATACCGAGACCATGTGTGTTTGTACGTTGCCACACAATCTCATTCCGAAAGTTATTCTTCCCGAACACCGCATCCATCTCACTTTTAAGATAATGGCTTGCAGTCGGGTCACAGTGCAGGTATATGCTTCCTGTTTTTTTGAGGACGCGCTTCATCTCTAACAACCGCACTGCCATCATAATGAGGTAAGACTTCATGCCTTTACCGTGTGTGAGTTCGGATGTGTGTATTGCCTGGGACAAAGCGGGTTCACGGTCGGCTATTTCGCCGTGCCATGCGTTGTCTACATCAGAGAGTGTCCAAGTGTCTTTGAATGCTGCGCCTGCTGCGTCGCTGCCGATGGGTGCAGCGTAGTTGCGGTTGGAATTGAAGGGTGGGTCAAGATAGATTAAGTCGATAGTTTCGGTATCTATGCCTCGTAGGACGGGTAGGTTGTCGTTTGAGAAGATGGTTCGGTTTTGGACATTCATAAGGTTTTGACTTTCGTCTACCAATATCTTTAAGGAGGTTAACTCAGAAGTTGCCGTAGTATATTTCGGAATTCCTCACCTTTTGGCGTTATTTTCCAGTGTCCAGTGGGCAAATCAGAATTAATCGCGCTATCTTCCACGTAACCTTTTTCGTCGCGGCACCATTGACCTATGACAACTGATACATTGTAGTAAAATTGATCATGTTGCCCCTGCCCTGGTTTATTTAGAAGAAATTTAACGCGATCTACTAAATCACCAAAACTTTGGGATGTGCCATCCTCTAAAGCAATGAGAATGCTAAACTTGATATATTCTGCTTGTCTTCTTTGTATATTCATAAAACCTCCCTGTAGGATGGCTTCTAAGCCCGATTTATCGGTACATTTGCTGCACCTTTCGCACCGCTGGTACTTGGCTAAAATAGGTTCGGTTAGGAAACCGAACCTACCATTGGAGTGGATGCTACTTCATCTGTTTTTTTATGTAGTCTATAAGTTCCGCATCTCCAGCTTCTTGTGCTAAACTGAGTGCTTTCTGAAAATCTTGATTTGCGTCTGCTGTGTGCCCTAATCTCTTTTTTGAAAGCCCACGGTTGAAGTACGTATCTGCATCTTTGGAATTTATACGAATAGCCGCGTCGTAGTCAAGTATAGCAGCTTCATAGTGTCCAAGACGTGCTTTCTCGACTCCTCTATCATTGTATGCTGTATCATCTTCAGGTTCTAAACGGATGATCATGTCCAAGTCGGCTATGGATTCAAAATGTTGTCCTATCTCACTTTTCGCAAGGGAACGGTTGCTATAGGCCATTACCAATTCCGGATCAAGTCGAATAGCAGTGTCATAGTCAGGGATAGCATCTTTGGGGTGTCCCAATTTGTATTTTGTCTTACCCCTGTTATTATAGGCAAGTGCAAGGTTAGGGTCTAAACGGATCGCCTCGTCATAGTCGGAGAGTGCCTCAAAGTATTGTGCTAATCTGTATTCTGCAGCACCCCTGTTATTATAGGCAAGTGCAAGGTTAGGGTCTAAACGGATCGCCTCATCAAAGTCGGAGACCGCCTCAAAGTATTGTGCTAAGTTGTACTTTGCGCTACCTCTGGTATAATAGGCTTTTGCGTAGTTAGGGTCTAAACGGATCGCCTCGTCAAGCGTAGATATAGCAGTACTATAATCTTTTTGTTCGTATAATTTGTCAGCCTTATCAAAGTAGCTCTTAATAGATTTAGCAATGTCCTTAGAGGAATTATCTTTTTTCATCTGGCTCTTCCTATGCGATTTCAGCTTCGGGTGGTCGATTATCTATTGGATTTCTTCGTACGGCATCTTCATCTAATTCTTCTCTGCTTTCGGTGGCAACTTTTGGAGTTATCTCAACACTGTTCCGTTGGTTAAGGCGGATTTGCACGAAAAGCACTATAATAGAAATAAGAAAAGGCGCGCCTATTATGGCAATAACCCATTGTAAAAGATTTACCCTGGCATTTAGCACCGCAACATCTGTCTTAATTTCATCAACTTTCTCGTCAAGTTTATCAACTTTCTCGTCAAGTTCATTAAATTTTTGGTCAACATGAGTGCGCATTTCATCTTCGGATTCTTCTATTTTCTCAAGAATCTTTTCAAATTGTGATTGTGACAGAGCAGCAGGCTGTTGCTCCCGTTGTGCAAAAGCAGTAACAGTGATAAAAAAAATAAAAAGTATTCCGAAAATACGCCAAAGCGTTGCCCGCACGTTTAGCATTATCATTTCCTTTGACTTAACAGAATGAACCTTAAAAATCGTATATTTTTCGCAATAAGTAGTTTTGGGATTTACGAAAGCAAATCAATTGATAAATCACGGATTCAGGCAATTCAAGGTATCATCTCTGTAGTGATAATAGACGACAAACCTTCCTGTGTACCTATACGTCCTAAGCAGACTCTTTCTTAAACTTAAACAACAGCTTTGGTGGAGGTCCGTATCTGTTTTTACCTGCATCGCCAGGTACACAACCAAAGAAAATAATCCATAAAAAAGTGATGAGACCACGTAAGCCTTGTAAGCCTGGGTTGGGGACAAGTCCGAGGATCCAAAATGGGATTGCGAATATTGCCGCAATAATTGTCCACGATTCTGGACGGTTCCGGTCGTGGTGACGTTTGAGACTAACTGCAAAAAACATCCATAAACAACAAACTAATGACAGCGCAATCGGTATCCATAGCAGATTATCATTTTTCCAAATTTTTAAGTTCGTAATGTATAGCTCCCATAAATAGAACGATGGAAACGAACATATGCTCACCCCGAACCACCACTGTTTTCTGGTGATACGCCCACGAATACTAAAGAGAAGGTATATAATTGATTTCACCTTTCAACTCCGTTGTTTTTGCGTGGAGTATACCACAACTTAACGAAAATAGACAAGGAGTAAGTTCATTGCGGTTCATATAGTAAAATTCAGAATTTTATTAGACATCCCAAAAC
>JAPPNJ010000199.1 GCA_028818705.1 Candidatus Poribacteria bacterium
TTGCCAATGCTCTCGGATATTCAAATACAGCCGCTGTATTGTTCCGATACCACGGGACGTCATGTCTTTCGTGCCTCGAAAAGGGTGTCACCCGTGTCGGGCGTCCGAGTAATGCAACGATAATATCGGTGAGATGACAGGCGAGGATAAACATAATGCCCCCTGAGTGTTCACCGAGTGAATCCCAGCGTTGCCAGTGAGCGTCACTTGAAGGTCCTGATGAGATGCGGCCTCGAACAGAAAAAATTTCGCCGAGTTTGCCGGAGTGCACCCAATCAAGGATAAACTGAAAACCGGTATTGTATCGGAACATATAGCCGAGTTGAACGAGCAACTTTCTGTCTCGGGCAATGTCTAACACCTCTCGAAACACATCAAGGTTATCACCCGCGGGTTTATCAAACCAAACGTGCTTGCCGTGTTCGAGAATCTCCCGAGCAAAAGTGAGATTCTGCGACACACGTCCCTGCGCCGCCACCCCAACGATTGTTTCATCATCGAGTATTTCTTCTCTGGACGAAAACCAGTGAACCCCTTCATAGGCTGCGGTTTGACCAAGCGTCTCTCGGACTTCTATTGATGGCTCAAAGACACCAGCGAACTCAATTTCATCGCTTTCCTTCATTACACGGGCTTTCCCCGAAGCATGGTCGTGGGAAATACCATATTGGGCAAGTCTTATTTTCACGTCTGTTTCTCCTTAGATATTATAGTTTGGACAATTTCTGTGGAGTGCCTAACTTGTTTTCAAAGCATTTCTGATTTTTCCGAAAGTCCCTTATATGAACACAACTTACAAAAAAAACTTAGATGTAACGTAAGTTTGATAAATATTCAGAATAAAGGTATTTCCCCTTAAAGTCCCCTACCCCCCTGATAAGGACGGGGAATGCCATAAGGCATTCATACCCCGCAGAATGCCACACGCGCATTCTTGCTTCGCAGTGAGAATGATTTGAAGCCCACACGGGCTTCATACCGTTGATTCTGATTTATATGGGGGGTTGGGGATTGAAGGGGTTTCTTCCGCAAAAATCGCCTCTTTTTCAGTGAATATATCGCTTTTTTTCCGAATTTGCGTCCGCCTCGGCTTCTCATATCTTTTTTCAAACTGGCGTTAGATGTACCAAAGATCAGCCCCAGAGGGGCGAGATGTCTATAGAAGTGCTATACCCCCAAAGGCAAGCCCCAGAGGGGCGAAATGTGTATCCTTCAAAGTTGTCCAAATTTGGTCTTTAGACACTATCGTGTTTGAAATCTATGATTCCCAAAATAACCAATGAAGTCTAACATGATTCTATCATAGAACCCACATTGCTTCATCAAAAAAGTGAGTGCGATTTTTGGCAACTTGTGCTAAACTCTAAGGTATGAATTTCCCAATTCAACTCCAGTTTTATACGAAACCAGATTGCCCGCTCTGTGGCAAGGCAAAAGTAGTTCTGCAAAGCATCAAGGCAAAGGTGCCGTTTGTTGCGGTTGAGGAAATCGACATCACCAAAAATCTCGGATTGTTCACAAAATATAAGCATCTGATTCCAGTGCTTGAATTAGATGGACAACGACTTTTTGTCCATCATGCCACCTATTGGAAGTTAATATGGCAGCTCCGGTGGCACTGGATTCGAGGATTTATAACCCAAATCGGTAGGCGAGGTTTGTAACCTCGCCGATTCTAAAATCTGACCTAAAACTTGCTGTAGAGAATGACAAGGAGGTAGGCATGGCTTTTCCATCACACGGTACAACACACCGAACCACTGTAACGGGGACGCGCGGAATGGCGACAAGTGCTCACCCGCTTGCAAGTCTTGCTGGTGCCCGCATGTTACTTGCTGGGGGCAACGCATTTGATGCAGCAGTCGCAGTGGCTTCAACCCTCAACGTTGTTGAGCCTTATATGTCGGGTATTGCTGGCAACGGGTATATGTTGCTGTACAGTGCCAAAGAGAAAACACACTATGTGATAGATTATCTGGGTACTGCACCTTACGCAGCAACACTGGATGTCTATCCGACGCTTGAAAGTCAGCAGATTGGCATCCGTGCCGGTATGGTTCCGGGTGGATGTGGCGGGTGGCTGGCTGCGCTAGACCGTTATGGAAGTATGTCTCGTGCCGATGTCTTTGCCCCAGCAATTGAGTTGGCAGAAAACGGGTACGCCGTCACCGTCAAGAATGCAGAATTCATGGCAGGTGCTTACCACTATTTCTCAGAAAGAGCTGCAGAGGTCATTGCCCCACGAGGTAGAACGCCACATCCCGGTGAAGTTTTGGTGCAAAAGGATCTCGCCCAAACATTCCGTACGGTTGCCGAAGGTGGTGCGGAAGCGTTCTATCGCGGCGATATTGCCAAGGAGATTGTCCGTTTTTCCGAAGAGACTGGCGGATTAATTACTGAAAAGGATTTGACTGATTTTGAGGTATTGTGGCAGGAACCCATCTCAGTTACTTACAAAGATTACGAAATTTACTGTCCGCCTCCCCCGTGTTCAGGTTTTCAATATCTGGAGACACTGAATATCTTAGAGAACGATGCCCTCGGTGAACTCGGACACAATACACCCGAATATTTGCATCTGCTGATTGAAGCGATTAAATTAGCGAGTGCGGATAGAGCAGAACATGCCCCGCGTCCGAATCCACCAATCCAACGTTTGTTGTCGAAAGAATATGCGAGTGCGCAACGCAAACGCATCGGTGAACAGGCAGCCGTCAGCGGTGGCGAACGCTGGTCAAAAGACAAACTACCCGGTGAAATTATCGCTAACGATTGGACGACCGAATGCACAACCCACTTTGACACTGCTGATGCCGAGGGGAATATCGTCGCGGTGACACAGAGTCTTGGTCAGCCGTTCGGCACGGGCGTAATTCTCGGCTCAACGGGAATGTTCCTCAACAATTTCATGAACTGGTTTGATAGAAGCCCAGAAAGTCCGAATGCCGTTGGACCGCATAAGCGAATAGAGATGTGCATGTCGCCGTGCCAAGTCTGGAAGGGCGATAACCCCTTTGCTGCAATCGGCACACCGGGGAGTCACGGTATCCTCCAGACGACGCTGCAGATGGTGTTGAATCTGATCGAACACGGAATGAATGTTCAAGCAGCAATTGAGGCACCACGTGTTCGCTTGGTTGATCCTGGGACGCATGTAAGTATGGAGGGACGTATTCCCGTTGCAGTGCGTGCAGCATTAGAAGCACGTGGACATGACGTAGAGGTGTTGCCCGATTGGACGGCAGCCGTCGGTGGTGGGCACGGTATCGCCTTTGATACAGAAGAGGGCAGCTTCATGGGTGGTGCTGATCCGCGACGCGATGGGTATGCAATAGGTGTGTAACCCGTAGGCGCACTCTTTATGTTAAATAGGATTTACGCATCTACACTTAAAGTTCTTAAAGTCCCCCTGATAAGGGGCGGGGAATGCCATACGGCATTCATACCCGGTGAATGCCACACGGCATTCATACCGTTGATTCTGATGCTTGAGGGGGTTAAAAATACCAAAATTACCGTTTTTTGCGTCCAAATACCCCATATTTGCTTAATTTGCGTGAGTCCTGTTAAATAAAAAAATCATGCATCCAAAACACATTGTGGCTGTCTCTGGACTGGTCTGTCATCCCAACAGTGAAATCTTACTGATACGTAGTCCGCGTCGCGGCTGGGAGTTTCCGGGTGGTCAAGTCGAAGAAGGCGAAAACCTTATTGAAGCCTTGCAACGTGAAATTCAAGAAGAGGCTGGTGTCACCACATCCATTGGAGCACTGGTTGGAATTTACTCCAACATCAAGTCACCTACTAAATTGATGTTCGGTTTCTTAGCGGATTACGTTTCTGGTGAATTAAGTACAAGCGATGAGAGTTTAGAGACCGAATGGGTTGCGCGTGATTCAATTTTGCAGCGTATATCGAATCCTGCTATTTATGACCGAATGAAAGATATGCTCAACTTTTCTGGACGGATCATTTATCGCGTTTATACTAACAATCCGTATCAGGTTCGTGATCAATATTTTCTGTGAAATCGAGTTGAGTGGGATACTATGGTGAATTATAGAAATATGTTGACATTTTAGCAAACTACAAACCTAAAAAGGCAACACCCGGCAGGCGAAGTTTCCAAATTATGCTCTATAGCATAATTTGTCTTTGCTTTACATTCTTCGCCGGGCACGGTGTATAGATAATTCTAAAATTTACTATAAGAATGCCTTTTATATTTAAAATAAAATCCTTTAGGGAGGAAATATGAAAAATTTTAACGCCGCGCATAAATACCTTTTTCTATTATTAGCACTAATTTTAATCTGTGGTTGCAACGCTATTCAGGACGTAATCCTTACCGAACCACCGAGCGAGATGGACACTACACCACTTCGCGTAACTATGATATATCCAAGTGATTGCGTCGGTTCCGCGGCTTACTGTGACGCCTTCCATATTGGTGTGAAGACTGCAGAGGGGGCACTTGGAATTACGCTAACTGAAGTAAATGGTATGGAAAACGATCCTATCGCCACAGAGATGCTCATAAGGGATGCAGCACAAAATTCAGACCTTGTTTTGACAGCAGGTTATCAGATGGGTGACGTGCTTGCTCGTGTAGCACCAGAATTTCCTGAAGTCAAATTCGCAATTTTTGATGTCGTTCTTGATATACCAAATGTGGCTTCCGTGAACTATAAATCCAATGAAGGATCATTTCTGGTTGGAGCAATTG
This sequence comes from Candidatus Poribacteria bacterium, assembly GCA_028818705.1. Taxonomy (GTDB): domain Bacteria; phylum Poribacteria; class WGA-4E; order WGA-4E; family WGA-3G; genus WGA-3G. Next base: position 4,727 of record JAPPNJ010000199.1, read on the forward strand.
CAGCTTTGAAATCGGAAAGTAACAAAATCGGCTACATCGGAGGTGCGGATGTTCCGCTGTTACAGGAATTTGAGGCAGGCTATGTTGCTGGGATCCACACAGTTAATCCAAACGCCGAAGTCACTGTAGAATACATTAGCAAGGATGCGGCAGGTTTCGGTCAACCTGAAAGAGCAAAAGAGCTGGCTTTAGCACAATATGCCAACGGGATTGATGTAATTTACGCTGCTGCTGGCGGGTCCGGTCAAGGAGTGCTTGAAGCTGCACAAGAACAGCAACAATTTATTATTTGGGTTGACGCCAACGGCAACCATCTTGCCCCAGGACTTGTCTTGACGAGTATGACAAAAGAGATTCCAGCTTCTGTGCAGCGAATTATCCGAGAAACCGCTGAAGACAATTTTATGGCGGGTGTTCGATACTTTGGACTCGAAGATGGAGAGGTCAGTTATGCGGTTGACGAACACAACCGATCACTGCTTTCGGACGACATGATAGAAACCGTCGAATCGCTGAGAGCAAAGATCATTACAGGTGAGATTGTTGTTCCAAACACAGTTTCGCTGCCACGTGAATAGCTTTAATGAACATAACGCCAAGATATGATCCAAAATCTGTCTTGGCGTTATATTTTCTATCTCCGTTTCGGTTCATAAATTATGTGCATAGCGCACGAAGTCACTTCACTATCAGCATCTTTTGTATAACTGGTAAGGGTGTACTATCTGTGACGAGTTCATCAATAATACTTCCTGTATCCTCTATAGTAATGAGATTTGGGGCAGTATTATGTCATTAGGTAGGTTTTGTAGGTGTGCAAATTAATGGTTGGCTTTACTATAGCGCGTTTTGGAACCTTAGTAACTTCGTAGAACAGTTCCCTTCGCACCGACGATCCAACCGGCATTTTTGTTGAGATAAATGTCTTGTAAGTTATATTGCGCTGGTGAGGGATAACGATTCCATGTGTTACCGCCATCTATTGTGTGAAGAATTAGTCCTTTTTCGCCAATTGCCCATCCGCGTTTCTCGTCATGAAACGCAACATCTCGTAAGCTTTGATTAATAGGGCTCTTCTGGCGAACCCATGTTCTCCCGCCGTCAGTTGTGTGGAGGATCAACCCATTCGTGCCTACAATCCATCCATGCGTAAAGTTGGCGAAATGGACAGCAAATAGCGGCTGCTCAGCATCACTTCTCTGGCGAACCCATCGCTTTCCGCCATCTTGGGTATGAAGCACCTCGCCTTCTTCTCCAACAATCCAGCCGTGCTCCGAATCAACGAAATGAACCCCCCATAAATGTTTATTTGACAGATCTCGAAAATTTTCCCAATGCCCACCACCGTTCTCCGTCCAGAGAACAGTTCCTTTTCCGCCGACTGCCCATCCTTCTGTTTTGCTAACGAAATAGAGATCCAAGATACCCGGAGGCTTCTTACTTTGACTGCGAATTTGGTGTTGTACGTTCCATGTAGAGCCGCCGCTCGCGGTGTAATACACTTGTCCAATAGTGGCAAGCCAACCGTTATTCGGGGTCGTGAAATTAACTTGGGTCAGCGTGTCTTTAGAAATAGAGGATGCAGTCCAAGTTGTTCCACCATTGGCAGTTGATAATACTGTGCCTGCAGTACCGACTGCCCAGCCGTGCTTCGCATCAACGAAATGGACGCCGTAAAGATGTGTACTTGTGCCGCTCTCAACTTGGCGCCACTCGAATTGTGTTGTATCTTCGGAGCAACCGAAATACACGAAGATTCCACATAACAAGATAAGTGTAAGATAGTTCTTTTTCTGCATTTCAGGACCTCTTTTTTGAACAAAATTTTTATTGCATCTGTTTTCTGAATCGTGATAGACTATACTATTATAAGGAATCTGTGGTGAGTTGTCAAGTGCTTTAGGGGTGGTACACTGACGTATCATGTACATCATCGGAATTGATGGCGGCGGCACAAAAACCGTTGGCATCCTAACGACAGAAACAGGGCAACACCTCGCACAAGCGCAATCGGGACCTGCAAATTATCACGTAGTAGGTGAAACACAGACGCAGGCGGTTTTGGAAAGCGTCGTCGGAGAGCTTTGTAAAAAAGCAGATGTTTCAAGAACAAGTCCTATTCGGTTCTGTTTGGGAATGGCGGGCTTGGGACGCGCCGCAGATCAAGAAGTAATCGGGCGGATTTGTGATAAAATCGGTGTACCTGCCTTTAGTAATGGGTTTCGGCGTATCCTGACACACGATGCACATATCGCACTCGTTGGAGGTGCCGGAAAGCAGGAAGGCGTAATTATTATCTCCGGGACCGGTGCCATCGTTTACGGTATTGATGCTGATGGCAGAGAAGCACGTGCGAGTGGATGGGGGTATCTGCTCGGAGATGAAGGCAGCGGCTACGATATTGCTATAAAAGGGCTCCGAGCGGTTGTCCGTGCTGCTGATGGTAGAGATCATCCAACCGCATTGACAAACCTGATTCTCAATCGGATTGAATTGAATGCGCCAAGTGAATTGATTCGTTGGGTCCATGCTGCAAGTCGGGATGCTATTGCCTACTTAGCAGGGGTAGTATTTGATGCCGCCCGAAACGCAGACAGAGTCGCAGCGCGGATTATTGATGCTGCTGCTGATGAACTGATTTGTGCTGCCGGTAGTGTAGTTGAACAATTAGGATTTGAAGGTGGGTTTGACGTTGTGCTCAGTGGCGGTAATTTTATCCATCAACCCATATTCGCGGATAAACTCCAATACCGGTTTGCCGAGATTCAACCAGAAGCGTCAATACTACTGCCAAAACATGAACCTGCTTATGGAGCAGTGTTGTTAGCACAGGCAAGTTTATAGAAAAACATCGCGTCAAGGCAGTAAGTTTTAGTTTTAAAAAATTGCAAAAACGTTAGCCCGTAATGAAATTATGCCTTAAATGGAAATTTTGCCCACACGCGCAAAATTTGTCTTAGTTTTACATTAATTTTGTTTCGTATTGTCCCGCAAGCCTATAGAGGCTTGCGCAGAATACTTTACGTTTGGAGGGGTTTTGCTGGGGCGTTTCTTCAGATATACGGAAAGGCACGTCAATATCCAAACCCGCCTCACCGAACCGCAAGGTAAAATTAAAAAAACAGAACAGCGAAACCTGAGTTCTATCGACATTGACTTGAAGTCAACTTCAGAAATCGTCCAGATTTTTCACGAAGAAGACCTAAAAGCGGTCGCGGCGGTAGAAGCAGAATCCAATGCAATCGCGCTAGCGATTGACCTGTGTGTTAATGCGTTTCGCGTCGGTGGCAGGCTATTTTATGTTGGGGCAGGGACAAGCGGCAGGCTTGGGGTGTTAGATGCTTCCGAATGCCCGCCGACCTTCAGCACATCTCCTGAGATGGTACAGGGAATTATTGCTGGTGGTGATATCGCTTTACGTCGCGCTGTCGAAGGCGAAGAGGACAAACCTGAACGCGGTGCACAAGCCATTCGAGAACGGCAACTTACATCACAAGACGTACTCGTCGGAATAGCGAGTAGTGGGCGAACACCTTATGTCATTGGGGCTTTGAAGGAAGCACACATCATCGGGGCCACGACAATATTTCTCTGTTGTATTCAGCCTCCAGAGCAACTTAAGGAATGGGTGACGCATTTCATCACGCCAATTGTCGGACCGGAGATCATTGCAGGTTCAACTCGATTAAAAGCAGGGACAGCAACGAAACTGGTCTTGAACATGCTGACGACCGTTTCTATGATAAAATTGGGTAAAGTTTACGATAATCTGATGGTAGATGTTCACGCTTCTAACGCCAAGTTGGTCGCACGGAGCATTCGGATCGTCCAAGCCGTCACCGGCGTTGATGCAGCGGCAGCCGAGGCGACATTAGAACAGGCGGGTGGGCGCGCGAAATTGGCTATTGTAATGCTCACAAAAGGATTGAACTCGACGGAAGCAGACGCACTATTGGAAAAACACGCTGGATTTCTAAGAAAAATTCTTGATACAGAACATTGAAAGTAGTAGGCACACGCCGTGTGCCGTCCACACAAGTAAGCGAAATTTATAGGAGAACTCCATGGGTACAAAAGTTGGGCTTGCCAAAACCGGCAGGCGACGCTCTAACGTTTTTCAGGCACTGGACAATATACGCGAGGTGCTTACGCCGAAAGTCCGTGAGCAGGTGCTGTTAAAACCGAACTTTCTTTCCAGCACGAATCAACTCGCTTCTTCGCATCCAGATGCGATGCGCGGTGTCCTTGATTTCCTGCTGAGTACGCCACAACCGCCCAAAGAGGTGATTATTGCCGAAGGTGCTAATGAGAAATTTTCTGGTGAAGCGTTCCAAGTCTTCGGTTATGAGGCGCTCCAATCCGAGTACGATATCCCAATTCGGCTCGTGGATTTACATCAAGAAACCGAGTGGGTGGAAACCACGGTTTTTCTTGCTGAACGTAATGAAGATACAGTCAGGATGCCGAAAATCGTCTTGGATTGTCCCTGCACTATCTCTGTTGCTATCGCTAAAACACATGATGCTGGTGTTGTTACGCTTGCCATGAAGAATATGATTATGGGCACCCTGCACAAGGATGACCGGATTAAAATGCACGGCTACCACAGTCACGCAGACCGAGTCCTTCCGCGTGAAGCACAGACGCTCAATATCAACCTCCTTCGCCTCTCACGCCACCTTAAGCCCGATATTGCTATCGTTGATGGCACTGTTGGGTTGCAAGGCAATGGACCCGGCGGCACGGATTCTGTTCCACTCGGTATTGCAATTACCAGTGACGATGTGTTCGCGGCGGACGCTATCGCGACAAAGGCGATGGGATTTGAGCCCTTGGAGATTGGACTTTTTCATTACGCAAATGAGATGGGGTACGGCACTGCCGATCTGGATGAAATTGATGTTATCGGCCCCACTATTGAAGCTGTCGCGACATCGTTCAAGCCCCACGAAACAGCTGAACTTCAATTCCAATGGCAGGAAGCAAGTCCTGCAGAGTATCTCACAGCAGATTAACCAGTAGCACAAACTATATATTGTAGCCTGCAACAACAGCGCAGGCGGATATACGTCAATTAACGTTGTTTAACATTTACCCTGAACAAACCGCAAGGTAAATCTAAAAAACGTTATTTAACCAATTCACCTGAATGAACCGCAAGGTAAAATAAAAAAATGAAACGTTTCTGTAATATCTTTATTTTATTTTCGATATTCCTCACCACACCAGCGTGGGCATGGTGGGGCGGCGGACACGATATCATGACCCAGGCATCCGTTAAGGTACTTCCCGAAGAGATGCCTGAATTTTTTCGAGCCGCCGGAAAAATGATCGC
>JAPPNJ010000017.1 GCA_028818705.1 Candidatus Poribacteria bacterium
GCTTGACGGCGGCACACACGGCATCGTCCCGTGTGGCACAACAGGTGAATCCCCCGCGCTGTCTGAGGCTGAACACGATAGGGTAATAGAGATCACGATTGAGACTGTGAATGGAAAGGTGCCTATTATCGCAGGTACGGGTTCCAACTCAACAACGCGGACCTTACGCGCAACGGAGCACGCCAAAGCCGCCGGTGCGGATGCTGCCCTGATTGTCACGCCCTACTACAACAAACCGACGCAAGAAGGGCTGTATGCCCACTATATGAAAATCGCCGACACAGTAGACATCCCGATCGTTATCTACAACGTTCCGGGACGTTGTGGCACGGACATTCTCTCGCCCACTATTGCCCGGCTTGCCGAGCATCCGAACATCGTCGCACTCAAAGAGGCGACTGGTGAGCTTAAGCGCGCCAGTGAAGTCGTTGACTTATGCCCTGATGATTTCGTTGTGCTTTCCGGTGATGATGTAAACACATTGCCGATTATGGCTGTCGGCGGTAAAGGCGTTATTTCTGTTGTGGCGAATATTGCACCTGCAGATGTCGCCGAGATGTGCAACGCTTTCCACGCCGGGAATCTTGATCTTGCCCGCAAGCTCCACTATAAGACGTTGTCGTTGGCAGTAGACCTCTTTATTGAAACGAACCCGATTCCTGCGAAAACCGCACTCCAACTGATGGGCAAACTCAACGGAAAATTGCGGCTCCCCCTGGCCCCCATGGTTCCTGCGAATCTTGAGTCCTTACGCGATACGCTCTCGGAATCAGGATTGATTTAATAAAGTCAAATAATAACGAATCCATGTATGCCTGAACTTGTTTAGGATTATGTGTAGTTCCCCAGTAAGTTCAGGCATCTGTGGTTACATAAAACGCAAATACACCACCGCGGTAGGTGAAGTTTCTAACCTCGCCTGTTCACGGGGTCCAAGTGGATATCTGCCGAGATTATCCAACGCTTTCAAGAGAACTTACAAGCAGTCTCGTTTTTACTAAAATCCTTCCGGCAGTAATCTATGCACTGTGTCGATTACCAACTGCTCAACACCGGGAGCAAATCGGGTCGGCGGACCGAAATAGAGCATCGCACTCTCACCTTCATAGCCGCCTTCAGCTAACACTCGCTCCGACGGAATATAACACGGAAACGCATTCGCATACGCACCAATCCATAGCCGTTCGGCATCCAGCTCACGCTTCAGACGCAGTGAATAATCTACGACCACCTCACTTGCAAGGAAAACAACGGCGAGTTCAGCGCCAAATCGCCACGCCTGTACAGGATAGGACAGTTCCGTTTGTATAGCCTCTCCTCGCTGCAAGCGTTCGAGATGCTTTTGGGCGTGATAAGCATCAGAACCACCTTCCGCCACGCGCGCTTCCCACTCTTCACGGGTCGGTAATGTATCAAACGGCAGATTAACCCTTTCAATCGCACCCGTCGGGACTTCTGAGAGCGGCTTCGCGTCTCTCTCCAGCATCCGTTGTACCTCTTGTGAAAATGCTTCCCCATGTGCTTTTGCATAAGCCAGACGAGTGCTAAAAACCTCCGCTTCTCTCTCTGGCATCGGCATCATCCGAGATTCAGGATTCGCATCGGCACCACATCCGATTGTGATTAAGGCTGTTACGCCCGGCAGTGCGTTTTGGATGTCTTCTTGGGCAAAGCCTACCCAGTCGCCACAGATATGGTTATCTGTGCCAGCTAAGGTCGTGGTATGGCATGCGTAGCTTGCCCACACGGCGCGCAGTGTACCATCTACACCTTTGACTTGCAGACAGGGTAACGAGTGATCTACTGGACCGCCTTCGGTCCGTCGATTTTTTGCGAAACCGAGTTCACCGATGCTCCACGTCAACTGGGACGGCTCGCGATTTGCGAGTGCCTCCAGTGCAACGCCTTCCATCCAGTTGGTCAGTTCGACGGTATATCGGTCAATTTTTTCTTGATGTTCTGGAGGTATATCTGTACTAAATAGAAAGGGTGCGGCATTCGTTAGGCAGGGGGCACTGTGCGTATGTGAGAAACACGCTACAAAATGGGCGCGGGGGATTCCTGTTTTCTCCTTGATTCGGCGCGACACCTCCTCGGTAAGTTCGTCGGGTAAACCGCAATTTTCGACTGTCACTAAAACGACGGGATCGTCAGCATCGCTGCCGATGGCGAGTGCCTTCGCCCATATCCGCTGGATAATACCGTCGGATTCTTCGCGGCGGCTCCCGTAACCATTCAGCCGAATCGGATAGTCCGGCGTTATATCCACTTCAGCAACACCAATCTGGATAACACTATTTTTATCTGACATACTGCTTTAACTCCTTGAATTAGAATCGTAAGGTGAATGCGAATAAGTGTCTGTTTGATTCGTGGGTGAGATTTCCGAACCCGATGCTGTATTCCAAATATGTAGTGCCAAGCCTTAATCCCACACCGGCTGAAAGGTGCATCGCCGAACTCACACGTCCGGCACCCATTCGGAGTGCTACCGCTATCGGTGACACATCGCCCCACGTTTTGTGTAATTCAGTTCCGACGGCAAAACCGAGTCCACTTTGTCCGGTGTCCCGCCAGAGATCTGCCCCGACCGCTATCCATTTCAAAGGTTCATAGGCGACACCGATACCGAGTCGAAACGGAAGCGGCTCCACCAAATTTGCTCGCAGGAGATTTTCAAAGAGAACACCCATTTGTAGCGGTGGGTGCCCACGATCCACATCGAACCATACTTCGCGTTGAAACCCAATGTCTAATTCCAATCGGTTGGCTGTCCTATCAAATGTGGGCTGATCCTCATGAACAATATCCCGCACCCGATCTCCAAACTGTATTTCTTCAACAATCGCCTCAATCAGTTGATCCGGGGCGTGCGCATCTACATCGGCACCGTGTCGTGCCGCAAGATTCAAGGTAGACACAACCGCGCCAGTTTTCACATCTTGTGCCACCCATTTTAATCGGGCACCTATGACAGATTCGCCGACCTTACGACTTAGCCCGAACACCCAACTATCCTCGCGGAACAGCGAATAATCTGTGATTAGGTCGGTTTCAGCGGAGAACCTGCGAGCGGTAATGTCGTATTCGGCACGCGTAGGGTGGAACGTGAAATTCGCAAAGTTGGTTAATTGCGCCATGTATCCAGTACTAACACCCCATTCGCCAAATGCGTATGAATAGTAGACCGACGGATATAAATCTATATTGGCTTCAGCGACAAACTGTTCTCTGTTCTGTTTGGGTAGTTCTGTCCAGTGGAGATTCTCAGAAGTGATGCCGAGTGCAATGTTATGGTGTTTAACCGACGCAAGCGATGCAGGATTTCCGAATATCCCCGCATCATCTGTAGACGTTGCGATACGCGTTCCACCCATGCCAGCAATACGGAGCATTTCGTTCGCCGTGCTGGATACGGGTATAACCGCAGCTAAGAGACAAAGCGCTAAGATAGTAGTGAAATAGTGATCTCGCACGCTACTGTGAATCCACACTCATCACCTCAGCGAAAATGTCCTCTAACGAATGTCTCACCTCACGTAACTGGCGGAGTTGTATACCGGTCTCATAAGCGAGTTTAAAGAAAAATTTTGTATCTTCTTGCCTGCCGTTTTCGGACGTAACTCGGAGGTGTTTGTCCGGACGCAGTTCAATCTGATAATTATGGCGTTTCAGTGCAGCGATGAAAATATCGATGTCACCTGCGATCTTCAAATCGTAGGCTTGTCCTTTGTTCTTTTTCAGTGCCTCTATTTGTCCATGTGCAACGACGCTCCCGTGCGAAAGTGCGATAATCTCATCACATGCAAACTCTACATCGGGAAGTAGATGTGAGGACAAAATCACATTGATGCCTTTATCCCTTGCGATGTCTTTAACAAGTTCAAGCATCTCCTCTCTACCAGCAGTGTCCATCCCGTTTGTTGGTTCGTCGAGCAGTAGCAACTTTGGATCGTGTACCAATGCTTGTGCTAATTTCACGCGCTGTTTCATGCCGGTTGAGTATTCACCCACTGTTCGGTAGCGTTCTTCATCTAATCCGACGTAATAGAGGACTTCGTGTGCCCGCTGCAGGGCATCGCGTTTCGGCATTCCACAGAGTTCACCTGCGTAGGAAACGAGTTGAACAGCAGTCATTCCCAGAATTAAGCATTCATCTTCTGGCATGTATCCAACTTGGCTCCGTATTGCAAAAGGCTGCTTTTCCACGTCGAGTCCAAATACTGCAGCACTGCCTTGGCTCGGTTTGACGAAGCCGAGCAACGTCTTAATCAAAGTACTTTTCCCGGCACCGTTAGGTCCGAGTAATCCAACTGCCCCACCTTGCACCTCCAGCGAGAGATTGTCCAGCGCGGCAGTCGTGCCATAAAGAAGTGATACATTCTTAATTTCGATTAGCATTTTTTAACTACAGTGAATTGCAAGTACAATAATGCTCTACCCTCGGTAGGCGAGGTTTTCAACCTCACATCTTCACCCTATGTTTGGTAGGCGAGGTTTCCTAACCTCACTGATTTTTAAAAATCCGTTTCACACGGGGGCCTATCTGTGTCAAAATCTCGTAGGAGATTGTTCCTGCGTGGCCCGCAATTTCGCCGACTGTGATTTCTTCCTCTCCTTGCTTGCCGATCAGTACAACTTCATCGCCAACCGATACGTCAGCTGCGTCGCTTAGTTCCGCCACGCTCACGTCCATACAAACCCTACCAATAATCTGACACCGCACGCCGCCAATTAACACCTCGCCGACATCAGAGAGTGCACGCCGATAGCCGTCGCCGTAACCTATCTGGACCATCGCAACACGGGTCTGACGCGATGCTTTATACGTCAATCCGTAACTCACACCTTCCCTTTCTGAAATAGAACCCACCCAACCGATCCGGGACTTCCACGTAAGGGCAGGTTCTAACGCAATCGGTTTTTCGGATGCCGGGTAGACGCCATACAGACTCAAACCCGGACGGATGGCATCGAAGTGCGATGCTGAAATAGCAAGAGATGCCGCACTGTTTGCAGCGTGGAGCATCTTTGGACGTCTACCTGCGAACACGGATGAAAAACGCGCTAACTGAACAGAAACGAAACTTTTATCCGCTTCATCCGCGGTCGCAAGATGTGTAAATGCTCCCTCAATCTCAAGTCGCTCCAAGGTTTTTAGCCTGTTCAGAAACGCTGCTGCTTCCGTCCAACGAACACCGCTCCGGTTCATTCCTGTATTGATGTTAACATGGATGTTTACAACTGTTGGCGCAACAATGTTTAATCGACTCGCGAATCCCCAATCCGCTACTGTTGGCGTCAACTGGTGTTCAACGATTTGCGCCGCTTCCTCAGGTAGAGAACTAAAGAGGATCAGAATAGGTTTGTGAATGCCGGCCTGACGGAGTTCAACACCCTCTTCAACTGTTGCAACTGCGAACATATCAGCGACTGGGTACAACGCTTCTGCAACAGGAATCATTCCGTGCCCATAAGCATCAGCTTTCACAACCGCAATTAGTCGTTTGCCGGTATACGCCTTTATCGCTTCAGCGTTCCGCCGAATTGCCTCCAGATTAATCTCTGTGTGTGTTCGGAAGGTGTGCATGTTGTCTTTCGGTCCTGTTGTACCAATAGCGCAATTATACCACAGTCAGGGCAAATTTCCTAATTGTTTCACAGACTGTGCAAGGTCATTCAGTTTTTCTGTAGGAGGGATCTCTGATCCCGACTCTTAACAGGTTCCCGATATTCGGTAGCTGTGGTAAAGAGAAATCTGATGTTGTTAAAAAGTCTTATAACTGATAACTGACGACTTGCTAACTATCGTGCATTCTGCCTTCCAGAGACGCTGGTATTCCCCTGAAACCACAGAAAAAGCAGGATGAACACAATCGAATTCGCTAACAACATCGTCGAAATGGCGTTAATCTCTGGGGTGATGCCGAACTTCAATAGTGAATAGATATGGACAGACAGTGTTGTGTAGCCAACGCCAGCTGTAAAGAAGGTGATGACGAAATCATCTATGGAGAGTGTAAAAGCGAGCAGCGCACCACCGATGATCCCAGGGGCAATGAGGGGGAGCGTTATCCGCCAAAACGTCTGCCACTCGTCCGCACCAAGATCGCGGGCTGCCTCTTCCAAGGTATTATCGTAGCCTTGTAAACGTGCCCGTACGACAATCGTAACATACGCGATGTTGAAAACGCCATGGGCAATAATCACAGTAAACAAGCCGAGTGGAACACGGACTTGTACGTAAAAGGTCAATAGGGCAATCGCTAACACGATGTCGGGAATAATGATCGGAAGGTAGAGGCATCGGACGAGGGCGGTTCTGAAACGGAACCGGTGCCGCTCTATAGCGAGCGCAGCCGTTGTGCCGATAACGGTTGCGATACAGGTTGCGATACCCGCGACGATCAAGCTATTACGAACAGCGCGCCATAACGCCGCATTCTCAAATAACTTCGCGTACCATCCCAAAGTAAATCCCTGCCAGACAGAGATCTGCTCACCGCTGTTGAACGAGAACACAACAACCGCCAAGATCGGAACGTAGAGGAACAGATAAACCAAACCTATGTTAACTTCAAGAACCCGTTTCATTAACTCTCTTCTTGTAGGAGGGATTTTCAATCCCGACTTATTACTTATAACCTATATAGCACCGATTTCCTACTCGCTACTCCCACTATGATGCCTCTGATTCCTCACTACCTTGCAAAGCCCGGAAGTACAGCACTGTACCAACCAGCACAATGCCCATCAGCATAAATGAAAGCGCGGAGCCAAACGGCCAATCTCGCGCCGTTTTGAATTGTCGCTCAATCACATTACCGATATAACTCACCTTTCCGCCACCCAGTAAATCCGGCGTTAGGAACGCCCCCACTGTTGGAATGAACACCAGCATTGATCCTGCGAGAATCCCAGGCAGACTGAGCGGAACAGTTACGTGCCAAAATGCCCGGCGTGGTGATGCCCCTAAATCTTGTGCAGCTTCTAACAACGACATATCTAATTGCTCCAGTGCCGCATACAACGGGAGTATCATAAAGGGTAGGTAGCCGTAAACGAGTCCGATTTGCACGGCTAACGGCGTATTCAGCAGTTCCACTGGACTCCAATTAGGAAAGACAGCCCCAAAGAGACTGTTCAATAGGCCTTCTGTACGCAAAATGAGAATCCATGCGTAGGTACGGATGAGGAAGTTCGTCCAAAAGGGGACAACAACGAGAAGCAATAAAATGTTTCGGTGTTTCGGTCTGTAGCGTGCGAGGTAATAAGCGAACGGATACCCAAGCAGCAAACAGACTGCAGTGCAGATTAACGCCGTTGATACTGAACGCCAGAGAATACCGAGGTATAATCCATCGAATAGGCGTTGATAGTTTTCCAGCGTGGGTATCCATTCCACCCCTCCGTAAAGTCCAGACTTCAGAAAAGTATAAATAAACACAGAAGCGAGCGGCAGAAAAAAGAAGCAGAAGAGCCAGAAAACAACGGGAAAGAGGAGGATAAGAAGATGATAATTACGACGCATTACGTCTTTCATACAAATCGCGAATATACGTTTCACAAACAAATTCAATTTCCAATCCATTTTCTACAAGGGCTTCACGGAACCCGTACCACTGGCTATCGACTGCTTGCAAGAGGATTGCCTTCTGTTGATGGACATTTTCGTATGCGACTGCTACAGCAATGAATTTTCGATCATCTGGGTCAAAACCACTTAAGGCATCATCAGAGGGAAACTCTTCAAAGTCTGCTCCATTCCTGACTGATGGCGTGATTGGCATCATTGTACATATATTCGGGTTCCCAAGATTTTGCAGCAGTCTTTTTACAAAAAGATCGCCTATTCCTTTTCGGCTGTTTGGATTTGTATTGTCCTCGTACTCGCCCAAAATTCGCCATCCGTTGTCAAGAATCACTGTCTCACGTTGGTCCCAAATCTGCTGAAGTCGATCTTGACAGAGGTCTCTACAATCCCGACGGTCATCGTCATCCGTATCATTTGCGATCACGATGACGTTTGTATCTACGATAACAGCGTCCATCAACCCTCCACTTTCTTTTGGCGTTTCCTTTGTGCTTTGGTCATTGCAAACAGATCACCCATCTCGTCGCCAAAAAAGTTTTCTGGCCAATTCGCAATATTACCAAATTCATCCATTTTTAGCCGTTCAATATTGGAAACGCCTTCATCGTTACGACAGAAATAGAGAGCGGTTTTATCAACACTAACCTTTTCTTCTGCGATGCGCCGTTGCAAACGGTTTAGCAGATGCTCGCTGTGGCTCTCCACCAGAATCTGGAGGTTGCGTTCCGTGATAACTTCTATCAACAGGTCGGCGAGTTGAGATTGAACCTTCGGATGCAGGTGGATGCCCGGCTGTTCTAAAATCAGGGTTGAACCCTCCGGGGCATAATAGCATAAAACGAGAACAGGCAAAAACTGTCCTAATCCGTAGCCCATGTCCACAAGTGTAACCGCAGCACTCCCAGGACTTTTTTGGATGCGAATTTCATATTTTGTTGAACCGTGACTTGTCCAATCAAGCGAAAAAGAATGAGCGAGCTCCATTTCTTGAAGCCAATACGAAACCCTATCCTCAATGGGCATTTCCTCCTCTTGATGTAGCGTTTTCAGTTTGCGTACGCGTGCTGAAAGAAGTGCATCAACCGTTTGGTTACCCCACTGTCTGATATGTTGCGGATGTCCCCCATTCCAAGAGTAGCGGCGCTGTGGATCTACTCGTGTTGGGCCGAGGTAGTAGACGCGAGAAAATAGATTCTTAAATTCAGATGAAAATTGGATTATTGGATTATTACTTGCGTGAGAGTTATATGGTTCGCCATAGATTTTTCTTGAGAAATTTCCCGTTATGATTTGCTCTGCATTTCCAGATTTAACATGAGAACCAGGAACAATAAAAGAGATGTTGGAATCGTCTACGACTTGCTTTTCATTTTCAGGTTCAACGCGGTAACTACCCTCTTGAACAGAGATTTTGTTCTCTCGGCAAAAGATAGTAGCATTAAAAGTAAAACTTTTAACATTTAACGAAAAATCGGAGGAAGATCTGTAGGGAGCATGTTGGATTTTGATAGTAAATGGCTTCTGTACCTTACATCCAAACTCCAACCCAAGCGTTGTCTGTGAATTGTGCCCATGAATTACTTCACGAAAATTACCAAGGTTAACAAGTGAATTTTGATCGCCGAAAAAAATAACCTCGTTTGGATCTGAATGCTCCGCCGCCTGCTTAAGCAACAACAACATCTGCAACAGGCTGCTCTTTCCAGAACTATTCGTCCCGAAAAAGCCAGTCAACGGCGCGAACTTCACCTCACCACTGTCTTTCCACGATTTGAAGTTTTTCATCCGTATGTGTGTAATCATTTCTCTGCCTCCATATTAACCCTATTATACGCAGTTTCAGGAGAAAATTCAAGGCGAATCCAAAGTACAGCGGAGGGATATGGATTTATAGAAAACGCTTTTAAAAATCCGCGTCATCTGTATAATCTGTGCAAATCCGCGATTCAGACGATAAAAAAATCCTGCTAATCCGATAATCCCATGAATCCCGGTTCAGACGATAAAAATCCGTGTAACTCGCGCAATCTATAATTCAGAAGGAAAATAAGAAATCCGTCAGGTGCCGCATCCCTTACTTTTGACACAATATCTACCAGATTTTTTGAAGATATGTTATAATCACCAATAGGTAGTTTCAACGGTTTTCAACCCACTCTCAGCACAGCAAAACACGGAAATACAGATGCAAACACTTCTATCGACAGGCAGGGCTCAAAACCTTCTTATATTCGCAACAGGTTTCTGTGCCTTAGGGGTCTTCATTCTCATGGGTTGCGGAACGGCAGAGGAAGACCCATTAGAGCCTGCAACTCCCCAGCAGACGCACAGCGACCTCAACCCCACACAGATGTCCGCTATTCCCGCAGCACCCCCCGCACCCACCGATGG
>JAPPNJ010000006.1 GCA_028818705.1 Candidatus Poribacteria bacterium
CACTGCTGCTAACACCGATGCTCGGCGTTGGGTTCAATTATACCAGTCCAGACGGTCCCTACGCCTTATACCCACAAATCTTTGCTATCCTACCCGCTGGCAAAATTTTCGGTTTCCATTGGACAATCAGTACACTTTCTTCTATATTTGATGATGAAAGCCTAAATGAACTCTATAATCGCACTTATTTCACCTACGCGCTTAATGATACCGTCGCTATTGGTCCGCAATTTGAATCTGTGCTCGGTCTCGGTGATGGTGGTGGATTGTGGGCTCTAAATTTCGGTGGACGTATAAATATCGGCTATGGTGAGAATAACACGCTTGGCATATACGTCGGGTATGAGACGAAAAAAGAGGAAGGACAAACCGGACTTACCGGTAGAATGAATTTTACGCGTAGATGGTAGCGATTGGCAGTTAGCAATTGGCGATGAGTTAAGAGATCTTTGATGACTTGAACCCTTCTCCTAACTCATAAACTTCTTTCTAACTGCTAATTGCTGAGAGTGAGCGTAGCGAACGCCCTAATTGCCAATCGCTATTCCAACAAATAAATATGAATCGTCCTATCTTTGGCACGTGAGAAAGCAGGCAATGTTTTTACAAGATGCGCGCGTTCACGAATCCAGCTGCGAACCGCCGTGTCGGCATCAAAAACGTTGAAACTCGCCACATCCACAACAAACCACAATCGTTCTCGCCCAGAAATTTCCCATTGTCTCTCAAATTCTTCTTTGTCGTCTAACAACCCACCAATGTAGATGGGTGTCATTTCTGGAAGATGGTACCTACCCATCTCAGGCTCGGAAAGCACCACGCTATCGGTTGGATGCTTCTGGACTTGAATCGCTGCAAACGCCTCTCGCCATTTCGGTCGTCCGCCGTTTTCAATCCAAAAGTAGAGGTAGGTCTGTGAGAGCAGCGTCACCACCAGAACACACGGCATAAATGCCCCCAATATTTTCCCGCCTGATTTCGATACAACCGTCTTCCAAATCCGTTCACACGCGACACCAGCCAAGATAAAATAGGCAGGGATCGTCCAGAACAGGTAATAGCCAGCGACGTTTTGAAGCTGCGAGGCACCGAGAAAAAGTCCCAGGGGTATACCGGCATAACAGACTAAAAAACGCGTAGACCTCTTAGATGCTGTCGTAACGAAACCGAAAAACGCTGCAACAGCTATCGGGATACTCACCCCGTGGACAAGCGTTAGTAGAATATAAAGCGGACTCCGCTGCCACTCGTTGCGTCCCCATCCGGAAAAAAGATAATCGCGAACTTCTGGCAGCAACAGTGCCAACACTGGCATCGCGAACGGAATAAAAAAGATAAGCAAATTTAGCCATCGTTTCTTATTGGATTTTTCTAATAGACAAATCGCGGCGTAAGCAGCTAACGCAGGAACAATCACAACGGAAAGAGTATGTGAGAGGATTAGACAGAAACAGGAAACCAACGCGCCTACCGTCAAAAGTGTCGAATCGCGTTCCAAGGATAAGTAGAATAACCATGCTGTCAATACAGCAAAGAGGAGGGTAAAAATAGGGTACCGCGCGTTTTGCGTCCAAAACAGATGCCAACTTGAACATGCCATAAACATGCTACTCAGAAGCCCAATATGCCAACTGAATAACGTTCGTCCTAATCCAAAAACCGCAGGAATTGAGACAATACCAACGATACACGGAATTAAACGACTTCCCCATTCGCTATCGTTGGCGAGCGCGATAGATAACTTTACCGCCAGGTAAGGAATGGGATTCGGAATGCGCTGCCAGCTCTCCAACGAAAATCCTTTTGCATCTTTGACTGTAAAGACCTCATCAATCCAAAAACTCCACTGACCTAAATTCCAGAGGCGAAGTAGTGCCCCGAATATCACAACAACGCTCAAAAACACAATATGCATTTTTTTTTGGCAATCTTTTGTTGAAAATTTCAGCATTTTTTGTTAGAGATCTGTTTCCTCACTTAATGGTTAACGCTTAACGGTTGCCTGTAAAGGGTTTCCGTTTGGGGCGGTCATAACCTTGGAAACCGCCACTGGTACCCTACTGACAGTCAATAATCTATAGCGAATAAACCGACAGCCGAAAGTGAGCGTAGCGAACGCGCTGACTGCCGATAACCAATTGGCACGCATTTTGCTTTAAACGAAAATAGGTGCACAGTAGGTGCTGGTGAAAGCCTGCTGTTCGCAGGCGAGTATATCACAAGTTTATTCTCAAGTCAAGTGATCCTGTTCTCTGTAAAAAAACCTGGACTGGCACTGTAGCACCGTGATTGTAAGGCAACTTAATCCTACACAACACCGCAGGCGCGCTTTGACGCGCACAAGGAGATTTTAATGAAAACGCATGCATTTTGGTTTGTTCAAGTATTAGCGTTGGTCTGTATTTTCGCTATTGGTAGTATCCCTATGGTCTATGCTGACGCACATGAAGCAGGTGAAGAGATGGCGGCGGAAGAAGAATCAAGTGTTTCAGGTTGGTTCCGTACCGATACAGATAGTTTAGGAACGCAGATCTGGTTCGGTGCAAGCCATTCCCCAAGTTTCCTCGGTAGTCTCTCCCTTGATACAGATATTTACGTCGTTGATACATTCGGTGAATTGGACGTCGGAGTCGGGATTCCGGTCGTTGATAGCGATTCACTGTCGCTCAGTTTTCTGCCTATGGTAGGTATCGGATTTGACTATGCTGCGCCGAATGGTCCCTCTTCCTTGATTGCCCCGCAACTATTTACGTATCTCACTGCTGGTTCTATCTACTTTGAATCGTGGATCCAAGGTTTCTTCAATTCTATGTTCGATGAAGAGGCGGGTGATTCCCTCTACACCCGCAATTTTGTCCTCCTGTCGCTCAATGATATACTTTCTGTTGGCCCGCAGGTGGAAGTAACCCTTGATTTAACCGAAGGCGGACTCGGTAGTCTCGCTCCCGGTCTCCGCGCAAACATCGCTTACGGTGAAAATAACACGCTTGGCGTCTTTGTTGGATTTGAAACCCAGAAAGGGGACGATGACACAGGTATTACCGGCAGAATGACGTTCGTTCGTACTTGGTAAGGATAGAAAGGAAACTATCAGTTGTTAGTTATCAGTTATGAGTAACAAGAGATGTCTAATGTATTAATCTTTCTTCACTGACTGCTGACAACTGATAACTGACTGCTGTTCTACAAGGAGATATTTCAAATGAAGAAAAAGGTGATTATACTAATTTTTGCCCTCACTTGCCTATTAAGTCTGAACGCTTTCGCCTTAAACGGGTCGATTGAGGGTGAAAAGGTTTCTGATGCAAAATATATGGCTGACACGTTGTGGGTACTTGTCGCTGCATTTCTCGTTTTCTTTATGCAGGCAGGATTCGCTATGGTGGAGTCTGGATTTACGCGTGCCAAGAATGCCGTCAACATTCTCATGAAGAACCTACTGGACTTCTCAATGGGTTCAATTGCTTATTGGGCGATCGGCTTTGCTATTATGTTTGGTGCTGGCAACGCATTCATGGGAACAAGCGGATGGTTCGTTCCATCTGATTCTGGTGTATTTGGTTCGTTAGAGTGGAGTTCTGTGCCGACACACGCCGCATGGCTCTTCCAACTGGTGTTCGCTGCGACCGCCGCGACTATCGTCTCTGGTGCAATGGCAGAACGGACACAATTCAAAAGTTATCTCATTTATAGTGTCTTCATCACCGGTATCATCTATCCGATTGTTGGACACTGGATTTGGGGTGGTGGTTGGTTATCAAGTCTGGGTATGTCGGATTTCGCAGGTTCGACTGTGGTCCACTCAACAGGTGGTTGGCTTGCGCTAACGG
Source organism: Candidatus Poribacteria bacterium (assembly GCA_028818705.1). Classification (GTDB taxonomy): domain Bacteria; phylum Poribacteria; class WGA-4E; order WGA-4E; family WGA-3G; genus WGA-3G. Next base: position 3,831 of record JAPPNJ010000006.1, read on the forward strand.
GTGCTATCGTCTTAGGCCCCCGTGCTGGTAAATACGATAGTGAAGGCAAGCCAAGACCGATTGCTGGACATAATCTCCCGCTTGCCGCACTTGGTGTCTTTATCCTCTGGCTCGGATGGTTCGGATTTAACCCGGGTAGCCAAATGGGTGCAGATGCTGCCGACATCTCCAGTATTGCTGTAACGACGAACCTCGCTGCCGCCGCAGGTGCTATTACCGCTATGATTACTGCATGGATATTCCTCGGTAAACCCGATGCCGGTATGTCTCTCAACGGCGCACTCGCTGGCTTGGTGGCTATTACTGCAGGCTGCGCCTCTGTGAGTCCAGTGTCCGCTGCGATTATTGGCGCACTCGGCGGTATTGTTGTTGTTCTCAGTGTTCTGTTATTCGAAAAACTTCGCATTGATGATCCAGTCGGTGCTATCTCCGTTCACGGAACTTGTGGTGCCTTAGGTACAATCCTCCTCGGATTTTTCGATAGTGAAAGTGGAGTGTTCTTTGGTGGTGGATTCGGACTCCTCTGGGCACAGATCGTCGGTGTTGTCGCTGTTCTGGCATGGTGTCTTGTTACTGGCTTTATTCTCTTCTACGCAATTAAAGCCGCTACAGGCTTACGGGTCAGTGAAGAGGAAGAAATGGCAGGGCTTGACTACGGAGAGCACGGCGCAAGTGCATATCCTGATTTTAATGTCTCCTCAATTCGCTAAACACATTTTTCAGGTAGCCTTCGAGCTACAACAATCGAATAGGGACCGCCCACACGAAGTTTCACTTTTATCCCTGAGTTTACTTCGCTCCTTGTGGGCGTTTCCCTTTTTGCGATTTGTTTTTTCTTTACTTTTTACAGCAGGGCACATAATTACTAAGTCCCGCTATACTATGGTGAATTATAGAAATATATAGACATCTTGTGGGGTACCCCTTGTGGGTGTCCATGAATGCCTCAACCTGATCCCCTGATAAAACGGGAGTCTTCTTTGAAATATTCACATATTTTCAGAATTTACTATAAGCCAAAATTATTACTTGATCCTGTTATGATATTCTGCTAAAATTCTGAATCAATGCCTTCTCAGAATTAGATGCTCTTGTCAGAAAATGAATGGGATGAGAGTAATTGTCCCTACACACTTGGAATTGAAGAGGCAGACAGTGCTGTCTGTTCTCGAAACGACACACAAGCAACATCTGCTTGTAAATATTATGGAGGATTCAGATGCAACAACGATGTGCATCAACGTCTGCGAAAAAACGATCTGGTTACACATGCTTTGGAACGCTGCTTGTTGTGCTATTAATTTGTGGTGTGCCGAGTTTGGCGATGGCACAAGAGGCAGCACCTGATTCAGGTGACACCGCTTGGATGCTCACCTCAACAGCTCTTGTCCTATTTATGACGATCCCCGGACTCGCACTCTTCTATGGAGGACTTGTCCGCGTACAAAATGTTCTCTCTGTCCTGATGCAATGTTTCGCATTAACAGGGTTGATTACTATTGTGTGGGTTATCTGTGGTTACAGTCTTGCTTTCAACACCGCCGGTATGGAGGCAGGGAAAATCACGCTTACTTCTTTTGTCGGTGGGCTTGGTACCATGTTCCTGCGAGGTATTGATGTTGATACGCTCTCTGGAACTATTCCCGAAACTGTTTTTATCACCTTCCAACTGACATTCGCAATTATCACGCCCGCGCTGATTGCTGGAGCATTCGCTGAGCGAATGAAATTCTCGGCGATGCTTATCTTCTCTATACTCTGGTCTATAATCGTGTACGCCCCGCTCTGCCACATGGCGTGGTCTGGCGATGGATCCCTGTTTGGTGATATTATTGGTGCACTTGATTTTGCCGGTGGGACTGTTGTACATATTAACGCAGGTATCGCAGCATTAGTCGCCGCCATCTTGGTCGGAAAGCGTATCGGCTACCAGACAACCGCAATGCCACCACATAGTTTAACGCTTACCGTTGTCGGTGCATCAATGCTCTGGGTAGGCTGGTTCGGTTTCAATGCCGGCAGTGCTGTTGCCGCTGATGGTGCCGCCGGTATGGCGATGCTCGTTACCCAAATTTCAACTGCCACCGCCGCTGTTGCGTGGATGTTTGTTGAATGGGCGAAACACGGTAAACCCAGTGCTTTGGGTATTGTAACAGGTGCTGTCGCTGGTTTAGTTGCCATTACCCCTGCTTCTGGCTCTGTCGGACCGATTGGCGCACTCGTTATCGGCATCGTTTCTGGCGTTGTCTGTTTCTGGGGTGCTACCAGTTTGAAAGCCCAACTCGGTTATGACGATTCCCTCGACGCATTTGGTGTTCACGGTATTGGTGGGATTGTTGGTGCCTTACTAACTGGAGTTTTTGCCGCTGCAAGTTTAGGTGGTGTCGGGTTAGACAAAAGTATGGGAATGCAAGTTTGGTCACAGTTCCTCAGCATCGTCGTCACTATCCTCTGGAGTGGCATCCTTTCGTTTATTATCCTCAAAATTGTTGATGCTATAGTCGGTTTACGCGTTGAAGAAGATGAGGAACGGATGGGACTCGACCTCTCGCAGCACAACGAGCGTGGATACAACCTCTCATAGAAGCTAATTTTTTAATTCCGCATGATTACAAGTCGTGCTGAAAACATAAGGGCGGACCACAGGGTCCGCCCTATATTTTCGATTTGAGTTGCGCATGATACGCAGCACAGCGCACGTGGCAGTACAGGTAAGTGTGAGCATCATTTCTTCTGACCTATTGACATTTTCATGACTGTCCATGACAGCCAGATACCGATCGCTGTTACCCCCATGACTAAAACTGCCTCAAGCCCGTTGGCATATTTTTCAATAAACACGTTATAGATCAAATTGATTACGCACAGTACAAAGAAAATCAGTGCTAAAATAAAAGCCATTTTTAATACCTTTCCTCATTTACTGAAATTACCTTCAAAGTTATTCTACGTTTCAATAGTCATTTAGAATGCACCAAAAAGAGAAACAATTCCCCTTGAGAACGCCTTTGGTATTAAGGTCAGGTAAATCCTTACAAAAGGAGTTCTTTGAGGCATATCATATCACTTTTCTGTAAAATTGACAACTTTTTCCCATCGGACGTGGATGCAATGTCGCTGCAAAAGCGAATACTGACTGAAACGATGATTGGAGCTCTCAAGAGTCAGATGCAACTAGAACATACGCGCCACTCTCGTTTAATTATTAATTGACGGGAGCATTACTTTCGGACTCCTATAATGCAAACTACTTAATTACTCTGTCGTTACCCGGGCAACTATCTCCGCATTAGACAATCTGTCTTTTTCCAGCATTAAATGCTGACTTGCCCCTATGTTTCCATAGACCTCAGAAATCCATGCTGTGTCAAATGCCTCACCAGTGTTATGGATAATCAACGGTCGAGGTGCGATGAGTGTTCCTGCAGTCCGAAAATCGCCAACTTGGCGGATATTCGGTATTGCTAAAGTTTCCAAGAAAACGGCATCGCCATCAATATCATAGCGCAAGTCAAATTCTGCGGCATCGACAATAACGTTTGGGACGTCGGCAAATCCCGCAGCCAGTAGACTCCACAATCCCGCTTCACCTATTCCAATTAGATTCACCTCTGAAACGTCCCCCCTGCCTGTGAAACAGTGCAGTGCCGTCACGATGTCCTGCACACGTAATGCCGCAGTTGTTCGGTTGTAGGTAGTAAAGTAATTGGTATCTTCCGCTCTCTCATAATCGCTGTGTTCACCTGTCCCAAAGACATCAATCAGAAGCACCTTCCGATCCGCACTGAGCAAGTCTGTGATGAGTGATAACGGTTCACCCGTTTCTACGTCAATTAACTTTTCCTTGCCTTCTGGGTGAACGATAACGACGACTGGATCATGTCCAACCTGTGGCTCCGGACTAAATAGAATAGCAGGAATAGCATCCCCCATATTCTGTCTGCCGATGATGAGGTGTTTCGCAGACATCTGAATATGGGCTTGCAAGCTACGTCCTACATTCCTCTGATAGGTTGTTGGAAACGCACCCTCTGGTTCAACAAGCGTCACATCTGTACTTTTTGGGATCTGTAATCCGAGGGCATGTTGCAGCCCACTGCCTATCTCTTCGCGGAATGACTGGAGTTCTGCTTCATTCGTCGGTTTTCGTTTTTCGATCGCTTGGAGCGTCCGATTCGCCCAGGTCGGTAGAAACGCCTCCTGTTTCAACGCGTGTGACGGCATCTCACGTTCCGAAAAGGTCAACAATGCATCGTCGGGTTCAACTTGAAATGGCATCTCTTTGAACGCTGATGCGTCCTCTGCCCCTAAAAACCACTTAGCGAACCACGTATACACCGCCTCGCGACTCTCCTGATTATAGTTGTGCTCTGCGTCTACTTGGACCTGATGCACCTTGTCTTCTGCATTGAAGTGGGCATAGATGCTTCGGATTGCTGGATATTCGACTGTCGGGGTATTCACCGTCCAGTCACCCGTGGCGGATACCAATAAGAGCGGACGCGGTGCCATGAGCGCGCCAATCTCAATGTTGCTTACATCTAAACGAAGATTCGGAGCGTTTTCACAGAGACAACCGCCTTGCATTGTCGCTGAAATCATATTGACAGGTGCAGAGACTTTGATGCGTTCATCGACTGCTGTCAAAATAAAAGCTTGTGTTCCGCCGCCTGATGCCCCTGTGCACCCGATGCGTTCATTATCTACATCTGATAGGCTTTCTAAAAAATCGATGGAGCTGATACTATTTTGGAGTTGGAGACCCATTGCGCTGAGACCCCACAATCCTTCGTGTACCCCACCGTAGCGGTGCTCTATCTGTTTACCACTATCGTTGTAACCGAGCATATCGTAGGTAAAGATAACGTATCCCTGTTTCGCGAAGTTGATACAGCGACCAGGAATTGAGCCACGCTCAATACTCTCAAGCCTACCTCTCGCCCAATGTCCATGCGGACTCACAATCCCCGGAAACGGACCAAGTTTCCCCAATGGACGATAGAGATTTCCGGTTGTGAAGAAACCCGGAAAGGGTTCAAAATAAACCTTTTCCACACTATAATCTTCCCGCTCGATTTTCCCGAAGATTTCAGCATTTAGCGGTGTCGGTTCATGCGTCGGTACTAAGCCGTTGGCAACGCGAATCTGTTGACGCAATGCTGCAGCTTTTTCGAGCCATTCCGCCTTTGTATAACCCGGAAAAGTATAAGGTGTATTCAGGTCGCGTGGTGTCTCACCGCGTGCGTCGTTAACCACCCGCGAAGGCTCAGCAAAAACATGGGCAAGTTCGTGATGTTGTTCAGCCATTGACAATTCCTCCATTATCAATCTACCACCAAAATCCGTCTTTTGGTGGCGAGGGTATTTTAAGTATCTGGGAGCGGTTTCCTCAGCCACCAACTTCGTCTCTATATTGTTGAGGCTCTCCACTATATTTGCAAATACGTTGATCTCTTCTGCTATGAAATAGGCAGTAATTAATAGCGCTGGTCCAGACTAAGACTGCCAGCCCGAGGATTTTGAGGAGGATTACGGTCCAACTCCGAAATTGACTGCCGGATTCCAATGAATCAATCCATGCAATAATGCCTCGCAAATAGCGCATAAAATACTCCTCCTACCATGCAAGTTCCGCTACAACACGGTCTATCCGAACCGTAGTTAAGTCGCGATTAATATAGCAGGTCGTGTAGGGTTTGTCAAATTAAAGCCACTGGTTTTGAGGGCATTTACTTTTAATTTTCCTTTTCACTAACTATAGCGCGTAGGTTGGGTTGAGCAGGACATGAAAACTAAGTGCTTGGGACGCAGGAGGCTTCTCATTTTCAAAATACTTGAACGCACCGAGATCCCAGCGAAATCCAACGCTTCATCTGACGGTCTCTGGAAACTGAGAATTGAGAACCAAAACCGCTTGATTTCCCGAACTTTTTGTGATACAATACAGTCAAAAAGGATGGGCACATGAAAATACTGGTTATCGGGCAAGGAGGGCGTGAACACACACTCGTCTGGAAACTTGCACAAAGTTCACTCGTCGAAAAAATCTATTGCACACCCGGTAATGCCGGCATCTCACAAATTGCAGAATCTATCCCTATGCCGGAGCAGTTTACTGACTTAGCAGACTGGGCGGAATCCAAAAACATCGCACTGACTATTGTGGGTCCCGAAGTTCCACTGGCTGAGGGGATCGTCGATGTATTCCACGCACGTGGGCTAAAAGCGTTTGGACCCGATAAACGAGCAGCGCGGCTCGAAGCAAGTAAAGATTTTGCCAAGCAGCTGATGATGAAAAACGACATACCGACAGCAGCGCATCGCATATTCGGGGACGCCGAGGAAGCAATGGCATATATCGAAGATCACAATGCCCCTGTTTTCGTTAAGGCAAACGGACTCGCCGCTGGCAAAGGGGTTATCCCCGGACGTACCTTCAAAGAGGCAGCGCAAGCAGTCACTACTATTTTGGTAGACAGGGCATTTGGCGAAGCAGGCGATAGTGTGGTGATTGAGGAGGAATTAATCGGTGAAGAAGCCTCTTTTACTGTACTTACCGATGGTACGTATTGTCTCCCGTTTGTCTCTTCGCAGGACCACAAAATGTCGCACGACGGTGATACGGGCAAGAACACCGGCGGAATGGGTGCTTACTCTCCCGCCCCTGTTATCACGCCTGAACTGCACAACGATGTGATGCAGCGCATCGTTTATCCAACTATCAAGGGCATGGCGGATATCGGAAGACCCTTCAAAGGTGTACTATACGTCGGATTGATGATTACAGATGCCGGTCCGAAGGTGGTGGAATTCAACTGTCGTTTCGGAGATCCTGAGGTACAAGTCCTTTTACCTCGTCTCAAGAGCGATTTGGTGCCTTTGTTGATGGCATGTATTGACGGAACGCTCGAACAGCACACTGACGTACAATGGCATGATGAAGCAGCAGCATGTATCGTCATGGCTTCCGGTGGTTATCCAGACCCTTATCAAACAGGAAAAGTCATCACGGGGTTGGAAAATGCAGCGTCGATTGAGGGCGTAAACGTCTTTCACGCTGGCACGGAACAGGATGGTGAAAACATTGTCACGGCTGGTGGTAGAGTGTTGTGTGTTACCGCTGTTGCAGGTGAGTTATCCGATGCCATTCAACGAGCCTACCAAGGTGTTTCTGCCATTCAGTTTGCCAATGCACATTTTCGAAACGACATAGGATACAGAGCATTAGAACGCAGTTAAGACACTAATGAAATATAGGTTTACCTCGGCACGTAGGTTGGGTTGAGCGGAACGGCAAAATCAAACCATTTATAGTGAAGCCCGTAATTACCTATACATTTGTTTTTCCACAAAAGGTAGTTCGTAGGGGCGAGGTCTCCTCGCCCGCTCAACCAAAAGTGTGCAATTATTTTCGGAATCTACCATAATGTAGAAGCCTTTGCTTTTTTAAGCGACTTGGACACGCCGATACCTGAGCGAAACCCAACGCTTCAACTATATGAAACCCACGGTAATATGTGGTGTGTAACGGTACCGAGAAATGACGACTGAACTTACATATAAAATCGCCAAATGTTGTGTCCCAAAAGAGAGTGACGCAATTACCGGCTATTTCAAAGAAGATGGCACGATTACCGTCCATGGTGCCGCGTGCAATGCAGTGCAAGGATTGCGGACAGAACGATTATTGAAAGTAACGTGGGACGAAATTCAGACAACCGAGATCGCGACGGATGCCCTCGCCCTCGCACCTGAATTTGCTGAACTGGATGAGACCGATTACTTTATACTAAAACACCATCAGGAATTGGGAATGGATTACTCTATCGTTGTTGCTGAAACCTTAAGAATCCCGCTTGAAGAGATGCACCAACGGCACCGAAAATTAAAAGAACTCGGCGGACTGAAACGCGTTGAGGGACGCATCATCCACTATCGAAAAAATATCGTCAAAGGCAAATGGATCAAGCATCGAAATCATACCTATTATGAACTGACACCGGAAGGCAAAATGTGGATTGAGGCTTTTGAAAACCAGCAAATTTCGTCTGAAACATAACATTCCCAAACGCCACGCTTTTACTTCCAAGCTCTATATAAAACGTCCCGATCAAAAGAGAAACACACTGGGGGGATATTATCATGTTAAATCAAGTACTGAATTGGCGCTTTGATACGGAACGACGTAGGAATCGGATGCGTTCTGTCGTTTTATTATCTCTTATTTTACACATGATTATCGTTATCGTTTACCTCTTTCTTCCACTAAATCGACTCAGCCACGAGCAAGAAGATGCCTTTGCTGTCGATTTGCTTAACGACGCGGAAGCTCCCAGAAAGCGGAACCTGAAACCCAAACCGCCACTGACAAAAAAATTGTATGATCCCAACCAGCAGCTTGCGAGAAATGCAGAGGATAGAAAGATTGAAACGACGCGGAACAAAATAGATGAAGTCATGAAACTCAGTCCACGCGTAGTTCTTGAAGATGTTGAAGTCAATAAGGCACCGGTAAGCGACATCATTCCAGATGTTATGACTGATGCCCAATTGCGGGATGCAGAAGCCTCAAACCTCAGCAGGCTCATCTCACAACCCGGACAAACTGACGGACGCGGTATTGTTACAGGCAGAGTCCGGGCACGAGGTAACGGGGGCATGGGCAGGTTCCGCGGTAGTGGACAGGGCGGCGGGGATGGACTTCTCGGTGGTGGCGGAAAGGATGGTGCCGCGGATCGTCTCGGTATCATCGATTTCCTCAATGAACTCGAAGGACCCAAGGAGGTAGTTTATTGTCTTGACATCACTGCAAGTATGGTGGCAGCAGGAATGAAAAAATTACCACTTGCAATAAACGCTCTCAAGGATTCCATGTTGATGCTCGGTAACGAGGATACCTTAAATTTGGTAACGTTTTCCGCGCGGGCAGAAGCCATGCACAAAACAATGCTACCGGCGAACGCTGCCAATATAGAGCGCACCTTGAAGTACCTGAATAGATTTACACCGCGGAGCATTCAAGGCAATGAGGACACGAATATTCTTCCCGCTCTTGAAGCCGCCTTGGCATTTGAACCCACTGTTGTTGTTTTGATAACAGACGGCTTACCGCAGGTAGATCTTGATGATACGGTATATATTGAAACAAGCCCGCGGAAAATTCTGGACGCTGTTCGTGAGCGTAATATCGGTAATGCCGCTATCTATGTCGTTGGCTTTGAAATTGATTTAAAACACTCACGTGGCGCGAAACTGCTTGTTTCTCTCGCTGAAGAAAACAACGGAAAAATAAAAGCGATCGATGGTGATCTATTGTATGAGTTCGCAGAGCAAGAAGGATTGAACGATTAATCGTTAGTGAAGCCTATAATCATTTCAGCACCGCGGTAGGGTTTTTGCTGGGGTGTTTCTTCAAGGTTTCCAAATTATGCTACAAAAGCATAATTTGTCTTAGCTTTACATGCCTCGCCAATTCACAGTGTATCCGTAATTGTAAACGCTACTAATAGTCTTGAATTTGGAGTGAATATGAATCAAAAATCCGCTACAGCCACTATCCAACAATTTCAACTCGACGGCAAGGTGAGCCTCGTCAGTGGGGCAAGCCGTGGTATTGGACTCGCCATGGCAGAGGGACTTGCAGGTGCAGGTTCAGACCTCGCCATCGTCGGCAGGAAGTTGGATACATTAACACCAATCGCTGAACAGATTACTGCCGAGACCGGTAAAACCGTCCTTCCAATTCAGGCGGATGTTGGTAATCTCACTGAAATTGATGCTGTTGTTGCCCAGACCATTGAAACTTTTGGCAGAATTGATGTTCTTGTCAACAATGCTGGTGTCAATATACGAAATCCCGCGCTGGAATTTACCGAAGAAGATTGGGATTTCGTCACGGATATTAATCTGAAAGGTGCGTTCTTTCTCGCAAAAGCCTGCGGCAACGTCATGCAAGAACAGAAGGCTGGTAAGGTGATTAACACCTTGTCGCTCACCTCAGCGATCGGGCTGCCCACAAGCGTCGCCTATACAGCGGCAAAGGGTGGACTCCTGCAATTGACGAAACTCCTTGCTGTGGAATGGGCGGAACACAACATTCAGGTGAACGGCATCGCACCCGGTTTTATCCGAACAGAGATGACCGCACCGGCGCGTGAAGATGCCCGAAATGAGTGGATTCTCAATCGAACACCCGCTTATCGGTGGGGTGAACCTGAAGATTTGGCGGGTTTGACAATCTTCTTCGCATCCAATGCTTCCGATTTTGTCACCGGTCAAATGGTTTTCGTTGATGGTGGATTCATGGCTGGTAGTGACTGGAGGCGGCGTTCTTAAATGGAAAAAGAAAACAGTCAGAAGCACGACGAACACCAAACATCATTAAAAGAGATCGAGCAGGTTCTGCACGAGTTTCAGATTAAAGGTGCTGTCCTCTTTGACCACTCCCCGGTTTTACGTATCCAAATCTCCGAAGCCCAGTTTGCGCATGCGCTTCAAGTCCGGGAAACCTTAGTTGAACGGATAAAACCGTTCGGCTATCGCTTCATCGCCCTTGATTTAGATGAATTGTAGAACGTAAGAGGTGAAAACAGTAAGTTCCCTGCAAACCTTGTGGGTCCTAAAGTTATGTTTCGCTGAGAATTTGGGAGCTATTGGAGTAGATAATGGTTTCCGGTAAACGGTACGGAAAATCTCCTACTGTTGAATTGAAAGCAACGAATTTTAATTGACTTTTTCTTTCTAAGGTAGTATCATTGTTCCATATTACAAGGAGGATGCCCATGAAACACGAAAAAGAACGAACCAAGGAAATTGAGGAGTTTTTCAGCACGATGCAGGAAAAGACTGAGAAATACCAGAAATATTTTACAGCTCTGGCAACTCTCCCTCAAATACAGCGCAAACCCCCTACACAAGTAGAGTACGCAAATTCATCAGTCTCACGTGGAGAACTCAAAGATGCCCGATTGGAGTCAAGTCTTAGAAGAAATTAATAATCATGAAAACCAGCACCAAATGCTAAGTTTATCAGGATGTGATATTGCTCGCAGGCATTATCTACAGCAAGTACACAATCTGACCAAACGAAATGTGATAATTTATTACTCAGGCTGGCTCCAGAAGCGTGTAGACGGAACCGAGATAAACGATGAAGATAAAAACGGTTTTATGACCGTTTTGCACGAACTTGACCGTTCTAAAGGATTAGATTTAATACTCCACACTCCCGGTGGTGATACTAGTGCTACTGAGTCTATTGTTGATTATCTTCGCTCAGTGTTTGACACAGATATTCGAGCTTTTGTTCCTCAACTTGCTATGTCCGCAGGTACGGTGATTGCTTGTGCTTGCAAAGAAATTTACATGGGGAGACATTCAAGTCTCGGTCCTATAGATCCGCAAATAATCGATCCCCGCTTGGGACAAATACCAGCGCATGGGGTTATTGAAGAATTTGAGCGGGCCCTTGGAGAAATCAAGAAAGATCCTGATCGAATTCTCGTATGGCAGCCGATTCTTCACAAATACAATCCAGCGTTCATTGGGCAGTGCGAAAAAGTTATTGAAATGACAAAAAATATGGTCACTGACTGGCTTCGTACAGGTATGTTTAAGTCCTATGGAGAAGAAGAAGCGTTCTTGAGAAGCAAAAATGTTGCGGAGAAACTTGCAGATTACGAACTGTTAAAAACTCACGACCGGCATTTACCACCAGAAACTTGTATGAGTTTTGGATTAAACATCCGTGTTCTGGAAAAAGAACCTCTTTTGCAGGATGCGGTTCTATCAGTTCACCATGCATGTATACACACCTTTACAAGAACACAAGCGTTCAAAATAATCGAAAACCATACCGGGAAGGCTTTCATCAAGTTAATGCCTCAAATCCTCCCTGAATAGACGGTATCAATTTTTACCGCTCACAACTCCTTTGAAATACTCAAGCCCGCCTGATTACCATTCGCCGGAATCAAGCATCACATTTTTTTCACAACAACAACAAGATGATTTACTACAGGCATAATTGAAGCAGCCACTTCAGCCCCGCGGACCTGAGCAAATTCTTTTCCACAAACACGACTGTACAGAGGTACTTTTCATGACACAAGACATAGCCAATACACTCTATGAAATGGACAATTTAGAAGTGCTTCGTGGAATTAATAGCAACAGCATAGACCTGATTGCAACAGACCCACCGTTCAATACTCAGCGCAACCGAAGTAGTTCCACTGGACACTATGTTGATAAGTGGAAATACGGAGACACAGGCAAACTACCGGATCAATGGAAATGGAACGAAGTCCATCCTAAATGGCTTGAAACTATCCAAGACGGACATCCTGCACTCTATCAAGTCATTGAAGCCACAAAAGTTGTGCAAGGTGAAGACACCGCAGCGTTCCTTTGCTTCCTTAGTGTCAGACTCCTCGAAATGCACCGTATCCTAAAAGATATGGGTTCAATTTATTTACACTGCGATCACGCTGCCAATGCCTACATCCGAATGGCAATGGACGCTATTTTTGGAAAGAATAACTTTCGTAATGAGATTGCGTGGTGTTATACGGGCCCCGGTTCACCCAAAATGCGACAGTTTAATCGCAAACACGACACAATTTTTTGGTACTGCAAAGGCAAACAATGGATATTTAACAAAGATCAGGTACGCTTACCTTATGCTCAATCGACTATCGCGAGAGGTAAATATGACTCTAACTCACCAACAACAGGATCTGGGTTTCGCGACACAGAACGAGGTAAAGTACCAGAAGATTGGTGGGACGGTTTTCCCAGTGGTGGACAAATGTCAAAACAAGAACGCACAGGGTCGCCTGACCAAAAGCCACTTGCTCTCTATAAGCGTATTATCGCCGCCAGTAGTAACGAAGGGGATATTGTGTTAGATCCGTTTTGTGGCTGTGCAACAACGATTATTGCCGCCAACGACCTCAAACGTAAGTGGATAGGTGTTGACAGACGGAAAGATGCACGCTATCACATTATCACACGACTCATGGGGATTGATCGAAAGGAACGTGAACGGCTTGAAAAACACGCAACTGACAGAAAGTGGCTTGACAGACAAATGCAACGCTATGAAATACACTACCGAACTGAACCACCGACAAGGACTGATAATCAAAAAACCGCTGCAGCCGAGTTGCCATCTGTATTTCCAGTGAATGAGGAGTTTCAGATGACGCGTCAGGAGATACACAAGGTACTTATAGAGGAGTTTGGTCCCTACTGTTGGGGCTGTAATTTCAAAGCACCTGACCCTCGCTATCTTGAACTGGATCACATCAACCCAAAAGATGGGAAAGATGACTATGGGCAGCACCATATAAATAACCGTGCGCTTCTATGTAAACCCTGTAACAGCGAAAAAGGCAATCGTATGACACTGCCTCAACTTCGTAGAGTCAATAAACAGAAAGGCTACATGAAAGCAGGTACGCTCATAGATCTAAGCAAAGCAAGCGAATGGACGTGGAGATACCTTGTAAAACGTATTCAAGAAGCACCACACCAGTATAATTTAGACGACTAATTTGAGTTCCATGGATAAGGTCTCGTCGGCGGGATGCTATCTGCCATCTTGTAAATCCTCTAATTTTGTAAATCCCGATTCAGACAGTGGACAAATATTCTGCTCTCTCTACTCAACAAAAATTTGATTTTCCCCCTACAATGTGTTATAATTTTAAAGCAAAACTTGCGAGGCTTGATGGAGTCTAACGTTTGTGCTTAGGCACCCGATGAAACCACGGGAGGGCTGCGCGAATCAAGAACACGGCTAAAGTATAAGGAGACCGATGCAGAAAACTGAACAGGACCCATCACCAACACAGCACCTTGTCACCACATACCTCAGCGATGTCAAAAGCAAGGTTGATGCCTGTATCTTCGATTTCCTCCCGACTGCCCACACGCACCCGGATGTACATAAATTGTACCAGATGATGTTAGATTACCCGCGCCGCGCCGGTAAAGGGTTAAGACCCGCGCTCTGTATACTTATCTGTGAAGCATTCGGTGGAGATCCAGAACGTGCTGTGAATACCGCTGCCTCACTTGAACTCCTCCAGAATTGGCTCCTCATTCACGACGATATTGAAGACGGTTCCGAACTCCGTAGAGGTGAACCTTGTCTTCATCAAAAACACGGTATTCCGATGGCAATCAACGTCGGTGATGCACTACATTGCAAGATGTGGGAAATGCTTCACCGGAACACGGAGATCCTCGGACACGAACTCACCTTCCGAATTTTATCGGAGTTTATACAGCTCAGCAACCAAGTCGTCGAAGGACAGCATATTGAATTGAGTTGGGTCAACGATAACCGCTGGGATCTCGACGAAAACGACTACTTGACCATGTGTATACAGAAAACCGCATGGTATACCTGTATTACACCTTGTCGTGTCGGGGCAATCATCGGTGGCGCAAGCGAAGCAGAAATAGATGGACTCGTACAACTCGGCAAAGAGATCGGGATCGCCTTCCAAATTCAGGATGATGTTCTTAATCTCATTGGTGATGTCGGTAGATACGGCAAAGAGATCGCTGGCGATATTAGCGAAGGCAAACGTACACTCGTTCTCATCCACCTCATCAATGCCTGCACCCCTGCTGAAGCACAGCATGTCGTTGATATTATGGCACGTCCGCGGGATGAAAAAACCGAGGCGGAAGTCGAGAGTATCCTCCGGTTAATGCAAAAATATAAATCTATTACCTACGCGCAACGACGTTCTAAAGAGCTTCTACAGGAGGCCGCTGGACGATTTAGCCACAACTTTGCCCATCTCCCTGATGGACGAGCAAAACAGTTGTTTCTATCTTTAATTCATTTTTTCGTTGAACGTGAATACTAAATAGTTGTCAGTTAGATTGGTTGTCAGTTGTCGGCTGTCAGTTATCAGTTAAGATCTTGATTCGTAACAATTTACCTCCTCTTGGCGTATTCTGAGGGCCACTCAATTGTTACAGGAAACCTCTTAACCAACAACCGAAAGGATTACGCAGTAATCCGTACTGACAATGAATAACTACTAAAAAGGAGAAACTATGAACGATATTTCTTCTGGAAAATTGCGTGGCATCACAAAGCTTGCCGATACAAATGGGCGCTTCAAAATGATGGCAATTGACCAACGCGGCTCCATGGTCGAAGCAATCGCGAATGTGCTGAACAAGGATAAAACCGATGTCCAATATGAAAATGTCGCCGCACTCAAAACATTGATAACACAAGTCCTTGCCCCGAATGCCACTGCAGTTCTCACCGACCCTATTTACGGACACCCCTACTCCATTACAGCGATTCCGCGTGATGTCGCTTTACTACTCGCTTATGAAGAATCTGGCTACGTCAGCGAAGGGGTGGCAGAGAACGAACGCCTCTCGAATCGAATTGAAAACTGGACTATCACAAAAGCGCAGCGTGCTGGCGCGGATGCTATTAAACTCCTCGCTTACTATCACCCTGATGCCTCACCGGAGACCCTGAAGCATCAGCAGGCTTTTGTACGCCATGTCGGGGACGAGTGTGAAAAGCACGACTTGCCGTTCCTATTGGAATTGGTGAGTTACGCACTTGAAGGCACTACCAAAAGCGTCGCATTCGCGAAACAGAAACCCGATCTCGTTATTCGGAGCGTCGAGGAATTCACGGATCCAAGCTACAAGGTTGACATCCTGAAGTTGGAGTTTCCTGCTGATCTGAAATACACGGCGGATTATCAAAATTCTACTTTTTATGCTGGAGACTCGGCGTACGAACTTGCCGAAGTGAAGGAAATCTGCCAGAAGTTGGATGAGACTTCAACACTGCCGTGGGTGATTCTAAGTGCCGGTGTTGATATTGAGGAATTTATCGAAAACGTACACCTTGCAACCGGAGCCGGAGCAAGTGGATTCCTCTGTGGTAGAGCCATCTGGAAAGACGCTGTCAATTATTACCCGGACACCAACGCCGTCAGGCAGTTCCTTGAGAATGAGGCAACAACGAATTTCAAAAATGCGAACGCCGCAGCGGAGAATGCGCTGCCTTGGTTTGAGCATCGCCAGTTCGGAGGCGCACAAAATGTTCGGATTGCCAAGCAGACCGCAACGTGGTATCAGGACTATTAGGCCCGTTAGGGCACTAACGATCTTATCCCAGTCTTGGCAAATCGCTCAAAATTTGGTGAAAGATGCTGGCAGCTTGCGACAACGGAGCAAGCGAGTTTGATCGAGAGTTCTTATAATCTTGAGGGGCTTGTTTTACGCTTGGCGAATCGTTAAAAAATCTTATTCTACGCTTGGTGAATCGTTAAAGGATTCTGATGCCATCGCGCTATTGATTTTTTCAAGGATTTTTCGGGCAATGCGGAGGGTTGTGTTCGCTGAGACCTTCCCTCCTGTTTCCGCTACAAGTATAACAGTAGTATGTTGGACGAATAAGAAATTCGCACCAGCCTGCCATACCGTATTACCCAGTCCATGCCCATCGTTCGATGGTGGTTGATAGATAGAATCGCGTCCACCGAGTTTCGGCACAGTCTGCGCCGATAGCCGAAATCTACCTTCATCAGCCGCTATACGCGCCTCGTCGTCCGACTCGAAAAACCAGTAATGAATGGCTACTGACGCTGCTGCTGTCTGGTTTAACCACCATCTATCACGCCAACCGAATTGTGCAGAAGGAGACTTCGGAGCAGTTGGAGAATAAAGTTCTTGCGAGGAGGCGTGGCACGCTTCAACATCCGCAAGGTCAGCAGTTGTCAGTTGAATATCTTCTAATGTGAGTTGCATGTGGATATAATACCATCTCAATCACAGAATTTCAAATTAAATACAAGGCTTATTCCCACTAATATATAAACCTATATTGCCGTTCGCCTAAGTTTATAACCCCTTTCGGACAGCATATCGTTAAACTTATGACTAACAACCGACAACTGATAACTGACAACTAATAACAATATGAGAATATTATCACGCTATATCCTCAAAGAATTTTTTCCGCCTTTCATAATAGCACTTACCTGTTTCACCATTATGCTTATCTTCAATGACCTTTTTCGGTTAACGAAGCTTTTTGTGCAGAAAGGGGTAAATCCACTCTATCTTGCTGAATTAATCTTCTATATGATGCCTGTAATGGTTGTGTTAGCGCTTCCCATGGCGGTCTTGGTCGCTATTCTACTCGCACTTGGACGACTCTCTACCGATAATGAGATAATAGCAATGAAGTCACACGGCGTAGCGTTCCATCAATTAATGCTACCTCTTTTAGTAATTGCGCTTATGTTGAGTTTTGTTAATCTTGCGCTAATGGATTATGCCTTGCCGCGAGCAAACCTCGCCTATGCCTCACTCAGACGCGATATCCAAAAACACAATCCCGCTTTCGTTTTGGAGGAAGCCACGGTTATGAAGGAATTGGAAACGGAAGGTAAACTCTGGATGTATGAGGCTACCGCGCCAAAGACTGGGCGCATGCAAAACGTCAAAATCTGGGATAGCATCTGGAATGGACGTCCACGATTCAGCCACGCACAAGAAGGGACCCTCGCCTTTGAAAACGGCAGGGCAGTACTCACACTTTACGATGGACTCTCTTACGAACCCACGACCAGCAATCCAGATGAGTTCCGCATAACAAAGTTTCAGCAGCAAAAACTCGCATTGCAGATGACAGAAGACCTGAAACGTGGTGAATTTCAAAACCAGACACCGCGTTCGATGAGCATCACCCAACTCAAGGAGTTTATCGACACATTGCAATCCGCTGTTCCAACCAGCACAAATCCAGAATATACACTTCGTAAACTCCGCTTTGCTGAGGTCGAATATCACAAAAAGTTTTCCATCCCGTTTGCGTGCTTAGCACTCGGTTTAATCGGCATTCCGTTAGGTCTAATGGTGAAGCGGAGCGGCAAAATGATCGGGTTTGGGATCGGGTTGGCTGTAATCGTCGTCTACTATTTACTACTACAAACCGGACAAACCGCAGGTGTGGACGATATCCTCCATCCGATGTTCGCCATGTGGCTACCGAACATTGTAGTTGGGGTATTCGGAATTGCGCTCAGCCTCTGGATGATAGGCGAAGGCAAACTACGGACTTGGCTTGATCAGGACAGAAAACTACCACTCGTTGTTAATAGGAAAGCAGAATCCTAATTGCAAAGTAGTAGGCACACGCCGTGTGCCGTCACAATGGAAAACCCCGTTTGAATATTCTAGATCGTTACCTGCTTCGGGAATATCTCCGCGCCTTCGCTGTTGCACTCTTTTTCTTTATCGCCTTGGTTATTATTGTCCGTCTCTTGGATTACGATCTCAAGAAGTTTGAGGATGATATTGACTACCTCACCGCGACAAAGATTGTGTTTTTTCAGGCACCTCGCAGAATTATGGAGATGGTGCCGATCGCCGCATTTGTTGCCGTCTTTTTTACACTCGGCAGGATGGTGAGAAGCAACGAATTCACAGCGATGAAGGCGGGTGGGATAAGTGTTTACCGACTTCTCGTTCCTATTCTTGTTGTGACACTTCTGATCTGTGGGCTCTTTACGTTTTTCTATGACCGAATTGCCTCACCTGCCTTCCACCAAGCACATCTTTTGCAAAACAAAGTAAAACCTCGACGCGGCAGAAATATTGTCTTCAAAGGCAAAGATAACCGTATCTTTTACTCACAGCGGATCGTCTTAGATGAACGGATAATCAGCCATTTGACGATTTATGAACATGACGTAGAAGAACAACTTGACCGTATAACCTTCGCCAAATCTGCAACCTGGACACCCACACAGTGGGAGCTCACTGATGGATATATCCGCCACTTTGAACGAGGCGTTGAGGTCGATTACGAAACCTTCGATACTTACGCTATTGAGCGCTATGAGGATCCCACACGTTTTATCGGAAGCGAAAAGGATCCCAGAGCAATGACAATCGAGGAACTCCGCGAGCAGATTGCATATAAAAAAGAAGCAGGTCAGATCCACCGGAAAGAGCGGGTAAAGTTATATCACAAAACAGCATATCCATTCGCTGCTGTTGTCGTCGTTATGTTGGGAGCACCGATTGCCATCCGATTTGGAAGAGCAGGTTTTTTTGCGGGTTTAGTTATTGCCTTCTTCATCTCTTTCATCTACTGGGCACTCTCCTTCGCAACGCTTGAGGGGTTGAGTGAAAGCGGTAAACTCCACCCATTTATCGCCTCTTGGGGTGCGAATATCCTCTACGCCGTTGTTGGGAGTATCATGATCTGGCGTACGCCGAAATAGGAGCAACGCACTTGCTGGCACAATAGAAACATGATCTCTTCAAAAATTGGCAGCTTCTTCTTCAAAATCCGCAGCTTCACCCCAATCCCTTTCATCTTCGCACTACTCTATTTCGCAGAACCATCGTGGCACACAGTAGCGATCGGTGTGCCCTTTATTGTTATAGGTGAATTTCTCCGAATATGGGCAGTTGGATATGCAGGGGCATCCACCCGTGCCAGATCTCTCGGTGCCGCTCGTGATCTCGTCACAACTGGTCCTTACAGTTACGTACGCAACCCCCTCTATCTTGGCAATTTTCTACTGAGTTTCGGGGTCTGCCTTGTTGCAAATGTCTATTGGCTCATCGCAGTCCTGATTATCGGTTACTTCTTCCAATATCTACCAATTATTGCGCTGGAAGAGGGGTATCTGTTAGAGTCCTGCGGTCAAATCTATCGGGTGTATCAAGAGCAGGTGCCTCGCTTCGTCCCGCGATTCTCGCCCTATCCCAATCCATCTACTCACGATTTTTCTTGGACACGCGCCATGAAGAGCGAAAAACGAACCTTGACAGCAATTGCATGTGTCGTCGTTCTGATTTTCGCAAGGCAGCTCGTAATATAATCACGGAACCACAAAAATGCCGAAAGCTAAATAACCCTACAAATTTTCTTTACATTAATTTTCCAATTGTGTATTATGCGTAAATGCACAGATCATACATAGGTTAAAGGTTAACCTACTGAATTGACAATGAATCACCTGAAGAACGTAACTTTCAGATACAGAAGGAGACAATCTCGTGAAGAAAATATTTGCTTCACTCATGATTCCATCTATCTTTTTGATACTGTTTGTTCTACCTGTTAACCTTGCTTCGGCGCGAGCGTTTAACAACGATTTCGAGACAGGTGACCTCACGGATTGGGAAAAAGATGGAGTCGCATTTGACTTCCAGCCCACTTGGGGCGATAACCCAACGGCGCGAAACCGCGGGCAGCCCTCTCAACATCAGGGAGACTGGTGGTTAGGTTTATACGAAAAGTACCAGGGTCCCAAAATAGGAAAAAAACTCGGACAGAATCCAGGGGGTACGCAAGGCGATGGCCCCCAAGGCACCCTTACCTCTATGGAGTTCACGATCGTCGGAAAAACGATGAATTTCCTCATCGGTGGGGGGAATCACCCATGGAAAGATGACCCCGGTCCGTGCAGTGTTAACCTTGAGATTAACGGCAAAGTTGTACTGACATCAACCGGTAATGCTACTGAGACCATGATCCGGGTAGAGTGGGATCTTTCCGGATTGAAAGGCAAGACTGCCCAAATTGTCGTTGTTGATAAAAATAGTGGTGGGTGGGGGCATCCGAACTTTGATGATATACATCAAGCCGATGCCAGAGGAAGAAATATCCCCTGGGAACAGGTTCTCACCGTTGACGCACGAGGAAAGTTAGCCGCCACTTGGGCACAAATGAAGAAGTATTACTAAGTTTGGCGATCAATTAACGTAATGCCGTAGGGGTAGGACATGTTCCGCCCCTATGGTACAATCTGTGCCAACCCCGCACGCTCCCGGAAGCGATTGAGCGTTTTCAGAATTCCTTGCTCCATCGTATAGTCCGGTGTGAACCCCATCTCCTCGGCGATAGGTGTTGCGTCATAATCCCATGAAATGCCGAATACCCCCGGCTCCAGTGTAATCTGCGCTTCTGGTACCAATGTCTTAAGATATGCGACACCGTCCTTAACCGGTCGAATCCCACCTTTCACATTAAAAACGCGTGTCTGTGTCGTCGGGCAGGTGCATGCAAGCACAATCGAACGAGATACATCTTCCACATACTGCCAATCCACAGCATCGTCACCGAAAGGACAGACGTGCGGTTTACCTAACGCCACCGCCTCGATCATTTGCGTCGTGAATGAACTCATGCCGCGCGTTCTACCGACACCATAAACAGCAGTAAACCGAAGTCCGATTGCGTCAACCCCGTAAGCATCAAAATAGTGCGTTGCGTACTTCTCGTTGAGGGATTTACATGCGCCATAGATAAACTTTGGATAGTGCGGCGCATCGTTGAGAATCTGTTGGTGGTTGTAATCCTCTGGTGAACCGAAGACAGCGACACTGCTTGCCCACACGACCCGTTTGAGTTTGAAAATACGCGCCGCCTCCAATATGTTAATTGTCCCTTCGCAAACCACTTTTAGTGCCTGCGGTGGATTCGCATTACACGCTGGGACCTGCCATGAGGCGAGGTGGATAATTCGATCAATCTCATGTTCTTGAACGGTGCGTAAAACGTGCGGCAGATCGGTAATATCCCCCTGCACAAAGGTAAAGCCGTCCAACTGTTCATCTGTGAGAACCATCTTTGGAATGGTTAAGTCGTAAGCGAAATCGTAAACGACTACCTTTTCACCAGCAGCCAACAGGTCGCGGATCACATAAGTACCGATGCATCCCATACCACCGGTGAGCAGATACGCCATATTCTTTTCTCCTATTCAAAAGGCGCAATCACACGATCACGCCGCCTTACCAAAATCTATGTACAACGCCCGGACTAATTACCTTGAACCGGTGTTTCGACATCCACAAGGATATCTTCACCCTCAACTTTAACAGCGTATGTCGGTAGTTTATCCTCACCTGGCCATACACACTCACCTGTTGTCACATCAAATTCCCACATGTGGAGCGGGCACGTAACACAGTTGTTATCCAAAAAACCGTAACTCAAAACCCCACCGAGGTGCGGGCAGATATTGTTCATGGCATAGTACTCGCCTTTTACGTTGTAGATACCGATGAAAACGCCTTCAACTTTTACGCCGAGACATTTGCCGGGCTGAATCTGGTCGGTTGTCGCGGCTTTTACGAATTGTGACATAATTTCTCCGTCTTTTCGCGTCTCTTACGAAACACGCAGTTGAAATCACATCGGAAAACGCTCTTGGAATTTTCCGATTGATACCGAAAGATTTCGGTTCTGAACTTTGGTCTCAAGACAGACCAAGATCATATACACCGAAGTCTACTTACCAAACCACACGAAAAATTTGTTTTGTCTATCCCTTATGAAAGCTAAGCGTCATCCATTGGGTACAGGCTACATCCACCGTCTACGAGTAGTTCTGTCCCAGTCATATAATCTGCAGCCGAGCTGCACAAAAACAAAAAGGCATTTGCCACCGAATCAAGCGGTTGCATAACGCCGAGTGGAATCGCTTTCTGCGCACGCGCACGATAAGTTGGATCCGTATCCCATTGTTGTTTTGCAAGCCCGACACTAACAATGCCAGGGGCAACCGCATTTGCGCGGATCCCTTTATCTGCTAATTCGCGTGCGAAAGAACGCATTAACTGCTTCATCGCCGCCTTGCTTGCATTATACGGTCCAATCTCCGGCCACGGCACATCTGCGACCCAAGATGTCGTAAAAATAAGTTGTCCTTTAACACCATCGTCAAGCATTGAACGGGAGGTAGCGCTGCCCAGTAGAAACGCCGTCCGGACATTGACCGCCATTGTTTCGTCCCACTCTTCTGTGTTGTATTCTAACAAAGGTTTCGGGATTACCATACCGATATGACAAAGCGCGACGTGGATAGGTCCAAACCGTTCACGCGCAACACTTATCAACATATCAGTTTCACCGGGATCCGTTAAGTCCGCCTTAACATAATAGAGTGTCTCTGTGTCGATCCCATGCTGTGTAAGTCGGTCTGTCGCCAGTTCGTCCGACAGAATATCATTCACGGTTACGTTTGCCCCGTGCGTTGTTAATTTCTTAACAATTCCAAGCCCGATTGCCCCACACCCTCCAGAAATTACAATATGTAATCCCGCGAGGGCATCGTCGCGGAAAGCCATCACCAGATTCTCCTGTTATTTTCCTATTACCTTGCCTTCGCCTCGTGGATCGGTCCCACCTTGATGGCGATTTCCATCTTCCGATACACGAATACCGTGTCCTGGACCACCGATGCCGGCGCTTGGCGTGACTTCGTGCCCGAGATCCTGCAACGCTGCAAGCGTCTCTTCGCCTGCACGAGGTTCGACCTGAATCGGTTCTGCGCCGTCAGTGTGAAGCCTCGGCGCATCCAACGCAGACTGCATAGAGGTCTGAAGATCCATTAGGCTAACACTGATGTTTAGTTGGTTATTTGGAATAGTCCTGCCCCCGGGTATACCGTAGGTGGCAAAAGGATTGCCATCCCGCGTGGCGAGGAACGGGGCCATGTTGTGAAGCGGACGTTTACTCGGTCCGATTGAGTTCGCTATGCCGGGTCTCGGATCAAAACGGCCAACACCGTGTCCAAAGAGCAATCCTGTTCCTGGCACCGTTACCATTGAACCGAATCCACCACCATGAGTCTGTGTCAGAGATACCATATTCCCTTCCGCGTCTGCAGTAGAGATATGACTTGTACAATTCATCGGCTCGTAATAAACAACTTCCCCAGGTTGTGGTGATTCAAGTCCATTCTTCAGTTGCTTGCTGAGTGTAGCCGTAAAACTATCCGAGAGTTCGGCTGCGGTGTCTATGTCAACGAACTTCGGGTCCCCAAATCGACGGAGCCTTTCGGGCCAGCAAACTTTCATCGCTTCAGCGAAGAGATGAAACCTGTCGGCAAGCGACATCGCTGGCGTGTCAAATTCCTCTACCAAGCGGAGCATCTGCAAAGTAGTCAACCCACCCGCACCGAGGGGTGCAGTATAAACCGAATAACCTCGATACTGAATTTTATAGGGTTCTGTAATAAAAGGACGGTAGTTCCTCAGATCATCGGTGGTTAGGTATCCGCCTGATTCCTGAATGTAATTCGCAATCGTTTCAGCTATTGTGCCTTCGTAGAAGGCTTCACGCCCGCCTTCGGCAACCGCCTCCAAAGTTCGGGCAAGTTCGGGGTTAGTGAGCGTCCCCCCTTTCTTCGGCGCACTTCCGTTTTTCAGAAAAACACGCGCCGTCTCTGGAAACTCTTTTTTCCACCGTTCTGCGTTCCCAGCCATGCCACCGCGATTCGCACTGTTCGGTGCGTAGCCGTAGCGTGCCGAATTGATAGCCGGTCTGATCACATCCGCGAGCGGTAGACTTCCAAATTCCTCCAACATCAAGCACAAGCCAGCCACGACTCCCGGCACCCCAATGGCCTGTGGTCCATGAACGTTTACACGTCCTGGTACACGATAGCCCGCAACCGCATCGGGAGCATCTTCAATCGTAAACATATCTTCAGACGCAGCAGCCGGTGCTGCGGTGTTATAATCTATCGCGATAACATCCTGTGTTTTCTTGCGATAGATAAGCACACAGCCTCCGTATCCGGCAATGCCGTTGTGTGAGGGTTCAACGACTCCCTCTGCGAACGCTGCAGCAACAGCCGCATCGACGGCGTTCCCACCTGCAAGCAGCATCTCGAATCCCGCTTGGGCAGTACGAGGATGCGGTCCAACAACAGTACCGTAGTCTCTTTTGCGTAGATTCACAGATCTTTCCTTTCACCCAAGAATAATACGTGAGATTTTACAGGTTTTTTACAGAATTGTCAAGTATTTCCACTGTTTACGCTGTACCACCTATAGGAGAGGTTTGTAACCCCGACTTCTTCCTATAGGAGCGAGCTCCTGGTCGCGACTTTCTAATTGAACACCCTCACTATTCGGTAAGCGAGGTTAGAAACCTCGCCGGACATGTGCCCACACTGGATCAGTGATTGTAAAGTCCGCTCTCTTGTAGTCGCACAATTTGTTGTCTATTAATTATGACGTAAATCGAGCAGCTATGGACTACTCGTTTTTTGATATACTTTATAATTGAAATCCGTAAATATGTAGACATAACCCCACTTAAACCAACACTGACCGCTGGCGAGGTATCTAATCTCGCCTTTTCTCGGAGCCTCTGGCCTACCGACTGCTATCTTGTAGGAGGCGGGGAATGCCATTAGGCATTCATACCGTTGATTTACTCCGAATCCCGACTATTCCATAAACCGAACAGAATACCTTAAACTATAGTAGAACTTACAATTAAAAATACATTTTAACAATATCAGAATGCCCCTATCGTAGGGGCGAGGTTCCCTCGCCCGCTGAAGAGTGTCTCATTAATTCTTAGACTTACTATAAATAGCCCAGATATTTGTTAGCGATCTTCTCAAGCAATTGGAATTCAATAATCCTGCCAATCCTAAAATCCTGTGAATCCTGATTCTGACAACCGGCTGCTGACAGCCGACAACCAATAGTTCAAAACTAACTTGACACACCGCCCGAAATAGCGTATAATACAAGGTAATACACCCGCAGTAGCGAATACCGCTCGCGGTAGCGATAAAGATTAGAACAAGGAAATGTAATGTCCTCTCGCAGACAATCGCGCATCGCTGCGATGCAGATGCTATATCAAATTCAACTCACCGCGATGCCGGTGAAAGTCGTCATGGAACGGTTTTGGCAGAGCCAAGAAAC
The DNA here is from genome assembly GCA_028818705.1 of Candidatus Poribacteria bacterium. Lineage (GTDB taxonomy): Bacteria > Poribacteria > WGA-4E > WGA-4E > WGA-3G > WGA-3G. Next base: position 29,586 of record JAPPNJ010000006.1, read on the forward strand.
ATCATCAGAACTCCGCCCCTTCGCCACCCAACTCGTTGAAGGCACCACCGCACATCTTGAGGCGATTGATACATTACTCCAAAATACCTCTAAGAATTGGAAACTCCACCGGATGCCCATCGTGGATCTTTCGATCTTGCGATGTGCTACCTATGAGATTCTTTATCTCAATGACGTTGACCCGGCAACCGCAATCGACGAGGCTATTGAGATCGCCAAATCTTACAGCACCCCAGATTCGCCTAAATTTATCAACGGCATCTTAGATAATATCCGAAAAACACACGAGAATGCATCAAAATAATAAAATATCTGCTGCATGGGAAAAGTCAAGGACTCAGATAAAGAATAGCAAATGTTTAGCCTAAAAAATTTAATGCTCTGTCTTCTGCTCCTGATTCCGATGCACATAAACGCCGCTCAAGAATTTAAATTTATTAGGGAGTTCGGCGGGAAAGGAGAAGGACAGGCACAATTCGCAACAACCTTGTTTATGGCGTTTGGACCTGACGGCGCTATCTACGTTACAGATACGGATAACTTCAGAATCCAGAAATTCGATGAAACTGGAAGTTTTGTGTTCGATATCCAAATGGAGGCAAAGAGCGAGTTCCGGTTCATCAACCCCACCGATATTGCTATAGGAATGGACAGTGCCATCTATGTAATGGATTGGACGTTCATGGAGATTTCCGACACAGACCCGCAAGCAACATCAGAACCAAAAATTTTCAACTACGGTCCGTGCATCCATAAATTTGATGCACAGGGTGCCTTCGTCGCAACATACCCAATTCAAGATTTCAGCAAACGGATAGCACCCCTTGAGGCAGCCATCCCGGGGCTTGATGCCGACGGCAATTATGCCTTGGTCATTCCACAAGGCAACACAAAACGGATTTTTTTATTGACCGTAGATTTACACGGCAATCTCTACGTCTGTGATACCGGACCAAAGAAACTCATCTTTAAGCTGGATATGAACGGCAAGCCCATTGCCCGTTATCCACTCATCCAGCCCGGGGCAGGACACCACGTCTATCCTGTTGATATAGCAGTCGATAAAACTGGAGACTTCTATATTGTTGACGAAAAGGGACATCGGATCCTGAAATATAGTACCGAAGGGAAATTCTTGCACGCTTTCGGCAGGTATGGAGACGGGCCCGGGCAATTTATCGAACCCTTCCGAATAGCAGCGTTGAAAGATGGTACACTGCTTGTCGCCGATACGGCGAAATATCTCAAGGATTTCGTCTCCACGCTTCCAACGCGACTCGACGATCCGACGCGACGTTATACCGATGATACTCGTCTGTTTCGTTACCGCCTGAGACGGATTCAACGATTCGCCGTAGATGGTGCATATACCCAAAAACTCCTTATTCCATTCCAACGGGAAGCGGAGACTGATATCGCGCTCCAACTCAAGGGAATTGATAACACTGGGAATCTTTACTACCTTAACCCGGCGGAATTGCGGTTTAGAAAGTATACCCCGACGCATTTCCTCATCTCTCCGATGTTCCAAACAGAACTCAAGCTTCGGTATACGCGCGATCTACAAGATGTTGAAATCGACAATCAGGATGACTTAGACGCAGATCTCTATACCAAGTCCGATTTTGACGAGCAGATTATCCAAGATGCCGCCAATGCAAACCTAATCTTCTCTTACGACATCAGTGAAGCGTATCGACTTGCCCTCTCCAATCAGCTCACTTTCATCCGGTCAACCGATACAAGCTACTATCGCGCACGAGATTTTGAAGACTTCCGTGGACGGTTCAATCAAGACGATAGGACAACCGAGACGACTTGGGACGATCGCGTTCAACTCGATTTCACGTGGATACGCGACCATAGCCTCTACAATTACCGAGAAGCACGCGCATTTGTCTACTTTAGCATCGTCCGAGTTGATTTCATCAATGATGCACTCGAACGATTCAATTCCCGGTTCTTCGACTTCAACGCCAACCTCTCTGACTGGGGAGCAGGCATATATTACGACTTGAGCCGAATGTTCCGTCTGAATTTTGAAATCACACACTTTTTCGGTAGGAATACGTACACTTATATTGATGAAACCAATGTTCTCTACGCCACCGGATTCCAGGAAGCAGATTTCATACGCGCCGTTTTGTTTATAAACGGAATCTTTTGACATTCGCTGCGCGTTTCCAATCGCCAACAACTAACAACCAACTGCCGAAAACCATCAACCGAAAGCTGAGTAATCCTACAAAAAACAGTTGCAATATTCATGATAATCTTATATTATTATCCAAATTCAGGATCGTTTTGAGAAGGAAGAATGCATCCTCCGGATTCTAAGCACTATCGTCGCTAAATCCGCAGGTGCGAATACCTAACAGGAGGCATTACCATGGCAACTTTTGGAACAGGCGATTATCAATATGAAGTCGTAGAAGGCTGGGGAATGATTCCCCAACTTGGGCTTGTTTCCGGTGTAGCGTGCGACTCAAATGATCGGGTCTACGTCTTCAATCGTAGCCCACAACCCGCTATGCTCGTTTTCGAGGCTGACGGCACATTCGTCACCGAATGGGGTAAGGATATCTTCCAGAAACCACACGGCATCTGGATTAGTCCGGATGACGACATCTATACTACAGACACGGTCGATCACACTGTCCGAAAATTTTCCCTTGATGGTGAATTGTTGCAGACTTTCGGTACTGTCAATCAACCCGGTGCACCAGGAGGTCCATTTAATCAACCGACGCGCGCTGTACTCACCGCATCAGGGGACGAGATGTTTGTCTCTGACGGCTATGGACAATCACGCGTACACCGAATGACTGCAGATGGTGAAGTCATCGTCTCGTGGGGAGCACCCGGCACAGGACCTGGAGAATTTAATCTGCCACACGATGTCACCGTAGACCATAACGATCGCGTCTATATTCTTGATCGGGGCAACCTCCGCTGCCAGATTTTCAACAACAAAGGTGAATACCTAACCGAGTGGACAGACCTCCGCTCGCCGAATGATCTCTTTATTGATAGTGATAACATCATCCACATTGCCGAAGGTGGACAACGCATCAGTATCATGACGCTTGACGGTGAAGTCATCGGACGCTGGGGCGAGAAAGGTAGTGCTCCCGGGCAATTCAACGACTCTCCACACGGCATCTGGATTGATTCAAAAGGCAACATCTACGTCAGCGAAGTCATCGCCGATAGGCGCTTCCAGAAATTCGCGAGGATTTAATCAGCTTTGAAGAAACTCTTCCCTTATATTCTTAGTATTGTTTTTATTAGTGTTGTTGCGTGTACATTTGGATTCGCCGATGAGGGGCATGAACATTCAGGCGACCGGATAAAGGAACTGATAAACCAACCCCTTACCCTGCAACTCGCAATTGCTGCCCTTGTCATTTCATTTGTGCTTGGCGGCTTGCACGCACTGACACCGGGACACGGAAAAGCTATAGTCGCTGCTTATCTCGTCGGCTCTAAAGGCAGAGTAATTGACGCAGTATTCCTTGGGCTTGTCGTTACTTTTACACACACCTTCAGCGTCATCGCGCTTGGCGTCGTCATGCTGGTGGCACAGGAGTTTGCCCCAGAGGATATTGTCCCGTGGTTGAGTCTGTTTTCTGGAATCTTGATTGTTGGTATTGGGGCATGGTTGCTTACTAAGAACATGAAACAGTATTATAGCGGTGGGGCGCACAGCCACGGTTCTGGACATAATCACCATCGCGGGCATAGTCACGATCATGACCATAACCATCCACACGATCACGATCATGATCACGATCATGACCACGATCATGACCATGATCATGACCATGATCACGACCATGACCATGATCACGACCATGACCATTCACACAGTCATGGTGGGCGTACGCATAGCCATGTCCCTCCGGAACGCACCGGTTTTTGGGGATTATTATCGCTCGGAATCTCCGGTGGCATCGTGCCATGTGTCGATGCGCTTATTGGGCTTCTGTTTGCGATTAGTCTTAACAAACTTGTGTGGGGGCTAATTATCCTATCTGCCTTCTCATTGGGGCTTGCTGCCGTATTGGTTGCTATCGGTATTCTGATGGTGATGGCGAAACCCTTGATTGAGCGTTTTACAGGCGAAGGCGTCTGGTTACAACGCCTACCCATTTTTAGTGCCGCTGTTGTTATTCTACTCGGTGCAATATTGGTATTCAAGGCGATCAACTCTGTCGGTGTTCATATTTAAAAAATACCAGTGCCATATCCACTTTAATTTTGTAGATGCGGTTTGGAACCGCACCGGACAGCAAAATTCAGAGATGTTGCATTTACCTACAATTTCGGGCGTGACAAAGCACTGGTTCAGAATCCGCATCCACCTTGTAGCGCAAACTGTTAATTTGTGGCATTTACGAAAAAATAAGGGAGGTAACCTATGCCCAACACTGTCGGAATTTTAAGCCCTGGTGATATGGGGCACACAGTCGGAAATGTTCTCCGTCAAAACGGTTTACGCGTCATCACCTGTTTGCAAGGAAGAAGTCAACGCACCCGACAACTCGCAGAAAAGGCAGGTATTGAAGACGTTCCCGCCTATCCGCAATTGGTAACCGAAGCAGACCTTATCCTCTCAATTATGGTGCCTGCACAGGCAATGTCTGCCGCCGCCGCAGTCGCAGATGCTCTCCAACAGGTGGACACGAGCCTAACCTATGCCGACTGCAACGCTATCGCGCCACAGACGGTTCGTAAATTGGGAGGTATTATTACTGCGGCAGGCGGAAACTTCGTTGATGCCTCCATCATCGGTCCACCACCGCGTAACCCAGGGGCAACCCGATTCTACGCATCAGGACCCAACCTCGACACATTCTCCGAACTCAACGATTACGGCTTAGATGTACGCCCACTCGGTGACGAGATAGGGCTTGCTTCTGCGATTAAGATGTGTTACGCCTCCCTGACAAAAGGGCTAACTGCACTCTGCACTGAATTGCTCACAGCGGCACAGGTTTTGGGTGTTTCAGATGCGCTCACTGCTGAGTTTCAGTTGAGCCAATCAGCACTGTTTCAACGAATGGAAAATGGATTACCAGGTATGCCGCCCAAGGCGAGACGTTGGATCGGAGAAATGGAAGAGATTTCAGCAACTTTCGCGCATGTCGGGTTGACACCGAACATCTTAACAGGCGCAGCGGACATGTATCGTTTCGTCGGGAGCACACACCTCGCTGATCTTCCACCAGAAGCACGCGACGAGTTTCCAACCTTGGCGGAGCTCATCCAAATCTTAGCGAAAAACCTTAAATCAGAGTAGAGAATCTCACCTAACTAATAACTCAGACCCCGATCAGATAGGTGCGGTTTAGAACCGCACCCGGACTTAGACACAAACCCTGTCTACACTAAAACCTCTCTTCATGCCCATAACAAATTGTGCCATCAAGGCACAATTTGTTTTTCCTTTACTTTGACATCTCTGTAGAACTCACTTAGATTTATATATCTAACTGGAAGCTCAATTACCGCCTTTTTTAAGGCTTCCCCATGTCTTTACAAGTTTCCCTGTTGGATCGACGCTCTGAGGGAACTCTCCTGTATTATAAACCTCAACAGTCGCAAATGTGGCATCATCGTGTCCCACTCCGGTAAAGATATAGATTTTTCCCTTTATGACTTCAGCGGCATGTCCGGATTTGCCAACCGGCATGTTAGATTTCTGCGTCCAACGACCGGTTTCTGGGTGATAGATTTCAATGGTTTTAAAATCTTTCATATCCAGTCCGTTGCCCCGGAAAAACCCACCTATCACATAGATTTTTCCGTTGATAACACTTGCCGTATGGCTCGATTTTGCTGCAGGCATGTCTCCTATTTCACGCCATTGATTCGTCTTGGGATTGAAGACTTCAACGACTGAGAGAAAGGGACCCGGATGAAATGGAATCTGGGGCCAGCCTGTCCCACCCATTGCGTAAATCTTTCCATCCACAACACTGACTGCGAAGCTATCACGCGCATGATTCATACTTTTGGCTTTTGCCCATGTGTCGGTAGCTGGATCATAGACCTCCACGAGGTCTAACCGCCACGGTTTCTTCTTTTTAATATTATTGAATGCTGCTCCACCGATAGCATATATTTTTCCATCTACAGCGCAAGTATGCGTTGATCTTGCTGTCGGCATATCTGCTTTCTGCGTCCATGTGTCGGTAACTGGATCATACATTTCTACGGTTGCCAGTTCTGTAATATCGCGTCCGTGCCCGGCAAAAATCCGACGTTTATGTATTTTTGAGCCCCCGATGGCGTATATTTTTCCATCGACGACGCAAGTACTGGTCCTTCTGGATGTAGGCATATCCGTCTTTTGTGTCCATGTATCGGTTTTCGGATCATACATTTCTACGGTTGCGAGGTCCATATCCCCAAATTTGTCGACTTCACCGCCGATGGCGTATATTTTTCCATCCACAACACTGGTAGAAAAAGATGACCTGACTGTAGGCATGTCTGCTTTCCGCGTCCAGTCGCCTTCAGCGGCGAGATTGGCAACGTTGATAAACAACGCACACAGGATCAGAATGCCTAACGTCAAACGACTTTTCATGATTGAGTTCCTTTTATTATTCATTGGTAACTTAGCACCGTTTTAATAGCTATTGGTTATCAGTTATCGGTTGCCGGTTGTTGGTTAAAAGCAGCCTTTGTAACAATCAATCCCAGTTTGGGGTCCTCCAAGAAGGCACAGATTGTTACATCAAAGCCTCTTAACTGAAAACTGGCAACTAACAACCGACTACTCCTCAACCGAAATGTGGAATATCCCACGTCTATTAACAGCACTATAGAACCTGTCCTTAATGATGGCGGTAGAAATAACATCACCTATAACTTCTGAAGAAATCTTCTTCCATTGCCTACGCGTATCCAAACAATAAATCCCCGCATCGCCAATACCATAAACTTTGATGCCGTCCGTAGCGAATCTGTCTATGACGGGACGTGCACCAGCACTATCGGTTAGCACACGCCAATGTTCTCCAGTTTGTGAAGCTAAGACCCCTTCGTCTGTTGAGACGTAGAGGATTGATCCGATAAAAGCTATATCTTTGAAGTGCGTAAAGCGAAGTGGCAAGCTTGGTGTAAGGTCTCTCCAACTACCTCCTTCATCAAGCGATTGAAACAACTTACCATCCCGTTGACCGACATAGACGGTTTCTCCTGAGACCGCCATTTTGAATCCACCTCTGTAATCGCCACTATTCCAGTGATTATACCCTTGACTCGTATCTGCCAATCCCGTATATGTCCACTCTGGATCACCAATTTTCCATTTGAAAAGTCCTCTTTGGTATTCCACATAAAACGCCTCGCCGCTGGTTGTAGCCGTCTCACCTTGCAGACGAGTTATGGCGTAAGGGGCATCGATTTGCAAACGAGATATAGTATAAGAAGAATTTGTTTTACGATCAAAAAGCGGGACACCTTGAACTGGAATGAGCATATCGCCATCTGTAGATAAGCGGAAAATTTGGAAGTCCTCTGCTTCAGATGAAAGGAAATAAAGCGTGTTGTTAGCAACCACTAACTTCGACTCATAAGCCAGTTTGGTCCTGGGATTGAGCGCGGCTGCCTGCCCATCAACCCGAACTTTTTTCCAAGACACACCCGCATCGGTGGATTGATAAACTTCATAGCCAGAATGTGCGTATAACCTATTGTTGAATGCAACCAGATCGGTTACAAATGTGCCTGTCACCCCATTCATAAATAGATGCCATGATTCACCACCATCAGTCGTGCGATGGATACCCCATACACTGGCTTTGTAGGACGTTTTCTCATTCACTATCACTGCTGGGAGACTCCTTCTATTTACCCAATTCTGGTCTCTTTTAAGCTGTGTCCAAGTTTGTCCACCATCTGTTGAACGAGATTGCTCGTAACTCAGTGCCAAGAGTGTTTCACCTGTTGCTAAAACCGTTATACCCGAGTATGCTCCTGTGGTACTATGTTTGCTTCCATGTCTTATTTCGGTCCACGAATCCCCTAAGTCAGCTGAATGAAATATCTTAACTGGAGGTGCACGTTTACCTTTTGTCGCCTCATATAGTTCTGTTGAAGTTAATTTCACCAACGGATCGGGGCCTACGCCAACATACAGATTATTTCCCGACACTGCCAGGGAACAAACAGCACCTGATGTATCCAGAGGCAGTTTTTCCCAAGTACCTGAATCGAGACGATAGAGTCCGTTCTCTGTACCGGCAAACACAGTTTTTCCAACAGCTGCTACTGCAGAAATTTTTTCGGAAACCGTCAGTCCGTCTTTAAGAGAGTTCCATTGCGTTCCGCCATCTGTAGATCGAAAAATTCCTTTATCTTTAAGCGCAAGATACATTGTAATAGGTACTTGTGGCGTGGACGCTCGTTCAGTGTCTGTGATAACAAGTCCAACAGCATCTCCCTTGGGTCGGGGACCCAGCGTCGTCCACGTCTCGCCGTTATTATCTGAAGTAAATATCTCGTCAGTAGAAACAATATAAAGGGATCCAGCATGCGCTGCCATCGGCATTCGAGATTCACCAATACGGACACTCGCGTCAACGTGTATCCATGTGGTCTCATCTGCTGATAATCTGTAAATTCCTGTTGATGCAACAGCATAGACGGTTCCTTCAGATGTAGCGAAGAGATCGCGTATGTAACCCGCGGGGGGTCCTTTTCCCTGAGTCCACTGTGAGGTAGAAAATGTGGTGGAATCCTCCGATGAAACAGATGTCGGTGTCACGTCAGAAACTTGCGTGCCGACACCGCTGCTTTTACCGGGTGCAGCAGCCTGACCGAATTGATTGCGCATAGCCGGTTTCGCCGGAATATCAAGAACGATGGACGCATCAACGATTTCAATCGTCTGTTCAGATTTCGCCTCGAAACTGTACGGCCTCTGAAACCGCGCAAGAATTTGGTTGCTCACACCGATCATCAATAGAACGAAAACCACAGCCGTCCCGAAAGCCGCCCACGGCAGCAACGGTTTTCCAACTGGCGGAGAGACTGTTGGGCTAATCTCAGCGACTTGCTGCATAATGCGTTCAGTTACGTGCACTGGAAATTGGATGCCTCCAAGTGTCTCGCGAACCAAGGATTCTTCCCCTTGTTTTTGTAGGCGTTTTATGCCGCGGCGCAGCCGACTTTTAATCGTATTCACCGATACACCTAAGAATTTCCCAATTTCCTTCGTCGTCATTTCTCCGAAATAGTGAAGTGTCACCACCGTACGTTCGCTCTCTGGCAGCTTTGCCAGCAGTTTTTTGACAAGTTCATGGCGGTGCTCAGTAGTTTCTGATTCGCGTTGCTCGGATACATAACGGGTATAAGAAAATTTATCTACTTCTTCCATCGGCGTATCCTCCAATGATGGTATCACAAATGTCTTCTCTTGCAGTCGTTTCAAACAAAGCCGATTCGCAATTACATAAATCCATCCCGCAAACTGATTCGGATTCTTTAGTTGAGCAAGGTTTCTATATGCCTGAAGGAAAGTATCTTGGGTAATCTCCTCAGCAATGTGGAAATCCCCAACCTTCCGCCACGCGAGGGCGTGGATACTCTTTTGGTAGTTTCGGACTAAAGTGCTGAATGCCTCGTCGTTGCCCGACAAAGTACTATGAATCAGTTGAACATCGGTTTCTCTTCCATCAAAATCTCCACGGTTTAGGTCTTTTGGAATTTTCACTGTTTAAGTTGTCCCCATGTTGTAGTAAGTTTTCCGTCTGCTTCGACTGCAAGTGGGATGCTGGTCCTTGCGCCATTTTTACCCTCGAGATGATATGCGTTGCCTGATGCATCCGAGAATTTCCGGTTTCCACTGGGTTCATCAAAATGCCACAACACAATCGTCTTCCGGTCTGTTTTGAATTTATGCCGCGGTGTAAAACCTTGTTTCCCGACATCGTAACGAGCAACCGTTGAAATACGGACCTCATCGATATATCCTGCAAAAGAGCCCCAAAAGTAATCACTGCGAGGCCTCTTAATTTTTTTTCCAAACCCACCAAGTGTAAAATCCTTTGGATGCTCGAAGTGTGAGAGATCGTGAGCGAGCGTTCCGACTTGCGGCCCGGTCTTTGCGATATCGTTGACAATAGTCGTTCGCTGTTTCCCTGTTGCCTGATATGCGATGTGATTCCATTGATTCGGAGAAAGTGCTATTGGGTGGAATCCCGTCCCACCGGGTCTTCCCCCAACTGTAATATGCCCTTGAATTATTAGGAATAGATCTCCCTTTTGCCACTTGATAAGTTTCTTTATATCCGTCCATCCCTCGTTATCGCTCACGGTCCGCATCTCCACCTGTTGGCTGAGAAGCATTGCGTATGTATTCTCAGCAGGCGGTGTGGTCGGATAGACCCACGCTTCGACAGTGAACTCGTCTGTGTCTTTCGGAAAGAGAACACCGAAGGTTTTAAAGTCTAAAACCGCATAGTCGTCCACTCCGTCAAGGACTAAGTAGTTTCCACCTGCGGGTGAAGCGGGTGGAAATGCTTTCGCACTCAACGGAATTAATATCAGTAAAGAGAGACATGCCAAGATTTGTCGATATATCATTTTTTCTCCAATCTAAAGCTCGCTGATGCCTAATCCTTCCAAGAAAAGCGGATACCAAACATTATTGTAAGCTGGAATCCTTAAATTTAAAATACTGTTTTATTCTTCTGTCATTAAAGATACAATTTTAAGGCGAAAAAGGTGCATAATCTGAAAAAAATAAGAAAAAATTTGTATTTTTACCTAAAAAATGGAAAAATTTCTTGAAATTGCCAGAGACTGTAGTTTTAACAAAACAGCCAAGCCTGCAAAGGTCCTTTATCCCTTAACGGCTTGGCTGTAATGATAAAATAGAACTTGATTCTGTCTCTATTGTTTAGGTTTGCTTTTTCTGCATGGTTAATCACCTCGCAACCAAAAGGTTAGCATCATCGCACCTGCTCCGATAACGCCTATAGCCGGGTAATACAACCACTCGAATCGATTGCGTTTCTTCTCAAGGGCTTTTCTTTGCTTTCGGATTTTCGCGATCGCTCTATTTCCCTTTTCGAGAGATGCCGGATCGTCGTTGAGCAACATCCAGCGTTCAACGAAGTGCTCGTCCTCCGTGAGTTTGTGAATCTCTGCCTCCACATTCATCTAAAGGCGTTAACCAGCGTCCGAGAGATACAACGCTGATTATGACGAGCGATGAAAACGCAACGTCTCCATACGCTTCGCTACGGATGTGTGAATCATCAGTCGTTTTCCGCTGTTCAGCAACTGAAACGTTTGTCAATAGCATCGCAAATATTATTGTGTAGATGAAAACCTGACGTAATCTAAAAGCAAAAGTCATCTGTTTTCTCCTATAGTTTTTCTTGAAGAAAGTCGCCGTCAATCCATTTCAGAAACACATCAGTATTCGTAAAATTATTGGGAATCTCTGTGATTAATGTAGAATTCCATCATTTTTTGAACGATGGCTACGTCTTCTTTGTTAGATTCCCTGATAAATTCCTTCAAAAAAGTATATCTTCCACTCCACTCACTGACATACTCTTATCTTTCTCTTGACACAACTTAAATAAATCCATATACTAAAGGCTATATGAAACTTCTATCTATAAACGTCTCAAAACCGAAGTCTATCCAATACGGCGGCAAGACCATTAAAACCGGTATCTTTAAAGTGCCGGTGGCAGGCACCGTTATGCTCAGGGAAAAGAATATCGACGGTGATGGGCAAGGCGATCTGCGAGTACACGGCGGCACTTATAAAGCCATTTACGGGTACCCCTTTGAGCATTACGCCTACTGGCAACAGGAATTACAAAGAGACGACTTGACCTACGGACAGTTCGGCGAAAATCTCACCGTTGAAGGTCTACTGGAAACGTCTGTTCATATCGGTGATGTTTTTCAGATAGGTTCAACGGTAAAATTGCAAATTACCCAACCGCGTGTGCCCTGTTTCAAACTGGCGTACAAGATGGGGCTCCCAGCATTTCCCAAGCAGTTTTTAGAGAGTCGGCGCGTCGGCTTCTATTTTCGAGTGCTTGAAGAGGGCGAAATTACTGCGGGTGATTCAATCGCACGCATCGAAGTCCCGTTAGAACCGATGAGCGTCACAGAGATACTCAGTCTACGCTATTTTGATACCGACAACCACGAAAAAATCGCACGAGCCAGAAAACTGCCCGCCCTCTCGCCGAGTTGGAAACGGGATTTCACGAAGATTCTAAACCGATGAATATTTTTAAAGCAACAACCAAACGTGAAGCGAGTGAAGCAGCAGCACACCTCGCAAGTAAGAAACTACGAGAGGCACTGGCTGCAAACGGAAACGCCAGCTTCATCGTCGCCACAGGTGCGTCCCAATTTGACTTTCTTGCGGCACTCACTGCTGACAAGACGATTGATTGGAGCAACACAACGATGTTCCATCTCGACGAGTACATCGGCATTCCTGAGACACATCCCGCCAGTTTTCGCAAGTATCTCCGAGAACGCCTGGTGGACGTCGTTCATCCCGGAACAGTCCATTTTCTGGATGGGGAAGCAGACGAAGCCCAAGCCGAATGTGACCGACTCAATCAGATTATCTCGCAACATCAAATCGATGTGGCGTTCGTCGGTATTGGTGAGAATGGACATCTCGCCTTCAACGATCCACCGGCGGATTTTGATACAGAAGATCCCTATATCCTTGTTGAATTAGATGAGGCGTGCCGTCTCCAGCAGGTAGGTGAGGGATGGTTCAACGGACTTGATGACGTGCCAACCCAAGCGATTTCGATGTCTATCCGCCAGATCCTGAAAGCACAAACAATCGTCTGCACAGTGCCTGATGAGCGGAAAGCGGAAGCAGTACGCAATTGTTTACACGGTGAGATAACGCCGATGCATCCCGCTTCAATCTTACAGACCCACTCGGACTGCTCGGTCTTTTTGGACGCAGGGTCGGCGTCTCTGTTGTAGGGCGAGGTCCCTGACCTCGTCACCAAAATAAATCTAATGCCACTTTTTGATCTGCCCCCACGTGACGGCAAGCTTGTCTTCTGGCGCGACGTCAAATGGAATCTGACCGAGAGCGTAGAGAATTGAACGATGGATCAGTTCCCACCCGTCGTCTGTCACCATCTGCCAACCCGTGGAATGGGGCCAAATGTTGACGTGCCTCGCTTTCGTGGAGCCTTTAATCGTTTTCGCACCTTTCTCATAGACAGAAATGGCAACGAAATCGTCGTTATCAGCGCGTACAGCTAATACATCAATATCGCCTTCAAAACCGTTACATGTCATCAGTGATGCTGCTGGTTTGCTGACTGTGATTTTATCCTTGAAACCTTCGGTGATTGGGTGGTCACTGTTGACAATAGTCAAATCGTCGCCTGCATCGGAGTTGAACGTCCCATCTGGAGAAAAGCCCATATCATCATAAGTCCACGTCTCTGCGTTGACAACCGGGATGGCTGAGTCTTTGTAAGCGTCTAAAATATTAGCACTCGACGTTGATTCCGAAATAAAGACAAAGTCAATACCAGCGAGGTTACCAGGGTGCTTCGCCAAGTGCTCACGAAGTTCAATTTCATAACCCCACTCCTCAAGGTAGTCTACGAGCAGAATGTCCTTCGGATCGGGTTCACCGGAGCCAACGAGCAACAATTTTTCACCCGCAGCAATAACCGTACCCGCAGCAAGAAGTAGCACGAGAATTGGTAAGAAAAAGTAGCGATACATGAGAAGCATTTTCCTCCTTTTGGATTTTACTTTGAGAGAATAAAGCAGTTGGGCATAGGCGCTTGTAACCTTATAAACGCGTCGCAAATTCTCGCAATTTAACGAATCTCAGATTAAACTTGACTGAGTGTGCCTTATCGCACGACCTGAGAAATGTCAAGCCTTTTTGGTTGAATCCACATGCCAACGTTGGGTTCAAACACTTTAAATCTAACGCAAATGGAGAGTGTGCATGAAAGATCCGATCAAAGTTGGAATCATTGGTGTCGGAGGAACAATTAGTAGCACAACCATTGTTCTTGCTGGAGAGCCGAATGTCCAACTCGTTGCTTTGGCAGATCCAGACCCGACCCGTAGGAAAAGGGTCTTGGACGGGATCAAAGGTGTCCGCGTTTTTGACGATTATCGACAGATGTTTGATGCCTGCGATTTAGACGCAGTTTGTATTGGACTTCCGACGTGGATGCACGTCCCCGTCTCACAAGAGGCAATCGAGCGTGGGATGCACGTCCTCTGTGAAAAACCGCCCTCAAATGATGCAGCCGAATTGATACCCGTCACACAACTCGCCGAAAGCAAAGGTCTCACCTATATGTTCGTCCGGCAATCGCGTTTTACATCTCAATTGATGGAAGGACGCAGACTAGTACAAGCCGGGGAACTTGGCGATGTATACTACGCTGAAACTCGATGGATACGCACGCGGTGGTGTTCTGCGCGCGGATGGCGGCACGATAAAGCGAAGGGTGGTGGTGTCTTACTTGATCTCGGTATCCACGCCATTGATAATGTCTGGTTTATGATGGGTTGCCCAAGCCCCACAGAGGTGATGGCTGGACTGTATTGCACCTTCTCACATCTTGCACCCCCTGAACAAACCTACACCGCCGATGATGCCGCATGTGGGTTTGTTCGATTTGAAAATGGATGCACCCTACACTTTGCTGTCGCATTTTCCTTGAATACCACGAACCGACACACCCCAGCAGCCGGAAGCGACCTTGTCAAAAGCGAGATTCAGGAGTTTCACCTCTACGGCACGAAGGCAGGACTGGAAAGTGGAAAACTACTGGTCGGTACGCCCGACGGTGTTAAGGTCAAACCGATCAAATCACCACCGCAGAAGGCAAATGAGATAACACTTCAGGCACGAGAATTCATTCGAGCGATCCGAGAAGAAAATGAGCCTCTCAATTCCGGTTCTCAAGCGGTAATGCTGATGCAAATGCTCGATGCGGCAATGAAATCCAGCGAAATAGGCAGTGCCGTTGCAATTCAGTGTTTCTAATTTACCTTGCGGTTAAACGATGATCATTTTATCTTTGTAATGCGTTTTTCAAATCTGCTTGCGCCGTTGTTGCAAGTTAAGGTTTTAGTTTCACGTTTTGAAGGGAAAAGAAACGTCAAAACGCCCAAAACCAGTTCTGACGTGACCGAAAACCTGCATTCTCGCTGCGAAGCAAACGGACGCAGCCGCCCAGGAGTACATAATTAAAAAAATGTCTACACAACGTAATTCAGAAGCACCTCAGCAAGGCGGACTTACGCCTCAACAGAAGCAGCAGTTCCACGATGACGGCTTCCTGTTCGTCCGAAACTTGCTACCAAATCAAGCACTTCAACCCTTGATTGATGAGTTATCGCAGTTGGTTGATGCCGGTGCACGGGCAGCAGTCAAACACGGGATCCTGGACCCATCGGATACTTATGGCGACAAGCCATTCGACACGCGGCTCGCGCTCGTATCAGATGCTTGTTCTGAACCGAACTGGATTTGGAGCAATTATTTTCGCGATCAGAAAATCCGAACCGCCGGAATGTTCACGCTCAGAACAGCCCCTGCACTCCTTGATGTCGTTGTCTCACTCATCGGTGAGGAAATCTTAGCGCATCCCCAGTTTAATTTCCGTGCCAAATTGCCAAACCAAGATATTACAGTCATCCCTTGGCATCAAGATTTGGCGTATCTCATACCCGAAGAAGCCGGTGAAACATTAGTTGTGAATGTCTGGCTTCCGCTCGTTCGGGCGTATGAGGAAAATGGATGCATGCAAGTCATCCGAGGTTCACACCATTTCAACCTGATTAATCACAACTTCCAAGATCAGACACCGGGACATACGGGTGGTAAAGGCATCAACGATGTAGAACTACCTCCGGGCGACGTCGTTACTGCCGAGCTTGATGTAGGTGATGTCTTGCTAACCAGTGAGCGCGTTGTACACCGTGGTCTTCCAAACCGCGGAGATACAGTCCGCTGGAGTGTTGATACACGCTACAGCCAAATCGGCTTGCCTACAGGGCGAGAGAGTGTACCGGGTTTTGTCGCTCGGAGTCGGACCAATCCTGAGAGCATCGCCAAGTCATATCACGACTGGAATCGGCTTTTTGGCAATTAGCAATTAGGGCGTTCGCTGCAAATCAGAATCAACGGTATGAAGCCCTTATGGGCTTCACCGGGTATTCATGCCTTATGGCATTCCCCGCCTGTCAGTAGTCAGCGATCAGCAGTCAGTAACTTGACCGCTGAAAGTGAACGAGTGAGCGACCTGACGACTATTCGCTAAACGTCCCCGAACTTTTTCCGGAATAACGCCACGGTGTCGTGGTCAGGATGATTTGGGAGTTCAGCCGGTGCTTCCCAATCTTCAGGGACATCTCTTAATTTCACAGGCTTGCCGTCGTTTTCCAGAACCGATTTCCATCCTGCGAGGAAAACATTCGTTTTATGTAAGATCTGCTCAAAAGTTTGCGGCATCTCGTTGTGGAGTGCCATGTTCTGGAACGCCCAAATCGTCGGCACCCAGATCTCCGTCTTGTCGAATGGATAACCAGTGCCGGTGTAGATTTTAAAATTCTCACCACCGTATGCTTCTTGTGTATGAATCTGCACTGTTCCCCAAGAACCGCTCACCTGATGGAGCGTGCCATAGAATTGCCGACCGTCGCCGTCAATATGCTCAAACGTAATAACACCGGGCGGGCTATGCCAACTGTCCGCTTGATACCCCACTGACACAACGCTGTTCCCCGCTTCCGCTATCGCCTTACAGACCATGTAAACACCGTGAATCCCGTGCGTCGGATAGTCGTCAAACGAATTGGTCGCCGTATAGCAGACGATTTGTTTGTCGTTTGCCCACGCCTTGGCACGTGAGATTGCATCGTTGTACTCATGGCTTGACGGCGCGAGGATCGTTGCACCGTTCTTTTCTGCAAGTTCAATCATCTGCTGCGCTTTCGCAAGGGAGTTTGCAAAGGGGCGGTTAATCAGATTCGGCAATCCGGCTTCAAGATACGGTTCATGAAGAATATGGTTCCACGGATGATTGTAGTAACCTCCAGAGATCACACCGTCTACCTTTCCCAACATGTCATCAAAATTCTTAACAACTTCGCAACCGTAGGGTGCAGCGACGGCCTGTGCTTTCTCGTATTCAATATCCCAGCAGTGCGTGACTCGCATGCCTGTGAAAGGCGTATCTTTTTCACCTGGGCGCGGATTGATATGCGGTGCCCAGAGTGGCATGTGTGAATACGAGTCAACGTTCAGAAATCCGACACGAAAAGGTTCAGCATTAGATACTTGCATGGCGACCTCCATTTATTAACATGTAGATGTAGGTTGGGTTGAGCGGAGTAAAAACGAGCAGTTATGATGCAAAAAACTTCACATTTTCAAGATGCGTGGGCTCTTCCAAATACCAGCGAAACCCAACGCTTTAATACCGACAACTAACTGCTAATCGCTAACCACTAACAGCCACCTACATTGAAACCCATGTCGAACCATTCTCACAAGACTCAACCGCTTTGTAAATGAACTGCATACCCCGTAATCCATCGTAGACTGTCGGGAAATCATAAGCTTCCGTTTCCATTGGATCACCGTCAATAAAGCGTCGGATTGCTTCGACAACGCCGACGTAAATAGTCGCGAACGCCTCCAAGTACCCCTCAGGATGTCCTGTTGGGATACGTGCCCCTGCCGCCGCTGCATCGGAAAGATAGCCCTGGCCACGGGTAAGCGTCTGTCTCGGTTCCCCGTAACGGTAAAGTTCAAGATAGTTCGGATTCTCTTGCGCCCATTTTACCGCACCTTGTTCAGCGTAAACGCGAAGTGTCAGCCCATTCTCCTCTCCAGTGGCAACCTGACTTACACTTAGAACGCCTTTACCACCGCCTTTGAAACGGAGCAGGGCGTTGACGTCCTCATCCAGCACCCTGTCAGGCAAGAAAGTACTTTTATCGGCACAAAGTTCAACGATCGGATCGCCGGTAACGTATTCAAGCAGATTCACACAATGCGTCCCGACATCGCCCATCGTGCCACCGATGCCCGACTGTGTTGGGTCGACGCGCCACGCTGCTTGTTTCTGACCGAGTTTTTCGTGTGGGACCATCAGGAAGTCCTGAAGGTATTCTACGATAACCTTGCGAATTTGCCCCATTGAGCCTTCAGCGAATAGGTCCCGCGCATGCCGTACGAGCGGATGTCCCGTGTAATTGTGTGTCAATGCAAAGACAAGCCCCGAATTTTCGACGAGTTGGACAAGAGCCTCTGCTTCTTCGAGACTGTAAGTCATCGGTTTATCGCAAACGACGTGGAAACCAGCGTCTAAAAAGGTCTTGGCGATATCAAAGTGAGAGATGTTCGGTGTGACGATGCTCACGAAATCAATGCGCTCATCTTTGGGAAGCGCAGCTTCCGCTGTCGCCATTTCTGCATAACTGTTATAACAACGATTTGGGGCGAGATACAACTCTTCACCGGTGATTTGTGTATTTTCCGGGTCCCGTGAGAAGCACCCAGCGACGACCTCAATTTGCTGGTCGAGTGTGGCAGCAATACGATGAACGCCACCGATAAATGCTCCCTGTCCACCACCAACCATACCCATTCGTAATTTTCGTTTCCAAGATTCCATAGTATTTCACTCCAAACAGGATTTTAATTATATCTATCTCGTTCCTCAACTGTAGCCTGCAACAACGGCGCAGGGGGATTTAAGGAATGTCCGTCAAAGTTCTAATCAATGTCATTCCTCCGCAAGGTAAGATTAAAAATCTTCAATTCAAGCCAAGAATGTCCCGATTCCGCGTCGTGTCGGTCTCGCCGCCTGCGAAGTCATCGAAGGCGACATCGGTCGTTTCAATGATATGTTTAGCGATAAATGGCGCACCTTCTGCCGCACCTTGCTCTGGGCTTTTGACACAACACTCCCATTCCAGGACTGCCCAGCTGTCATAGCCTGCTTCGGTGAGCAGTGTAAACACCTGCGTGAAATCTACTTGTCCATCGCCGAGCGAGCGGAATCTCCCCGCACGTCCAGCCCACGATTGATAACCACCGTAAACTCCAACGCGACCTGTCGGGCGGAATTCGGCATCCTTAACGTGAAATCCCTTGATGCGTTCGCTATACAGTCGGATGAAGTCGATGTAATCGAGTTGTTGAAGGAGAAAATGGCTTGGATCGTAGTTGAGACAAGCAGCAGGGTGGTCATTTGTGTAATCAAGGAACATCTCGTATGTCGCACCATCGTAAATGTCCGAACCTGGGTGGAGTTCATAGGCAAAAACCTGACCGTTATCGTGTGCCAGATCCAACAATGGAGACCATCGTGCGGCGAGTTCTTTGAACGCCTCTTCAATAATGCCATCGGGCCGTTGTGGCCACGGGTAGACGGTGTGCCACGCAAAGCCCCCTGAAAGCACAGGAATCACATCCAGCCCCATATTTACTGAAGCGTGGATACATTTCGTCAATTCATCCGTTGCCCATGCTGTTCTTTCAGCACCGCGCAAGCCGGGTGGATGGAATCCTTCAAACATAATCTCGTATGCCGGATGCACAGCCAAGACCTGCCCAGCGAGGTAGCCCGCCACCTCTGTCGCCTCGAGTCCTATTTCGTTAAGTGTTCCTTTTAATTCATCGCAATAGGTTTTGGATTCGGCGGCTTTTCCGATGTCCAGGACGCGTTCGTCCCAATTGGGAAGTTGGACTCCTTTGTACCCTAAGCCAGCGACCCACTTCCCAATGTTTTCCATACTGTTATACGGTGCCTCGTCCCGCATGAATTGGGCGAGGAAGATAGCTGGACCTTTAATTTTCGGCATTGTTCCTCCTTATATAGTGAATTGTAAAAATAAGTAGCCACAGAACACGATGCTTCCCTTTGTAAAGAGCTATATCTATAGAAAACTGAAGACTGAGAACTGAAAACTGAGAACCATTTAATAAAAAATAAATTACCAAATCTTCACGAACTTTGGGTATAATAATATAAAAGTCGATATGAAATGTCAAGGGATTTGGAGGTATTCAATTTAGTGAAAGCAGAGAAAGTGGAAGATCTTATCTATGGGTTAGCTATTCGCGGGGTAACAAAGCATTTTCACCGAACCAAACGTGCAAATAGTAAACCGCGTTTACATCAAAAGTTCCGCCAGATATTCAAGCCAGAGAAAGAGGTAATTCGTGCAGTTGACGACATTTCTTTAGAGGTAAACATCGGAGAAATCTACGGTATTCTGGGTGCAAATGGCTCAGGAAAATCGACCCTGATTCGCCTTATTTCAACGCTGCTTATCCCCGATGCTGGCAGTATTCACGTCTTCGGAGACGATGTTGTAACAGACAGTCTAAAAGTCCGACAGGTAATGAACCGTGTCTCTGTCGAAGCCTCGTTTTTCAAACGGCTCTCTTCAGCAGAAAACCTGATTTATGCGGCTCGCCTCTACGGTATTCCAGCCCCCGAAGCCGAGCGAAAGTCAAAGCAAATTTTAGAACGACTCGGTTTTGACGCAGATCGAATGAACGAAGAGATGGAGCATCTATCGCGTGGCATGCAACAGAAGGTCGCTATTGCACGTGCCCTGCTGACGACTCCCATGCTCCTCCTGCTGGATGAACCGACAACGGGACTCGATCCCAAATCCAAGCGTGATGTACAAGCCTTTATTGAAGAGATCCGTCGAGAGCGGAATGCTGTCATTGTCCTAACGACACACGATATGGCGGAAGCTGAGAGGTTATGCGATAAGATCGCCATTATCGACAGAGGACGGTTTATCGCAGAAGGGACCGTCGAGGAACTCATCGCCAGCGCACCATCACAGAACGGTGCCCCCGCAACGTTGGAAGATGTCTTTATCGCGCTAACCGGCAAAAGTATTGAAGAGGAAGAATAGAGCCATGCTGAATCTTGTCAGGGAGACCGTCGTCTCCTACGCGTTTATTGAGCGCAACTTTAATCTGGTGAAGCGGTATCTCAGTTGGGAAATCCTCTTTTTCAGCTATTCCATCGTCAACGCCCTGACAATCGGCTTGATTATGGTAGGGCGCGGCAGCAGTGAAGATGTCCTTTATCTCGTCATTGGCGCATTAATCTGGGGATTTCTCTCTGTCATGATGCGTGAGGTGAGCGATGCGATTACTTGGGAACGCTGGGAAGGCACGATCGAATATACCTTTATGGCACCAATCTACCGGATTACACATCTGGTTGGTTCATGTCTCTTCGCGATACTGTATGGGTTGCTCCGGACGGGTTTAGTTCTGGCGATAATGCCACTCTTTTTTGGTGAACACATCGACTTAGGAAGCGCGAATTGGCTAACCATGGCTGTTACTGTCCTTGTCTCAAGCCTCTCTTTCATTGGCATCGGTCTAATGGCAGCGATCTTCCCGCTACTCTCACCAGAAAAGGGCCAGGCTGCAACAGGCATTATCCAATCGTTCCTACTCTTGATCTCCGGTATCTATTATGAAATCGAGGTGTTACCCGAGTGGATTCAACCCATTTCTAAAATTTCGCCTGCCACTTATACACTCAAATCTATCCGTGCGGCGATGCTCGATAACGCATCCATTGAGAGCCAGATGGGCAATTTATTGCTACTGCTCGTTATTGGTGTACTGATCATTCCATTCGGATTTTGGGTCTTCCATCTCGGTGAAAAGTATGCGAAACGCGTCGGTCGTCTTAAAAGAAGCGGGTAAGCATTTAGTGCATCACCCACGCTTAAATGCACAATGCAGCCCCATAAAGGCAATATGTAATAGTGTTTGTCTCTCATAGGTAGGCGAGGTTTGCAACCTCGCCAGTTTTGCTGTAACTAAACATCTTGTAAATTGGGTTGAGCGGGAAAGTAAAATTAGACGCTCATGCCCGAAAACACCATACTCTTATGAGACCTGAACACTTCTAAACTCCAGCGAAACCCAACATCTAATTAGACGCTACCTGAACTCCAGCGGAGTACCATGTCTATAGAAATGGGATATTCAAGGTTCCAGCACTCCAGCGGAGTGCTATGTCTATAAGAAACTTAGCCCCAGCGGGCGATAGGTGTATAGGCTTTTTATCTATCACGGAGGAGTGAATGTCAGGATATTACAGATTTCCAACAATTTGTCAGGATACTATTGTTTTTGTGTGTGAAGATGATTTGTGGACGGTTCCAGTCGAAGGCGGTATCGCCCGACGGCTCACATCGAATCTCGGTGCAGCCAGTTCTCCGTGCTTATCGCCAAATGGCGAGTTACTCGCTTTTGCCGGAAGTGAAGAAGGTCCATCAGAAGTTTATGTTATGCCTGCTCTCGGTGGTGAGGCGAAGCGACTCACCTATCAAGGGAGCAACGCCACTGTCGTCGGTTGGGATAGCGATGGCAAGCACATTCTCTATTCAAGCGGTGCCGGGTTGGCATTCGATCCATGGATATGGAAAATCTGCGCCGAAGGTAGCGAACCACAACGCCTCTCGTATGGTCCCGCCAATCACATTGACTTCAGCGATACCGATGGTGTGATCCTCGGTAGGTTGACGCGAGAACCCGCACGCTGGAAACGCTACCGAGGCGGCACAGCTGGGCAGCTCTGGATAGACACACAAGGGGATGGGGAATTCCAACCACTCGCACCTGTGGATAGCAATTTCACAACACCTATGTGGATCGGTGAACGTATCTATTTTATTTCTGACCATGAAGGCGTCGGTAACATCTACTCCTGTCTCCCTACCGGTGAGGATATTCAACGCCACACGCATCAGGGCACTTACTATTGCCGTTCGGCGCAAACAGATGGAACCCGCATCGTCTACCATGCTGGCGCAGACCTCTTTGTTTATGACATCGAAAACGACACCGATACCCGTGTTGATGTCGAATTCCACAGTCCACGCATCCAGAGACAGCGGAAGTTCGTCAGTGCCTCAAGATACCTACGAGAGTATGCGCTAACCCCAGATGGACACGCATTGGCTTTGACAGTCCGGGGTAAACCCTTTACAATCGCGAATTGGGAAGGCGCAGTCCTCCAGCATGGTGAGCGTAGTGGAACACGCTATCGCTTTACAAAGTGGCTCAACGACGGAAAGCGTCTTATTACCCTCTCCGATGCTGATGGAGAAGAAGCCCTGGAAATTCATACTCGCGATGACAGCGCAGATATCGTTCGGCTTGACGCACTTGACATGGGACATGTTCGCTCCCTTACGGTCTCTCCACAAACTAAAGACAACAAAAATGACTGTTTGCTTCTGATTAATAACCGTTTTGAGCTTCTGCACATCGATCTTGAAACGCAGGAGATGCGGGTGCTTGACAAAAGCCACTATCAGAACATCCAAGGTGCAGTCTGGTCCCCTGACGGCGAGTGGTGTGCATATAGTTTCCCATCCACAGAAACGACGCGTTCGATTAAACTCTGCAAAATCGAAACAGGTGAGACATGGCTCGTTACCCAGCCTGAATTCAGTGATTTCTCACCCGCATGGGATCCCGATGGAAAATACCTCTATTTTCTCTCTTACCGCGAATTCAATCCCGTCTACGATGCCCTTCACTTCGATCTCGGTTTCCCATCAGCGATGCGTCCGTTGTTAGTAACCTTGCAGGAGACTTTAGGAAATCCCTTCGTGCCAGAGCCGCATCCGCTTGAAGAGGAGAAGGACAAGGAGAACGAAAAAGAACAAGGTGAAGCGTCCGACGAGAAAGACGAAGAGTCTGAAAAAGAAAGTAAACCGATTACCATCGATCTGGACAGGATTTCACAACGGGTCGTCGCTTTTCCCTATCCGCGAGGACATTATGGACAGATTGCTGGTATCGAGGGAAAGGCTATTTTCACGTCTTTTCCTTCACAAGAAAGGTCAGGTCCTTTCGATGATGACAGTGGTAGCGCAAGGGGTACACTCCACGCTTACGATTTCAAGGAGCAGAAAAAGGAGACGCTCGTTTCGGGTATTGACAATTTTCAACTCTCCCGTGATGGAAAAACCCTTGTGTATTCCAACAGAGATCGGTTGCGCGTTATCAAGGCTGGTAAGAAGGCAGAAGACGACTCGAAATCTGGTAGTAGAGGAAGACCAAATCGCCAAAGTGGTTGGATTGATCTCAATCGTATCAAAGCCTCTGTCATTCCCACAGCCGAGTGGCATCAGATGTATCGGGAGGCGTGGCGGCTTCAGCGAGATTACTTCTGGACAGAGGATATGTCCGGCGTAGATTGGGAGCACGTTTATCAACGCTATCTGCCCCTGGTTGACCGGATCGCAACGCGCGGCGAATTTTCCGACCTTATGTGGGAGATGCAGGGTGAACTCGGTACCTCACACGCCTATGAATTCGGAGGCGATTATCGGAGATCACCGAATTACGCACAAGGCTTTCTGGGGGCAGATTTCGTCTATGACACTGGGAGTGGTGGGTATCGGATTACACACATTCCCCAAGGCGATGCGTGGGAAGCGACAAAAGATTCACCACTAAATGCACCCGGAATTAACGTCCACAAAGATGATATTCTGCTTGCTATCGGAGGACAACGCCTCGGGGAAACCGTTTCGCCCGGTGAACTCCTTGTGAACCTCGCGAACCAAGAGGTTCAAGCCACCTTCCAAAACGCAGACGACAACGAAAAACGCGTCGTTACGCTCAAGGTACTACGGAGCGAACGGGAGTTACGGTATCGCGAGTGGGTGTCCCAAAATCGCCAGTACGTCCACGAAAAAACAGACGGAAAAGTCGGATATGTCCATATCCCAGACATGTCACGGCGTGGGTATGCCGAGTTTCACCGCGGTTTTCTCGCCGCGGTAAGTTATCCGGGTTTGCTCGTTGATGTCCGCTACAATGGCGGTGGACATGTATCGCAGCTGCTGTTAGAGAAGTTGTCCCGGCGTCGGATTGGGTATGATGTTCCGCGTTGGGGGACACCGCACCCATATCCAGACGCTTCAGTCCTTGGTCCGATGGTAGCCGTCACGAACGAAAACGCAGGCTCTGATGGCGATATTTTCTCACACTGTTTCAAACTCATGGAGTTAGGCTTACTTATCGGCAAACGCACATGGGGTGGTGTCATCGGTATCTCACCACATCAGATGTTCGTGGATCGTGGCGGCACAACCCAACCGGAGTATTCTTTCTGGTTCGTTGATGTCGGTTGGCGCGTTGAGAACTACGGTACCGACCCGGATATCGAAGTAGACTATCGTCCGCAAGACTATGCTACCGAAGGTGATCCGCAGTTAGATCGAGCAATAGAGGAACTCCTCCGACAGATGGAGGAGAACCCCCCGGAAATCCCCGATTTCGGTGACCGTCCACGTTTAACATTGCCAACGCTGCCGAAGGCGTGATAATATGTATAAATGACAATTTTCTGTAAGTGCGTTTTCCAAACACCGATCCACTTCCCTTACATGATTGGAAAGCGCGCTTATGCAGGCAATTGGGAGGTAAATGCAAATGAACGTACGGGATATGACAGACGCTGAAGTCTACAAACAAGGACTTGAGGTGCTCTTGGATACATTGGGAGATGCTGGCACAATTCGGTTTCTTGAGCAGTGCGATCCGCCTAGTGGTGATTATACTGTTGAACGCCATAGATGGTTAGATAAACTTGATATGGAGACGATTATGCAGGGAATTCAAGAGCTTCGCCAAAAACAACACGCAGCTCCGAAAGATAAGCCTCTGAAGGACGTTAGTGAAATGACGGACGTTGAACTTTATCGGTTTGGACTCAGCGTAATTTCGGGGAAACTAGGACCATCTGGACAGATGAGGTTCCTGCGACAGTGTGAGGCAGGAACAAGGATTGTGCTGGGACTGAACATAAACACCTGAATAAATTCGCACTACTTATAAAGATTCATCAGGAACGCAAAAGCGATTGGTTAGGAAAAAAAGAGTAGGCGAATGTATGCAAATACAGTTTCAAGAACGGAAAATTTATCTCGACACGTGTTCGATAGGCAGATCCTTAGATAATCAGACACAAGATCGGATACGTCGTGAAACCGAAGCCATTGAGACAATCGTTGATTATTTTTTCACAGGTGAATTACGTTGGATTGCCAGCGAAATTTTAGCGATTGAAATTGCCAATAACCCTAATTTAAAAATGCGCGAGGTAATAAAGAATAGACTGAATTTTGCTCACGAAACCGTTTTGGCGGGTTCAGCGGAAGAATTCAGGGCTGCTGAACTTGAAGTTCTGGGATTCAAGCGATTTGATGCTTTACATATTGCGTGTGCTGAAAGTGGTGGAGCGGATGTCCTTCTCACAACAGATGACCGGATGTTGAACCTCGCGAAATGGCACCGCACACAACTCCGAGTCCAGGTCGAGAATCCGTATAGATGGTTACAAGAGATGGATAAGAGTCAAGAGGTAGCACGCCAAGTGTAAGCAAAAGGGCAAACAAGACCTCTGACTATATTAGTGGGTTTGCAGAAAAGTCCTTTTCTATTAGGAGTGAAATCTATGAACGGACAACAATTTCTAACCGATACCGCATTTAGAGATGCTGGAAACCGAGTGATAAGAAACCTTTTAGCAGAATTTGAAGAATTGTCTGGAAATGAGCTTGGAGCAAAAATTGATACAAGTGTAGAGTTTTTAGGAAATGATTCTATTCGGAAAATTACAGAGATCTCTTATAAAAAACAGATAGAATCCATCAGCTACACTATAGGGAGATCGAAATTTGATAAGGACATCCTGTCGAAAGTTTGTTCTGAGATGGAGGGAAAGTGGGTAATTTCGGTAGATGAGTCTATCGTTGATGACGAGAATTTTGTAGGTGGGATTGCGTATAGGCATAGTTGTGCGTTCGGATATCAGATTCCTGATCCAAAAACACCCAAGAGGGAAAGGATACTTGCAGTTTCTTCAATTCTCCGTCTTCAAGATGAAGAAGATTTTGAGTCCAAAATGCAATTTTTGCCCTATCTTCTTAATTTATATGTTGCCTTTTATACTGCAAAAATCCTTGAGAGTTACGACGAACCAGTATACTCTATTATTCTGCACGGCCCACTGGTTCGACTAATAAGTCCATTTCTGAATCTTCTTTTTCGGAAAGAAGATATAAAAAAACTCCTCACCGCGGACATTCAACCCACTCCCGATGTTGATGCTGAAGTGAAATCTATTGCGGATGGTAGTCTATTAGATTTGATAGTCCAAGAATCATACTATAAAGATAGTATTGATATTTTTATTGATTTTTTCGCTTCCGATAGGCAGAAACAAAATGAAATACAACAGCGCATTAATGATGAAGAGCAAATTCCGGGTATATGTATCTATTTTTCACTTCTTAGGAAACTGTCAGATCTCGCCAATGAGATGAATTTCTCGTTAATCGGTTGTGTGGAAAATGCTGATGATTCAACAGAATATTCAAGATTATATGTCCAGTACCAAATCGAACGTTTCGGACAAGAAAATTCTGATAACCAGACAATCCTTCGCCAGTTGTTCGAGGCCTACGATGTAGAGTCCAGCGGAAAAAATTTCAAGGATCAATTTCAGGAATTCATTCGTAAATCAGGATGGGGTGATGAGATGATTCAATCCTTTTCGTTAAAGTTTGACGGTGAACATTCGATTGAATCGGAATTTACTAATCCTGTGCCGATCCGAAGATATTTTACGACCCGTACAAATAAAAACATATTTCAGGTTGAGTTTGGTTCATCATATATTTCTGGAGACGCACGAGAACCATCAATTGCTAATATTATAAAGACTTTGTTTCCATTTGATAATTACAGAATGTTGATGAGTTTTGTTCGGACAAGCGAACTAAAAGCCCCTATCCGAGTTGAATTCTTAGGGCGAGGAAATGCAGAAACGTGGAACGATGTATTAGCATCCATTTATGTTGCAAGTCTTCCGTACAGCAGTTACGGTTTACCTATATTCTTGTATTATGCTGATAAAATGGCAAGAATGCCCAAGAAAATCACCTCGACAGTCACTGAATCATACCTACTTGAACAAGCAAATCGGGCTTTTCGTCAACGTGGATTGGATGGTAGCAGCTTGAGGGAAGTTTTTTTCATGGTGACCAAGAAGTTAACAAGAGATTTTTATAACCGAGGGTAAATGGAGGAAATGCAATGGTTTTAGGAATAATCTTTGGTGAAACATCGACACAACAGTTTTCTTTTATGTTTGGAGATGCAGATGGAAATCGCAGAGATCAATTGAAGTCTGCCTATGTTCAGGTCGATTTGCCAGAAGGCAATAACATAGTTGTAGCTCACGTAATTGACGTGAATACAGAGAATCCGCTTTTGGCTAAGGATACTGCGAAATTTTATTCGGAGCCTATTGAAATACCTTTCCCAGACCTGAATTCACATCGATTTACACTTTACCAAGCTAGGTGTGAAGTTATTGGTAGGTATGATAGGGATAAAAAGGAGATAAATCTTTTAACCGAGCCCATAAGGCCTGGAGGAGAAGTAAAACTATTATCTAAAGATGTCTTGAACGAGATCTTTTCAGATAGTGTTCCATGGCACCTCCGCCTCGGATATGTTAAGACTCCTGACAATCAAACACGAGCTCAGGTTTCTTTGGATGCCGACTCAATCCTTACAATGCATGCCTGTGTTTTCGGTATGACAGGCATGGGAAAAACAACCTCAACAGCTGTGCTTTTAGAAGAATTGATGTTCCGTGGGGCGAAGACCATTGTATTCGATCCGCATGCTGATTATATTAATCTCAAACAGATGAATCGGGATCTGTACAAAAAATATTTCCAAAAAAGGGTAGAGGAGGATAAGAAATCGAAGGCCATTATTGAAGAATATCGGAAGCTTCTGAATGGCTTCTGGGGAAGCGCAGTTACACCGTGGAATGAGTTTGATGAATCTTTCAGTGGTTCCGCAAGTCAAGAATTCGCTGAGGAATTGACAGATGAGAATATTTTTTATCGTTTGCTGAATTATTGTGTTATTAAAGACAGCAGTTTAATGATTGATTTTACTCCAACATCTGAGGTTAGCAAGGCTCAATTAGATGAAATTATTAAGGCGATTGGGAAACTCAATCTGAAAGATGATGTTCCTGACGAACTTCTCTATCGGAGGTTGACTATCAAACTTAATGTCTTTCCAAGGATTCGAGTTTATCAGGGTAGGGGTGTTTATATGACAATGAGATTAATCGAAGCAATGGCAGGAGAGGGGTTTTCGGATGCACAACAAGGTTATATGATTCCCTGGTTGTTGGATTCAAGAAAATTAAATGAATCAGATACTAAGTTACTTGAATACCTCCGGGGTCGTGCTAACAAGTTGGGATATACTAACCAGTCTAGAGCTGCGCTACTACGAATTCTCGATAGAGCAATTCTCATTACTAAGGCTTTGGTGAGTCGTGGCTGTAAATCTTTGGATGTCATGTGTTTTGTCAATGATTTTTGTAAAATGACAGGAAAATTATCTAAGGTATCAACAGTAGTATTTGACCTATCGGATTTAGGGAACGATCATGCGAAAAGAGCTTTAGTCTATGCTGTTATGGATTTTGTTTTTGATGAGTATAAATCAAAGCGTCTTGTTATGGGTAAAAACGCTCATCCTGTCCTGTTTGCTCTTGAAGAAGCGAGGAAATTAATCCCGCGTCAAGATGAAAGTGGTGCTGGTGAAGGACAACCCGCAACTAGAGTTGCTCGACTTGCATCTGGACAAATTGCAACTGAAGGGCGGAAGATGGGGATCGGCATGCTTGTTATTTCGCAGAAACCTGCTGCTGTAGATCCCGTGACTGCTTCCCAAGCGAATACACTAATTTTGCACCGGGTCATTAACCCTGATGATCAAGCTTACATCCGAAGCGTTGGTGAGTCTTTATCAACAGATAATCTGGAAACATTAAAAACCGTTGGCCCGGGGGTTGCTATCGTTACAGGAATTGCTATGAAAACAAGAATGTCCACGTTGGTTAAGGTCAGATATAGATACAGTGAAGAGGGAACCGAGAAACCTGCTCCAATAAAAAAACTGTGGGAGGGGAGATCTTAAGTATTCCCAGCGGTATGAATTTGGATTTGAGTGAAAATACTGCGTGGAGCAAAAATAATAATTATGTCAGAATGTTTACAAGCTAGCTCACAACAATCTGCTGGAGGTTATTTACTAATTTTAGGATGTTCCAAAACAAAGCGTGAGGACTACGGACGCGCCCCGGCACTTGAAATCTACAATGGTCCAGATTTTCAATCTATCCG
Source organism: Candidatus Poribacteria bacterium (assembly GCA_028818705.1). GTDB lineage: Bacteria > Poribacteria > WGA-4E > WGA-4E > WGA-3G > WGA-3G. The sequence goes on from JAPPNJ010000006.1 coordinate 59,895, forward strand.
GAAATACCTTAGAGAAAACGGATGGCCTCCTGGGCTCATCATAAAAATTATCTCTGCTAAGTATAAAATCATTGACGCTACAACAATTATTGAACCCTATGATGAGCGATTAGAAAAAGAAGCTGCGAAAAAAATGAGGCGGCGAGTAAGGTATCATTTAAAAAAAATTGGGTGCCCAGAATCTGTTTTCGTCAATATGGGTAAAGACTACCTACCGGCAGTTTCCAGACTTGAGACGTTATTTAATCCTGACAGAATTGAGTATGCGAATGGTTGTGGAAATGGTGAAAAACGCCAAAAGATGATACAATGGCTTCACAATTTACCAAATAGTACTGCCTCAATCAGTTCTCAAGAACAATCACATGGGCCACCTCTTTACTTTTTCCCAGATTGGGATGATTATGTTTACGAACCCTTTCAAGAAGATGAAACAAATGAAGATCGGATCCCCGAAAAAAGGAAGTACGCTCATGAGATTTTTGAGGATGATCCTCCTTATGATGGTCTATTAGTTAGTCTTGCTCAACTGCGAATTCGGAATGGGCGACTTAGCCGACTTGATAAAAAAAAATCCTCTAATTTTCGAGACGAGATGCTGGTTCCTGATAAACTTTTATTATTTGGCGATTGTGGAGCTTTTTCATACATTGAAGACTCGGATCCCCCTCTTTCCTGCGAAAAAGCAGCTTCTTTATATGATCAATTTGGTTTTGATTTAGGAACATCTGTTGATCATATCCCAATTTCGTCAATATCCGAAAGAAAACAAAAGTACCGGATGAAATTAACATCTGAGTATGCAGAAAAATTTTTAGAAATTCATCGCGAGCAGCAGTATCAGTTTGTGCCAATTGGCAGCGTACAAGGCATCACAGCCAAACATTACGCTAAATTTGCTAGTGAATATGTTGAATGGGGATATAAGCACATCGCATTAGGTGGACTGGTACGGAGAAAAGATTCAGAGATTTTGGAAATAGTCGCTGCGGTTCGAGAAGCACTACAGAAACAGACCCGTGGTAAAGACGAAAATATTTGGGTTCATCTTTTTGGTATTCTGAGACCGAATCTTCAACTAATCTTTCGACATCTTGGCATTTCAAGTTTCGACAGTGCATCTTATTTGAGAAAAGCGTGGGCATGTCCAAGTAGGAATTATCTTACAGACGATGGAGAATATGGAAAATGGTATAGTAGCATCCGGATTCCCTTTAGTACATCAAAGCCAATGCGCGAAGTTGCGGCATCTGATCCTGAGTATTCAAATGGTGCTATGGAGGAATTGGAAAAAAAATGTCTCACGAACCTTAAACTTTTTGATAATAAGAAAATATCAGAGGAGAAAGTTCTTGAGAACGTTAATAAATACAGCGCGCTACTTCAACGAAAGAAAACATATAATCACTTTTCTGAAAGACATCAGGAATTACTGAGTGAACGTCCTTGGAAAAAATGTAAATGTAAAGTATGTAAAGATGCTGGGATCGATATTGTAATCTTCAGAGGTGCAAATCGTAATAGGAGAAGAGGCTTTCACAATACTTGGGTGTTTTATCATAAGATTTTACACAGAAAGCATTAGAAGTCCTCAAAGAAATAGGGTATATAATTTTCACATGTAAATGAGGTGGTCTCTATGGCAAAGGCAGAAGTTGAAATCCAATTCAAATTCACACTTCCTATTGCCGAAAGTTTTCTGCAACATAAAACGGATGCAGAACGTAAAGCGAAAGAAGCATTTGTGCTTGAACTCCTTCGGCATGGTGATATCAGCGCGGGTAGAGCTGCAAAACTCCTTGATATTTCCCGATGGGATCTCTCTGAGTTGATGTCTGCAGCTGGGCTCTCTCCTTTTGCCGAGTTAACCCCTGAAGCATTGGATGCTAAAGTTGAGACTGCACTCAAAGTTTTGAGTAAACAGGCCGATGAAGATTGTCACAAATGGTACATTGTTAACTACCCACGTAATAAATAAAAAGAGGACAATACTAATGATACCCCCTATCACGAAACTGCTCATAAAAATTGAACAATTGGAATGGGATTTGGCAGAGGTGAAAAAGGAATTAGAAGCACTTCAAGCCCCATTCATGAAATCACTCACACCTGAGGAGCGTGCGGCAGCATACTCCGCTCGAACACGCGCACAGAATCAGAGACGGCGCCCGTTAATTGAAAAGGCACTCGGAAAACGCGATCCTGATGCCGAAACCCTCACTGCTGAGGAGCTTCAGCAGCTTTCCCTAAAGGACGGAATAGATCCAGAGGAGAATCTTTTTAGCAGTGCTATCATCGAAGAACGGGAGAAACGAAGAGGGTGAATTTCTTCTGGTTAGATGCGAGTGCGTATGCTAAACGATACGTGGCAGAAAAAGGAACACAATTGATTAACTATCTCTTCACTCGTGTGCCGTTAGAACGTATGGTCTGTTTGTCTGAAGGGGGAGGAGAAATCATTTTCGTTTTCGTACGGCGGAGAAATGAGGGTAGAATTACCACAGCGCGTTTCAGTCGTCTCCGAGAACACTTTGAAACTGAGTTCATCGATCGCGACGAAGTAGGACGAGTACTCCCAACCGAAGATCAAATAACTGATTCGTGGAACCTCATTGAAAAGTATTCTCTCAACAGTACCGACGCTATTCTCCTACAATGCGCATTTGATAGAGCTAATGAACTGCGGATGAATGGAGATAATCTGGTTCTTGTGAGTTCTGATAAACGCCTTCTGCGGGCGGCACAAAGCGAAGGGTTACTCACGTTTGATCCCGAAAGCGATAGTCAAACTGCCTTAGATGTTTTCATCAATTCGCCATAGAAAACCACACCCTCTCTTACTGGTGGAGAATGTGAGTGCCTTAACGCCGCATATTCACCAGATAAATCCCACCAGCTACCAGCGCGGCACCTCCCAACAAACTCAACGTCAGCTCATCGCCTAAAATCAGATGGCTAAACAGCACACCCGACAAAGGCGTCGCGAAGAAGAGCACAACAAGTTTACTCGCACTATACCGCTCAAGTATGGCTGTCCATGCCAAAAAGCAAAAACCCGCGATAACCCCGCCTTGATACAGCAGTGCTAATGCCGCAGAAAGCGTCAACTGCATCGGTTCCCCACGTTCCACCACGAAACTCGCGACAACATAGAATGGAAGACTCAGTGTTAAGAGCCAAGCGAGAAGTCGATACGGATGAATAGACTGAATTAACAGTTTTGTTACGACAACACGGAGTCCTAAAAAGCATCCGCTGACGAGAACAATAATGTCTCCGATGACGCTTGTTTCACCTTGTCCGAGTTCTGGGGCAACAGTTACAAAAACACCACTAAAAGCAACGACGATTCCCAGTGTTTTGGTAACAGAAAGCCGTTCGCCGGGAATCCAAAAATGCGCAAACAGAGCAGTAAAGAAAGGATAGACATTAATAAAAATAGTCGAACGAGAGGCTGATGTATATAAGGTCCCAGTATTCAAGCAGATAATTTGGAGTATGAAAATCGTGGTGAGTAGTAGCAAGCGGGGAAGTTCGCCAGGGCGCAACCGAAGCGGAATACGACGGAAAAGCGCCCACCCGCCAATGACAACAAGCCCAATCACGAAACGGAGGAACGCCAGTGCCATTGGCGGGAAGTCTTGCAAACCGACTTTGATTGCCAGCGAATTCCCACCCCAAAGAAATGCGAGGAGCAACGCGAGGGCGATGATATTCCCCCGCGGCTCCTCGCTAATTACTGCTGGTCTTGGCGATGTCCCAATAGTCTCGTTTTTATTCAAAAGAAGCTGATGTCCTCGTTGGAGGTTTTCCTTCTCTGAGAAGTAGGCACATTAATCAATCGTAGGCACCCGGACGGTGATTACCCATGAGTCGCTGTTGGCGTTCCGTTGCTTGTTCCAGGATACTATCGTTGAACTGGAACCGATTGAGATAAGGTGGGTATTTCTGGGTTATCATCCGATTTGCGTAATGTACCTGCAAAAGATACCGAGTCTGATCGCTCCGGTTCGCTGTACCTCGGTGCCAGACCTCGCTTCGGAAAATCACAACATCACCAGCATTACAAAGAATACTTTTTTCTCTGGCTCCCTTCCATTCCGTCTCGCCATCAGGACGCCGTCCAGAAGCATGACTTCCCGGCACGAACTTCGTCGGACCGAGGTCTTCGTAGAGGTCATCCAGATAGTAGTGTGCGGTTGAGATGAAGATCGGGACCTTGACGCGTGGGTCTTCCAAAATATCCGCTGGAAGTGGGATAGGCAGCCAATCTGTGTGCAACCCTTGGTCAGGACGACCCGGGCCTGTTACCCATGCCGTCATACCGATGACATGGCAGTCTTCACCGTGTATTGCCTCTGCTAACTCAATGACCGGAGACAGATCGAGGTATTGTAGGAAAACCGGATCGCGATTGAAGGCGTTATTAATATGTTTGTTGAGGAAACCGTTCCCATTTTCTACAGTCCCATGCCTATCGAAACTCGCAGGAATTGCGGTTAACTTGTCCATCGCGGCACGAAGTTCCGCGAGCTGTGTGCCTTCAATGACCTTAGGTAAGTAGGCATATCCATCTTCCTCCATCGCTTTGACTTGATTCTCAAGGTCAGGATAAGCTACAAGAGGTAAGGCTTGGCTCATTATTTTTCTCCTTATTAGAAAAAACGCAAAGTTGAATCTCCTACTTGTGAATTTTATAACTTTTAGAGGTCTATGTCAACTTTTTTCCGAACAATTCGTTGATAAAGTACATCCAAATTAGTGTAAGAGTAACAAAGGATAATCACAAAAAGGAGAAAGAAAAAATGAGAAATGAAAACATAACGCCCGCAACCTCTGAATCCACTAAAGAGACAGCTATCCGTGTGCTTGGAACAGTGTTAGAATCCCTACCGGGTAACCTGTTTCATGTGAAATTGGAAGATAACGACTACAAAGTTGTAGCATATCTCGCTGGTAAGCTCATGCAACACAAAATCTGGGTCCTCCCCGGCGACCATGTTACCGTTGAACTTTCTCCGTATGATCTCACGCGTGGGCGCATCGTCTGGCGGAACCCAGGTGCTTAGCATTCCCTGCCATGCATGGAGGCAGTTTTATGCAAAATTCTGAGTTTCACTCCGTTGCGTCCGCGCTACTCTGAAAAGGAGTGAATCGCCTGTTCTCCTTAACGCGCATATAGACTACGCGCCTCCGACAGGCAAATCTAACTATGGAAGGCATTGTAATAAAAGCGCGCGGTGGCGCATACGAGGTACAGGTCGGCAATCAGTCCTATACCTGTGCCGTGCGCCACCAACTCATTGAAGATGAAAAACGGAGACTTGACGAAACAAAAGAGATGCCGTACGTCGATTTAGTTGCAGTCGGTGACCAAGTACGCATCTCTATCACTGATTCCACACCGGACAGTGGGTACATCGAAGAATGTCTCCCGCGCGACACCCAATTCGGACGCATCCGTATGGACGGTTGGCGGCAGGTTATTGTTGCCAATCTTGATATGCTACTTATTATCTTCGCCGCACGCCACCCGACCCTCAAACTTCGTATGCTTGATAGATTCCTCGTCACCGCAGAGGCATCTGGTGTTGAGCCGGTTATCTGTATTAATAAAATCGACTTAACGAAATTGGAAAATGTACAGCGCCAGCTCAATTTATATGAAGAATTAGGCTATAAAGTGGTTTATACAAGTACCGTAACAGGTAACGGCGTTGATGAATTGCGGGAGGTGATGCAGAATCGAATTTCAGCGATTGTAGGTTCATCGGGAGTTGGAAAATCTTCTCTGCTCAACGCATTGCAACCTGGACTTCAACTCCGCATAGGCGAGGTGGATGGCCGTATCCAAAAGGGACGGCATACGACAACCGAAGTTGTGTTATTACCCCTTGAATTCGGTGGATTCGTCGCTGATACCCCCGGTGTCCGAACGCTTGGTTTGCTTGAAATTGATGACGAGCAAGGTTTAGATATTCATTTTCCAGAAATGCGTGATTATATTCCAGAATGCAGATTTGCCGCTTGTACACATCAGCACGAGCCAGACTGTGCTGTCAAACGCGCAGTTGAGACAGGGGATATCAATCCGCTTCGATATGAAAGTTATCTCCGGATCTCCGGATTTAAGGAAGGGAGATATGAACGAAACTCAGATAAGAAACGAATCGCCCGAAACGCGCGACGCCGCAAGCGGTGATCCACAAAAGTGGGCGGATGCCATTCAGAATCTGCTTCGCATTATTGAGAGAAGTGAACAGAAGCTTGGATACTTCCAAAACCGGGTGAAGCAGGCGAAATTCATGGATCGCCCGAACCAGCAGAAGGTTCGTGCTGCGGGTGCCCAAGTAAGCGCACACTCAGCACAGATAGAAGGATTGCGGAGTGAACTCTACCAACTCGAGCGGCTCTATAGCGGTGGTATCCACTTCCGAGAGACCACGGAAAATGAACTTCGCCGCATTTGGGGGTGGATAAACCGACCGACCATCAGGAAATACCTCTATCCAGCGCGCGTCTCCTTTGAAATTTTCTTGGAAGATTGGCACGATTGGACGGCACAGGGACAGACACATGCCCTCGCTGTTGAGCTCCGCACGACTCGACTTCTCATCGGTTTTATTCTTCTCCAACACGACCGAGAAACTGTTACAGTCAAATTCGTCGTCATTCGACCCGATTACCGCGCCCGTGGATACGGCACGGATACACTCATTGAAGCCGCTCGCTACGCTTTTGAGGAACTCAGTGCTGAGTATATTACACTACAAGCGTCCGTTGACAACGGTCCCGCACTCATCTGTTTTGAGAATGCAGGGTTCCGATACCTCGGTTATACCGAGACCTCCACTCAGACTTACACCATGGGAATTGAGCGCGGTGAATGGGAAGGCGACAAGCCGATAGACGAAGAGGTATCCCCACCGCTCAGTGCCCCTCTCGGAGCATTCTTTGATGAAGAAAAATGACTTTTCTATACTGCTGGCGAGGTCTCCTGACCTCGCTTTCTTAACTTAATTCCGCAAGGGCAATATGTTTAAAAAAAGAACGTCCTTTCCAAACCCTCTATCCTTAATTTTTTTCAAAGAATGCCCTAAAGTGCCTCCCAAAAACCATATAAATGAGTCATTGTTAATCTATTGGCAAGGATATCTTGGACCGAAACAATTAAACATAATTTCCACCTAATACTTTTGAAATTGAAGAGGACACATGCCCCAGCAAACACTTCCAACTCTGGTTAATCTATTGTACTGCCATCGGATAACTCCTTTCTAATGAGATTGTATTGTAGCACAATCTTCCTTTAGGGTGTGGTCTAAAAAACCGATGGCAGTACAATAATATACGGAATGGAGGATTAATATTTTTCAAATAACTGCCAAAAGTGCATCCGAAAATGTATATAAACGAATCATTGTCATTTATTTTAAATGGCGATGGTATCCTATTGCCGCTGTGTTGCGGAAAAAGGAGGAATTTGTTATGTTAGCAAACCAGAGGAGGTGTGACACTTAGTGTTACGCCCTTGCGGTGTGACACTAAGTGTCGCACTCTTTGGAAAGGGACGGGGGGTTGAAACCCCTCTGTCCCTCATTTTGGATATATGCTACTGTTGGGGTAAGTTGAAGGATGTTTTGTGCGTCACGCGTTGAACCAAATTTTTGTAGCATATTTTTTTATTTTTTGGTATACTACCACAAACGGTTCGCAAGAGGCATACTTCGTTGAAAGATCATCGATACCCTTGCACCATTCCAAACCACAAGCACAAATAAGGAGGAGGTACCTATTATGCTAAGTTTGAACCACGCTACACTTCATCTGAACACATTTAGTCCATGGCGATGGTGCCTCTGCCCATTATCGGCGAAATGTAAAGCAAAGACAAATTGACCTATACAGGTCAATTTAATTAGTTGAAAATGGCATAGGCACAGTCGCCTTACTCTTGAGGAGTCGCTCTATCTATGCCTGAGTTTAATCCTGACTTTTGGGAAATTCCGGTCCCACCGGAATATTTTGATCAGCTCACTACAGAGGACTATCTCTGGTATCGAGCCCCTGATGATGGATATATCATCGCCCGTCGTCTCAAGCGGCAAGCGGTCTTGGAACAGATTCATCAAATTATCGCGAACGATTTAACCCACCGCCAAGCCGAGTGCGTCCAACTCTACTTCTATAACGGCAAAACCCAAGAAGAGATTGGCTACATGCTCGGTATCTCTCGACGTGTTGTGAGTCAACACCTCTTTGGTATCACACGAAACGGAAAGCAGATAGGCGGCGCGATTAACAAGATCCGCAAGATGTGCCGAAAGCAGGGAATAGAATTCCCATAGTTCTAAAACTAATCTATATATCAACCCCATAAGTGCCATTCAACGCGAGAGGAAACTTCAACGGTTGCCTCTCGCTTGGAAGCACTTCTATCACCCTTCAAAATTATTAGTGCTCTTTCCCTCATCAACCAACATCGTTCAAGTTGCGCGAAATCATCTTGTAGGAGGGCTTTGTAAGCCCGATCTATGTGGATACTAAATACCCCCTAAACAGCCCAAAATGCCCTTGCGAAAAAAGAATATCCGTGATATTGTATCCCATATCACTACTGGTATTTTTGCCGAAAAGGGGAAAACTATGGCGGTTCGGATTGCAATTATCGGTTGTGGCGGGATGGCAAACGGTCATCTCAACGCCTATCTTACAATTTACCAAACGGTCCCTGGGAAAGTCGAACTCGTCGCAATGTGCGATGAAGTCGAAGAACGGGCAGATCAGTTTGCCGAACGGGTTAAAGAGGTAACAGGTAAAAAACCCGAGGTATTTCAGGACACTGATGAGATGCTCGCAAAAGCAGATTTGGACGGCGCAGACATCTGTACGTCACACGCACATCATCATATCAACGCAATAAAGTGCCTCAATAGCGGTGTCAACGTCATGGTAGAGAAACCGATGGGCGTTACCGTCAAAGCGAGCCACGCAATTATTGCAGCGGCAAAAGCCAACAACAAAATCGCGGCTACCGCTGAAAATATCCGTCGGATGCCGAGTCGACGCACAGCAGAATGGTTGATGAACGAAAAACAGATGCTTGGAGACCTACGGATGTTCTCCGCACAGCACGCCAGTTATCGGGCACCAGCCCCACAAAGCGATTGGCACTGGCGACTCGACTTGACCCTTGGTGGCGGCGGTATGGTGATGGACTCTGGCGCCCACTATTGTGATACCATACGCTACCTCTTTGGCGATCCCGATACCGTTTATGGACGGGTGTGTCAGTTTGAAGACCTAAAGGTCACCAAAACCGGAGAGATTGTCCAGAACGAACAGGAGGACACCTGGGTTGCGACGATCAACTTCAAAAGAGGGGTAATCGGGCTTTGGACGTGTACATGGGCGGCAGTTGGACACGATTTCCATCACGTTGTCTACTACGGTAGCGAGGGATGTCTGCTCGATGACGGAGACATCTTCCACGGTCCCTTTGATGGCGCGGAGGTCATCCTCAAAGACGGCACGCGCCATAGCATGGAAAGTCTTATCGCTGAATACATGGCAAGCCTCTCAGATGAAGAGAAGGAACGACTCTTCCCCTATAATTTCACCGACGGTGTCGTACTGGAATGCCACGATTTTGTGGATGCCATAGAGAACAACCGTCCACCTGAACTTGATGCCGAAGTAGGGCTCCGCGCAAAATCAATCTGCGAAGCCATCTACGAATCTAATGCCTGTGGACAAGCTGTTGACTATGAAGAGGTGGTGGCTGGGAATATTGAAGTTTACCAGAAACCGATCAACGAACGGTGGAATCTCTAATTGTCTAAACAGGAACACGCCCCAAAAAAGTCTACAGAGGAACGCCAGTCGGAAATTGGGAGACCCATCGGATATTTTGAACTCATCCGTTACAATTCCAACTTCCGCTGCCTCTGGGCTGGGCAGGTCGTCAGTCTCCTCGGCGACTGGTTTAACCTTATCGCGTCTGCAATATTAATCGCTGAGTTAACCGGGTCAGGACTCGCGATGGGGATCCTGTTCACAATCCGAATGGTAGCACCTTTTGTCATTGCCCCAATTGCAGGGATATGTGCAGACCGCTACAACCGAAAACACCTCTTAATCATCACTGATGTCGCGCGTGCCTTCATCGTTTTCGGATTCCTTTTTGTTCAAGACGAAAGTCACGTCTGGCTTCTCTATACCCTCACGACACTTCTGTTTGCAGTAAGTGGTTTCTTCAGTCCTGCTCGGAGTGCAATCCTGCCAGACATCACTTCCGCGCGAGAGCTCGGAACCGCCAACGCCCTCGGTGCTGCGACTTGGTCAGTAATGCTTGCTGTTGGAGCAATGATTGGCGGTTTAACAACCGGACTCTTTGGCAGCCAGACAGCTTTTATTGTTGACGGATTAACCTTTTTCATTTCAGCCGCTTGCCTACTACCAATTAAACTACCCGGACCGCCGTCCGCAGCACCAGGAACTCCTGCCCGGGCGAAGCTCAGTGCCTTACGTTACATGTTCCAGCATCCCGACATTCTTTTTATTGCGATGCATAAAGCGGCGATAGCGCTCCTACTCTCTTCAGGATTTCAGATTGTACAAATAGAAATTGCCAACACTCATTTTATCATTGGAGTCGGTGGTGCAATCAGTTTAGGCTTCATGTATGGGGTAAACGGGGTCGGTAGCGGTATCGGACCTATTCTCGTACGACATTGGACCGGCGATCAAGATAGGCTACTTCGGATAAGCATTAGCATCGGCTACCTCATTGGCGCATTTGGGCTTGTTATTACTGCTCCACTTTATGATTTCACAACTGTACTTATCGGCGGGTTTGTCCGGAGCATCGGGGGAGGGATTGTATGGGTCTTTTCAACGCAGCTCCTGCTCCAGAACGCCCCGAATGAGATCCGAGGACGCATCTTCGGCACGGAATTTGCTCTTTTTACACTCATGGGGGGCATCGCCACAGCAGTTGTCGGTGCATTGTTAGATCAGTTTCACGTCCACACGATTTTATGGGGCATGGTAGCACTGCCGCTGATTCCAGTAGTCCTATGGTCCTTGTGGCAAATCCGTTATAATCGAATGAAATCAGGATAAGGGCGCGTAACGGATAGGTATCATCTGTTGTCCTTAAAGCCGAATTTACCTCTGAAAAACCCATCCAATTTTAGCCTACTCCTCAAAAAAACAACTTGCAAGAATACCTTTTTTAAATTATGCAAGTTTTCTATCCTAAAATTTCGTCTTTAATAATAGAAGGCATGAACTATGTCGCATTTGTAGTTGTATGTCCCTTTTACCCCTGAATTTAATCATTAGTTGTAGAAGTTATTTATTGATGATTCTTGATGATTAAGGAGTCAATTCGTGAGAAAACATTCATTTCATAAAATCTTTTACCTTTGTTTACTATCGGTATCAGTCGCAGGATACGCGCAGGAGGCACCCGATACGTGGATGCCCGATACAAACTTGAGACAGGCTATAAGGGAAGAGATCGGTTTACCAGATGCCATTCCGTTGGAAAAGCGACACCTCCATCTCTTGGCACGTTTTGACGCTCACGACAAAGGGATCGCTGATATAACCGGCATCGAGTTTGCCATAAATCTAACATTCTTCCGTATTTCTATGAATCCGATAACAGACCTTCGCCCACTCGCTGGGCTCACACAACTGGAGGAACTTCATTGTTGGGCTGTTAATCCTCAACGCACCTTTTTCGATCTTCAACCGCTCGCAAACCTAACGAATCTAACAGTTCTTTCTCTATCTGGAGCCGGGGTCACCGATATAAGCCCACTTGCCGGTCTCATAAATCTCCGCCATTTGGGTCTTTCACACAACCAAATAGAGGATTTTTCTCCGATCGCTGGACTCACCAATCTAAGAAAGTTGTATATTCAGGAAAATTATGGACGCGATATTACTCCGATTGCGTCGCTAAATCTTACAGAACTGCTATACGATGAAGTGTGTGAAATACCATCTGGAGGCGTTCCTGCCCTTGAACGTATTCAGAACAGGACTTTTCCATCGGTAGCGTTATGGCCAGTGACGAATGCTGCAGAAGATGCACAATACGATTTCTTTTGGGGACGATATTTCCCGGTCCGGTCAAAGACGCGAGCAACATCCGCTATCGTCGGTAAAGTCAAAGAGGCAATAATTTCACACCGAAGCCTGATGGAGATGCATCCGAATCTAATTATTCTTTTCCCAATGGCTATCTACGGTGCTGAAGGTGACGATTTTCTACCCGACGCGGATGTTTGGCTGAGAGATACTAACGGTGAAAGAGTTTTCAAACTATCACGGAACAGCGCGGGAAGCTGGAGGGAATATCAACTTGACTTCGTAAAGCCGCATGTTCAGGATAAGATTGTGGAACGGATTGTAGGGATTGCGAAATGTGGACTTTACGATGGGATTGCCATAGATGCATTTACCCATAATGCTACAGGTTTCGGCAGTAGGCACCTTCATCCTGCGACCGATGCGGAGATTATCGCGGCGATAATCCGCATTTTACGCGAAGCCCGTAAACGCGTGCGAGATGATTTCCTAATCGTTGTGAATGCGAATCGGACAAAACCCATACCTTACGCCGAATACGTTAACGGATCCGTGATGGAACCCGGTCAAGATTATCCAGGGGGATACACATACAGAGGACTTCAAGAACTCGACGATACCTTAATCTGGAATGACAAGAACTTGAGATCCCCACAAATCAATTGGTCATCAGTTATTCTTATTGAGGACCAACCGCCTGATAGCCCTGATAATCTACGGTGGGTCCGCCTCTTTACAACAAGAGGCATCATACTCGCCGACGCATACGTAGAAGTGCATCATACCCCTTCTCATGTCGTTGACAAAAAGGAACTTTGGTACTCCTTCTGGGACGCACCCCTCGGTCACCCCATTGGAGAGAAGGGGCAGCTCTACAACGGGCGCGAAGGTTTATTTATCCGCGAGTTCACCAACGGCTGGGCGGTCTACAATCGCAGTGGAAAGGCACGAAAAATACAACTTCCAGAGAAAGTATCCGCTGTCGCAAGTGGTGTGAAAAACAGACGCTGGCATACCATCCCGGATTTAGACGGCGAAATCTATCTGAAATCGGGGTTAGAAACCCCTCCCACAGCGGATATGAACGGCGGAGATACAGTGGACCCGACTCATCTCGCCGACTCGGTTGTAGAAGTAAATCTCTATGATATAAACAAGGACGGAAGTGTGGATATTATGGATGTGAAACTCGTCGCACTGGCGTTTTCTCAGACCGGTGATGCTATAGAAAACCCCAATACAGATGTTAACGGTGATAATACCGTTGATATAACAGATTTGCTACTGGTAATAGATAATGTTGAGGTAAATGCGAATGCACCTTCAGACGTAGATATATTCAGCCGGCTATCTCAGGAAGCACTTGAGGCCTTGGATGCAGCAATCCTCCGATCTGTTCTGGCAACCGTGCGTTTGAGAAATGATGGTTCATTGAAATATAAACAGGCCATCATTTTTCTTGAAAGCCTGTTAGCAGCTGTGCGTCCAGATGAAACGCGGTTGCTTGTGAACTTTCCGAACCCGTTCAACCCGGAAACATGGATACCGTATCACCTGGCGAACGCCAGCAACGTGGAGATTACTATCTATGACCCCCGCGGGGTCGTCATTCGGCGACTTGAGTTGGGGCATCAGCAGGAAGGCTACTATACGCGTCGAAGTCGAGCTGCTTATTGGGACGGTCGTAACAATGTCGGTGAGCGCGTTGCCAGCGGTATCTATTTCTATCAACTCCAAGCAGATGGTTTATCGTATCTACGGAAAATGGTTATCGTAGAACTCATAGCGAGTACGCGCTAAGCCTGGTTGAAAGTTATACGAAAGTTAAT
>JAPPNJ010000052.1 GCA_028818705.1 Candidatus Poribacteria bacterium
CTATTATCGGTAGAGCGAAACGGAAAATATGCTGCAGGCACACCCATATCATAGCACATTTCCGGAAGAAATCAAGTGTATTTTGTTTTCAGCAAGATCACTTAGTACTCGGTCCTTAAATCCTAGCAGTGCGCGATGTGTTCATTTCTGACATATATTGGTGTGTGAATTGTATAGGTTGAGAAATGCGAAAATTAAGTTGACTCGGCAAGTCTATAAAGGTGTGAAGTAGCGGGGTTGAGGATACTCGCTTTTCCTTTGCTGAACAGAATTTCAGATGTTATAATTAATGGTACAAATAAATTAAGGCGATAGAGTTTGAAAGTTATCCGAAGGTGCCCTATCGTTGGTAGAAATGAGGAGAAGATGAAATTATGACCATTGAATCGGACCGGGAGCGGTTATCACAAGCACATAATTTGGCATGGATTGGACGCAAATTGAGATCGACTGACATGGTGACCGTGTACCGGTGGAACTCGGAAGACGTTAGAGGCGACTACTTTATTCTGGGTGGGTTGGTTCCACCCAAGTTGGTAGAAGAAATCCTTTCTGGAGAACATATTTCTGATGTGATAGAGAACGTGTGGCCAGAACCCACGGCTTACCGTTCTGATCGAGAGAGTCCAGTTAAATACTTTCGCTGGGGTGTTGACGAAGATGTGTATGGGTCGGAACCCTTGGTCATCAAACGCAGGTTTAGTGGAATAGAGGAGAATTATATTGAGATTTCAGAAGAATTTCGCCTTTTCCATAACCTCTATCACAACAAAGAAACAAATGCATATATCAAGATTGATGATGCTGGCAATAAAAATAAAATCGCTATCGTTAAGCCTGACGAGGTTCAGATAAGGTACCAAGAAATTCGCCAATTTTTGGCTATCAAGGAGATGTTCCTGTCAATGCTATTTGTATTTGATGAGTATTCGACATATTCTCTTTAAGAACTCGGACTCAGTGACGTTGAACCTGAATTCAAGCGTGATGGTCTCATGTATTGGAGACATGGTTATGGTGGTGAGACTGGCACTTACCGCAAAGGATTGCAATCGGATAGCAGGTTAAGAGGAAGGAGAATTATCGAACCTCTACCGAAGTCTAAGAGCGGTTTAGGGGATTTTGCTGAGGAACCGAAGTATGTTGAATTCATCGTTAACGTTGACGATAACGGTGATGAGGTTTATCATACGTGTAACCCATATAAGTTGAGTCATTTTCCTGAAGAAAACGCAGCTGGAAAACTTACGCTTGTTCATTTCAATAAGCAGGTTTTGAATAAGTACTATGACGAGCCGAGCAAATACACTGTTGAGGATTCAATGGTGAGATGTGCCTCATTGTGGAGCATGAAAATTGACAACCACGATCCTGACAAAGTTTGTGTGTTCTTAGATGAACTTGGGATTTCTCTGCCTCATGTAGAACAGGAACATTGGCGGGCCCATAACATCCCACCAGAAGGTGGTGTGAGTGAAACCTTTGGCAGGCGTAACTTTGGAGGAGAGTGGGCGAATTCAGATCAGCCGGATGTCTTGTTCAAGCAAAGTTATGAGCAGTTGCAAAAGGCATGTGATGAATATCTTGGTTGGCAGCTGTTAAAGCCTCTGGGCTCTGAAGATGAGTACCGCCTCAAACGCTTAAGGATCCCAGTTAGTGATGAACAGTGTGATTTTGATGATTTAGTTCAGGATCTCCAAACGATATTAATCGAATCAATAGATGTAAAAGGACTGAGGCGACTTTTATCTGAAGCGGAGAGGGTGAATCTTAAAGGTAAACGGAGCATTGAGGTTCTTGGAGAGATCCTTAGTTTCCATTCGGTCGAAGATGCCGATCACCGAATCTCTTTTTTACAAAAACTTCAGACCTTGCGATCCAAGGGTAGTGGCCATCGAAAAGGGGGCGACTACCAAAAAATTGCTAATTACTTTGGGGTTGATAGTCTGGGGCAGCGAGAGGCATTCATCGGAATTCTCAAGCAGACTTTGGATACCGTTGATTTTCTCATTTCTATCGTGCAGAGTGGTAAACTCGGCGATAAAAACGATGCAGATTGTTGAGGTGATAAATTAATCGTATGAGATGTAGACTGTAAATACACGAATTTCTGTTATAGGGTTTTGATCTATGGATAGGTCGAAACCCTCTTTCTTTTCTAAAAGGGAAACGAAAAGACTCAAAAACTAAGACGTGCCACGCCGTTGCTTCTTTTCCCATTCCCTCGCACCTTCTCGTGTTGTACGGTTTCCAACCTGTTGAACATGAACATCTTTACCGTAGTTCCGCTGGTGTTCTTTTTCACGGCGGTCTAAGTCGTTCGTGATTCCACTGCGGATAATCCTGTTACCCTGCTTTAGATGATATTTATAGGTGTCACGTTTGGGTTCTATAGGGACCCCTCTCGCCTCAAGGACCTCCTTTACGGCTCGTTCAATTTTTGATTTTGAGAGTTTCCCTCGCTTAGGCGGATATTTGACGATTCTTTGTCTTGACATTCTAATTACCTCCTGAAAATATGTTAGAGTTCGCTACGAGGCTGAAGACTCAGCCACTCCGCAATGGCGAAAGTATACTATAAATTTTATGAGATGTCAATCGGGTGTGTAAAGTTGCATCAATGCTAAATTTGACAAAAAAGGCAGGCGGTGCTATAGTGGGAGAAAGAGGATGTTTGATGGGTACGCCCCAAACCGATTTGGGCCTGGATGCTCTGCTGTCATTTGCCAACATGGCGCAGTTGCAACGCGTCAGCCGCTTGCCGCGCAGTGCTGTCGCAGGTTCGGATCCGAGGCGTGATGGGTGTGCTGTCGGCTAGTCAATGTACCCAAGCCTAAAGACTTGGACTTGTAATAAACTCAAGTCTCATGCTTCGTTAATGTTTCTCGTTTCACAGAGGTCGGTAACCCAACGCTCTCCACGAAGGGTGCAAGCCACCCTAAAAATAGACGAGTGCTATTTGCGGGAACGTGCAGTTACGCACTTTCGTTTCCCATTACACGCAAAGTGTCCTCTCTGCCAGCAGCGTCTCTCTGTTTCTTTTCCGTATCGTGCTGTAGCTTTACACAAGTCGCACACGGGGATAGCGAAACAGCAGCATAACTCGCAACCTTACACTACATTATATTAGGCGTTGCAAAAGAGAATAGGTTTAGTTTTTTTTGGAAGATTATTACACAATATAGACCCATGGTCTAATTCAAGAGGGCGGTTTTTCCTCCCAAAGCTAAAGCGTTGGGATTCCAAAACCGACTATTCCCTTGAGACTCAGGAGACTCAGGAACTCAGGAGAATGTACTTGACTTTTGGCTTAAATTGAGGTATAATATTAGAACTAACAGTCGGTTTAGACTCAAAAAAATGAGGTTCAAACTGAAGCATGTAAGCCCGCCAAGCCGGTCGCGAATCACTGTTGATGCGAGAGGCTCTCTCTTGCCTTGGGGCGCGCTATTTTCGGCAGGATACGAGTAGTCAGCGTCCGACGACTTAAGCCCTTCAACAGACCTACCAACCCTGAAAGCGAAGTCCGTTTTCCGATGTGTTTGTACCTTGATAAAAAGGGCTATGGCTAAGGCACGCGAATCTCGCCCCGGAAATTAAATACGAAACGGCGAGGTATAAGGCACTCGCTCTACACTGCCAATGCAAAAGAAACATAGAAGAATGTATGGAGAGTTAGTTTAGAAATGTACAAAGATATCAATGAAAAAGATGCTTGTGGCGTTGGTTTTATCGCGAACCGCTTCGGGAAGCGGAGCCATGAGATTATCAAGATGGCGACGCAAGCGGTAACAAATTTAACGCATCGGGGCGCAGTGGCGGCTGACGCAAAGACGGGTGACGGGGCAGGTATCTTAACACAAATCCCGGAAAAACTATTCCAAAAAGAACTTGAGAAGCTTGGAGTCCGCTTAGCATCGATAAATGATATGGGTGTCGGGATGATTTTCTTGCCGCGACACAACCAGAGTACGCAAGCACAGGGACGCGCTCTCGTCGAAAAGACGTTACAACAATACGGCGTGCCGCTCCTCGGATGGCGTTCGGTGCCCCTGGACCTTTCTGCACTTGGTACCAAGGCTTTGGAAACGATGCCGGAAATTCAACAGGTGTTGGTCGGGCGCCCAGAACAACTACCAGACGACGCCTTTGAAAGACGCTTGTACCTGATATGCAAAGAGTTAGAACATCGTATCACAGCAACAAGACTTGACGAATTCCATATCGCATCCTTTTCGCATCGAACAGTTGTCTATAAAGGGTTGCTGGTAGCACCGCAGCTCTCGCAATTTTATCCGGACTTAGAAGATGCAAATTTTGAGGCAGCCCTTGCTGTTTTCCACCAACGCTACAGCACAAATACCTCTTCGACATGGATGCTCGCTCAACCCTTCCATACACTGGCGCACAACGGTGAAATCAACACCTTGATGGGCAATCGGAACTGGATGCGGGCGCGTGAAGCCGACTTGCAGTCGCCCCTCTGGAACGAACATATCCAAAAACTTGTTCCCATTATTGATCAGCACGGCAGCGATTCGATGAGTTTGGATAACGTGTTGGAGTTGTTAACACATTCTGACCGAGATATCCTACACGCCATGATGTGTCTGATCCCGGAGGCGTATGAACAGATTCCGGATATGCCGGATGTACTCAAAGCCTGTTACGAGTACCTCTCATGTGTCAGTGAACCTTGGGACGGCCCCGCAGCAGTCGCATTTACGGATGGGGTTGTCGTTGGCGCAAGTCTCGATAGAAACGGTTTACGACCGGCACGCTATAAAGTTACAGATGACGGAACCGTTGTCATGGGGTCTGAGGTCGGTATTATTGAACTCGACGACAGTTGTGTTGTGGAAAAAGGGCGTTTGGGACCTGGACAGATGATTGCTGTAGATACAGCACAAGGGAAACTGCTAAAAGATTCGGAGATTAAGCGGACGGTCGCTGAGCAGAAACCTTATGCGGAGTGGGTGCAGAAAGGCATCGTAACGCTTCCGACTGAAAAAGACGGGGCTGTTGCTGCGACGGAAACTGTTCCTGAGCAGCTGCCGATGTACCAGAAAGCCTTCGGCTATATGACCGAGGATGTGGAGCGATTTATCAAACCTATGGTAACAGAAGCGAAGGAAGCCGTTGGTTCGATGGGTGATGATACACCACCTGCTGTGATTTCTCGGCACCCCCGCTCGCTCTACAGTTACTTCAAACAACGTTTTGCTCAGGTAACCAACCCACCTATTGACTCGATCCGGGAACGCTTGGTGATGTCCCTCACAACTTACCTCGGGCGGCGACATAATCTACTCACGGAAACTGACGCACACGCCCGACTTATCCGGTTACCTTCACCCATCCTGGCAAATACAGATTTACAAGCATTACGGGAGTTGGATATATCCGATTTTCAGATAGAAACGCTTTCTGTCTGTTTTCCAGTATCTGCTGGTGAACAAGGGTTGGAAACCGCGTTGGAGACGTTATGCCAACGTGCCTCCGAGGCAGTTGGTGCCGGAACAACACTTCTCGTGCTAAGCGATAAAGATGTTAACCCTGATTCCGCACCAATTCCAATGGCACTTGCTGTTGGTGCTGTGCATCACCATCTGATTCGAGAAGGCAAACGGATGCGGGTCAGTCTTATCGCTGAAACCGGAGATGCGAGGGAAGAACACCATTTTGCTGTTCTCATCGGTTATGGCGCGGCGGCAGTCAACCCTTATCTCGCGTTTTCAACGATCATTCAGCTCGCTGAGGATGACGAACTTGCAGGACTCACAGCAACGAAAGCTGTTGAAACCTATAAGGCAACCGTCGAAAAAGGGATTTTGAAGATTATGGCGAAGATGGGGATTTCGACGGTCTCCAGTTACCGCGGCGCGCAGATTTTCGAGGCACTTGGTATCAATGCCACGGTTATTGATAAGTGCTTTACAGGCACCACATCACGCTTGAGTGGTATCGGGTTTACTGAAATCGCTGCCGAGACGCTCCATTTCCACACAAAAGCGTTTTCGGGAAGCGAAGACAACGCATCGCTTGAAGAGGCAGGCTATTTTCGGTTCCGTAGAAATGGTGAATTCCATGCGTTCAATCCAACCGTGTTTAAATCGCTCCACAAGTTTGTCAAGGCTGGTGAGGCGGAGGATTATGAGAAATATGTTGACGCTGTTGAGACCGGTGAGCCTTCCAGTTTGCGTGACCTGCTTGCATTCAAGCCGAGTACGCCTATCCCGATTGAAGAGGTAGAACCCGCCGAGGATATCGTGCGTCGTTTTACAACGGGTAGTATGTCTTTCGGAGCGTTGAGCCGTGAAACGCACGAGACCTTGGCAATCGCAATGAACCGCCTCGGTGCAAAATCTGGAAGTGGAGAAGGCGGTGAAAGCCCTACACGCTTCAAGCCGCAGCCGAATGGCGACCTCGCTTCAAGTGCTATCAAACAGGTAGCCTCCGGACGTTTCGGTGTCACACCGACATACCTAATTTCGGCGAGAGAATTGGAAATTAAGATGGCGCAGGGGTCTAAACCTGGGGAAGGCGGGCAGATACCCGGGCACAAGGTGACCGCTGAAATCGCCTCTATCCGCCACTCGGTCCCGGGAGTTCCGCTAATTTCGCCGCCACCGCACCACGATATTTATTCTATTGAAGATTTGGCGCAGCTCATCTATGATTTGAAGCAGGCAAATCCGCAGGCAAAGGTCGCCGTGAAACTTGTGTCCGAATTTCTGGTGGGGACCATCGCATCGGGAGTCGCAAAAGGCTACGCCGATGTCATCCAAGTCAGCGGACATGAAGGGGGGACCGGCGCATCACCGCTGAGTTCTATTAAGAACGCAGGGACACCTTGGGAACTCGGACTCGCAGAAACGCAACGCGCACTCGTGACAAACGAATTGCGAGATCGTGTTGTTTTACGGGCAGACGGCGGAATGCGTTCCGGGCGCGATATTGTGATCGCCGCGATGTTGGGGGCAGAAGAATACGGCTTCGGCACAATAGCAATGGTTGCAACGGGATGTGTTATGGCGCGCCAATGCCACCTCAATACATGTCCAGTCGGCGTAGCGACGCAAGACCCCGCGCTCCGAGCAAAGTATCCAGGTACGCCAGAGATGGTTGTTAACTTCATGCTCGGTGTAGCAAACGAGGTGCGAGCGATGCTCGCGAATCTCGGACATAAATCTTTGAACGACATTATTGGGCGTCCCGAATTGCTGCAACCCATTGACCTTGCAGATTATCCTAAGGCCGCGATGCTCGATTTAAGTGAAATTCTGACCCCGGCGGATCCAACGGGTACACAGCCGCGCTATCATCTACAGGAACGCAACGACCGAGAGGACATTCCGCTGGACGATCAGATTCTGACGGACGCAAAGGAAGCAGTCGATCAGAAAACATCTATCCAACTCGCCTATGCTATCCGGAACACACATCGGACAGTCGGCGCGAAGTTATCCGGTGAAATCGCGAGGCGGTATGGCGACGCGGGTTTGCCTGATAGAACAATTCAGTGCCATTTTGAGGGCAGTGCTGGACAGAGTTTCGGTGCCTTCTGTATTAGTGGGGTGCAATTCGTGTTAACAGGCGAAGCCAATGACTATGTCGGCAAAGGCATGGCGGGTGGAGAGCTTATTATCAAACCCGCTCCAACAGTGCCGTTCCAAACTTATGAAAATACGATCATTGGAAATACGGTCTTGTACGGCGCGACGGGTGGAACACTCTATGCAGCCGGTGGTGTCGGTGAACGGTTCTGTGTCCGAAATAGTGGCGCAACGGCTGTCGTTGAAAGTGTCGGGGACCACGGTTGTGAATACATGACAGCAGGGACAGTCGTGATTCTCGGCGAAACGGGTAGAAATTTTGGTGCTGGGATGACAGGCGGTACCGCCTATGTCTTAGACGAAAAGGGGCAATTTGAGAAAAAGTACAACTCGGATTGGGTAAAAATAGAAAAGGTAACGGGTGAGACAGATATTAAGAGCCTGATGGCACTTATACAAAATCACGCAGCCTACACCAATAGTCAACATGCTGAGAATATTCTTACCCATTGGGAGGCGTTCCTTCCATATTTTTGGAAGATTGTAACACCACCGCCACCGCCACTGCCGGCACCTGTCCAGCTTAAAAGGAGAGCCGCAACTCGGAGAGCGCGGAGGCGATAGATGCCTGATTATAGTAAATCCCATAATTATTTCCACACACGGTAACTCGTAGGGGCTGGGTGACCCAGCCCCTACGAAGGGGCAAAGTGTAAACATAAGTGGAAAAAAAAAAGGCAGCAAACGCTGCCTTTTTTAGTTACATTGCGTTCCTCAGTCTTCTTCCGATACCGCGAAAGCGATTTCAAGCCCCTCCGTTTTACTGGAGCGCATTTTCGCCCGCTCTACCACGTCAATGACGACACCGTGCTTGGCACGTTTGTCCGCCTTGATAATCAGAGTACTGATCTGGTTTTCATGCGCCGCAATGAAAAGCTCCATATCTTCCAGGGTCAACATCTCTTGATCATCAATTGAGATACGTCCGTCACTGCTAATGAAGAGATTAAACTTCTTCCGTGTAAATTCGTGCTGCGTTGAGGAATCGGGTAAAGTGATGGTGAAAGGCGGTTGAGCCTTCATGACAGCAGATACCATGAAAAAAATGAGCAACAAGAAGACACAATCAATCATTGGTGCCATCGGAATGTCATCTTCTTCGGTTGATTTCCGCCGTTGCGCTAAGTTTAAAGCCATTTGAGGTCTCCTTCTATAGAAAGAGGATTACTATTACTGTCGCTTGAGAGTTATCAGTCTCTTGCGACAATAGCGAATCCGATTTTATCTATACCTGACTGTTTCGCAATATCCATCACCTGTACAATCTGTTCATGCAGTACTTCCCGCTCAGACTGGATAATCAGCATGTTCTTGGATTCTTCCGGTGCGTTGATGAATTGGTTGAACATTTCTTCAATCTGGACGACCACATCATTCAACACCATGGTGCCTTTATACTCGCCCGGTTCGGGGTTCGCGATCCGGACAGTCAACCCTTTCGGTTTGTCCGGTGAGGGTTTCCCCGGCGGCGGAAGCTGCACGCGGAGACCCGGAATCGGCGAGAAGGTTGTTGACACCATGAAGAAGATCAGGAGCAGGAACACGCAATCAATCATAGGTGCCATACTGAGCGTTGGCGGCTTGCGTTCCCTAATTTTGGTAGCAAGCAGACTCAATTTGGCTTCACCGACTTGTTGCATTTCAAAGTCTCCTTTCTCGTTAATGAGAATCGGGCTAAGGTTTAGTAACCTGAGACCCTTAAAAAGCCTCTCAGAAAAGGGCGAGTAGAATTATCCGCCCTTTCTGTTCCAAGACTATGCGCCGCTGGATTCACCAACAATCAGTTGATTGACGATTTCGGTAGAAACCTGTGAAATTTCGACCATGTGCCTGTTAACCCAGCTATCGAAAAGTTGGAAGAAAATCAAGCACGGAATAGCGACTGTCAAGCCAGCAGCAGTTGTCAGCAGAGCCTGTGAGATACCACCTGCAAGCTGCTGTGGGTCACCGGTACCTTCAAGTGCGATTGTGGTAAACGCACTAATCATACCTGTAACTGTTCCAAGCAAGCCGAACAGCGGAGAAACAACTGCGACTGTACCGAGAACTGGTAGGTTTCTTTCCAGTTCAGGGATTTCAAGGAGGCTTGCTTCCTCAATGGCTTCCTGAATTTCTTCTTTGCTAATATCGCGTTCCTCAATTTGGG
>JAPPNJ010000008.1 GCA_028818705.1 Candidatus Poribacteria bacterium
ACTACTACGGCGCATTCGATGCACAGGAGATTTTCGACACAATCCCTGAAGACGCACTCGAAATCGGTATCTTCCGTGGTGATTTCACTGTATGGAGCAAAAAGCGCAATGAAATCGTCATGATGCGTGACTACCCGCACGATGCAGACGATTATTTCGAGATCTCTGGTACAAGGCAGCGCGAGATGCTCGCGGCAGGTGAGCCGCTGCCACCGGAGATTGCGCGCCCGGAAGTCGCTGAGATTCTGATGGCGTACTATCAGTCTGAGGCGAATGCGTAAATAATTTGCGTGTAGGCGGGATTTCCTCGTCCCGCCTCTGATTTAGACGAATTATATCGGAGAAGGAGGCACTCAGATGGCACCTATGGCAGCACTGACTTACTTAACTCCTGAAGCCTACCTTGAATCAGAACGTAAGACAACAACCAAAAACGAATACGTGAACGGAGAGGTACTCGCGATGGCGGGTGCCAGTTTCGTGCATAACTTCATCACGTTGGACACAGCAACTTACCTTAACAACCAATTGATGGGTGGAGAATGTCAAGTTGCTGGTACAGGTGATCTGCGCGTAAAGGTTAGGCGAACAGAATCCTACTTTTATCCAGATATTGTCGTTGTTTGTGGGGAACCGCGAGCCGAGGATAACACCTTTGACACACTCCTGAACCCGACGCTTATTGTAGAAGTGCTTTCAGCCTCTACTGAAACGTATGACAAAGACGAAAAATTCACGCACTATCGTCAAATTGATTCTTTGCAAGAATACATCCTGATTTCACAAGAGACCGTAGAAGTTGTTCAGTATCGCTGCCAAGAACCTGAATGGATACCGACAGAATTTCGGGGCCTTGTGGATATAGTTCCGCTTGTGTCTATAAGGTGTGAGCTGCCGTTGCAACACATTTACAGGCGCGTTAAATTTGATAGCAGTCATTAAGAAATTTTCAAATATAGTAGATCCGACAATTACTTACACACTCACATCGTTATGTGAACGTGTGAATGTTCGTCTCAGGGATGCACAGGCTAACAGCCTATGCTACAAGTGTAAACATATTTTTGGATTTTACTATATTGCAGCACTGCATTAGTTTGCAGAGAAAGAATAGATAGAGATGAGTACTTTCAATATTGATAGACCTTTACTTTCCGAAATACTCACAGATATAGGGACGGGAAGAATACAACTTCCTGATTTTCAGCGGGACTGGATATGGGATGATGACCGGATCCGAAGTCTCTTGGCAAGTGTATCTCAAGCTTTCCCTATCGGAGCAGTTCTAACACTTGCGGTTGATGGTAAAAAATCCCTTACAAGACTCGTTGAAGGGGTTAATCGGGCGAACGTTATAGAGTCACCTAATACGCTCATCTTAGATGGACAACAACGGTTAACAGCCTTATTTCAAACCCTAAAGTCCGAATGTGGTGTTTACACTTTAAACACTAAGGGAAAACCAGTTACTCGGTATTACTATCTTGACATAGAAAAATGCCTTAGCGATGAAATTGACCGTGAAAAGGTGGTTCTTTCTTGTAGGGACAATCGCAGAGTCCAAAGAGCATCTGGAGAAATTATCGATCTCGATTCCACCGAAATGGAATATGAAAATTCTATATTTCCAGTCAACAAAATCTTTGATTCAGACGATTGGGGAGATGAATACAAAGATCATTGGCAGCAAGACCCTTCCAAGCGCGAGTTGTTCAATACATTTAATCGCGAGGTAATAGGATGCTTTAAACAATACAATTTGCCTACTATTCGTCTTCGCGAGGATACACCGCGAAAGGCCGTTTGTTTAATATTTGAAAAGTTAAACACCAAAGGTGTAGAACTTACGGTATTTGAATTACTTACTGCCTCCTTTGCTATAGACAACTTTCAGCTTCGTGAGGACTGGAAGGGGCGATCCAAACGTCTAAAAAAGTATCCAGTTCTGGACGACCTTAATAATACCGATTTTCTGAGGACACTTACACTACTTTCTACCAAGGCAAATCCGGACATAGCAACAGCCAGTTGTACACGACAATCTAGATTACAGTTGACAGCAGAGGACTATAAAAAATGGGCAAATATAACTGAAGGAGGTTTTATTCAAGCAGTTAAGTTTTTGAATGACCTAAAAATATTTAGAGCGAAAGATGTCCCCTACCAAACTCAACTCACTACCCTTGCAGCAATCCTTGCTGATGTTAATGCAGCATACAAATCGGCCGTTGAGGCTCTTCAGTCAGAAGATACTCTTGAGTCAAAGGAACCCCTAACAGAAGAGTTCATAAAGGCATATAAAGCAAAAGAGGATAACGACCAAAAAATTTCTCAATGGTACTGGTGCGGTGTATTTGGTGAGATGTATGCTGGTGCTATCGATACGCGAATAGCTAACGATTTCTCGGAAGTAATTTCTTGGCTGAGAGAAGAAACTGATTTACCTTCAACGGTTCGAGAAGCGAATTTCCAATTGGATAAATTACTTGAGGTTCGAAACCGCAGAAGCGCAGTATATAAAGGGACTATCGCATTGTTTATACATAATGGATGTCTTGATTTTCTCACAGGATCCTCTATTGAGAACAAAGTGTCGTCTGACAGTGATATTGACATTCATCACATATTCCCGAGTGATTGGTGTAAACGTAAAGGTATTGAATCCAACATTTTCAATAGCATTGTTAACAAAACTGTCCTCTCGAGTACTACAAATCGAAGCATAAAGGAGCAGGCTCCTTCAAAGTATTTGCCAAAAATAAGAGCGGCAAATATAGACGAGGCGAAAATAGATGAGATACTTACTTCTCATCTTATCTCCGCCGAGTTTCTCTGTGAGGATGATTTTTGGGGTTTCATTAAAGACCGCAAAGAAGCATTGCTCAGGGCAATCGAAACAGTAATGGGAAAAAGATAACCCGTGAAACAAACCTACCAGACCTCTTTGGTATAGATGCCTTCTTGAAGGGATCAGAGGCACAAAATTGATAAAGGGCCCAAGGAGCAAGCGTTGGTTTTTCAAAGCCCTCGTAGATAAGTAGACTGACTAACGGGTGGATTATGCCTTGGAAAACACCTCACAATTCAATCGTGGACATTTGATCTGTTCTGGGTTACTATGCTTAGAGCTGCACGAAGGGTCTCAATAATAGTTCTAAGAGGAAAAACAATGATGAAACTAACCAAAGAACTCCAAGAAGCAATTCAGGATGCGAACGGGCAGCCTATACGTCTTGTTGATCCAAAGACGCATTTGGAATATGTCGTATTGCCCGCAGAAATATTCGATCGGGTACAGCACGTATTCTCTGATGCAAACCCGCTAACGATAGAAGAACAGCGTGCGCTGCTTGTTCAAGTTGGACTCAGTGTTGGATGGGACGATCCAGCGATGGATGTTTACAATAAACTCGATCCGCGGCGAGATTGTGAAAGGGAAGTTGTAGAGAAATCATGAATGTTCGACGCGGTGAGATAGTCATCGTCGATTTTCCTTACAGCGATCAAACTGCAAGTAAGATACGTCCAGCCCTTGTTGTGCAAGCGGATCTATGGAATCAGCGGCTTGCTGATACGATCCTTGCTCCTATTAGTAGTAGCGATAACCCTAGGGGTATAACGTCAACACAGTATTTCATAGATATTTTGACTTCTGAAGGGCAACAAACGGGGCTTATCCTTAATTCCGTTGTTCGATGTGGAAATTTAATCGCGTACAACCGAAATCTAATTCTTCGCATTATTGGTAGACTTTCACCTTATACTATGCAACTAGGCAAGAAATAAATGAATGCTTAAAAGCTGCGTTGGGCATTCCGTAGGCAATAGCCTCGGTGAACGGGTCCTAGACCTCTTTGGAAACAATATCGTGAAAGCCGTCCAATACACCAAAAGCATCCCACGTTATCTCGCGATGCGTTACCTCGGAAAACGGTGGCAAAGTCTCTATACGTCGCCATTTTCCTGCACGCGTCTCGTTGACATTCCAGAGCCGCAACTGCCAACACCTGAATGGGCCAAAGTTAAGACTCGACTCAGCGGTATCTGTGGCTCCGATTTAGCAACAATTACCGCGAAAGGGAGCCCTTACTTTTCGCCGTTCACGTCCACGCCTTTTGTATTGGGACATGAAATTGTCGGTGAGATTGCAGAGATGGGGGATGCGGTGGATGGCTTCGGCGTTGGTGCACGTGTGGTCATTGAACCCGCCTTGTCGTGTAAGGTGAGAGGGATTTCCCCAGAGTGTCATCAGTGCCGAAACTTGCGTTTCGCAAACTGTGAAAACATTACAAAAGGTGATATTTCCGCAGGCATTCAGACCGGCTATTGTCGCGATACAGGAGGTGGATGGAGTCGATACGTTCTTGCACATCAATCACAACTTCATCTTGTACCTGACGGTATCTCGGATGAAGCTGCTGTGCTACTCGAACCCTTTGCCTGTGCACTACACGGTGTTCTGAAAGTGCCGCCTAACAGGACAGCAACTATCTGTGTGATTGGTGGTGGTACGATTGGACTTCTCACCGTCGCCTCGCTTCGGATACTTGGTCATCGGAACCGAATCATCATCTTTGCCAAACATCCACACCAACAAGAGTTGGCGCGTTCGCTCGGTGCGGACGATGTACTATCGCCAAACAGTCAACGATATGCCGATTTCTGTCAATTAACACGGGCGGAATCGCATCAACCGGAACTTGGACAACAGGTATTAATCGGTGGTGTAGATGTGACCTTTGACTGTATCGGTACCAGCGTTACGATAGACGATGCGCTCCGTTTTACACGCGCAGGCGGTGAGGTTATTTTAGTCGGTATGCCGGGGATACCGAAAAATGTCGACTGGACATCGATTTGGTATAAACAATTAAACGTAACAGGTGTTTATGCATACGGACTCGAAACGCACAACGGTGAACAGGTGCATACGTTTACGCTCGGTATGCGACTCCTTCAGAAGATGGAATCCCACTTGCGTCCACTGGTGAGTGCTCTCTTTCCGCTGAAAGACTATAAGCGTGCCATCCAGACAGCCTTGAATACGGGCAAAACGGCTACGGTGAAAACTGTATTTGACTTGCGGGATTAAATTTTAATGGAGTTTGAGTGGAACGGAAGCAAAGCAGCATCTAATCTTTCAAAACATGGAGTGTCATTTGATGAAGCGCGAACCGTTTTTGATGATACATTCTATATTGATTTTTATGATCCAGATCTCTCTTATGATGAACAGAGGTATATTATCATTGGACAATCGGTACAGAGCCGTCTATTGGTCGTATCATATACCGAGCGCGGTAATGTAATTCGTTTAATTAGTGCGAGAAGAGCAACATGCACAGAAAGAGAAACTTATGAAGAAAGATAAGACAACAACCCAAGATGAACTTCGACCAGAGTACGATTTGAAAAGTTTACAAGTAAGGAAAATGGGACCCGAACGGAAACACTTTGGTGGATCCATCGTTCAATTAGAACCTGATGTTGCTGAAGTATTCCCAGATGCTGCCTCTGTAAACGAGGCACTGCGGTTTCTCATTCGGATCACTAAAGAAAGTAACGAAGTCCGCTCTCACATTGGTTCTGATGCCTAACATTCAGTATGAATTAGAGGAGGTCCAGATTCTTTTACAGACATCGCTGTTCATTAACTAACTACATCTCCTATGACATCTCCTTCCACTTCCCAAAACTTTCCACAAACTCCCCATTCCACTTATACCGGTATCACAGCGCGGAGTGTGCTTATCGGCATATTCGGTGTGATATGCCAATGCCTTGCTACACCCTATAACGATTTTCACGTTGGCGGCACTTATCTCGCAGGTAACCATCTTCCGATCACTATTGTCTTTTTCATGCTGGTTTTCACTCTCAGCATCAACGTCCTTCTCAGGAAGTTGAAACCTGGTACTGAATTGCAAGGGAGTGAACTTCTTGTTGTCTGGGGAATGATGTTGGTGGCATCGGGTATTCCGTCTTCAGGACTGATGCGATACCTCGTCCCGCTCGCTGTGAGTCCATACTACTTCGCAACGCCTGAAAACGAATGGGCGACCCTTTTTCATCAGTACCTCCCAGATTGGATGGTCGTGACAGATCCGAAAGCGGTCTTCTATTTCTATGAAAAATTACCGGATGGGGATTCGATTCCGTGGCGCGCATGGTTGAAACCGATTATAGGGTGGAGTGCGTTTGTCCTCATCTTCTATTTTGTCACGATCTGCTGGACTGTCCTCCTCCGCAAACAGTGGGTAGAACACGAGCGATTCACCTTTCCGATCGTCCAACTGCCGATGGAGATGATGCAACAACCATCGGGTGGTAATCTTCTGAACCGATTCTTCAAATCGCCGTTGATGTGGTTCGGTTTTGCGATACCTGTTATACTGCACGGCTTGAGAGGATTACATCTTTACTTCCCAGCCCTTCCACGTCCACCTCTTGATTTTGAGATCGCCACATATTTCACAGAAAAACCGTTATCCGCCTTAGCGTGGTGGCCTACGGTGCGCTTTTTTATCTACCCATCAATCATTGCTATTGTCTACCTTCTCACTCTCGAAATTTCGTTCAGCTTCTGGTTTTTCTTTCTGCTCGGAAAAATGGAAACAGTGTTTATCTACGCCACTGGCTCAAAGGTAAACCAGTGGAATTTCCATCAAAATCAACAGATGGGGGCGCTGTTGGTCTTTATTGGATTTATCCTACTTATCGGTAAACGACATTTCGGTCGGGCATTCGCTACCATCTTTGGGAAACACGCAGGTGATGATAGTAACGAACCGCTGCCCTACGTCTGGGCAGTCGGAGGGTTGATTGTTGGGACGCTACTGCTTACGCTGATATGTAGCCTCGCGGGGATGAGTGTGTGGGTGGCACTTTTTATGCTCGGTATCTTCCTCGCTATAACAACAGTAGGCACGTGGATGGTTGCCAATGGTGGGTTGCTGTTTATTATCTATTCTTTCTTGCCAGGTGAATTCTTGATTACACTGTTCGGGAGTGCGCGTGTAAATGCTCCGAGTTGGACATTGGTCGCTTACGAACGGGTTTTGATGTTCGATATGCGAGAGATCCTGATGCCGGGAGTGATGAACAACTTCAAGCTGGCGGAACCGCTGCGTCTCAGACAGCGTCCATTTCTGCTGGCGATGGGTATCGCTATCGTCTTGGCGATGGGGGTCTCTTACTATTCCTCTCTCGACCTCGCCTATACGCACGGTGCAGTGAACCTACAGCACTGGACGTATTTTATTTCCACAACGGTTCCATTTACTCGACTCACGAGTATTCTCCAAAACCCATCTGGTATTGAATTGGAACGGATCGGTTCGTTTATCTTTGGGGGTCTCTCAATGTTCGGGATGCTCTGGATGCGGCACCACTATCTCTGGTGGAAATTACATCCGATCGGTTATTTGCTGATGACGAGTTATGCCAGTTTTTGTTTTTGGGGTTCATTTTTCCTCGGTTGGCTCCTCAAATACACGGTTCTGAAGTTCGGTGGTGTTGCGCAGTATCGTAAACTTCGTCCGCTGGTTTTAGGTGTTGTGTTAGGGGAGTGTTTTATCGGTGGTATCTGGATTGTTGTTGGACTTTTTACAGGTATTGGGTATCGGCTCCTGCCCGGCTGATTTGGACAATCTTTACTTCCCTCCCGAAACTGCCCTATTTCGTGCAACGTGACACTGCACCTACCCTATTTCGTACAATTTTTGCCAGAAATACCAGTCGCGGGACAGCCCAGACTGGCACGAAACTTGCTACTCGCTTATAATACCCATAGCCTGAATTGAATTGATCAACCAGCGGACGGCAATTTGGAAAAGGAGTTGGCAAAATGAGACGTCTATTTGCAATGCAAAGGTGCTTAATTTTCCTCCTTGTGGGAGGGATGCTGACCTTTAGCGTACAACATACGAGTCAGGGACAAGGTGGTAAAAAAATATATTGGACAGAATGGGACGGGAGAACACAAACAGGAAAAGTCCGGCGAGCACATCTCGACGGGTCTTATGTCAAAGATGTCGTCACAGGTCTGAAAGACCCAAGAGCCATTGCCTTGGATACACTGAGACGCAAGGTGTACTGGACGGACTACGGCACAGGTAAAATCCAGCGCGCCGACTTCACGGGTCGTAATATAGAAGACATCGTCATAGGATTCAAATTCCGCGAAGGCGGTATGCTTCGTATCGCATGCGATGAAAAGGGTTGTCAAGGAGAGGCGTTTCCACATGAAGGCGGTAAAATTGAACTACCTCACGAGGCGTTGATTGACCCATACGGACTCGCACTCGATGCAGGTAAAGGTAGAATATATTGGGGAAACGACCTGTTGGGGACAATACAGTCTGCGAATCTGAATGGATCCGACGCTAAAAACCTCCTGTATATCGGCATCAGGGTCCCAACAAACTTCGATATAGAGATAGGTGGCGACAAGATGTATTGGATAAATGTAGAACGGCGGGGAAAAGGCGGTAAAATCCAGCGTGCAAACTTGGATGGCAGCAGCCCTGAGGATATCGTTGGAGGGCTGCGGGGTCCACACGACATTGCATTAGATAGAGTAGGGCGAAAACTCTATTGGACAGCCGATGGCAATAAGATTCAACGTGCTAATCTCGATGGCAATAACGTTGAAGATGTTGTCACTGGATTGACTAATGTAAGCGTTCTCGCCTTAGACCCTATTGTGGGGAAAGTCTATTGGGTGAGTGATGACTTGGACACGGGTATCAGTAAAATTCAACGTGCCAACCTTGACGGTAGTAGGATTGAAGACGTTATTACAGGATTGGTTAATGTCTGGAAAATCGCATTATATAGCCCAGGGGCTTACACCGTCACGCCCAGTAGAAACAGATTGACAACAACTTGGGCGGAGATGAAATAAACTTGATTCTGAGGTCAAAACGTGGCATACTATACATAATCCCAATCCGCACTACCCTTTATTACACAACAAGGATGAACACGCGTATGAATAACCAATATAAATATGTTAAAAAGTCCCTCACACCAAATATAGCACGAGAACTTATTCAAGAACTGTTCACAGGGCAAACTGTTCAAAAACAAGAAATTATAAGGATTGTAGATGAAACGCATCTTGAACGCGACGGATTAGCACCAAGGGCTAAACGCCATCATCCTGTTACAATGGCACTGTCAAAAATGAAACGAGAAGGACAGGCAGACAATCCTCGTCAAGGTCATTGGTTGATCCCTTCAAGCACTCAGGACAACAAAGGTGTAGATTCCGAGCTTGATAATTTAGATATTGAAAAGACTATCGGTTCCGGTAAAGGAACGGTTTACCTCTACTATTACCCTGTTTATCAATATTTAGCAGAATTGCAGGGTGAAGAAGCATGGCCATGTAAAATTGGCAAAGCCAGAAATGACCCTATTAGCAGAATTTTATCGCAAACACGTACGGCACTTCCAGAATATCCCAAGGTCGGTCTCATTATTAAAACAGATGAGTTAAATTTAATGGAAAATACAATACAAAACATTCTGAGACTACAAGGCAAGCATAAGCAAGATGCCCCTGGAAACGAGTGGTTCATTACTTCTCCAAGTGAAGTTGAAA
>JAPPNJ010000128.1 GCA_028818705.1 Candidatus Poribacteria bacterium
CGTTTTTTGTGCTGCTTGTAAAGTGAAATTGCTATAAGCCATGTGTTGAGTCCTCCATGTAATCTTAGTATCCACTTTGTCCACTGAAAAACAGATGGATACAGAAACAGGATCACACCTTATGCTTTTACACCCGCTGCCAAATCTGACGCGAATTCCTTCACTGCGGTGAGTAATTTCGCCTCGTCGTTGATATGCTTCTCATAAACATTGATAATAGCACTCGCCACAATCGCCCCATCAGCCAGTTCAGTGACTTGTTTTGCCTGCTCAGGCGTTGATATACCGAAACCGACACTAATCGGTTTATCTGTATGTTTTCGTAATTCTGCGATCATCGGCGCGACTTCGTCTGATAATTTTGTCCGCGCACCTGTTACACCCGTTACTGAAACACAATAGATAAATCCAGTACTGACGGATGCAATTAATTTCATTCGTTCTGGTGGGCTTGTCGGCGCGACAAGAAAGATGGTGGCAAGGTTATATTGTGGGGCGATCTCAAGGAGTTGCTGCGCTTGTTCTGGCGGCAGGTCTGGCACGATGAGACCGTCAACGCCTGCCTCTTGTGCTGCTTTGCAAAATACTTCTTCTCCCATCCGAAAGATCGGATTATAGTAACTCATGAGAGCAATCGGGATGTCCGTCTCTGGACGGAGGGATGCCACAATCTCCAGAATCTCTTGGAGTGAGATGTTATGTGCGAGTGCGCGTTCGCTTGCACGTTGGATGGTCGGTCCGTCTGCGATTGGATCGGAAAACGGGACACCGAGTTCAATCAGGTCTGCACCGGCTTCCTCAAGCGTGAGAAAGAGTTTGGGGGTAAGTTCGGGGTTCGGATCGCCCGCGCAGACGTAGGGCATAAATGCCCTCGCCCCTCGGTCTCGGAGTTCTTGAAATTTTTGGTCAATTCGATTCATGGGTATATGTGAGTCTCGGCTTCCTGTTGCGTTTTCTTAATTATACCTTGCACGAACCGAATTGTCAAGCGGAGTTCACGAAAGACAATATTCCCAGAATTTCATCGCAGTACGCTTCAAAGATCTTACGCTGATCTGGTCTGAGTATATTATCACGATTATGTCCCAATGGAGTTCTACACTTCGTAAGAAACCTACTGCGTTCTCCCCAATAATTTTGATTTTCGCCAAAGATTGCCTGAAAATGGGACTGCCATAGTCCCTTCGCGCAAATAATATCAAATAACTGTGCAGGATAGGTAAAATCAATTAAATTTTGTGATGCTCTTTCTGCAAAAATCCTTTCTTCATGTTGTTGTCTGTCACGACAAGGGTCAAAGATATTCTTTTTAAAGTTAGGACGTGTCTTCTCTAGTTCTGCAATCCAATTATCCCCATACAGATCAGACATAATTGTTGTAATAATCTCGCGAAGTGCGTTCTCAGTTTTACTCCAAATCGCATGTAAATCATTAATGAATTCTGTTGAACGTTCATGTATTTTAAGGTAATCATGAAGGTGTTCTGAATAGGCTGAGTAAGTTTCATTTTCATTTGGTATGATCAAACCATAGCTCTGAAGTTCGGTCACATCAGGCTGCTTGACATCAATAACAGGCCCAAACAAAATCTGGAGAAGTTTATTAAGGGTTTCTTCCTCCCGTAATAACCGAATCATGTCATCATAATGATCAAAAATAGACTGCTGAATATTATCAGCGGCTTCGTCAACATCAATCTCTTGTTCCTGATTTTGACGAAATCCCTCAACAATTTCCCAACCTAACATTTCCAGCAAATAGGGGTGTGCTCCACAATAGAACAACACACGTGTTTTCTGTTCGTCAGAAATTGAAATTCCAATATCTGAAAACCGGGAAAAGTAGATTTCTAAGTCGTCATTATTAAACATTCCCAAACGTTGAACCTGAAAAATATTGTGAAACGGGGAGGTTGATCCTGCTAAACGCTCAATATCTCTAATACTTCGACGAGACGTTAGAACAAGCGAAAACCCGTAATCTGGGTAATCAGCTAGTTCTCGTAAACGTTGAAAGGCCGTGTTTCCTTTGAAGAGATGCCGCGCGTGATCAAATTCATCAAGAATAAGGAGCATCTGATACCCGATTTCTTTAACTTCTATAAAAAAGTCTTTAATCTCGTCCCACGAATCTTCAATTTCCAATGCGTAGTTAGCTAAGTTTTGAACCGCGTGTGATAACCAATCTAA
Organism: Candidatus Poribacteria bacterium; assembly: GCA_028818705.1. GTDB lineage: Bacteria > Poribacteria > WGA-4E > WGA-4E > WGA-3G > WGA-3G. The sequence continues at coordinate 2,191 of JAPPNJ010000128.1, forward strand.
CCTTGTCATTTCTCTAACACATCTCTTTACAAGCGCGTGGAAAAAATCCGACGGCAGATCGTATGAAGCAACCCCCATCCAAATAGGTAGAACCCCTTTTCTGATTAGGTTATCTTTCTGTTCAATGATCGCCTTGTGTGCTAGGCTGCTTTTGCCGATACGGTGCATCCCAATGATAACAAGATTCCCCGGATTATCGGGATGAATAATACGGTTTTCGATATTGTTCACAATTGTCTCACGTCCAATGAAGCGGTCCCCATGGACGATTCTACCGTAGTTAGCAAATGGATTCATGCTGTTTCCTTTTATCCGTTAACAACAAACCACTCTTTGAAAAGCCCAACCTGAATTTGATAAGATTGATCGCGGCGTTTAACAACATCCCGATTCACAAGATCATCCAGAATTGTATCAATTGGTAAATTGGTTTCACAAACGATTTTATCGCGATGACAAGGATCTGTCCTATTACTATTGTCAGCAATAGTTTTCAGGATTTTTAGAGCATCTTCATCTGAAATAGCATCCGGTGATGTATCTCCCGAATTGATGAGATTATCAAATTTGTCTAAACCAAGGGCATTTACGTCGTGTATGAGTTCATTTTTGACTTGTTCTACATCCGCTTCTGTTACCAGCCCAGCGCGCTTCACATTCATGTAGTCAACGAGACGGTTGCAAATAATTTGAATATAGAATGGACTTCCCGCAGTGAGATCTAAAATCCGCTCAATTGCTTGTTCCCGATAACGGCTGTCGCCTTGTCTTCCACCAATGCGTATGGGTTCATCAATAAGTTCACGTGCATCTTCTTCCTTGAGATAGGTGACTCGTTCATCCTGCATTGTGCCAAACTCATTGGGGAATCGGAGCTTGAACTTCTGCATCACATCTTGTCCGACCAACACAGCACTAAAATAGTTTGCTTGCAATAAAGCTTTCCAATTCTGCATGAATAAGTCAGGAATCTCACCTTTAATGATTGGCTCGTAGATATACTGAAATTCATCTATCAGGAGGACAACCCTTACGCCACGCCAATCTTCTTGACCTGTTTGATCGGCAGTCAAATCTTTTAGTCTCACAAAAGTGTCTTCAAAGAGTTGCAGAGGTGCTGGATGATCGTAGAATTCTCTACCAGGAATAGCAAGTTCAAGGGAACTTAAACCGTCACGTTGTTTTCGCTGAATCGCACGTTCAAGTGCTCTTAAAATACCATTGAGAAATTGGTGCAAGAGTGAGGTTTGGGCATGTTGATCCAGAAGCGTAGACATATTTCCTAAATCAAGGATAAGAAGTTCTGTATCTTCCCGGAGCGACTCTTTTAGGTGATATAACACCGAAGATTTACCAGATCGCTTTTGCCCAAATACCATGACAGACTTGCTTTGTGTACGAGATTCTCGGATAGCTTGTGCAATATTTTGGATTAACTCTTCACGCCCGAAGAACATATTCGTATCGCCAACAATACCACCTTCAGCATAAGCAGCATAGGGGTTTTCTATTTTCTCAAACTCATCTTCTGAGTAGAGTCGGATGGAGAGATCCTGAATTGGAGTTTGTAATTGTTCTTCTGTCCGAGTACGATACTGAGCACAGAGGGATAAAGAAAATGTTTGGGATTGTAAAGCATGCGGAGTTACGCGCAATGGAACTGTCAGAATTGACTGTTCTCCTCCACGTAAAGATTCATTCTGTTTAATCTTCGATTCTGTCACCATAAAAAATGTTTTGTCCTCCTGAACGATTAACTCCAACGACTCAGCGGGACTCCTACCTCTCTCATTTTCTAATACAATCTGCACCTCTATTTGCCGGTCAGTATCAGGAACATAAGATTCCACAGGTAGTCTAAGGTTCAATTGCGGTTTTGAAGCCTCGTAAAGCTCATTGAGATATGCGTCCACTTTATCTTGAATTGCTTCAGTAATAGGATAAACATCTTCTACAGATACTTTCGTCGGGCTTTCTTCAATGTCTCTAAGTAGATCCTGACAAAAACTATGAAGTTGAAAACACAAGCGTTCTCGTTCTTCAAACGTTACCTGTTTGCAAAGTTCCAATGCACTTTCAAGGATCCTCTGCAACTCTCCAACTCGCTGTCGATCTAATTCAAAGGACAAACTTGATCGAATGTCTTCTGCAAATCTAATGTTATCTTCTAACCACGACGTAGTAAGATCAAAGTTGTTCAATAGTCGTAATTTGTCTGATGTGTCACGATCTGCATTGGATTTTTTATTTCGCAACTCGTTCCATGGATGGACGAAATCAACGAGCCGTTTCATTACATCAGGGACCTCTATATCCATTTCTTTTAAATACTCAACAGCCATCGTCCTTAAAGTTTCATTACCGTATAGACGGTTCAAAACCCTATCGGCAGCAAATCGACTGTGTAAAACAAGATACGCAATGGCATCAAAAACTTTTTTCTTCTCTGGATGGTTGTTAATCACATCTCTCACTACTTTGTCGAAAGTTTGGGTATTCGGAGTTAGATCAATATGGGCAGGTCCTAATGTTGAATATAGATACCTGACGAGGGAATTAACTGCATCCTGCTCATCTCTTCTACGACGTGTCTTATCTCCATCATAAGCAGTTAATGCCTCACAATACCACTCTTTAACAGTATCCAAATGTTTATTTTCACTCACCGCAGCATCACCTCTTGAAGCAAAACTCCGGCAGAGGTAACGATAAAATAAATTTTGATTACCACCCAAATCAAAATAGATTCTTGCAGCTGAGAGATAATAGTGACCGCGATCGCGTGGCCGTCTTGTACCTAATTGTTTAGCTACGTCTTCAAGCCTTGATATATCATATCGAAAATCTTTATCAGAACCTGTGTATTTCCCTTCGCTCACTCGCTCAGGGGCAACACCGTCAAACGCACACCGATTTAAGAAAAATTGTGTAAAATCGCTTAATTCACCCGAAAAATATGAAAGAACAGTTTCAATCTCAATGATAGTGTCTTCATCAAGGTTAAATTTACCAGTCCTCTGTGCTCTTTCAATTGCTTCTAATAGTTCTCTGGTTTTCGGAGCAGGATATGCACTCGGAATTTTATTTAAAATCTGCTTTGCTTCATCATAACGATTTTGCTTTGAGAGACAAAAGGCAAGATTCCTTTGTACAGTAATATTTTGCGGTCGCAACTTCTGAACTCGGCGCAATTGGCCCTCGGCATTTACATAATCTTCTAACTTAATATAAGTGTTCGCTATTTGCATGCGAATTCGCGATCTTCGTTCATGATCCTGGGCTTGCTTGAGGGCTTCGTTAAGCAAGTCAATTGCTTTCTCATACTGAGCTGCAGCAGGATATACAGCAATTAAGACGTTATCTAAAGCCCGTTTATCTTTAACTTTTTGGCGATTATCTTCAAGGAGTCCTACTGCTTCTGCCGATCGTCCTAATCGAACGAGGACCATCGCTAAATTCTTGATTGCACTGTCACGTTTGATATCTTGATCGATACAGTCTTGATAAAGACGCTCTGCCTCTTCAAGGTTCCCGTTTTGATCCTCTTGCTCCGCACTTCTGTAAAGAGCATTCGAGAGGTTATTCTGCATCCATTTCGTTTGAATCTCATATTGTTTTGCGTCAGGAGTAGACCGTTTCAGCGGATGAATTGGCTCAGGAGTTGTCGGACGTATTTTTTCCTCTGCAGCAATCCTATCGTTCATGAATTGGGACAAAAATTGACGATAAGATGCAGCAGACTGACCACATAGTTTTTGACACACTTCTTTTAGCAGAGATTCAGCAGATTCGCCTTTAATTTGTCTTTGTACAATTTCTATCGCGAATTCCGCAGCAATCTTCTTTTTTAACAGATATATAGCCGCATCTAATAAAACCTCAATTTCATCCTCAACAACATCGTTTTCGTCTTTTTTACACAGTTCACGGAAGGCAGAAAGGTTGTTGAATTTTTCTATGAGACTGACATAAACATACCACGCATCAGGTGCGTCAATAACCGAAACACCGTGGAAAAATTTCTCCAGACTATAGCATGCCAGTTCTTCTTTATTAAGATTCAACGCAGATACCGCGACATTAAACCAATCATTAGAGTCATCTGAAGTAATCGCCACTTCTTGATAGGTATGAATTGTCTTTTGCCAATCATCTGGATGTGAAAGAGCGTTAAAATAGGCAAATGCCCGTTTTAGTGATGGTGAATTTCGGAAACGTCTAACTAAAGGGGTGAGTTCAATAAGAAGTGGTTGGATTCTACCAAATTTAGTACTTAATTCATTGATTCTCTGAGCGTTCTCATACTTATTCTTGATTTGCAACCACTTGCCGGCAATATCTGAATTTTGCCAACCTTGCAATTCGTTTGCTGGAAAGGTAAAGTCTGGGGGTATCAATTCAATTTTAGCACCCTCAATTTCGTTTTTAAACCGTTTATCAATTTCATCAAGTTGTTCAGAAGCTTGTTCTTCAAAATCAATGGAGTCTTCTGATTCCGTGTTAGCGTCTATATTATCAGATTCCTCTATCTCCTTTAGAGGCGCGTCTGTTGATTCTATGCTAGCATCTGCATTATGAGACTCTTTTACCTCTTCTGAAACAAGGTCTGTTGATTCCGTATTAGCATCTGCATCGTCAGAGGCTTCTATTTCCCCTGGAACCGAAGATGTTGGTTTAGTGTTAACGTCTGTATCTTCAGATGTCTCTATTTCGGTCGGAGGAAGATTTGCAGAATCTAAGACTTTAATCTCATTCGATTTGGAACTTGTAAGGTCAGATGTATTAATTTGATTATCCAAATCTGGAGTATTAGCTGGAGATTCAAAGTCATTAACATTGACTAGACTCTGAACACTAATTATTGAATCCACCAAAATTGTTATTGGGCCGTTAGCAGTATCTAGCAAAACATGCTCAGAACCAATCTCTTTGAGAAGACCTGATACCTTACTAGCTGTTGTCAATTCAAATTCAACTTGACTATCAATCTGAGCCATCTTTTGAATTAATTGCGGACTCATAATTACCCTTACTCTTAACACTTAGTGATGAAAAAACTGGCACGCCGTCGCATATAGATTTGTTGTAGTTCCAAGGCTTTTACAGGGAGCAGATGGAGCTGCGAAACCACTGAAACTATATTAGGACTTACGCATGCCCTCTTAAAGTCCCCCTGATAAGGGGGATTTAGGGGGTTTAAAGGATAAAATTGCCGCTTTTTGCGTCTCAACTTCCAATATTTGCTCAATTTGCGTAAGTCCTATATATATTGAATTATGCGTAATTTCAACACATCTAACACATTTTTGCAAATTAAAATTTGCGAGAACGACCAACACAAAGTCAAAACAAGTTCATTCGTACCATCTATCCCCGGAACGGTTATTTGCAAACAACGGATCAGAATTATGTGGATTAAGATCCTTCTGTTTTCTCCGCTTGAAGGCCTTATGTATCCACGCCTGTACATGATCAGGGTTAGTGCTCCAATCGTACAATTTTGCATACCCGCATTCTGCATTACGGTACAGACGCGGCGGTATGATGTAGGGGTTATACTTATCCCTACCGTAATCGGGATGGGCAGGTAAGAAAATACCGATGAGCCCAGAACGGTCACTCGCCTTTGTGTGACTGATGCTCGCTGATATTTCCCAATCTACGTGTTTCCTTTTCCACGTTTCTGTGCCAATCAAAACCACTGTCACCGTTGAATCTTGAAGGTAATCGTCCCGGATTATTTGACGGACAGTTTCTGTTCTGGTATTGAGATCAATGTCACCATCTTGGACGGATCTGGACTCTATGATGTCATAAATATCTGAAAACAACGTCTCAAAACGATCTCTGTATGCTTGATCATTTTTATGGTGGTAACTTACGAAAACCTTATGGCGATCGCTCATCTGAAAGTTCTCTCTTTTCAATGTCGGGATTTGGAGACCCTTCCTACAAGAAATTATATGATTACGAACCTCAGCTACACGGTGTCTTCCGTTTCTTCAAGGTCGGTTAAATCCTCAACCCCAGCGATATCTGCCAGCATTCGAGAATACTTGCGTAACTCCGCCTGCAGCGCGGCGAGTTCTTCGCGAAAAACAGCACGTTCCGTTTCGTCTTCAAAGTCGCCCGAAAGACTTTTCCGATGCCACTTTGCAGTAAACGGACGAACGACTTGATTGAGAACAACAATCGCGATTTTTGTGAAGTTAATACACTCCGGTCCGTGTGCTCTGATAACTTCTCTCGTAGTTTCAAACAACGAGTACACACTGTCTAAAGCCGTTTTCTCATCTCCATGCTCAATAGGCAGTGGTTGTGTGGCAATCCGGGTCAACAATTCAATATAGAGTGCCCAAGCCGCATTTCTGTCAGCTGCTTTTGGTGTCCATTCCATTTGTAGAAAAGGAGGCATAATTTTCAGAGACGACATGCCCCACTTCTCAAGCCAATTTGAGAGATTCATTTTTGCGCCTTTCTATAAGACAAGCCTCAATAGACAGCAAGACAAGCCTCAATAGACAGCAGATAGTAAGTCAACATGATTTGTGATTTAAAATCTAACACATCTAACACATTTTTGCAAATTAAAATGCAAATTTCCGAGCCAATATGCTATAATTCGATGTAAGACTCATCCGATCCGTGGAGGCAAACATGTCATCACTCGCTGCAGAAACGCTCCTAACGCCAGGGGAATATCTTGCCTCGGAACGCAAGGCGACATTGAAAAGTGAATACATTAACGGCGAAATACTCGCCATGTCCGGAGCAAGTAACGCACACAATCTCATTACACTTGATATAGGGACTGAACTTAACATCCAATTGCGAGGGCGTGAATGTTTAGTCTACACCAACGACATGCGCGTTCGGACGAGTCCGATGGGTTCGTATTTTTATCCAGATGTGGTTGTCGTTTGCGGGAACCCTCATTTTGAGGATAATGTCTTTGACACACTCCTCAATCCTATCCTTGTTGTAGAGGTGCTTTCGCCATCAACCGAAGCGTATGACAAAGGCGAAAAATTTAGGCATTACCAAGAACTCACCTCTTTGCAGGAATATGTCCTTGTTTCGCAGGATAGAGTTCGGGTTGAACAGTATCGCCTTCTCAAGACGCAGTGGGTGCAGACAGAGTTTCGCTCGCCTGAAGATGTGTTAAGCCTTGCTTCTATTGGATGTGAACTACCATTGCAGGACATCTACAGACGCGTCCGTGAAGTCATTTCGTAGTGCCGTGAATTGCCTCTCCGCCCAACCTTCCGAAAAACGGTTAGGTATCAAAGTCTAACGCTTCATCAATACGCTCAAGAACCCACTCTTTGATAAGCTCACCGGCTGGAATGCCGCGATCCTCAGCAAGTCGTATCAGAACCTC
>JAPPNJ010000108.1 GCA_028818705.1 Candidatus Poribacteria bacterium
TTAACTTTCGTATAACTTTCAACCAGGCTTAGCGCGTACTCGCTATGAGTTCTATAGCAAATGCCATTCTTTCCTGGTTCGTTTTTGGCACGCAAAACTCAGCCATCAGGCAAATCTACTGGATGACAAGTCGTATCGTGGAGCCAGCTTTGAGCCCAATCCGTAGAGCACTTGGACCAATGTCCCGGAACCTCGGTATCGATATTTCACCTTTTATACTAATTCTCCTGTTAATGATCCTGAATCGGATGCTCTTGCCATAAGATGGATGTCGCAGTTCGCTTGATGAAATTAAAAACTGAAAGGTAGCTCTCAGAAATAAAGTGGAATCTCACCCGAAACCCGTTCGCTAAAACGGTGAGTGCTTCAAAGGCAACAGTAGGAAAAATATGAAAAAAGGAAATTCCTCCGCAAAAAGCGCGACACGTAAACAAGGCAAAGCAACCAAGGTATCAGAGATTCACGAGTCAACTGATCGCATACAAGAAAAAGCGATCTTAGACACCTGGGCAAATGCCAATATTTACACCATAGTGAACAAAAAAACGAACACATCAAGTGCGAAGACGAGGCAAACACATCACACCTCTGAAGCCCAAACTTATGTCCTTCGCGAGATGCCTACACCCGTCCACCTACTGACTCTTGACACGCTTTGTAGAAAGATTTGTCAGGACATCTTTCTCAAAGCTGAGCTCATGCAGGGACATCAAGTCACATACGTCCCCGCATGGGAAACCTATCCGCTCTGGATTGAAGAACAGGTCATCGCAGCAGCAAAATCTAAATCTCCAATCAAACTATCCGTCCTTCGGAAACGCTGTCGGGCACGCCACAAACAGGAATTAGAAGTCCAGAAACAAAAATTTCATCAACTCGGTATCTTCGCTGACTGGGATACCTCACAGAAGACCCTTGAATCGCGACAAGAGGCAAGACTCATTGCTCTCATTAGCCGATTACGAGATTCTGACTACCTCCACGACTTGCCTCAACTCAGCCCATGGTGTCCCAAATGTACAACGCCACTTAACGAAGCAAACCTCATACAGATGCCAACACAGACATTGAACGGCTACGTAAAGTTTCCTTTCAATGTCGGGTTAGAGGAATTTGGCACGAATGTCTTTTTCATTGTACAACTACCACACCTTAGGGAAATAGCAGGCACTACTGAACTCGGCATTAATGAAAATACTACTTATTGGCTCACCCAATTCGCCGGTGAATTTCTCCTTTTCTCGGAACCGCAACTGAAAGATTTTGGTCGGAGTCTTGCCAAAGGACAAAGGAGACCTAAACGTATTAAAGAACTCAAAGCGACCGAACTCACACAGTACACCGTAGCGCACCCACTCTTTCCATCGAAAGAGTTAAAGATCACGCCGATCCCCAAATCTTTCGCCAAAAACTTCCCTGACTCACAATCAACAGCACTTTTAAAATCTGGGGTTCTGCCTCTAAACCCAGCACACGATCAACTTAGCTACGATATCGCACAGGAATTAAATATAGCTTTCACACCGATTTTCGACGAAACTGGAAGGTTGACAGAAGAAGCCGGTCAATTGTGTGGTTTATATCTATTTGATGCAGAAATGTTCATTGTTCCTCAATTGGAAAAGTTCGGATATCTCTTGAAGATGTACAACGAAGAAAGGCATGAACCCCACTGCCCCCGTTGCAAGGAATTATCAGTTTTTCGCCCATGTTCAAAATGGGTATTTTCCATCTCCAACAATCATGCAACTGTTCAGTCGCTCAACGCTCAAGATCATTGGGATAATTATGGAGATACCGAGCATAAAAATATTACCGATGTCCGAAATGCTGTTCTGAATTTCAGAGATTTGCAAGTTTCTGCACAACGCCAATGGGGAATGCCGCTACCAATCCTTCTCTGTGATCAGTGTGACGAACCTCTCACTGATAAAAACACACTCAGCGCTATTCGAAATTCCATTCAGCGCGGGTTTGAATCCTGGTTTCGATTAAGCGTTGAGGAACTTTTACCTACAGATACACATTGTTCAAACTGCGATTCAAACGAATTCCGCAAAGAAGCAACTCTCATTGATGGACACTTTGCCAACTTACTTCAAATTATCGACAACTCCGATTTCAAGAAAGCACTCGGTGGTTCGACCAGTGTCATGTTTGTTCCACAACCCAGTCCCAGCGATTCTAAATGGATAAATTGGTTAGCCGAAATCAGTGTTATCTCCGCCGCCCTTACCAGAAGCCGCCCAATTAAAGAAAGTCAACCTTTTAAGCAACTAAAACTTAATGTAATGCCAAAAATTGGCAGCAAAATTGAGATTGAAGAGATTCTCCTGAACAAATACCCTGCGGACGTATCGCGCCTCGTCGCTATATCACCCAATTTGGGGACACAACAGATTAGCCAGCAACGCCTTGAAAAAATCACAGAAAGCTATTTAATCGAATATCAGCAACTACACATGCTATTAGAACGCATCAGTGTACTCCTCTACGAATTCCCCGTTGACGAAGTGCACAACGTCCAAACCGATACCGAAAATCAAGGTCAGGACAAAATTGACCGACAATCTGATACCATAAAAACGGACGCAAACGATCAATCCAACACCACTGGTAGGAATCGGGAAGTTGATCCAGATGACACCAACTTCAAAACACTGGATACGGACAGGATAAACCAAGCAACTACCGACCAGAATCTTACTATCGATTCACTTGCAATAACCGTCACCGCCCAATTTTTGCAGGAGGTAGAGCAAGTTTGCCAAAATGGACATTTTCACGAAATGTGGAAAAAGTTAATCAATTTCTGTGAGCGAGATCTCAAGTTTTACGTGCGCCTGATAGAATCTCGCGATGCTACAACCCTCGACACAGCGCAAGATACACTCGTACAGATCAGCACAGCACTCCTCCAACGTTTCGCACCAGTGGTGCCTTTTTTGGCAGAACACTTCCATCATCTGATTTCCACAGATAAGAAAACTAACAACTATAGCATTTTTCAGAAAAACTGGCATTCTGTGTCGCCTGCTATTCGGCAAAGTCTGCGGGCTTCCCGTACCAAGAAGAATGATGCAAAAGTGGAATGGGAGGCACTCAAAAATACCTATAATGCAGAAACCTAAAATATCTAATTGGCAAACTGTCATTCCCCTGATGAGCGTAGCGATTCCAATGCTAATACTTGATTGGAGTACCAAATGGCTCGTGCAAACCCATATCACTCAAATTACAGAGGTAATTCCAATCATTCCGGGCTTCTTCAATCTCCGGCACGATAGAAATACTGGCGCGGCTTTTGGTGTGCTCGCCGGACACAGAATCTTACTTATTTTGATTACCATCGCCGCCTTAGCCTTCATCTTTGCTTATTACTTACGATTCAGGAAGAGTCGTTGGATGCAGGTTTCACTCGGCTTTCTGCTCGGTGGCGCTATTGGAAATTTCATTGATCGGATCCGATTGGGTGAAGTCGTTGATTTTCTCCAATTCGGCATAGCAAGCAAAGAACTGTTTTGGCCAACCTTCAACGTCGCTGATGTCTCAGTTTGTATCGGAGCAGGCATGTTAATTGTTTACCTTTTCCGCAATCGTAATATCGACCATCAAACTTGATTTCTGAGATCGTAGAAACAGGTAAACGTCCCATCGTGGTAGGGTTTTTGCCGGGGTGTTTCTTCAAGGTTTCCAAATTATGCTATAAAGCATAATTTGTCTTTGCTTTACATTCCTCGCCAATTCACAATGTCTAAATCATTCTAAAAATCTACTATAAATTCACTACTTTTGGTTTAGGAACGTGACGTATGTATAAATTTACCATTCAACTATTCGTGCTGAGCTTAGTCGCCTTTTCTTTGGGATTCGACGCAAATGCGCAATTTCAGACGACGCCGCCAGGACAGCCACAACAGGAGGAACACGAAGAGTACAGCGAAAGCGCACTACGCCGCTTTGAGATTATTACGTTGAGTTCGCTTCCATTCACGGCTATCCACAGTTACGCGATCGTCCGTGGAATAAAAATGTACACTGAGAATCAATTCGCACCTGAATTGTCACCGGTAGACTATCGATTCATCGGTGCTGGCGCAGTCTCCTTATCCCTGTTCATAGGACTATGGGATTGGTTACATACCCGCAACGTAGATCGGTCTGCACCGCGTGTTCCAGAACGAACGCCATCACCACCGCCCGAAGAGGAAGAACCTATAGAAGGGCCAATCGCTCGTCTATCCAACACCACACCATATACAGCAAGATATGGAAATAGCTCCCTACAAGAATCAATGAACAAGGGACTGAACAGATGGGCAAACGACCCCGCTGCTGGTCTCGCAATATCATTCATTCAAATTCGTTTCTGAACCGAGTGAATCTGTCGAAAGACCGTACAGTTACAAAATGCGTATTCTCTTCATGGGTACCAGTGAGTTTGCTGTTCCAGCACTCAGAGAACTCATCTTCCACAATTTTGAACTCGTCGGTGTCGTCACACAACCCGACCGACGGAGTGGGCGCGGGAAACGGCTCAACCCGCCACCTGTCAAAATAGTCGCAACGGAACACAACTTACCTATTTATCAACCTGAACGGGTAAGAAAGTCGAAGTTCATAGGCACCCTTAAACACCTCTCTCCCGATGTAATTGTTGTTGCCGCTTTTGGTCAACTTTTGCCGCAGACAGTCTTAGATATTCCACCATGTGGCACCATCAATCTACATCCCTCCCTTCTCCCAAAGTATCGCGGTGCTGCCCCTATTCAGTGGGCATTAATCAACGGAGAAACCGAAACCGGTGTAACGCTTATGTTACTGGATGCAGGTGAGGATACAGGCGACATCATCTGCTCAGAACGTATCCCGATCAGCGATACAGACACGGCTTTAACCTTGTCAGAACAGTTAGCTAATCTCGGTGCAAAACGACTCGTCCAAGTGCTATCGGATATGCCAGAGAACGCTTCACCGCCAGCGACTCCGCAAAACGAGGCGGAGGCGACGCATGCCCCACGTTTGACAAAAGAGACAGGACACATCGACTGGAATCAACCAGCAACAGCCATCCACAATCTCGTGAGAGGAACAGCGATATGGCCAGGCGCGTATACCTTCTTTCGGGAAGACCTCCGGCTCAAGATTATCAGTTGCCAGCCACATCCACGGACATACGTCGCATCACCAGGGACCCTCGAAATAGTCGAGAAACAAAAACTGCTTGTCGCGACAGCAGAAGGTACACTCCAACTGCTACAAATTCAACCTGCGACTAAAAAAACAATGGAAGCACACGATTTTATCAACGGCTATCAACTTCAAACAGGTGAGCGATTTCTGAAACAAGTCAATCATGAATAGCCTTAATAATACCCTATTTGCTACACTCAAGGTCTTCCTTTATCTCCTGATTCTGCTCGGTATAGTCGGCTTGCTAATTGTTTTTGTGGTTATTCCGAGATGGATTCGGACCGAAGAGGTGCTCGTCCCGAACATTACCGGTAAAACCTATTATGAAGCTATCCGTATCCTCGATGGCGCTGGTCTTCAGCCCGCAAAAGATATTCAAGAAGCAAGCAGTGATGCCCCCAAAGGTGAAATCATTGCACAAAGCCCACAGGCTAATTTTAGAATCAAGTATTATCAGCCCGTTCAGATCACAGTGAGTATCGGTGCGGAATTAACGCCCGTTCCGTCTGTGATTGGCAAATCGCAGGATGCAGCTTTTGAGGTTCTCACATCTGCTGGATTTCGTCCCAATCGGGTCGCATACGTCCACTCTGAAAATTATGTACAGGGAACGGTTATTGCCCAAACACCACCGGAAGGTGGAGGTCAACGGCGCGGAAGTCCAGTTAACCTGTTGGTGAGCCGCGGTCCCACACCACAATCTATACAACTTCCGAATTTCCAAAACCAACTCGCTAACGACGTTGTGTCCACACTCGAAGGGGTCGGACTGAAGATTGAAACGCAATATAGTTCTCATCCGACAATCCCACAAGGATCAATTATCACGCATAAACCACCAGCCGAAGCGATGGTCCAAACCGGAGATATTGTGCTTCTTGAAATCAGCGGAGCACAAGGCACAACTGAAAACATTGGTAAACCCCTACCTCACAAGCATCTTGTCAGTGAAGAAGGAACTCGATCGCGCCATGTCAGAATTGTTATAATTGACGACTACGGCGAACGCACTGAAATAGATCAACCTTACGCCCCTGGTACAGTGATTGACTTGGAACAAACAGGAGTTCGGGTTTTCGGAAAAACACGGGTGATTATCTATGAAAATGGAGAGAAATTACCAGAAGTGATTTATAATTAGCAAAAGATCAAGGACAAAACAAATTTATACCCCTAAAATTGCCCCCTCACTACTCGCTGCCGACTTCAGCTGCCTCGGTGAAGAAGTTAAACGGATAGTTGCCGCCGGTGCTGATATGCTGCATTTTGACGTTATGGACGGTGAATTCGTTCCAAATTTTGCCATCAGTCCACCCTTCATCGCTGCTGTACGCCAAATAACACAGATTCCTTTCGATGTCCACATCATGGTGACGCACCCGCTCCGTTATATCGACGCACTTGCCGCAAGCGGTGCCGATCTCATTACTTTTCACATCGAAAGTTCAGATAAACCGGAGACGGTAATTTCAGCGATCAAATCACACGGACTTAAAAGCGGACTGGCACTTCGTCCGAAAACAGCAATCTCCGCAGTTATGCCCTATCTGTCAGACCTTGACTTAGTACTCCCAATGAGTGTTGAACCCGGATTCGGGGGCCAAACCTTTCAACATAGTGCCATTGAGAAAATAGCAGAACTGCACCAGATATCTCCGAAATTGAAGCGGCCGCTTGAGATTTCTGTCGATGGTGGCGTAACCACAGAAATTGCGCCGCTCGCAATTCGTCAAGGTGCTACGATTCTCGTAGCAGGCACTGCTATCTTCGGTAGTCAACAACCAGAAACAATTATTGAAAAACTTCGGAACGGCACTACCTAAGGTATTACGCCAACTCTCTTAGTGCAAAGGGTGCCCTTGACAGATGCACACCTTCTATGTCCCACCCTCTCAGATTGACACTGACACCGCTACAGGGGTCCCCATAGCGATTAGCGTGCGAGGTTCAGAGCATCACCATCTTCGCAAGGTCCTCCGTATAACACCCGGCGAAACTATCCGAATTATTGATGGGCGAGGTAACGTTTACACTGCAGAGATTCTTGATACACCCACAAACCGATCTTCAAGCGAAGCCCGTATTCACACGCATGAATTTCACGCAACACCTTCACCGACACTCACCCTGTTTCAAGGACTCCCTAAAAACGACAAGATGGAGTTGATTCTCCAAAAGACTACAGAACTCGGCGTTACACGTATTGTCCCACTGCACTCGGAACACGCGTTACGAAAACCGAGTCAAAACCGATATGAGCGTTGGCACCGTGTCCTTATCTCTGCTACCAAACAGTGTAAGCGCGCTTGGTTACCTGAGTTACACAAGGCGCAGCAATTCGCGGATGCTCTCGCGCAACTCGAAAGCTTTTCGCTCTGTCTTCTTCTCAGTTCACACACCGAACAGACCTTTATTGCCCCTCACAGAGAGATCCAGCATATTAAGGCTGTTTTGCGAGAAACACCTCGCACAAGCGATATCGCGCTTTTCGTTGGACCCGAAGGTGGATTTTCCGATCAAGAGATCGCCGCGGCGATTCAAAACGGATGCATCCCAGTAACGCTTGGCACAAACATTTTGCGAACAGAAACCGCAGCCATTGTCGGCATCGCCGTTACTGTTTATGAATATCTAACATAGCGTGAGTTCGATAAAAATGACTTGTACTGCAAACTTGCCTCGTAGTAAGAGTTTGCGATATACCTTAGTTCACTTAGCGCGGCACAAACTAACAGTTTGTGCTACAATACATCAACTGACAACTGGTAACTGATAACCACTAAAGAAATCCTTGACAAACTTCTCCACTTTTTGTAAAATCTCTAACCATGGATGCAAAAGAATTAACCCAAACTCTCATTGGATACAATACTGTAAGCCCGCTTAGCAACGTTGAAGTTATGGATTTTCTAACTGAAACGTTAGAATCCATTGATTGCGAAGTGGAACGGGTTGAATATAGGGACCCAGCGGGCGTGCTAAAAGTGAACTTGATAGGACGCAAAGGACACAATACGGACGAACGTGGGCTGGCACTGCTCGGACACATAGATACCGTACCCGCTATTGGCTGGTCGATGGATCCGTTTGAAGCGCGGATTGCTGATGGAAAGATGTACGGCAGAGGTAGTTGTGATATGAAGGGCAGTGTCGCGTGTATGATTGAAGTCGCGTCACACTATGCAGCATCAGATTTAAAAGCACCGCTTTACGTCGTAATCACCGCTGATGAAGAGGTGGGCTATCTTGGGGCAATTGCAGTTGCCGAAAAGTCGCAGATGTTCAAAAAGCACGGCTTTCCGAAGTATGGGGTCGTCGGTGAACCGACAGAACTCCATGCAGTATATGCCCACAAAGGGACTGTCCGCTTTACTGCCACAGCCCACGGGCGTGCAGCGCACAGCAGTACAGGTGAAGGCGACAACGCGAATCTAAAGTTAATTCCCTTTCTCGCAGAAATGCGGGATATTTATCACGAATTGACAACCAATACTCGGTATTTCAACGATGAATTCACACCAGCTTTTACGGATTGGAATATCACTATCAGTGATGGCGAGTGTCCAGGAAATATTACTTCGCCGTTAAGCGTATGTTGTATCAACTACCGCCCAATGCCTGGAGATAATGCACAAATATGGATAAACCGCGCACGCGATTCAGCAGAAAAGCATGGGTTAATATTTGATCTGTATATTAATGCCCCGCCGGTACGCACACCACCCGATGCAGAAATTATCCAAGCCGCACTTGAAATAACCGGCGAAACCGAACCTCAAACCGTCGCCTACGGCACCGATGCTGCCGTCTTCGCACAGCACATGGAGACCGTCATTATCGGACCCGGCAGTATTCTCCAAGCGCATACGGTGGATGAGTGGATGGCATTAGATCAGTTTCCCAAAGGTGTTTCCGTTTTTGATCAATTTGTGAAACGGTTTTGCGTAGGTTAAACACCTCCAGCAGATAAGTAAATGGCACTCAATCTTTCCTACACGTAGGTTTGGTATAGAGTGCCACTTACAGACTTCTTATGTTATTAGGGAGCCAGTCAATCTATTGAGAGGTTTTACGCATATCAGGCGTATCGAAAAAGACAGCATCTGGTTTTACCCATTCCGCTTCACCGTCTGCCCACACTTCCCGTTTCCAGATAGGAACAATCTGTTTAAGGCGATCCATTGCATATTGGCATGCTTCAAACGCCGCTTTGCGATGCGGTGAAGCAACCGCTACAGCAACACTTACCTCTCCAATCTCCAGCCTTCCAACGCGATGAATCATCGCAACACGATCAAGTCCCCATTTCTTTGAGACCTCTTGTGAGATCTCTGACATCTTTTTCTCTGCCATCGGCGGGTACGCCTCATATTCAAGATGTTTCACCGCTCTGCCATGGGTGTTATTCCGAACTGTGCCAAAGAATAACGTTACTGCCCCAGCATCGGGGCCCTCTACCGCTTCACGCACTTCCGCGCCCGTAATAACTTCGGTGGTTATTTTAAACATCGCATCCCCCCGTCACAGGTGGAATCAAGGCAACCTCATCTCCCTCGGCGAGTTCGGTATTTTCGGTAGCGTATTCCCAATTGACGGACATTTGCATCACTTCATAAAACTCAGCGATTTCGGGCCATTCTTCCTCAAGACGTTGTAAAATTGTTTTGACAGTAGCACCGTCTGGCAGGTCCATCTCTTCTTCAGATCTATCTAACATTTCGTGGCATACGGCAAAGTATTTAACTGTGACATTCATAAGGATTCCTTTGCAACAGAATTGTGGAGGTTAACAACATGTCAGTTACACTACAAAGTATAGCATAAAATCGGTTCTGAGGCAACTTCTTAGTGAAAAATCATCAGAACCATTCAGTTTTAAGAAATTATTGTGTTTCCCGCGTTTTTTTAAGATCCAGTACGGTTAGGAAACCGCGCCTACCCGGTCTGGAGTTTCAAAAAGGGATCGAAAAACCGACAATTGAATGGCTATGGAAAAGTCATCAGATTCATTCAGTCCACCTGTAGGGACAAACTCACAACCATTCGACTCTTCCTATCAACTGATAACCACTAACTTTATCATTAATTGACCCCATTACTATAAACCTTCAGCAAAATCTAAAATTATGTTGATATTTATTGAAAATTCTGATACAATAAAGGGACAGTGTGAATGTGATTCACCTATTTTGGAATTAACGCAGGAGGTAAACAATGAAACCGAAAGCGATATGTTATTTCATCATCATGCTGTTTGTCACCGGCATGATCGCCTGTGGTGGAGACGACCCGGAGCCCGAATCGACCGAAACGCAAACCCCAACCACGACGGCATCTCAGCCAGCGGAAGAAACGCCAACCGTGGGAAGAGATATTGACTTTGCTGCTGAGGAGCAAGCTATTCGTGATCTTTACGCGGTGTACACTGTCGCTCACGGCGATAAGGACGAGGATACGCTCACAGAAGTCTGGCTCTCAGGCGAAAGCAAAGATATTTTCACTGCTTGGACATTTTGGGCTGGTACCTTTGAAAAAAACGAAGGCGGAAAGGCAGTATCGAAAGCATGGGCGGGAATTTTCCGACTCCGCGGTGGGAAAATGGAAGTTGACATCACCTACATCGCTATTGATAGTCGAGGCAAAGAAGCCATTTTGCGGGGTGCATACAAATGGGGCAACCAAGGGGGAGATCTGATTTCCGCACTGAAAAAGGACGGTACGGATTGGAAAATTCGTGCTATCGATTATACCGGAGGAAAGCACGGAAAACAGGTTAAAGACATGGTCAATCCCGCCCATACCTTCGGAGAAATCGAAGAAGAATAGGATCAATAGCAAGTTTTGGCTTGCAAGCTCCGCTAAAACAATGGACAAACTCATCCTCAAAGGCATCCGATTTCATGGCCATCACGGCGTTCCAGAAGCGGAACGCCAAGTTGGTGGCCATTATGAAATTGATGCTACTTTAGGCTGTGACCTTGCAAATGCTGGCGGGACCGATACACTTACAGATACAATCAATTACGCTGCAGTCGTCACACGTATCGTTGAGATTGGCACGCAGCAGTCCTTCCAACTCATTGAGGCACTCGCTGAAAAAATCGCAACAGTAATTTTAACTGAATTCGCAGTCGAAGAGATCCATCTCATCGTTAAGAAGCTGCACCCACCGATTGAGCAACCGATTAACTATTTTGCCGTTGAGATTTCTCGTAGTAATGTATAGATTCCCCACCATCATCTGTCTGCTTTTGATGACAACCACCCTCACACAAGCCGGTGGTAGCAAAGAGGTGTTATTTCCGGACGCAACACCCGGTATCCAAATCTATCGTTACAATTGGGATGTCGAAACATGTGTGCTCTACGTTGCTGAGATGTCGCGGCACGAGCCGACACTGCACTTCGAGGTGGCACTTGCAAACGCGCAAGTCCTCGGTAAAGAGACTGTGCGCTCCATGGCAAACCGGCGCACCCAAGGTGGAGATCGGCGCGTTCTCGTCGCAGTCAATGGCGGCTTTGGTGTCCTCGGTGATATGCGTGGTTACGGCGGCGTATTAGAGAACTTGCACATCCAAGATGGCGAATTGATCACACAACCCACTGATACCGAGGCGTGTTTCGGCGTAACGGCATCCGGCGAATTCCTAAGTTCTTCCGTTGAGATGAAAGCCAGTGTTGAAATAGGCACGCATACGCTATCGCTCGGCTGTATCAACCAGCGTAGGCTTGATGGGTGTCAGGTAACACTCTATACACCGCGTCTCGGAGAATCGACGCGCACCAACCGCCGCCGAGGTAGAGAGGTAATAATCAGTGGACTCTCACTCCCTTTGACTCCGAACTACAAGTACCCCTACCGTGTAAAAGACGTTTCACAGGATGGAAACAGCCTAATTCCGAGAGATGGCGCAGTGCTCTGGATTAACGCGAGACTAAAAGATCAAAGCATTTCCAAGTTCAACGCCGGGGCAAACGGCACGCTCACACTCTCCCTCTCCCCACCTGAATGGAATCAGGCTCGCCACGCTATAGGCGGACGGCTCCGTCTCCTCAAAAATGGAAAGATAAATGAAACGCTCGAAGAGATGCACAACGCCGAAAAACGACACACACCCGGCAAACGATCATCTGTGCTAAATCTCAGCCACGAACCCCGAACAGCACTCGGTTATAATGCAGATACACTCTTTTTGGTAGTCGCAGACGGACGGCAACCAAAGTATAGTACCGGTCTAACCCTCTATGAACTCGCCAGCATTCTTATCGAACTCGGAGCAAAGGAAGCGATTAATCTTGACGGTGGTTCCTCCAGCACCTTCGTGGTCAATGATGCAGTTATTAACAAACCTTCTGGACAGCAGGAGCGGGATGTCTTGAACGCTGTGTTTATCACAGCAGATGTGCAGTAGAAGCAGAAAATGACCTCGGAGGTTTATTTTGAAGATACATTTTAGCGTAGCGTACAGGTTTCTAATATTTTTTTCACTGCTACTCTGGCACATCTCAGCCGCCAACTCAGCAGACTTCCCAAAACTGCTGGAAGCAGTCCCACTTTCACAAACGGCGATTCAGTTACAATTCAACGGACAATTGCAAGCAGAAACCGCGGAAGACCTTGATAATTATTTAATCGCACCAGATGTCCAACTGGAATATGCCCTGCTCGATCCACGACTGAACCGCGTCTTGCTGCTCACGACACCATTGGAGATAGAGAAAACCTACCATCTCACACTCCCACATTCACAAACAGGGATAGTCATAACACTTCCACCTGTAAATGAAATTACCTTCGGCACAGGCGATGCTGTTACATTCTCTGGCGGTTTACAGGATACAACGCTGCTTGTCAACAAAGACCGTAAGACTCGAAATAACAATGCTGGTGCGGCACCGACTCTCCTATGCGATCCGACAGGCAGTGTCTTTTTTGCCGCCTTTGACCTATATGATGCGTTTGAAGATATAGGCATCCGAGAGCCGACACAGGTCTTAGAAGCAACGATAAGCCTACATGTACAAGAGTGTGAAACAGATGCTGCACAGACCGTACTTTTCCGACGTGTCCTGCTCCCGTGGCGAGAGGGGAGAGGCACTTCTGAACGCGCAGAAGACAATGAACTCACCTACAACAGCGCGTTGCACCGTAACCTCCCGTGGAATAAACCGCCCGCGCAAGCGATGTTAGCCGGAATAGACGGTGATAACGAAAGCGATTATAACGGTTCTGAGGATATTGCCCATCGTATTGATGGAACATGCGAAATTAGTGGAGCGGGGAAACGTTGGACGTTTGAAAGTGCCTTGCTCACCGAGGCAGTCCGCTTTTGGGTAGCGAACCCTGATTATAATTACGGATATCTTTTTGCGCTGCAAGATGGCAATGCCCCTATCGTTTTCTCGTCAAAAGAGGCAGCTGATGAAAACCTGCGTCCACTTCTAACAATTCGCTATCAGACATCCAATTCTAAATAGGGCAACCACAAGGGTTGCCCCTACAGACGATATTCACGGATAACCACAAGAGGTATCTCACAAACGATATATTTCAGGAACACCCATTAAATATAATACCACACACCGTAGGGGCAGGCCTTGTGCCTGCCCATAAGAACTACACGGGTTGTCCATAGAGGAAAGGGAATAACAGTGACATACAACCAAGAAAATCATCACCGCCGGTCGCTACGTTTAAAGGAGTACGACTATAGACAAGCAGGGGCTTATTTCGTGAACATTGTCCTTCAAGATAGATTGTGTCTGTTTGGTGAGGTGATCGGCACGGAAATACAATTGAACGAAGCTGGCAAAATGGCGGGCCGAATCTGGAAGGCATTATCCAATCGATTCCCAACGATTGCGATTGATACATTTGTGGTCATGCCGAACCATTTGCACGGTATCATCATAATTAACCAACACAGGGATCACAAATCCACTGTAGGGGCATCCCTCGTGGATGCCCTACCCGCCTTGGGCGACGTAATTGGTGCTTATAAATCTTTGACCACCGTAGAATATACGCGTGGCGTAAAAATGATGAAATGGAAACCGTTTCACCGACGATTATGGCAGCGGAACTACTATGAACATATCATCCGAAATGACGACTCCCTGAATCACATTCGTCAGTATATTATTGACAATCCGGGGCAATGGGCTTTTGACAAAGAAAACCCACTTGCCACCAAAGCAAAAACCTAGAGTTTTCCCATAAGAAAGAGAATCAGATTCATACCAAAAACTTTACACTTCAAACTGATCTAAAAATTTGACCCATATTCCAAATGTATGCTATGATTGACTCAATTCATGACGCGAAAGGAAACCATGCAGCAATCTAATATTATTGAATATTGGACAGAGAAAGCCACAGCGGAAGCACGCCAACAAAGCGAAAGAGAGAGTACTCGTAAACATATCCTTGAGGCATTAGCACTCCGATTCCAGTTCGACACAGCACATACCTTCAAGCCAGCATTGGAGGCGATAGACGACCTGCGACACCTTGAGCAGTTGCATCGCGCCGCAATCCTTGCAGAAAGCGTGGAGGACTTCCAACGGGCTTTAGAAGCAAACGGAAATTGATGTATCCTGGAACCACAATATATTATACCGTGAGTTTGAAAGGATTTCTGTAGCACAAAACTCTTGTTAATGTTAAATCAACATTGTGAAGGAATTTATTAACCGAAATTTCGGTATTTTTAAGGTGATGTATAGGTGAAATATAGTCTTTGATCCTATAAGAGCAGCGTGTTTATAAAATCCGTATTTTGCTAAGGAGATGTAGTGTATGAAGTAGGAGAAAAAGTGGAGCAAACCGTTGTGTGGATCCGAGGTATGCTTTCCTCAAATTGACCTACTGAAATAAGGAGTGTTTTGTATGACACAGAATTTCTTAGATAACACACTTTATGAAATGGATAATTTGATTGTCCTGCGAGGAATGAATAGCGAGACAGTAGACCTTATCGCCACTGACCCTCCGTTTAATACCAAACGAAACCGGAGTGGGACGGCAGGATTCTATGTTGACAACTGGAAATGGGGCGACACTGACACACTGCCTGACCAATGGAAATGGAACGAAGTACATCCGAAATGGCTTGAAGAAATCAAAGACAACCATGAAGCACTTTACCATGCAATCGACGCAGCCAAACATTGTCAAGGTGAAGATACCGCTGCATTTCTCTGTTTCCTCAGTGTCAGACTACTTGAAATGCACCGCATCTTAAAACCTGCAGGTTCTATCTACCTCCACTGTGATCCAACTGCAAGTCACTATATCAAAACGTGTATGGATGCGATTTGGGGAAAAAATAACTTTCGGAATGAAATCGTTTGGCATTATTACAACGTTGCGTCAACATCAAGAAAATTCCTTGGTCGTAAGCATGACACAATTTTCTTCTATGCCAAAAGTAAAGCAACCCCTTTTAATTGGGATAGTATGCGCGAACCATACTCACCGGATAGTAATTGGGTAAAAGCATCCGGTAGTTATGGCGACCCACGGTACAGTCCAAACGAGAAAGGAAAGTTAATACACGACGTTTGGAGAATACCAACAATAAACAACATGGCAAAAGAACGTACAGGTTCCCCTGATCAAAAACCACTCGCTCTCTATGAACGCATTATTAAAGCCAGCAGTGAGGAAGGTGACCTTGTATTAGACCCGTTTTGTGGGTGTGCAACTACTATTATAGCCGCGCAAAATCTCAACCGACGTTGGCTCGGCATTGATAGACGAAAAGACGCACGCTACCATATTATCACCCGTCTAATGGGAATATCACGCAAAGATCGGGAATACATTGAGAAACACGCGATCGATAAAAAATGGCTTGACAGACAAATGCAACCCTACGAAATGCACTACCAGACTGAACCACCTAAACGTACAGATAAAAACGATCAAACTGCCCCTGAATTAGCACAAGTCTATTCTGCCGAACCTGAAAACCCACTTACCCATGCTGAAATGCGCGGAATCCTTCTTAAGCAATTCGGAGTTCAATGTTGGGGGTGTAACTTCATTCCGCCTGACGAACGCTATCTACAGCTTGACCACATTATCCCTAAAAGTGATGGTGGGACAAACCATATAGACAACCGATCACTTCTCTGTCAACCATGCAACAGTAAGAAGTCAAACACAATGAGTCTTAACGCGCTTCGTAGGCAAAACGACCGAGACGGTCATACACAACCCAATGAACAAATAGACTTAAAAGCGGCACTCCCATGGACAAAAACTTATTCAATGGAAATTATAGAACAGATGATCCGCGAAAAGCTTAACCAATTGGAAATTGACTATTCCAAGCCCTAAATCAATCATTCCGAACATTTTTTGCCCCGTTACACATACTTCCGCAAATGCTCTAAAGTCCGCGCCACCGCACCCAGGTTTTCCTCAATCACTTGCTTTCCGATATTGCCTGCTGCCGCCCGCGCCGTCTCATCTTCCAGCCACGCCATGGCCGCATCCGCTAATTGTTGTACAGTATGCACCAGTTTCGCCGCGCCCCGATCCACGAGGAGAGATGCCTCGTATGCATTCTGGATAGTTGGACCGAAAATAACAGGCTTTGCCATTGCGGCAGGTTCCATCACATTATGAACACTCCCACGAAAACTTCCACCAACAAACGCTATATCTGCGACCCCATACAACCTCGCAAGCATGCCCATTTTGTCAACGACTAATACATCTACCGCCGATAAACCTGCCTCAGGCATCAGTTCAGAAAAGCAGACATGTATTAATCTTTCCCGATCCAGATGTCCACGAATTGCCTTTATCCGTTCAGGTGTTGGCTCGTGCGGAACCAAAATCAGATGCGGGAAATCTTCGGGTATATTTCGGCGCAGCAGTTGGTAAGCAGGCAACAATACTTTCTCATCCTCTGTGTACGTGCTACCAGCAATGAAGATAGGGCGTTTTAGACTTTTCTGGCTGTGGAAAAATTCAGGGCCAGGTTCAACAGCAGTCGCCCGTCGGTAGACCTGTTCGTAGCGGGTATCACCGGTAACAACGATTTCATGTGCTGGTGAGCAGAGTTCTTGAAAGCGACCAGCGTCCGCTTCCGAAATCGCACAATGCACTCGAATATGTCGATGTACACTCCGAAAAAATGGCTTTGCGAAGCGAGACAGTCGCTTCGATTCGGCGTGGAGCGTCCCTGCAACCACGATAATAGGAATATCGTGTTTAGAGGCTTTCCAAACAAGGTTGGGCCAAATATCGAATTTTGAAAAAATTATTAACGCAGGTTCAATAAGTTGTATCAAGCATTCGGCACTTCGCGGTGTATCAAACGGGAGATACGCGGCAGCATCGGCGTAGGAATAGGATCTGGCGTTGGATGCCACGGACGGTGAAAAAAAGGTTAGAACAATCCGAGTCTCTCCATAAATCGCTTCAATGAGTGGTTTCGCCTGCTCAAATTCGCCGACGGAGGTAAAGTGAAACCATACTGTCTTTTCTAAATTTCGTGCTGTCTGGAGTTGGTTGGTTAGTTCCGCAAATACGCCTTTACGCCCTCTGATGCCCTCCCGAATTTTAGGATTGCAACACCCGGCAGTATGAAAGCCGACAAACATTGTGGGAATAACAAGCATATTATAGACAAATTGCCAGAACATAGCGAACCTAAAAAAGACAAAAAGATAGGAAGAGCGGAAAAGAAAATTTAATTCTTCCAGTCTTCCAATCTTTCATTTCCCAGAGGTATAATTAGGGGGTACGGCACTTATAGTGCGTCTAAGATTTTTTTCTTAAGTGCGTCTTTAGGCATTGCACCGACAATCTGTCCTGCAACTTTCCCGTCTTTGAACACAAGAAGCGTCGGGATGCTCCGAACGCCGTATTGCATTGCCGTTTGGCGGTTATCATCAACATTGACTTTCCCGACTTTGAATGCGTCTGAATTCTCGTCGGCGAGTTCCTCCAAGATTGGCGCAATCATTTTGCACGGACCACACCACTCCGCCCAAAAGTCAACAACAATCGGTGTGTCTGATGTAATCACCATTCCTTCAAACGTATCGTCAGTAATTTCAAACGTATTTGCAGCCATGATAGCTCCTTTTCGTTTAGCGTCTAATAGACAGAACCGCTTCTTTGTAATATTTTGCTTGCGCAATTATCCAGTATGAGTGCTACAAGATGTTAATATAATACCCTATTCTGAGAAAAATTGCCAATCAATTTTTCATATTCGCAACAGATTAAGTCGTATAAAAAAGTGGTAATTTTGGTTTGCAACCATACTGTGTTTGACATGATGGGCTATCAGATTTTTAACAATTGGCAACCAAAGACCGAAACCTAATTGTACCTTGCACGTTTTTTTATTGATAAAAAAAGTCGGATTTGGTATACTGAGAGAAATCGAAAGATAACGAATTGTCCAACCAACGCAGTGAATGTAATGTTAAAATATTAATTTGAACGCACAACTGAAGGAGGCACGTATGTCCGATAAAGAAAAAAAACAGGGGACGAGTATCTCGCGCCGGAACTTCTTAAAGGGCGTAGGCACCGGGACCGTTGCAGCGACGGTCGCACCCAGTGTCCTCATCGGCAGCGAGCAAGCCGCTGAAGCCCAAGCGGGTAACGCTATCTCCAGCGCAACAATTCAGCTCAACATTAACGGGAAATCGTACGAGGTTGAAGTTGAAGCGCGCACAACACTCTTGACAGTTTTACGGGACGGAATCGATACAAGTGGGAACAACGTTGACTTGACCGGTGCTAAACTCATTTGCGACCGAGGTGAATGTGGGGGTTGCACGGTTATGGTAGACGGGAAATCGATCTACGCTTGCATGATGCTTGCAATGGATGCACAAGGCAAGCAGATAACAACCGTTGAGGGATTAGCAAACGGAGACGACTTGCACCCAGTTCAGGAAGCATTCGTCCAACACGACGCACTGATGTGCGGCTTCTGTACACCCGGCTTCGTCGTTTCATCTGCAGCACTGTTGAACGAGAACAAAAAGCCGACGCTCGAAGAAATCAAAACGGGCCTGTCTGGCAATACATGTCGCTGCGGAACTTATCCGTTTATCTTTGACGCTGTCAAAACTGCATCACAGAAGATGTGATTCCTACTGCCTTATTTGACAGGACACAGCAGGCTGTCGTCCTATTGGAGCAGTCATCTATAGGAGGAAAACACATGGCATCATGGGGAGAAGCAAGTGAATCTCGTCTTATCGGCAAACGGATATCCCGTTTATCCGGTAAAGACAAAGTCACTGGAAAAGCGAAATATACTTTTGACATGAATCGACCGGGTATGCTTTATGGACGCATTTTGCGTTCGGAAGTTGCACACGCAACCGTTATGGGCATTGATATGAGTGAGGCAGAAGCACTACCCGGGGTCAAAGCAGTTATACCGCTCATTGAAATTGGAAATAAACTCCGCTACCAAGGTCAAGAAATTGCCGCAGTTGCAGCGGAAACGGATGACATCGCCAAAGATGCGATTCGACGCATTCATGTTGATCTGGAGGAGTTACCGCACGTCGTCACAGAAGAAGATGCGATGGCGGATGGGGCACCGCAAATTCGAGATGATTGGACGGGCAATCAGAGCGAACCCAACATCAGAGAAGATGGCAACCTCGAAGCAGGATTCGCTGAAGCCGCTGTCGAGGTAGAAGCTACCTACCGCACGGCTGTCCAGACCCATGTCTGTTTGGAAACCCACGGACACGTCGCCGAATGGGAAGACGAGCAGAACTTAACTGTTTGGGCATCTACACAAGGTGTTTTCGGGGTCCGTAACGATTTTGCACAACGCTTTGAACTACCGGCGAACCAAGTCAGAGTTATCACAGAACACATGGGTGGCGGATTTGGAAGCAAATTTAGTCCTGGCGTAGAAGGACACGCCGCTGCGGAATTGGCACGAATCAGCGGTAAACCCGTGAAGTTGATGCTAACCCGTAAGGCGGAGCACCTCGTCGCTGGCAATCGCCCCTCAATGACGCAGCATGTCCGTGCAGGTGCGACACGCGACGGACGCCTTATAGCTTACGATATGAAGGGCCACGGTACTGGTGGTATCTCCAGTGGTGCTGGTTTTCAAGCACCCTACGTCTATCATGTACCAAACCTGCACACCGAAAAAGTGAATATTGCTGTTAACGCCGGGAACCAACGCGCGATGCGTGCTCCCGGACACCCACAAGCGGCATTTGCGATGGACTCTCTGATGGACGAACTTGCCGAGAAACTCGGAATGAATCCGTTAGAGTTCCGGCGTATCAACGATGCAAACGAGGTGCGCCAAGCACAATACACCCTTGGTGCCCAAGAGATTGGATGGCATCGCCGCAACAGCGTCGCTGGCTCCGGTACAGGTGTGAAAAAACGGGGTATGGGCGTCGGAAGCGGTCTATGGGGTGGCGGCGGCGGACGCGGCACAGAAGCACGCGTTACTATTAATTCCGATGGGACTGTCGAAGCAGTTACTGGAACACAGGACATTGGAACTGGTATACGTACTGTGATCGCAATCATTGTCGCCGAAGAACTTGGACTCGCCCCAAGTGACATCAAGGTAAGAGTCGGCGATAGTCAACCGGGACTTCCCTCTGGCGGCAGTGGCGGGAGTCAGACAACTCCATCCGTTGCACCTGTCATCAAAACAGCTGCTGCAGCGGCAAAACAGAAGTTGTTTGAGCGGATCGCCCCAATGCTTGAAGCACCTGTTGGCGATCTTCGCGTCGGCACTGGAACAATCTACGTTGTTTCTGATAGAACTAAGACGATTACCTGGAATCAGGCAGCAGGGCAACTTGGTATGGAAAGCATCAGCGAAGGTGGACATTGGGATGAAGAACTCCGCCAAAACGGTGCGGCTGGCACACAGTTTGCCGAAGTTGAAGTCGATATCGAGACCGGGGCCCTCAAGGTTCTCAAGATTGTTGCCGTTCAAGATTGCGGTCTGGCGATTAATCGCCTGACCACAGAGAGCCAGATTAATGGTGGCGTCATCATGGGATTAGGTCAAGCCATACTCGAAGAGCGCGTGATGGACCCATACACTGGACGGATGCTTAACGCGAACCTCGAGGATTACAAAGTTCCCGGAACTTTTGAGATCCCTGAGATTAAAGCCATCGTTTTCGATACGCACCGCAGAGTTACAGGTATCGGTGAACCCGTGTGTATTCCAACACTTGGGGCTATCGCCAACGCTGTTTACAACGCAATTGGCGTGCGAATTCGAGAAGTACCGATAACACCCGATAAGATTCTCACCGCGCTTGCCGAGAAGAACGCATAAGGAGGTAAACAATGGAAAAATTTAGTTACATTAACGCCACCAGTCTCGAGCAGGTCACTTCACTTCTGAGTGAAAGCGCATGGGGAGAAGTCATGCTTATCGCCGGGGGCACAGACCTTCTCGGGGAGATCAAAGAATATGTTGAAACCCCAAAGACCCTCGTTAATCTCAAGACATTACCCGGGATGGATGGTATCAATGCCGATGCATCGGGTTTAAAAATCGGGGCATTAACCACCATTGATGACATCGCAAGACACCCAACGATTCAACACCACTATACTGTGTTGGCACAGGCAGCAGCCTCCGTTGCCACACCACAGATACGGAACGTCGGCACACTCGGTGGAAACCTCTGCCAGAGACCACGATGCTGGTATTACCGCGACGAAACCATCAACTGTCTCAAAAAGGGTGGAGACACCTGCTATGCAGTGGATGGCTTGAGCAAATACCACGCTATTCTCGGCGGCGATCCGGTCTACATCGTGCATCCTTCAGACCTTGCGCCAGCATTGATAGCTTTAGGTGCCTCCGTGAAAATCGTCGGACCTGAAGGTGAGAAAACAATCTCGCTTGAGGAATTCTTTACTTTGCCCGCAACCAACCCATTCCGCGAAAACGTACTTGAACCCAACGAAATCGTCGTTGAGATTGAGGTGCCAGCAGCGAAACCGAATACCAAAAGCTGCTATTTGAAGGCGCGTGAAAAAGGTGCTCCTGATTTCGCACTGTCAAGCGTTGCAGGCGTTTTCGAAATGGACGGGAAAACCTGCAAAACCGCCAGTATTGTACTCGGTGGTGTAGCACCCGCCCCATGGCGTTCCAAGGAAGCAGAAGTCGCACTCACGGGCAAGATGATCGACGAATCGGTTAGCACGCAAGCTGGGGCCGACGCCGTCAAGGATGCACAACCCTTGAACGACAACGCCTACAAGGTAACCTTAACACAGAACCTCATCAGCCGCGCGGCGATGATGGCTGCAAGCTAAAGGAGCATCAATATGTCACAAGGAAAAGCACTTCCAATCTTTGATCGCCCGATATGCCAATACCTTCGGACAAAGGCGATTTATATTCCGGGAGGCAACTTGCAGAACCTCGTTAAAAACAATCCCGGTTCACACTATTGGTGCAATTGCACAATGCAAGTCGTCGGACCCGATGACCAATTCGTGTCTCCGGACGCTTGTAAACAGGCGCGGAACTGTTTTAAACCTGTTGGTGGAAAACCGGTCGTCTAATCCGGCAACCGGAAGTACACAAGCAAATAGCAGTCAGCGGTCAGGGCGTTCGCTTCGCGAATCAACGGTATGAATGCCTTAGCGCATTCCCCGACTCTCAGTGGTCAGCAAGAGATAATGGTAACTCCAATATTCTCAAGGTTTTCATGCCTTTTTTTCCGACTCCTGAAAGTGCAGCGACCTGACTGCTGATAGCCATTCATTAGAGGAAAACCTTTACTGAACGCTGAAAGGTTTACGAAGTAAACCACCCTGACAGCCGATAGCCCTTAAAAAAATGTTTCTGAAAGCGTTGATGCAATGGATCCATGTCGGCTCTGTCGTCCTGATGATAGGCGGGTTCTTTTTCTTTCGCGTTGTTCTTCTCCCAATCGCTAACCGCTCCTCTAACCCTGCGGCGTTGATTTCATCTGCATTGCGCCGTTTCGGCGGCATTGTCTGGACGGCATTACTAACAGTCCTTATATCAGGACTGTATAATTTTATAACCTTTTTCCGTACTGCCCGCGCCGGCTCCGCTGTGGACCCTCTTACCTTAGATTATTCGGTTTATATCTTCGTTTTAGGTATCAAACTTTTTATCGTTTTTCTGATATTCACGTTAGCAATTTTCCTAACTTTTCCATATCCCGTGTTTAACGTCTATCAAAAAAGACCGGCACCGTGGCTTAATCTCACTGTAATTTTTGGGTTAATAGTTATCTTTCTATCGGCATACCTACGCCGATTGGGATAGAATGTGCTCGCCACACAATTGGAGGAAGAAATGACAGTTTTAAGTTCCGAAGATCGCGCTTTTTGGGAAGAAAACGGTTACGTCGTTGTTCACAACGCAGCACCTCCAGAACTCATCCAGAGTGTCGCAGAAGCAGTCTGGAAGTTTCTTGAGATGGATGCCGAAAACCAAGAAAGTTGGTACCCTGACCCCCCTCGCAAAGGTATCATGGTGGAAATCTATCAGCATCCGGCACTCTGGGCAACTCGTCAATTTCCGCGCGTGCATCAGGCTTTTTCCGAAATTTGGGGAACCGAGAAACTATGGGTCAGTTTCGATCGCGCCAGCATGAGCCCACCCAATATTCCAGGAAAATTTGAGCGCACAAACTTAGGGCTTCACTGGGACACATCCGTAGAACTTCCGTTCCGTTTTCACGTCCAAGGTGTGCTTTATCTTACCGATACCGCTGCCAATCAAGGCGCGTTCACTTGCGTCCCTGGTTTTCATCGTAAGATTGAGGAATGGATAAAAAGTCTCCCTGCGGATGCTGATCCGAGGCAACAAGATTTAGAGGCACTCGGGGCAATTCCTGTTCCTGGCAAAGCAGGAGATCTCGTAATTTGGCACAGTGCCTTGCCACACAGTGCCGGTATTAACACTGCTGATGCCCCACGTGTCGCCCAATACATCACTATGTCTCCGACAGGTGAAGCGAACCCAGAAGCACGCGAACGCCGTATCAATGCATGGAAGGAGCGTATGGCAGGATTTAGCGGTGAACGCCCAGAAAAAGAGCATCAATCGGGTGAAACTGCTTATCTAACCGAACTTGGTAAAAAACTATTAGGACTTGAAACGTGGGGATAAACCCGCAACACAGTACACAAAGAACAAACACGCTTGTTCGGTTCCCGATTTCATTAAGATTGATGTGGAGGGGTATCAGTTAGAAGTGTTACGGGGTGGTGAGCACTGTTTGAAAACGCATGCTCCCCTTTTAATGGCGGAGCTTAAAGATGTCGGCGAGACGAATCGCGGCGACTTCAGTGAGATTGAAGCGTATGTCACGGATTTAGGTTACAGCCTTTACGCAATTGGTAAATATTCACTCAAGCGGCGCGTGCATATTTCCGATAGCAAGAGACGTAATTTCTTCTTAGCGAATGAGGAATCCCCTGCCTTTTCCAGAATCTCACCGTGGCGCAGGTAAGTCAAAACGAAGCCGCTGCCCTATGGTAGCGGCAGCGGCTCTGTATGTCAAGTTGATAGTTACACATTTCCACGTTTTAATCCAGTGTGAACCGTCCCAGCACTGGATACGCCGGGTCATTAAACCCTTTACCGGTGTGTTCACCAAGTGGCACCAACTCGTTGATAGCCGCTTCATCGTCTGCCGTTAGAGTGCAATCTAAACATCCCAAGTTATCCTCAAGCTGCTGCATGGTACGCGGTCCAACAATAATAGAAGTAATCACAGGATTTGCCAACACCCACGCCAACGAAAATTGCGTCAATGTTTTGCCGTGTGCATCTGCCAAGGGTTTGAGTTGCTGTGCCACTTCATAACTCTCTTCGCGAAGTTCAGTCTGTAAAATCCGTCTATCCTGTCGCGCCGCCCTTGAACCCCTGGGCGGTTTTTTACCGGTTAGGTACTTACCCGACAACACGCCTCGTGCCAACGGACTATATGGTACAACCCCGATATCATACTTCTGACAAAATGGAAGCAATTCCACCTCAGGATCCCGATTTACAATGTTATAAAGAGGTTGGACACACACGAATTCCTCCAGTCCATATTTCTCGCTTGTCCAGAGTGCTTCGCAGATACGCCATGCTTGAAAATTAGAGCAGGCAATGTAACGTACCTTCCCCTGCCTGACACAATCATCTAACGCACGGAGCGATTCCAGAATCCGTGTCGAGGCATCCCATCGGTGCAAGTAATAAACATCAATGTGATCTGTTCCAAGGCGTTCGAGACTCGCTTCTACCGCCGACATAATATGAAATCGGTGCGAACCCGCCGAATTCACATCCTCTCCCATTGAACCGTTCACCTTTGTGGCAATAACCCACTTTTCCCGGTCAGAACGAATCGCTTTCCCGATAATCCGCTCTGATTCACCAGCGTTGTAGACATTGGCGGTATCCAAGAAATTAATCCCTGCATCCATCGCCCGATGGATAATCCGAATTGAATCCTTTTCATTTGTCGGTTCACCAAACATCATTGTACCGAGACAGAGCGGGGAAACTTTCACACCGGCGCGCCCAAGTGTCCTATAGTCCATATTCTCTCCTCCTTTTTACTTTTAACGGCTCTCAACAGTTGGTCATCAGCTATAAAAGGCTTCACAATTCACACATCCTTTGCCGTATTCCAAGTGAGAATAGATTGTTACAGAAAGTCTCTTAACTGACAACTCGGTGAATGCCCGGGGAATGCCATCAGGCATTCATACCGTTGATTTACGGCATTCATACCGTTGATTCAACTGACGACCATTTATGCCATTCGTATTCCACCATTTACATCAAGCGTCGCCCCGGTCACATAACGTCCTTCTTCCGAGGCGAGGAAGAGGATAGCAGTTGCAACTTCCGCAGGATCAGCAACCCGTCCCAATGGAATTTGATCTATCATATCGGGATGGTTCTTTGTCATCTCCGTTTCTGCGACACCAGGTGCGATAGAGTTCACTGTAATTCCGTATTCTCCAAGCACACGTGCCAACGACTTCGTCAGACACATCACACCCGCTTTAGAGGCAGAATAAGGCGCAGAGGCGACCAATCCACCAACCTGTCCCGCCAACGAACCGAGATTGATGATCCGCCCAGACTTTTGTGCCTTCATTGTCTCCATCACCGCTTGTGAACAGAGAAAAGGACCCTTGAGGTTTACAGCCATCATCCGATCCCATTCGGCTTCCGTGCATGCTTCTATACGCGTATAACTAAAAATACCGGCGTTATTGACTAAAATATCGATGCGTCCGAATGTCCCAAGTGCCTCTTGAACCATATTACGCACCGAATCACCGTCCGCAACATCGGTTTTGATGACTCGGCATTTCCTACCGAGTGCTGCGATCTCCGCCGCCGCTGCTTCTGCATTCGCTATATTGACTTCAGGAATCACAATATCCGCACCTGCCTTAGCGAACGCCAAGCATGTCGCCTTTCCGATGCCACCGCCACCGCCTGTAACGATTGCAACCTGCCCTTCCAAACGCATCTACATTTCTCCTTTAGGTACTTTTATTTTAGCGATGCGAAGCCAGACATAGGCATCCGCGACGCGCTTTTTTCTTGAAAAAGTACAATAAATCATGATAACATATTTCCATTATCACACGAAGTTCGGAAAAAGTCAACACGGTAGATTAACCTGAAAAATGGTGTTCTTTGTCATCATTCTCATCATTTCACTCATTACAATCGGCATAAGGAGAATCAAAATATGAAAAAGACGGCGTTTTTGTGCTGGATCAAGCCAGTTTTGATTTTGAGTTTCGTTTGCTTTTTCGCGTTTACAGCGACAGCCCAAAATTATTATCCAGCAGATATTGGCAATATGTGGGTTTTTGATAGCAGCGATGGTGAAGCACAGACCACCTATACCCTTGAGGGACCCGAAATTATTGATGGTCAAGAGCATGTTCTCCTGAAAATTACGACAGAGGAACTCGCCACTGGCGTATCTGAGACTGATCAGTATTTTTTGACTGTTGGCAACGAAGCCATTAAACTCCATAGAACTACCATTGAACATTCTCTCGCTACCATAACTGCAGATTTTCCAACCCCTGCTACTTTTTTCCCCCTACAATTAGTCCTGGGGGATAAGTGGCAAATAGCAGCAGATGCAGAAGCGAAATTAATAGTTGGAGAACCCATAGCTGGAAAAAGTGTCACTAATTTGGAAGTTATTGGATTCGAGGATGTTGTTACACCAGCTGGAACGTTCCAAAACTGTGCTAAGGTTCAGTTAGATTTGGTGCTTACTGCTGCTGGCGGATTTCTCAATCTCAATATCAATCAGACTACCTATCAATGGTTCGCTCCAGATATAGGTCCAATCCAATACCAAGACAGTGATGGTGTGATCTTTAGTCTGATAAACTCCAATCTACTAACCGTGCCTGAAGAGCCTGATATGACGGAGGAGACCTCTACACCTGAACAGCCACTTGAAGAAGCTGTTACACCTGAACTGTCCGCTGAAGAAGACCCTATACCCGAATCGACTCCTGAGGAAGATACTGCTCCTGAACCTGTGCCTTACGATGTAACAGGGGACGGGATTGTGAATATCTTAGATCTCACTTTCGTGGCTGCTCGCTTCGGAGAACCTGACACGGATGCGGATGTTACGGGCGATAGCACTGTTAACATTTTGGATTTAGTGCTTATTGCCCAGAACTTTAGTAATTAACCTCAGAATCCTGTGCCAATCGAATTACTCAAACCCGCTATTTTTTCTTGAAACCCTTTAATAAATATAGTAACATTTAGCCATTATCATACGTAACTTGGAAAAACCAATATGGTAAGTTGGAAAATCGCATTAGTTGTAATTGTCATCGCCGTTCTCGTCGTGGCAATCGGAATGTGGTTTGGATATCAATATGTCTCGGAATAGGATGACATCTTTCCAGAGGTATGGCGTGAACCCTCTAACAAGGTGGGACTTGCACTGCGATAAATCGCTTGTGTTTGCCATTCCCCATCGTGAGAATCCCGCAGAGACACTATTAATTTTGTAAGCATTACTAAGTTTGTACCTTTTTGAAAAAAGGAGTAAAAAAAGGAGATAGATATGAAAAATATCAGACCTGTGTCTTGGCTGACACCGCTCTTGGTTTTAAGCCTTGTATGCAGTTTTGCCCTTACGGCAACAGCACAAAATTATTTTCCATCGGTGGTCGGCAATACATGGGTTCTCTTGAGTACCGACGGTGCAGAGCGACGCATCTATACCTTTGAGGACCCGGAAACGGCTGACAGTGGGGAATTTATCCTCCTGAATATCGCCAAGGAAACAGTTGGAACAGGCACAGTCGCGTTTGACAAGTCCTGGGTAACTGTTGATGGAGATGGAACTATTATGCTACATCAAGTCGCCTTCGACCGAGGTGCATTTGGCATTGCCGAGGCGACTTATGATTCACCGGTCATTAATTTCCCCGCCGCGCTACCATTAGGACATACGTGGGAGATTGTGACAGAAACCGTACTGAAACTGGTGGGAGCGGCAACGACTACCAGCATTTTAGAAGTTGTTGCAATCGAGGACGTTGAAACCCCGATCGGTGTATTCAAAGACTGTGTTAAGATCGAGACTCAGCGAGAAGCCGTCACGGCACTTCAACGTCTGCGTGAGAATGAGATCCTATGGCTTGCACCCAATGTTGGTCCCGTCAAATTCCAGGATACAAACGAAATTGTTTTTGAATTGGAAAGTTACGATCTTATTGCAGCACCATCTGTTGAGGAAGCACCCGCAGAGGAGATGCCCGCTGCCGAAGAAGTGCCTGCTGTGGAAGAAGTACCATCTCCTGAGGAAGTGCCTGCTGTCGAGGAAACACCCTCCGCTGAAGAAACTCCTGCTGAAATGCCGACGAGCCAGATGTTCGAGATTACACTCACGAACCTTACTATGGGCGAACCCGGCATGGGTGGACAAATCCTTTCACCACCCATCTTTGTAACACACGCTGCAGGTATTGACCTCGCTCCAGTCGGGGAAGCCGCAACGCCAGCACTCGTCGCTCTCGCTGAAGGGGGAGATACTTCAGGGTTAGCAGCAATCGCCACCGCCGCGGGAGCAAACGTCGTGATTGCTGAAGGGATGTATACCCATCCCGGGGCATCGATTACGGTTACAGTAACTGCGGATACAGTAAACTCTTCGCTTTCTGTCGGTTCGATGCTTGTGTCGACCAATGACGCATTCATCGCTGCGACAGATGTCGCTCTTTTTGATGAAGATGGCATGCCTGTGTCTGCCGACATCGACTTAAATGCCTATGATGCTGGTAGTGAAGACAACACAGAGATGGCTTCAGACATTCCGGGGCCTCTCGGCTTAGATGCTGCTGTGGATCCAGAAGGCAGCAATGAACGCGTTCCGACGGCAGATGGCGTCATCGCTGCGCACGAAGGTATTCAAGGCGTTGGTGATGTGGGTGAAGCGTTTGCGTGGGAAGAGCCGACGGCAATGCTGACGATTACACCTGTTGCGGCACCTGCGCCCCCCGAACCGGAACCCGAACCGATAGTTCCTGGTTTTGATGTGATGCTTGAGCCGGGTTTGAATATGGTTTCTGTTCCGTTAATGCCGTCCGAGCCTTACACGGCGAACTCGTTAGCAGAGATGCTGGGTGCGACCATCGTCATTAAGCTCAATGCTGCGACGCAGAGTTTCGTTGGTTACACGGTTGCTGATGGTGGCGATGGCTTTGCGATTGATGGTGGTGAAGGTTATATCGTCAACACGCCTGCTGGAGGTATGGTGAAGTTTACGGGTGATGCGTGGGACAACCAACCTGAGCCGGAACCCGTTGTTGAAGAGCCAGCAGTCGAAGAGGAAGTCGTTGAAGAAGTCGTTGAGGAACCCGCTGCCGAAGAGCTTGCTGAAGAAGTTGCTGAGGAACCCGCTGCCGAAGAAGCCGTTGAAGAACCCGCTGCCGAAGAAGTTGCTGAGGAGCCCGCCGCTGCTGCGCCTGCTCTCTCTACCTTCAGAAGTGCTTGGGCATTCATCGTCACAAACGATATCCAAGGCATGGATACTGGCAGAACTTATACACTCATCGCTGAGAATCTCCGCACTGGCAGCATCGCTACGCAGAACATCCCTACGGGTGTGAAACGCGCCTCTGCCGTCTGGGCAGATCTGAACCGCAAAAGCGTCGTTGAAGCAGGCGATAAACTCCAAATCGCCCTCTACGACGATCGCGGTCGTGTCGTTTCGGGTCCGTTCCAACGCACAGTCGCCACGACGGATCTTCGCAACGCCTTCTTGAGTGTGGATCTGAGGGTGGGTGATGTGCGTCCACAAGAGACGGTTCTGGCCCAGAACTTCCCGAATCCGTTCAATCCAGAAACGTGGATTCCGTATGAGTTGAGCGAAGGGACAGAAGTATCGATTCAGATCTATGATGTCTCGGGTCGTTTGGTTCGGCGTTTGGATTTGGGTTGGCAGCCGGTAGGTTCGTATGTGATGCCATCGAGTGCTGCGTATTGGGATGGTCGTAATGCGGTAGGTGAACGTGTAGCGAGTGGTATCTACTTCTATACGTTGCAAACATCAGATTTTGCTGCAACCCGACGGATGGTTATCCTGAAGTAGAGAACGCAGCAAATGTAATCCTTTCAAACGCCTTGGTGGGAACACCAAGGCGTTTTTTCGGCATGCAAAACTATTTTTAGGGGAATTAAATGATTAGAAATGTCGCATTGCTCGCTGCACTGCTCTGTGCTTTCACCAACATAACCAACGCGCAAACCTATTACCCCACAGACATTGGAAACGTGTGGATTCTGGAAAGTGAAGATCGTACCGAACGGATCACCTACGCAATCGGAAAAACCGACGAACGTTTCGATGGAAAAGAGGGACGCATCCTTAGAATTACAACAGCAGTCCTGGGTACAACCACAGCAAATATGAGCACATTTTCTATGCAGGTAGATGAAGACGGCATAAAACTTCATAGAATCTTCACAAGATTCGGTGATATTTTCGGTGATGCCCATGTGGAATTCTCACCACCTGCTATCTTTTTTCCAGCAGAACTTGAACTACAAAAAACTTGGGAAGTTAATGGCAAGACAGACATAAATCTTGTAGGGGATGTTACACTCTCCAATGTAAACGAAGTCATCGCCATTGAAGACGTTGAAACACCTATAGGAATATTCAAGGATTGCGTAAAAATTCGGGTGCAAACAAAAACCACCGCAGCGTTAGGAACAAGCCGCTCTATCACCTATCAATGGCTCGCACCAGACGTCGGACCTGTTAAATTTCAGACGGATCAGGATATTGTCTTTGCATTAGTTAACTCCAGCTTGATCCCAACTAAACACCCTTACGACCTAAATATGGACAACGTCGTAAATATCTTAGACCTTACCTTTGTAGCTTCTCGGTTTGGTGGGACGGATCCGAAGGCTGATGCAAACGGCGATGGCTCTGTTAATATTTTGGACCTGACGCTTGTCGCACAGCATATAAGAAATTAGAACGCAAAAGGAGGTTACTATGAAACGCCAATTCTGTCTTTTTCTCTTTGTGTTGATATTAATACTGGGCAGCATACAGGTTTGCCCTGTTTTTGCCAGAGCGACATTAGACACAAAAATTGCCTTTGCCTCCACCCGTGACGGTAATTCGGAAGTTTATGTAATGAACCCGGACGGGAGTCAGCAGGTAAACTTAACGCGACATCCCTCAAGAGATCTCGCCCCTGCCTGGTCTCCAACAGGTGAACATATCGCTTTTAACTCAGATCGGGATGGAATTCGTGATATCTATCTGATGGATGCAGACGGAAAAAACGTACGGAAGGTATTTCGGAGTTCGGCATATAGGGAGTATCCCGCTTGGTCACCTGATGGGAAAAAATTGGCTTACACACGTCCACACAGCGATTGGGGCATCTATGTCGGAACAATAGACGGTGAACAAGAGGAGCGCGTGGCCACAGCAAACTTTCTCGGTGGCGATCCTGCTTGGTCATCCGACGGTTCAGAGATAGTCTTTGTAGCCACGGGGCTTGCAGGGTATCTCCTGAAGGCTGTCAATCTCCAAACGCGTAAAGTGAGAGCGTTGATCCCAGAGGAACCGAAAACAGTTCTGGATCCAGCCTGGTCGCCGGAAGGCACCCGCATAGCATTTTGCTGGCACACAAAGGGTATTTACACCATAAGAAAAAGTGGCAAGGGCTTAAAACTTCTCATTCGTAACGCCGGCAGTCCAGCTTGGTCCCCACTTGGTGACGAACTCATTTATGGAAAAAACAAGCAAATCTTCAAATTCGATCTCAGCAATCGCAGATCCAGGCAGCTTACACACGAGGCAATTAATTTTGGCGCGGACTGGTCTGAAGTCAAACCTTTGTCCGTTCAGCCGCAAGCCTCATCATTAGCAACAAGATGGGCAACCATGAAGCAACGGTAGAACGCCACCGGATTAAATCGAATGCTGTTGTATTTCACCTGCACCGAGTGCTGTTGTTCGCCACTCAGCCGCTTCATCGGTTTGCAATCGCCAGGAAACTGTAAGCGGTGAATCGCCGCCGTTGTAGAAAGTTACCTCTGCATTCTTTTCTCTATCGGGTACAGGGCGTACCAAAGAGAGAAGCGTTGATGGATGACGCTGTCGGTTCCCCTGTCGGACTTGCAGAAGTTGTGTAACCTCACTCTGAACTTCACGCGTGCCGAGCAGTAGAGGACCATAGCACGCTGTGACCGCACCTTGTCCCCAATTCCGTCCATGTCCAGCGGCGACCGAACAAACTGCGCCACCCATATCTGCGTGTTCACGTCCACCACGCAGAACACGTCTGGCGATACCTAAACGCATTGCAGCACTTCGTAAAGCACGTAGGGCATAGGATATCTCGCCTGTTACCTGATATGCAAGCGTCAAAGTAGCAGTTGACGGCTCCTGAATCGGCTTCACAGATCCGTCATCTGACCATTCACCCCAGTACGCCATGTCTGCTCGTTTGCCAACACCCAGTTCCCGACGACACACTTCCTGTGGAAAAATTAATGCCAGCAATTCCGGTGACGCATCAGGAAACTCACTTAATCCTGCACAGATTGCTTCGTCAAATCCGGTATCTCCGAATGTCCAGCGATAGTAACTAAGCGCAGCTGCTGCCGGATCGTTATATGGATCGCTCAGCGATGTGACTAACGGTTCTACAATTCGCTTCGCTGCCGTTTTGAATATCTCTTCCCCAGACAGAAGATAAAGGTCGCCCAATGCATAGATAGCACCAGAAGCCAGCAAAACTTCAATGCCAGCGAGCGGGTCCCCCGGAACGTGATGAGTACTCGCGACAAGACCGTGTAAATTCTTTGCATCAACCGCGGCTTCATCAAGACCTTCCCCATCATGTGTCCATAGCATCGGCATCGGGTCTGGAGCAGAAATCAGTTGTTCTGCACGTTTTCTGCCGTATCGCAACGACCATGTCAGATAGCGTTCTTCACCCGTTACACGATACGCTGCAATTGCAATATGGATAAATCGAAAATGCTCCGCCAGTTCATAAGTATGCTTTTCTTCGTTTGTCACGTAGTGACTACCGATATTATAGCCGATAAATGTATCTCGTGTATAATCATACCATGGTGGTATTTCTGGCACCCAGTTTCCGATATGTTCTGCAGCATCTGTCAAGAGATTGATGGCTTCGGTATCTTCGGGTTTCAACCCAATATAACGGGGTAGAAAAAGAAGAAAAGGTTCCGGCCCGTGGTGCGCTTCCGCTTTCGGCTCGTATCCGTGGACGCAATCACGCTTCACCCAACCCTGCAGTGCTGCCTTCAGCATATCAAAGTGTCGGAGCACAGTTGCATCACCAGTGATTAGATAATGTGGGAACCACGCAAGGGCATAGTTTGCCTCATCCTCGCCACCATCGTTGGGACCCGGGGGATCAAGCAGCATACTCTGTTTGAGCCAGCGACTCATTTCGGCTTTGAGCGTGCTATAAGCATCATAGCACTCGTGGATAAGCGTGCTCATCGTTCAATTTTTCTCCTACAATAGAGACTTGAGAAATTCAATACTCTGTTTCGCAATCGTCTGTGGATTTGGTTTGAAGTCGAAAACCTCTGTTGAGACATAACCGTTATAATTAATCTCTTTCAAGGCTGCAATGATCGGTGGATAGTCTACATTACCAGAACCCGGTAGATAACCGTTATCGTCGTTAGAGTGAAAATGGGCAACATGTGACGCACAGTTACGAATTTGCGTCGGCATATCCAGCCCTTCCTTCGCAGTACTACAGACATCCAGAATCATCTGAAAATTAGGATGATTCACTGCATTCACCATTTCAACCGCTTTGTCAGGGTTCGTGATAAAGTTTGTCTGATCGCTCGACAACGGTTCCATACACAACATCACATCTCTATCACCTGCGAGTGCTGCGCCCTCGGCGAACGTATCGCGAGCATAGCCCCATGCCTCCTCAAAGGAGAGTGGATCTATTACGTTTCGCTGTTGCGGTGAACCGA
This sequence comes from Candidatus Poribacteria bacterium, assembly GCA_028818705.1. GTDB lineage: Bacteria > Poribacteria > WGA-4E > WGA-4E > WGA-3G > WGA-3G. Next base: position 34,746 of record JAPPNJ010000108.1, read on the forward strand.
TCACCATGACCCTTCCGTCTAAATCGGCACACAAGTTAATCAGTGCGAGGAAATAGGCACGTGTTTCCTCACGAATCTCAGCATCTGGGTGGTTAATATAGAGTCCCGGAGGCGAAACAAGCAGCCAATGCAGCCCCGCGATCTCTATCTTCGTATCATTCGCAGCTTTTCGGATCCGCGTCCGTTCAGTCTCACTGATGTCCAACACCGAATCTGCCAACGTGAATGGGGCAATTTCAACAGCCTCGTAGCCCAATTCAGCGGTATAGGTGAAAACATCTTCTATTTTCCAATCTTCAAACATCTCGTTGCATATTGCGAGTTTCATTTTCTCTCCTGTATGCATTTTTTCACTTATTCTATAGGGCTTTCGGTTTTTTGTCAAATGTCCAATGCTGGAAAGCAAGGCTATTCAGTTTTTGGATTTTTAACCCGTTTGGTTAGAAAGTCGCGAGCAAGAGCTCGCTCCTACAGGAAGATTGAATGAACGGGTGAATTGAAAAATCGTTTCGCACATAAAACGAAAATATGATATAATTATTCATAACTAAGAGACCATTTCACGCTTCGGCATTATAATGAGGGAAAAAGAATGCATACCATTTTAGAACGCTACCAAAAGACTTTTGCAAAAGACAGAGAAATGGCACACGCCGCAAATCAACTGTTTCCCGACGGCGTGACACACGATGGGCGGCATATGTCCCCCTTCCCGATCTATATCACCCACGCCCAAGGTTCAAAAAAATGGGGACTTGACGACAAGGAATTCATCGATTATTGGGCGGGCCACGGTGCCTTATTACTCGGTCACAATCCACCGGAAATTGTAGAAGCGGTGACAACCCAGATGCACCGTGGTACGCACTATGGGGCATGCCATCCGCTGGAATTGGAATGGGGTTCACTCGTGACGCAGTTGATCCCGTCAGCAGAGCGCGTCCGATTCGTTAGTTCCGGTACAGAGGCGACACTGATGGCAATCCGTCTTGCGCGGACCTATACGGGCAAGAACAAAGTGTTGAAATTTGCTGGACATTTCCACGGTTGGCACGACAGTGTCATCTTAGGTGCATATCCGCCTTTCGATATGAGTGTCCCCGGCATTCCAGAGGAAGTGCGTAACACAACTCTATTGTGTCCACCGAACGATATTGATGCCGTTACGGCCCAGCTGAAAACGGATAAGGATATTGCTTGTATCATCCTCGAACCGACAGGTGCCTCTTTCGGTATTGTTCCGACCAACGGCACTTTTTTAAAGCAGCTGCGTGAATTGACAGAAGCACACCGGATTCCCCTAATTTTCGACGAAGTAATCACGGGGTTCCGAGTCGCACCCGGCGGCGCGCAAGCGCATTATAACGTTACACCGGACATGACGACACTCGCGAAGATCTTAGCAGGCGGACTCCCAGGCGGCGCGCTTGCTGGAAAAAAAGAGATTCTCGAACTAATCTCCATGAAATCAGAACGCGACGGTTTGAAAATGCCACACCCCGGAACCTTTAACGCCAATCCGCTCTCTGCTTCTGCGGGTATTGCCATGCTTAATTTAATCAAAACAGGTGAACCAAACAAGCAGGCGAATCAGACTGCTGCACGACTACGCAGTGAACTGAACAGCGTTATTGACGATTACGAACTCGACTGGGTGGTTTACGGCGAATTTTCGGGGCTTAAGCTGCTTATCGGACACGGTGAAAACGATATGCGCACCTCGGACTTTGATCCATACACATGGGACTATCGGAAACTGAAAGGGAGTAGCAACGCCGATATGTTGATACGACTCCGGTGTGGTTTGTTACTAAACGGCATCGATCTTGCCAGCAACGGTGGAATGACGACCGCAGCGCATACAGAGGAAGATGTTGCGAAAACTGTAGCAGCATTTGCGCAAGTACTTGAATGGCTGAAGGCAGAGAATGCGTTGTAAGCCGTGCTTATAACGCACGCCGCTAAAAGAGACAAAGGAGCATAGCGAAGCCCTTGGTAGGCGAGGTTTCCAAATTATGCTACTGAAGCATAATTTGTCTTAGCTTTACATTCCTCGCCGGTCCGTGGTGCATCAGTAAAGGAGAATGAATGAAGACAATTACGTATCGCGACGCCCTTAAGGAAGCGTTGGCAGAGGAGATGGAACGCGATGATGCTGTCTTTCTAATGGGCGAAGATATCGCTGAATACGGTGGTGCTTACAAAGTGACAGACGGGCTTTTTCAAGAATACGGGAAAGACCGCATCCGTAACACGCCGATTTCGGAAGCCGCCATCATCGGAACCGCGCTCGGCGCGGCGGTCACGGGAATGCGTCCCGTTGCGGAGTTGATGTACATCGACTTCACAGCAGTCGGTATGGACCAGATCGTGAATCAAGTCGCCAAGATCCGTTATATGGTGGGTGGGCAGTTAGATGTGCCACTCGTGATCCGGACGCAGGGCGGTGCCGGTCGATCCTCCGCGGCGCAACATGCCCAGAGCCTTGAAGCGTGGTTTGTGCATATCCCTGGGCTGCTCGTTGTGATGCCTTCCACACCCTACGACGCAAAAGGGCTACTGAAAACAGCGATCCGAGACGACAATCCGATTATGTTTATTGAACACAAACTTCTTTACACAGAAGAGGGAGAGATTCCTGAGGAAGAATACACAATTCCGTTGGGTGTAGCGGACGTGAAGCGTGAAGGTGAGGATGTGACGATTCTCGCGACATCGCGAATGGTCCTGAACGCGCTTATCGCCGCTGATACACTTGCTGCTGAAGGCATTTCTGCGGAAATTATCGACCCGAGAACACTGATGCCACTTGACAAAAATAGTATTCTCGACTCCGTTAGGAAAACGAACCGTCTGCTCATCGCGCACGAAGCAGTCGGCAGAGCAGGTTTCGGTGCAGAAATCGCAGCGATGGTCGTGCGGGAAGCGTTCGATTATCTCGACGCACCGATCGAGCGGGTAGCGGCTGAACCTGTGCCTGTCCCTTTTGCACCGGTGATGGAGAATTTCGTTATTCCCAATGCAGAACAGATTACTGACGCGGCGCGGAAACTTGTACGTTATGAAATATAAAACAGGTTTTCAAAGGAGATTCTCATGGAACGAAACACGGCAAAACTGCTTTTTAAAAATATGACAGATGAGCAATTTCTTAACAGGTTCCTTCCCATTGTAGAACACTCGTTGTTTGCCGACCGTGAGAGACTGCTTGCATTGCTGGCAACAGATGCTGATAGGGATACGCTAACAGAAGTCTTCCGCAAGTGTTTTGAAGGCTACTACTATGATGTAGCATTTGAGCTAGATTATTATGAAACGTGTCTACTTTCGATTTTGGATTCTTCTGATGCTTATGCTGCTTTAAAACATCGAGCCGCTATTGTGCAGCGGGACCGAAGGACTTCATCTACAGGGCGAGAAGTCCGGCGAATGGGTGCGTTCCTTCCTACCGATTCCGTACCCCAGATAAAAGTGTCTGCATTATCAAATCATGCTTTCCGAGAATTTCTTCGCGCCCTGGTGAAATCCGAATTTTTTCAGGCACAAACACGGGTGGTTAAGTTGCTAAACCGAAAGTGGGGTGATACTGCAGAAACTTCCCTATATAAAGCAACAGACGTTGAGAAGGTCCGTCTGCAGGAAGCAATTTACGAATTTTTCGTATGTCATTTGGAATTTGAACAATTTCTTGAAGATTATGAGTACGATCCGGACGAAGGATTAGAGATGCAACCAGAGGTTGCTGAAGAATTGGAACAAAGCATCACGGATCATAGATCAGGGAAAGTTAAAGGTATACCGCTCCAGGAGGTGGCTAAAACGTTTGGTGTCAATCTCAAATGTACACATTAATCATTAAACCGCGTGCTGAATCGGATTTGAGACGTTTAAGTCAACCTATTTACATACGAATCTTTAACAAACTGGAACGGTTGTGCGAAATTTGCGACGACTATCCGCATAAGGCATTGAAAGGTAGGCATAGTGGGAAATTTAGCTTATCCGTTGCTAAAGATTATCGAATACTCTACACTTTTGATAGGCATACGCAAGAAATTGTTGTTCACCGAATTGGACACCGTAGCAGGATCTATTAGATGTGTATGAAAAGTCTAACTGCTTTCTAAAATAAAGTAAATTTATTTACATTATCCACCATGCTTGTCTTCTGTTTTCACCAACCTCTGATACGCACGTACCAAACTGAAAGCGATTGGTGCCCATATCACCGCCATTAGCATAGCCGTAATGGAGTAGGCAGCACCTACGATAGTCTCCACGCCTAACCCGACCAACACAATCACACCCGCACTTCCACCTTTTGAGAACCGATATCCAAACGAGTCAATAACCTGTTTCGCACGATAGCGCGAATCGTAAGAGAGGGGCATATAGAACAACTCTTTCGCCGCCCGAAAAATCGAGTAATCCAAGGCTTTAAAAATCACATACGCGCCTGTTCCCGTCCGAAGCGACGGGGACACCGTTAAAATAAGACTGCTGACGAAATGCACTATGGGAATGCTAAGATGAATGTAACGCATCGCGACAAATCTAAGTACGAGCGGAACAGCCACCAGTTGTAAAACGCCTGCGCTCAGCCCAAGATACCCATACACTGACCCGTAAAACGCCGTTCGCATATCCGTATCGGATCTCTCCAACTCAGCCAAGGCATTGAATCGAAGGTCCAACACAGTAGATACAACTTGCGTGCTTAAGATTAGCAGCCCAATAAAAACCAAATATCTGGAACGAAAGAATGTCCTTATACCGATGTGTCCAAGCCGACCACCCACCTCTTCTGCACTCGGTTCCGGTTCACCACCAAATCTGTAAGCAATAACACCAAAAACTGCTGTCGGTACGAGGGATCCGGCTGTGAACAGTAATAACGCCTCAGTGCCTAACACGGGCGCCAATTTACTCACAAGCATGCCACCAAGGAACGAACCAAGAGATGCTACAGCGCAGAAGGGTCCATTAATCCGCTTCGCCTGTTCAGTCGTCAGCACGCTGTTTACGAACGACCAGAATTGCTCAATGATTATTACAATATACGCTTCGCGGAATACATAGATGATCGCGGCAGCGAAACTCATACCGCGGCTAAGCGCAGCATAGCATCCAAGGATTAGAATGGCAGAAAAAAGTGAGGTAATTGCCAAAGCACGGGTCGCTCCCAGCCATGAAAGCAGACGACCATAGCAATACAACATCACGATCATACTCGGTGGGACTGCCACCATACCACGCGGGAGATTCTCAGCACCGTATGCCTCAATAAACAGGGATGAGGACACGGAACGGATAAATTCATAACCGAATAGTACAAAACACCCAGCTCCGCTGATCGAGATAGCAGCAAAAATAAGTCTTCGTGGAAACATAAATAGAATTTAACTCTCTTGGATCAACCCTTTAAAGAATTTCATTAGCGTTTCGGAATCGTATCCTCGGTTGGACGCGGATTGTGTACCCAATGTCCATTTGGATCGGTGCCTCTGGCGACAATCGCGCGCTGGTTCCAATCGTTCGCGGCATGGACCTCGGGCGGGACGAATCGCATCGTCAATCCGCAACGCCGTCGGTCTGAAGTGTTCGGTTCAGAACCGTGCAACAATAGATCCGAATGCAAGGACATCTGCCCGGCTTTCATCTCAAATGGAAAAGGTGTATCTCCGTATTGTGTAGCACCATGCACTGTCTGACCCAGTACATTCTTTTCCTCAACAGTGCTCGGTTCAAACGCGATTTGCCCGTGCAGATGCGACTTCGGAATAACGGTCATTGCACCGTTCTCAATTGCGGCATCGTCAATAGCAAGCCAGACAGTGACGGTCTTGCTTGGGGACAGGGGCCAATAGGAAGCATCCTGATGCCAACTCACTTGTTTGACATCACCCGGCATTTTGCAGAAGTAGTGTGTCCCCCAACAGATTAAGGTTTCACCAAGCAAATCTTGCACATAATCCAAAATCCTGTCCTCTGTAACCAGATCGTGGAGCCCAGTGCAGGTGGTGTGCCATCCGTTAATAGAGTAACTATTCATCCCGGCTGCCAACGCCTTTTCCATGAGTTGATCAAAATAGCTGCGGTGCTTGGCGATCTCTGATTCAGAAAAGACATCCAAAGGTGAGATGAACCCTCTTTCGTTGAAATGTTCAATTTGGGCAGGCGTTAAAGCCGATGGATTTTTATTTTCAATCGGGAAAAACTGCAGTTTTCGATTGAGTTCCGGCATTGCATCCGTGATTGGCATCGGAGCGTCCCTCTTTTCTCCAAGTCAGTTAGAAGTTTGTATTACAGATATAATATCAAATTCAAATCTTGGTGTCAACGGCGAAAATTCCACTTGACATTTAGGGCGAATCAGTTTATATTAACAGAATAATGTGTTAGCAAATTATCTATCCCCTTGGACAAAAAACAGACATACCTACAGAGACCTACCTATTAGAAAAACACTAAGAAAATGGATGAAAAACGAGCAAGTGGACGCTACTATACCCGCGGGAACCCGTTTCAGTTAGAACCGTTCCAGATGTGGGCAAAAGAGCTTCACTTAGAACAACAGATAACCTTAGAACCTTTTGCGGGTGCCAAGGACATCCCACAACTGATTGACGCAGCACATCTGCGGTGTCGAGACTGGGCATTCTTTGACATTGCACCGGGTGCGAACGGCATCGCACAACGTGACACGCTTGCGGATTTTCCCCACGGCTTTAATGTTTGCATTACCAATCCACCGTGGTTAGCCCGTAATTCCGCAACACGTCGCGGCTTACCTTTCCCAGAAGCGACCCGTCACGATGATCTCTACAAATACGCACTTGAGCAATGCTTGACACACTGCGAATGGGTAGCAGTGATTATCCCAGAAGCATTTATTCGGAGCGGTCTGTTTTTGCAGCGGCTACGCGACTTTATTTCCTTAGTCCCGCAAACACAGAACGAAAAAGAACAGGAAAATACAAGACATTACCCCTCTGATAAGGGGCGGGGAATGCCTGATGGCATTCATACCGTTGATTTTAGGAGGGTTTCGGTTATGTTTGAAGATACCGAGCATCCAGTAGGCTTAGCTTTGTTTGCACCGTACGCGACACCGGATGTTAAGGTGTGGCGCAATAATCAACTACTTGGTGGTCTTAATGAACTACGAACACACCTGCCGATGCCTTCTTCAAACCGCAGCATTGTATTCAATGATCCAAACGGAAACCTCGGACTCATCGCTATAGACAATACCGTTTCCGCCTCCATCCGTTTTTGTCCACCAGCGGAACTGAAGGACTATCCTATCCGCGTCCATTGTCGTTCCATTACGAAAATTGGCGTGCCGTGGGATGTGGATATAGAAATGCTTAATGCTCGTTTGACAACAATTCGAGAGAAAACCCACGACGTTTTCTTAACAGCCTTCAAAGGCTTACGCCGCGATGGACACTACCGACGGCGGTTAGATTGGGCTTTGACACGAGCAATTGTTGACAGGTAGTACCTACAACTTAAAATGAACGTAGAATAGAAAAAATGAACGTCCAAAAATTAATCTGTATACTTCTATTGATAACACTCATCACCCTCACAGGGTGCCTCCCGGGTGATGGGAAACACGATGATGGAAACCCTGCTGGATTTTTCTGGGGCATCTGGCACGGTTGGATCGCACCAATCTCATTGATATGGGGAATTTTTGATCCATATATCCGTGTCTATGAACCCAAAAACACAGGATGGTGGTACGATCTTGGATTCTACATCGCCGTTATCAGCGGCTTTGGCAGTATTTCCTTCTCGCGGCGGAAACGTAAGAAAACCGTAGTGCAGACGAGCAGTAATTCTGAATAACAATCACTATAACAAGAAATTTAAACGATTTTCCGATAACACATGAAGGGCGCGCTGGCGTGTGAAAAAATATGAAAACTTTTGAGACTCGAGGTCCTGTAGATGCTGCGCGAAACTATGTCGTTAAGCGCACGGCGGAACTTGCAGATTTCATCGCGCGCGTCAAACAGGGCCGATACATCGTTATCTTTGCCCCTCGACAAACTGGAAAAACAACTTTCTTCCGGTGGGCACTGGACGCCCTCGAAGCCGAAGGCATAACGTACTTCCCTATCCAACTGGATTTTGAAGCATATAAAAATCTGAACGCCTCCGTTTTTTACGGTGAACTCTACCAGGATATTCGTGAACAAATTGGAAAGATTTTCCAAAAACGAGGACACGTGCCATCGGAAGCACTCTATCAATATCTTCAAGGGTCCCAGGTAATCGATCATCTGTCAATGCTACGGTTCTTTACGGAACTCGAAAATTTGCTAAAACCGCAGCGACTTGTGATGATAATTGACGAGTTTGATGGCATCCCGAAATCTGCCGTCAGTGATTTTTTATATTCGCTCCGCCGCATCTACCTCTCTGGTGTAGACGCACGCTGCCCTTACAGCCTTGGTATCGTCGGTGTTAAAAGTATAACGCAACTTAACTATGACCGCTCCATCTCACCCTTCAATATTCAGGACGAATTCGCCTTGCCTAACTTTACACTTGAACAGGTGCAGGAACTTCTTGGACAGTACACTGAGGGAGTCGGTCAACCCTTTGCCCCTGAAGTTATCAAAACACTCCACACACAGACAGCCGGTCAACCTTTTCTTGTTAATCGGTTTGCACAGATCCTCACTGAGGAACTTAACATTCCAAAAACCGAGTGCATCGACATAACACATTTTTCTGAAGCACACACGCGGCTGCTGCGTGAACGGAACGTTAACATTCAACATCTCATAACAAATATCCGAAGGAATCCACGTTTTGAAACCCTTCTGATGGGCATTGTTTCTCGTGATAGAGGTATAGATTTTAACCTGGATAACGAATTTATTTCGGATCTCGCTACTTATGGTATCCTCACAGAAGGCACCGACGGAATGTGTGAAGTTGTCAACCCGATTTATCAGTATCGCATCATGAAAGCCTTCCAACCCCTGATAAATGGACTGGAGCACGAATACTTCCCAGAAGACGCAGAAACCGATTTTTTAGATTATCTTGCACCCAATGGACAGATTCGACTGCAGTCCTTACTTGATAACTTCCAGAATTTTATCGCCCGGGCGGGATACAGAATTCTGCAGGTGCCAGAGACTCCAAAAGAGTTCGTTGGACAATACCTCCTGTTTGCCTACCTTGACCAGTTTGTACGATTGGTAAACGGACGAATGTACCTTGAAGTGCAAACAGGACGTGGTAGAATAGATCTGCTTATTCTACACAATTCGCAAAAGTACATCGTTGAAACCAAGATTTGGGAAGGAGAGCGTTCATACACAACAGGTAAGAAGCAGCTCGCAGCGTATATGCAGTTGGAGGGAGCAACCGAGGGATACTATGTCGTGTTCAATCATCGGAAAAATTCAACATCTCGGATAGAGACAGAAGTGATAGCGGACCTCACTATTCAGAGTTACGTTATCCCTGTGGTCCAAGAACGTCCTTCACAAGTATTGTAGTGTTCTTTGAACATAAAGATGATGGATAAAAAGTATTGAGAACCTCTGGATACTATTGGATTTGCTTATTCCTGTAGGAGCGAGCTGTGCTCGCGATTTCTTTACATTTCCAAGGTCATTCAGTTTTAAGGAATAAATTTACCGATGTGAAGGAAATCTCTTGATGGCAGCCCGAATTTATTCGGGATAGTACATTTGCCCCGAACAAGTTCGGGCATCCGGATGGAAATTATTCAAAAACTAAATAGCCCCGTTACCTTACAAGCAAAGGAAAAGAACTTTATGACCAAAATAACACGAGACGATATTCAACGCATCGGTGATGCAGAAACGCTGTTGCACTTTCTGGAAGAAAAACTAAATTTGTCCATTCCGGAAGGCGCGACTCTCGCGCAGATAGCACTCCCTTTGCCACTCCCTTTCCTTGGACTTGACAACTCGATCGCCCAACAAATCATAGACTGCCAAGATTTCAGCGGACTTCCTCAGCACGCTTTAGGTGAGCGAAGACCTTTCCTCATTCGGTTTCAAAGAGAACAAAACTATCCAGAGATTCTTCGCGGAGTGGCCAAAAGTCTTCACCAGAGAAATACCAACCCTGCAGATCTCCTATTTATGTGTGCGAATGAGCACTTTCGTCTATTTGCCCTAGCTTGCTTTAGCGATTCAGGGACAGAAGATTGGGCTGCTGAAGTCTTGAACATCTTTACTTGGACACAGGGGTACACGCGCATCAATACAGGCTCTGAACATGACCTCTCGGTTATCTTTTCCGCTGAGGAAGAAACATCAACAGCGCCTGATGTTCCACCTGAAAGCAAGAAAACGTCTCCAAATGATAGAGGTAAGTCAAATCTGTCTGAAAACTTGCTAAACAAACTGCAAGAAACCAGAACACGCCTGGGGAACGATAGAGATATTAATATCCATACTGGCATTAATCTAGGATACAAAAATGCTTTTGTCATAGATGAGGATACCCGTGAAAAGTTAATCGATGAGGACCCCAAAAGTGCCGATCTCATAGAATTGTTTTTCGATTGTGATGGTATGCCTGAAAAGTGGAGGTGGTCAGAAAGGAACGTAATTTATATTCCAAACAGCAGAAACAAGCGGAAAGACGAACCGTGGCCCTGGTCACATATAAGAGATGAAACAGAAGTCGATCGAATTTTTAAAGAAGCCTATCCAGCAATCAGCGCGCACATGAATAAGTACAAAGATAACTTAAAAAAGGAATCAAATGCAAAGAAATCAAATGCAGTGGAATTTTATTGGGAATTCCCATCGCGTAGTATCCTTTCAGTGCTAGAACGTCCCAAGATCATCTACCGAACTACTGCTATTTCCATGCAAGCAGCCTATGATAAATCGCATAGATTCCTTTTAAGTTCAACACACTTTATCCCAACAGAAGACCTCTCTCTGCTTGCAATTCTAAACAGCAAACTTCTCAACTGGTATGCCAGAAGGAAATGGAAGTCTCCAAATCCGAAGATCAATGCACTATCTTTTTCAAAACAAAATATGGTAAAGGCCCCAATAGCCGAGAGGGAAGAAGAACAAAAAGCAAAACTTGCGGATTTAGTCCAACGCATACTTGACGATCCAGATAGCCTTGAAGTCCCTGACCTCGAACAAGAGATAGACGCATTGGTATACGAACTATATAAATCAACACCCGAGGAAATTGCGTTAATAGAGGAGGAATCCGACTCGTGGAAGCCTTAGTCATCGGCGAGGGTTCGTAGCGTAGACTGTTCGTTTGCGCTATAAGAAACACAACCTAACAGGTTATGCTACAAAGATGGCAACTTACGTTAGAAGTACTGAGAAAGGAAATAACTCATGAAAGTCTTAGTCATCGGTGGGACAGGCAACATCAGTCGCGGGATCGTCGCGGCGTTGCAGAACCGAAATCATGAAGTCGTCCTGTTCAATCGCGGACAACATGCCGACCTACCGCCTTCAGATGTCCGCGTAATTTACGGCGACCGGCAGCATCGTGAAGACTTCGAGGCGAAAGTCAGTGCTGAAAATTGGGACGCTGTGATTGATATGATTAGCTTCAATGCAGACGATGCCGCCTCTGCACTCCGCGCATGCCAAGGACGCGTCGGACACTTCGTCCATTGCTCAACAGTGATGACCTACGGACCGCCGTTTAGCGGCATTAATCTCCCAGAGACAGCGCCGCTGCAAGGCACATCAGGCTACGGTCTTGGCAAAATCGCCGCGGATAATCTTTTGTTAGAGGCACAAGCACGCGACGGGTTCCCCGTAACCATCTTCAAACCCTCCTATACACATGGACCCGGCATGAACCTCCATCGACAAGTAGGAGGAGACGGGAGCTGGATTGATCGGCTACGGAAAGGAAAACCGATCCTCTCAGCAGGCGATGGACTGAATTATTTTCAATTTCTGTCATCTCGCGACGCCGGTTTTGCGTTTACAGATATATTGGAGAGATCTGACCACTTCGGTGAAATATACAACATCGTCCATCCGCAGGCACGCACATGGGACGAGTGGCACCGTGCAGCGGCAGACGCACTCGGCGTTGATATAGAAATTGTGCATGTCTCGCAAGAGACCTTGATTGCAATGGCACCCGAACGATTTAGCGGGTTACACGGTAACTTCGGGCATACCCAAATCTTCAGCCATGAGAAACTCGCAGCAGTATTGCCTGAATTCAGCCCACAAATCCCGGTTACAGAGAGTGTCGCAGAAAACATCGCTTGGATGGACAAACACAACCTCGTTCCAGATAGCGATGCAGACGATTTGGAAGACCAAATTATCGAAACAGTTCGCAATTTACCCCGCATCCGGTAGGGTAGAGGTAAGAATATGTTAAAAATCAACTCAGCGTTAGATTCAGAAAGACTCGACCTTGTTGAACAAGACTTGCGTGAAGTCGGCTTCCACATCATCGAAAATGTAATTACCGCTGAAGAGGCAGACGAAGCGCGCGAATCAATCTGGAAATTGGTCGATGAAGATATTGCTAACGGATACGACCACAGTTACGGAGACGGTAAAATCCGACGTGTTTGGGCAATTGTCGGGAAAGCACCCATCTTCCGGTGGTTTATCCAGCACCCGACCGTTGTGGCAGTATGGAAACGGATGCTCGGCGAAGATGTCATCGCCTCTACATTTACAGCAAATATCGTCGGACCTGGCGCACCAGCAGGCGGTTGGCATATCGACTATCCGTATTGGGCGATGCAAGCCCCTTTCCCGTCTGGTTCGCTAACGGGACAGACGGTTTGGATGCTGGACGATTTTACGGTAGAAAACGGGGCAACAGCGTGTATTCCAGAATCACACAAAACGCTGCGCCGTCCCGAATTGGGAGAAGCAGAGGGGCTTGAGGTGGCTATTGCTGCCGCGCCGAAAGGCTCAATCATGTTCACAAACGGTGCAATTTGGCATCAGTCTCGACCGAACCTAACAGACACACCACGTGTTGGACTACTGGGTATGTACAACCGCTCAGTTATTTATCCACAAGAGGATATGCCGCGCCAGTTGACTGACATCGAATTGGCAGGTGAAAGCGATACACTAAAACAACTGTTGGGCAGAAATATCCCTTTCCGCGATCCTAATCACGAACAGAATTGGCATCGGACGGACACTGGGTTCCGCCAAGTCTAAGAAAACATGCAAGTAGATTTTATCATCATCTTCATTTTCAAAACTTCATGCTTTAGCTTGGAGATGTAGAAAATGCTATTAAACAATTAAACAAACGGAAATTTGAAATGAATAATAAATTGGATTTGAAAAAAGAATATAAGAGATATTTCTATCCAGATATAGTGCCTGAAATTTTCAGGTTAGAACCTTTTCGATATCTATTAATTGAAGGTTCAGGTTCACCTGACAGTAAGGAATTTTCAGAATCATGTTCTACGCTTTTCTCAGCGATGTATACAATCAAATTCCAGAAAAAGAATGAAAATATGGATTTTATTGTTCCTCCATTAGAAGGTTTATGGTGGTCGGAAAATATCAGTGACTTTGCTAATAATATAAGAGATAATTGGCAATGGTTGCTTATGATAATGTTGCCCGAATACATTGTATTAACCGATCTGAAAGAAGCATTAATTGAATTAAAAAAAAAGAACAAGAAAACAAACTTACATGAAAAACTTAGAATTGAAAAACTATCAGAAGATGTAGTTGTTCAGGTAATGTATGAAGGTCCGTTTTCGGGAGAAGGAGATACTATAAGGAATATGCACTCGTTTGCAGAAACTTTAGGATATGAACTTATAGGCAAGCACCATGAAATTTACTTGTCTGATTTCCGTAGAACTGACCCCCAGAAATTAAAAACAGTATTAAGACAACCGATAAAATTAATATCAAAATAAAAAGGAATCTCCAATCTTTAGATTGGAGAGGATGTCAACTGGGAATTCATACGACAAAAGTTTCTGTCATGATGTATTACAGTTTCAAATTTAAGGAGGGCATTTATGCCAGTTTTATCTCATGATGTGTTGAGAAAGTTTGTATATGATATATATCGCGGTGCCGGCGGTACAGATGAAGATGCACGCATCGTCAGTGACCACGTCGTCGATTCTAACCTTGTCGGACACGATTCGCACGGGGTCATCAACGCCCCGAACTACATCGGTGGAATGGACGGTGGTCCCGCTGCAGACAAAATGGAGATTGTCAGAGAAAGCGGGGCAGCCACGGTTATAAACGCCAATGGTGCGCTTGGTATGGTAGCCGCACGTAAAGCCATGGAAATGGCTATCGAAAAAGCACAAACCTGCACTATCGGTGCGGTCGGTTTACACCGATGTGGACACGCAGGGAGGATGGGTGAATACCCACCGATCGCAGCACGGTCTGGCATGATCGGTATCGTCCTACTCAACGGCGGTGGACGATTTATGCATCCACACGGCGGTACTTCTCGTAGATTGCCACCGAATCCGATTGCGATCTCGGTGCCACGTCAAGGTGGCGAACCGCTCCTCTTGGATATGACACTCAGTGTGGTTGCAGGCGGGAAACTACTTGTCCAGACCGCCCGCGGCGAATCTATACCTGAAGGCTGGATGATAGATGCCGAAGGTAAACCGCTCACCGACCCGAATGCATTCCGCGAGCGTCCAGACGATACAGCCGTTATGCCCCTCGGCGGTTTTCAGTTCGGACACAAAGGGTTTGGACTCGGCGTAATGATAGATGCTATCGCCGGTGGACTCTCCTGGGCAGGATGTAGTCGCGATAATCCGACCCGTGGTGCAAGTGGCATTGTAATGTTTGCGATTAAAATTGAGGATTTCATCGACTTAGCAGATTATGAACAAGAGATTGGGTATCTTGTAGAGTGGGTGAAATCATCTGCTCGGCTGCCGGACATTGATGAAATCTATGTCCCCGGAGAATTTGAGGAACGAAGCCGCGAGAAACGCCTGCGCGAGGGAATACCGATCGAGGAACCAACCTGGAATCGCCTTGTTGAAGCCGCAGAACGTTTCGATATCGCAGTCCCCAGTCTCTAACATAAGTTAGTCGAATTGGTTACCGGTTTGTGGCACCCAAAATGTTCACGACTGCCATAAACCCGTAACTAACAACCGAAAGGAAATCTGCATAGCAGATTTCCGTACTGACCGGGGACTGCTAACAACCAATAGGAGGCAGAAAATGAGAATCTGCAGTTTGTTTGTTTTGCTTATCGGCATTGCGGGGTGTGCTGCGCTGAATCAGCCCATCAATGAGATGACAGCGTCACGCCTGACCTGTGACTCTAACCCGGAATTTGTGGACGGTAATCTGGAGACGGAAAGTACATTCGTAGTGAATGGGTTTGTCCGAAAAGCTTACCACCTTTTTGAGGGAGAGGGTCGACGACTCGCCTATGCCCAACGGCGTTATATGACGCAAGTTGAAGGACAGCGCCGTACAGAAGCGATTATTAAACTCGATGCTCCGACCCACGTCTCCTATGTGGAAGTCTACCCAGCATCGAGGCGAATCCAGAACTTTGCGATGATGACAACGACCGAGGATCCCCCACGCTTCGATGTCGCCTTCGAGCGTGTATCCGATAAACAACATGAGGATATAGAAGGACTGAATCCTGTCCGTTTTCGGATCGAACGAGAAGTGCTTTATCTACGGATGAGCGCAGATGGCATCGAAGATAGACAAAATTCCGTTCAGGGCGCAAATTCAAGTGTTGAGATACCATTAATAGGAGCTTCAATCCGCGAAGTCAAATTTTACGTACGTCAGACCCCATAACCAGAAAGAGAGAAGAAAATGAATAAATTGGTGTTCAGTATCCTATTGCTTCTGATATCCGGTGTTGTGGGATGTGCCATATTGCAAGAGTCTGCTCCCGTGGAAATTTCGGCTTCCCGTCTCACTTGCAAGAAAAACCCTGAGATGGTAGATGGCGATTTGGAAACGATAGGGATCTTCGAAACAGATGGAACTATCCAAAAAGGACCCGGACGCAGGGGGCAATATCAGCGTCGAGTGGAAGGCAGCCTCAGAACAGAAACGTTGATTAAACTTGACGCACCAACGTACATTGCCTATGTTGAAGTCTATCCTGCTTCAACTATTCCGCGTTTCTCCTTGGATATCACTGTCGAAGAAAAGTTGTCAAATCGGCCGCTGACTTTTGAACCGGTCAAAGACAAACGCGGTGAAAAAGCCGAAGGCGAACAACCCATTAGGTTCCAAATTGGTCGAAACATCCTCTATCTACGGTTGACGGCTTACGCATTGGAAGACCCGGAAAACGTTGGCGTATACAACGAGGCTAATATCAGAAAGATGGAGGCTGCACTAAAATCAGGGGAAGCAAGTCCAGAGGCGATTAAGAGACTGCAACAACAGTGGGAAAGGCAGAAACGAAGGGGAGCAATGCAAATTGACCTCAAAGGTGCTGCGATCCGAGAAGTTAAATTCTACGGACGAGAGCCATCATAAGAAAGTTTTACGCATCTTATGAAAGGAGAAAAAAATGAAAGTCCGAGTGTTCAACATTTTATTTTCTTCACTACTCGGTGCTATGGGCTGTGCTATATTGCAAGAGTCTGCTCCCGTGGAAATTTCGGCTTCCCGTCTCACTTGCAAGGAAAATCCTGAGATGGTAGATGGGGACTTGAAAACAGTAGGTACCTTTACACCGAAGGGCACTATTCGAAAAGGATTCGAGCGGGCTGGATCTGTATTCAGGCGGCAGCAGTATCAGCGGCAGTACCAGCGTCGAGTAGAAGGCAGCCTCAGAACGGAAACGCTGATTAAACTTGACGTGCCAACATACATCGCCTATGTTGAAATCTATCCCGCCTCAATCATCCGTAATCTTGTTTTAGATACCACCACCGAAGTAAAACCGCCGAAGCGGGCACTCTCATTTGAAGCTATAGAGGATAAGCGCGGTCAAAAAATAGAAGGCACACAACCTGTGAGGTTCCAGATTGGACGGGAAATTCTCTATCTGTGGCTGTCAGCTAACGCTTTGGAAGATCGCGATAATGTGTCACACGACGATGAAGATCAAGAGATGCAAATACCACTCAAAGGTGCTGCGATCAGCGAAGTTAAATTCTACGGGCGGTAGTCAGAGCCATTCAATTGTCACGAATCACTCTTGTAGGAGGGGTTTGTAACCCCGATGCTTGCGGAAAGCAGTGCCCCCCTATTGCCCATAACGCACTCAAAAAACCGAAAACTGAATGGCTCTGGGGCGGCAGTAAAAACCTCTTGACTTTTGTCTCCAGACATTGTAGAATAAAAATAGTCTAACGGCTTACCATAACGAACTTGTGCAAGTAAGGATGTAATAAAGCGTACAGTTAAAAACCGAGCACTACAGCGAGTTAAACTGGTGTAAAGCCATAAATTTGACTTTTTCCACGGACTTATGGTAAGTTAAATGTAGTATCCAGTTAAGGTAAAATCTATAGGTGTCCCATACCAAAAAATCTGGAGGATTAGAATCCGATTGGAAAAACAAGCATTGAAGGGTGTTCCTATACAAAGCAACGCTGAAGTGCAAGCCCTCTTCGGGCAAAGCGATGCCTTCTTAAAAATCATTGAAGACGATTTCGATGTCCGCGTTGTTTTGAAAAGTGACAGTATCGCTGTCATTGGTGAAAACGTCACAGAAGTTAACCATGTGACGACGGTTCTCGAATCATTACTTCACCGCATCCGGAAAGGAGAGCGCATTCAGGCAACCGATGTAAATTACGTTATTCGCGCATCGGGTGCCGGTGAACAAGATAACTTAGGAGACACTGGAGCCGAGTCTATTCCGGTATTCTCAAAACGCGGAGTCATTCGTCCCAAGACTGCTGGTCAGAAAAGGTATGTTGAAGCGATCAAGCACAACGACCTTGTTTTCGGTATTGGACCGGCAGGAACAGGGAAGACTTATCTTGCCATGGCAATGGCTGTTTCCGCACTTAAAAGCGGACAGGTAAGCCGTATTATCTTGACACGACCTGCCGTTGAAGCTGGCGAGAAACTTGGATTTTTACCCGGCGATATAGCAGACAAGGTGCATCCATACTTGCGTCCTCTATACGATGCACTCTACGATATGATGCCGCCAGAGACACTTGACAAATATATTGAACGAAATGTTATTGAGGTTGCACCTATCGCTTTCATGCGAGGTAGGACCCTCAACAACTCGTTTGTCGTCTTAGATGAAGCACAAAACGCAACCATCGAGCAGATGAAGATGTTTCTGACGCGGCTCGGATTTGATTCAAAAGCCGTGGTCACCGGCGACATTACGCAGACAGACCTTCCAACACATAAGGTCTCAGGGCTCGCAGACGCACAAGAAGTGCTCTCTGGAATCAAGGGGATCCAATTCATCTATTTCTCGAAAGTTGATGTCGTCCGACATGAGTTGGTCCAACGCATCGTTGAGGCTTATGAACAGGTATCACCGTACAATACAAAACGGAATGGCTCAGATTCGCCACGTGTCTCCGATGGAGAAGGATAACCGTTTTGATTCGTGTTACGAATACAAGCAGCAATACTTCCTTTGATGTAGAAGCAGTTTACAACGCAGTGCAGGCAACGTTAAAGGCGCATGACGCAGTAGCCTGTGAAGTTAGCGTTCTCTTGACGGATGATGCCGACATAAGGCAACTCAACCGCGACTACCGTGGTATCGACGCACCAACGGATGTATTGGCGTTCGCAATGCGCGAAGGTCAAGACCCTGATATAAATCCGATTTTGCTTGGGGATCTGGTTATATCCCTTGAAACCGCAGCACGACAGATAGGGACAACA
This sequence comes from Candidatus Poribacteria bacterium, assembly GCA_028818705.1. GTDB lineage: Bacteria > Poribacteria > WGA-4E > WGA-4E > WGA-3G > WGA-3G. The sequence continues at coordinate 53,594 of JAPPNJ010000108.1, forward strand.
GATGGGCTCAGTGGAATGCGTGAGAGCCTTGAAACTGAAGCTGCACTGCTCGCAGTACACGGTGTATTACATCTGCTCGGGTATGACCATCAAACCCAAGAAGAAGCCACAACTATGTTTGAAAAACAGGAGAGTATCTTCCGTCTACTGCAGGAACCGTAGTGCGTTGTCTGTCGTCTTAGGTTGCAATGTGTTAATTCAAATGATGTAGCCTGTAATGTAATGGAAGGCGGATCTACGGAAAGACACTTCAATATCCAGACCCGACTTACCGAACCGCAAGGAAAAATTAAAAATCTGAACACCGCAGAATTGGTATGTTATAAGGAGCGTGATTTTACGTTTGGACGACCTAGACCTAGTCATCAAACTCGTTAGTTTAGGCATACTTTTAATTCTCAATGCGCTACTTTCAGCTGCTGAGGCGTTGCTTGCCCGGTTAACGCGGGACAATATCCTCAAGTTCGCCGAGGAAGGTGGAAGACGTTATGAAGTCCTCACCTCGCTACTGCGCAATCCACGTCGCTACTCGCTCACCATTATCACAGCAAAAACTATTCTGATAGTGGTAAGTGTGATGGTGTTCATGACCTTCTGGAAATATCCAGCGGCGAATGCGGCTCTCGCCGTCGCGTGTTTTGTCATTTTCACTGAACTGTTCCCCAAAAATTACGTCCAAGGCAGTACGGGAGAAGCAACGATCCGGGCACTTAGCGTTCTGCGTGCGATTTATTGGGGTGGATTCATAGTTTTAATCCCGCTAAACTTCGTCGCGAATCTCCTCGTCCGGGTCTTCGGAGGTAAGATTACCTCAGCACAAGACAGCCTCGTATCTCCAGAAGTTTTAGAGACGCTTGACAATGTCGCCGATAGCCAAGAAATCTTAGAACCAGACGACCGGGAAATGATCTCCCGAATTTTGGACCTGCCAGACAAAGTCGCCAGAGAGATCATGGTTGCGCGAACCGATATGGTCTGTCTCGAAGTCACCACGCCTGGTGACGAAGTTTTGCAAACAACCATCACATGCCGACATACCCGTATTCCAATCTACGAAGAAACTATTGACCGGATCATCGGGATTTTGCATGTTAAAGATATGTTGGATTGCTGGGCGACAGATAAACCGATTAATCTAAGAGAACTTATCGTCGGTCGAACGCCCTTTTTCACACCGGAAAGTAAGAATATTTCCGAACTGTTTCGAGAACTTCGGGGACACAAACAGCACATCGCAATCGTCGTAGATGAATATGGCGGGACTGCTGGAATTGTGACATTAGAAAACATTATTGAAGAAATTGTCGGGGAAATCCACGACGAAGACGAAGTAGACGAACAAGATGCCTATATCCAGATAGATGCCAACACCTATTCAGTTGATGGAAGACTGAACCTTATAGAGCTGAACGAAAGGCTCGGTACAGAACTTGAGGCAGAAAATATTGATACAATCGGTGGGTTCGTGGTCGACCATCTTGGGCGCGTCCCTGAACAGGGGACCGTATTTACCTACCGCGGTATCGGTTTTACCATATTTGAGTCAGATGAACGACGTATCCAAAGGATTCAAATCCAGATGCCGGATATCTACGATAATAATGGGGCTTAAAAAGCAAAGATTGGCGTAAGCACCTCATAGACACAGTTCCGTAAATCTTCCGTCTTATAAAACAGATAATATCCGTCGGCACGCTGTAGAACTTAAATTAATTTGACAACGCTCAACAGAAAAGGTATAATTAAACACGAGAACGGGGCGTAGCGCAGCCCGGCTAGCGCGCCTGCTTCGGGAGCAGGAGGTCGGAGGTTCAAATCCTCTCGCCCCGATTTTATCCCTTCAATAGCACGTTTACACCAAATTGTACCCACACGGGAATTTTGCCCCGGGGAAGTCCATACGGACTTCATACCGTTGATTTACGGACAAAATTTGTCTTTGCTCTACATTAATTTGTCTTTGCTTACATTACCATGGCAGCCCAAAAGACGCAAGCGATTGTCATTCGCACCTTCCCCCTTCAGGAATTCCATAAAATCATTACCTTTTATACCCCCGACTTTGGGAAGATCAAAGCGGTTGCTTATGGTGTAAAAAGTCCGAAAAGCCGTCTTGGTGGGAGTTTAGAACTCCTCAACTACGGAACACTCCTCTTTCAACACCGTGAAAATCGAGAATTACAGAACATTACTGATTTCAATCTCCTTGACGGGTTTGATGCAATGCGTTCTGATTTCACACGTATCACCTACGGATGCTATTTCGCTGAACTCGTAGACAGCATCGCATCAGAAGGGGTCTCTAATCCTGAAATTTTCGATCTTCTCCGAACCACTTACCAATTTCTGGAGCATGCTGATGATGTCCCCTTACTCGCAAGAGGGTTTGAAATTAAGTTTCTGGACTGTGCCGGCTATGGACCCGAACTTTCACGATGTGTTCATTGCAGTTCAACTGTAAAAGGCACATTTGTTGATGAAAAAAGTGAATCAACACGCAAATTCGGCGTAGCGTTTAGTGTACGTTACGGCGGTGTGCTTTGTGGGGATTGCGAAAATAGAGATGGTGCTGCATTTACTATCGCACCCGGTAGCTGCGAGTTGTTAAAGATGCTTCGGAAATCCGAGTGGGACCGGTTTAACCGAATTCGCGCCTCCACCCGCAATCATAAAGAACTTAAAGGCGTGCTTGGCAGTTTCATTGAATATCATACCGAACGGAACTTAAAAAGTCTCAGATTTATAGAGAGTGTTTTGTAGATATCCAAATAATTACCGCTCAGGTTATCTATTCAACATTCATATACTTCGTCTAAAGACGTTCTGAACATATAAGGAGTCATAAATTGAAGAAAAATAACGTTTTAACCACGTTTAGCAGCAGGCATCAGAAACTTGCAAGCCTCACCAAAATAGCAGTTTTTTTATTTTTTGCTGTCTATCTTGTTACAACCATCAACTTTGACCTCTCCGCTGCCATCACTGGAAAAATTTCCGGTGTAATCACTGCTGAAGCGACGAATGAACCACTCGCAAATGTTACAGTAACACTTGTCGGCACAAGCAGTACCGCCACAACAAACGATTCTGGCTATTACGTGATGACTAACATTCCACCCGGAGATTATGACGTAAAAGCTGAATTGAGCGATTATGGTCCCGAAACTGTGGAGGGCGCGAAAGTCCTCGCTGGACTCACTACAACCCTAAACTTCGCCTTGAAGACTACAGAGGTTGTCACACTCGAAGGGATAACCGTAACGGCTGTCAAACCCCTCATCAAGCGGGATGTCACTCAGACGACAAGAATCATTAAATCAGAAGATATTGAGGCTATGCCTCGCGATACAGTGAACGGGATTCTACAAACGCTACCTGGGGTGGCAGTACTCAACTCAACTGGGTCAACACATGTTCGTGGCGGAAGGTCAACGGAAGTCCGGTACCTTATTGATGGTATCCCAATTAATGATCCAATCGGCAGAAGTTTGGGCTTGAGCATTGGCACGAATTCCCTTGAACAAATGGAGGTCATCACAGGTGGATTCAACGCCGAACACGGTGACGCGCAATCCGGCATCGTTAATCTCATCACGAAAGTTGGAACAAATAAATTCTCTGGTAGAGTCCGATATCGCGTTGGACAATGGATAGAGCACCACGGAGACCCGTTATACGGTCCCTGGCTCGACCCAGACAACGGATTCCGACCCGTCGCACTTGAACCCTTCAGGGGAATCTTCATCGGCCAACCCTACGATTACCAAACGCCATATCGTGGACAGGATATCACAGTCGCAGAGTTAGCGGAGCGAGAAGGCGATGACCAAGTCGTCTTTACAGAGATTTTCCCCGGTGTGTACGCTGACAGAACAGAAAATCCCCTGCAGCCTGTGATAGATCCCGAAACAGGTGAACCGCAAGTTAATCCCGATACGGGTGAAGCGGTCATGTTACGCCAACCTTACAAGGATGCCGATGGAACTGTTATTGACTATGAAAAGAAACAGGTCACACTCTTAGACGGCTACATTGTGGATTTGGAGCAGTATAGCGGGTTGTTCAATGACACGAAAAAGTATGATTTGTCTCCGAGCCACATCGGTGAATTTGCACTCAGTGGACCGATATGGGGCAACCGCCTGACGTTCTCCGCCTCCAGCCAGTTACGACGGGATAACAGTTTTTTGCCTAATAGTGGCGGAACAGGATATATCTTACAAGGAAAACTGAAATTTGAAGTAACACCCAGTATCAAACTCACTGCGGGTGGACTTTTCGATAAGCGAGAAAGCCATTCCTATGGTGGTGGGCTACGCTTTTGGCCAAGTGCCATTCCAGAGTCAAACTCGAATGCCCGAAGTATGTCCCTGCGGCTCTCACATAATATCAACTCCGGCACTTTCTATACGCTGACACTTGGTCAATTTCATCGTGCTTCTGAGGCGAATCAACCCGGAAAAGTGTGGGATCCATTGGAGAAGACGTTTGATGAGAACGCTTGGGATCCGGATAAATCCTTTGAGCAGAACGAAGAAGAAGGTAGGATCAGAAACCCACCCCAACAGGCATACAACGATACAACCTACTTCGTTGCAGGAGATAACAATTCTTGGGGATCCCGTCATGCGACGACTTCAATATTAAGAGGAGATTTTTCCAGTCAAGTTACAGCGAATCACCAGATTCAAACAGGCGTTGAATTCTTGGCTTATGACCTCTATAATCTCGGCACAACAAATTACGGAAGTTCCAATCTCTACATGGAATTTTATGATGTTCAGCCTCAAGCCGTGAGTATGTATCTCCAAGATAAAATGGAATACGAAGGTATGATCGTCAACGCCGGATTGCGATATGACCTGTATAATCCAGATGGCATCTCACCAGCGGATCCGTTCGACCCACTCGAATTGAACGATGATGGCACAATCAAACTGGACAAAAGCACCTATAAAGTTGGGTTACCGATTATTAAAGATCCTGTTGAGGCTTCTGTCAAACACATGATCGCGCCACGCCTCGGTATCTCTTTCCCGATTACCGACCGGTCGAAATTGCACTTCACGTATGGGCATTACTACCAGATCCCACGCGGTGACGACCTCTACGAAAATCTTAGTTTTGACATGCGAGGTGCAATCCGCAGAAGGGGCAATCCCGACCTAAATCCAGAGAAGACCATCGCCTATGAAGTCGGAATAATACGGCAATTCACCGACGACTTAACGATAGATATTACTGGATTCACCAAAGACATTGACAGACTCGTCAATAGCGTCCATGTTGACATTACCAACGATTACAGTTATTTCCTTAATGATGTCTTCAACGGCAGACCCCACGGTATCTACGGTCGAGTTCAGGGATTTGAACTCACAATTCGCAAGTGGCGCACTGGACGGAGTCCAGTTTCTGGACTGCTCAGTTACACCTATTCTGTCGCGAAAGGAAAAGGCTCCAGTCGAAACCTCGGCTACTTAACCTATTACCGCCAGCAGCCCGAAGTTACCGAAAGTCATCCGTTAGCCTGGGATCAGCGGCACATTTTTTCGGGTGCGTTAGACATTCAACTCCCCTTCGATTCTGCAGTCAACTTTGTTGGTCGGTACGCCAGCGGCTTGCCTTACACGCCTAATCCGAGATCACCCGTCAAACCCGATATTAACTCGAAGCGTTATCCGTCAACCTATAACGTTGACGCGCTCTTTAGCAAACGGAGTCGGATTGGTGGGCTGACGTACACCTTCTTTGCGGATATCCGGAACATTTTCAACACGAAAAACCTTGACGATCTCCTCGATGCGGTGACGTATGACCGATATGGTATCCCGCTCGACAGTCAGAAGCATTCACATCCGCTGTCATGGAGTTCACCGCGCTTGATTATGATGGGCGTGAGCTTGGATTTTTAGGAGGGTGGTCAACGAAAGTTTGGCGGTAGAACAAATGAGAATTATATCACGCAGAACCTTGAGAGAATTTTGGGTAATACATCCTGATGCCGAGAGACCTCTTCAAGCGTGGTATGCTAATGTAAAAGCCACTTATCAAAATGCTAGTTTCATTGAAAATAACCGGGTAGTATTCAATATCAAAGGCAATTCCTATCGGTTGATAGTCGCAATCAATTATCAATACGGCATTGTTTACATCCGGTTTGTCGGAACACACCAAGTCTACGACAAAATTGATGTTACTACGATCTAAGGTAATAATTATGGAAATCAAACCAATCAAAACCGAAGCAGATTATGAAGATGCACTGAAGGAAATAGAACAACTTTGGGGAGCAAACTACGGCTCGCCAGAAGGGGATAAACTTGATGTGCTCGTTACGCTCGTGGAGGCTTATGAAGAAGTACATTATCCCATTCCACCGCCAGATCCAATTGAGGCGATTCTCCACCACATGGAAAATCAAGGGTTATCGGAATATGATCTTGAAGCTTATCTCGGTTCACAGCCCTGTGTGTCAGATATCTTGAATCGGCAACGCAGCCTGTCCTTAGACATGATTAGGAAATTGAACAAAGAACTTGGGATTTCAGATGATATCTTAGTTCAACCGTATGCACTGCGGACCAATTCATGAACCCCGGTCATAGATCCCGTGACCTATGACCAATACAGCATCCCGCTCGACGATAAAAAGCATTCGCATTCGCTGTCATGGAGCTCGCCACGGTTGATTATGATGGGTGTGAGTCTTGATTTTTAGGAGAATATAACCAACTCAAATGAAAATTCAACAATTAATCTCTCTTCGAGAAATTTACAAGGAACCGGATTCGCGTCAAGCAGAAAAGGCGTTCTCAGCCGATCTTGCTGACAATCTTGATGTACTCAGAGTTGGAAACTTCGAGGACGCGGAAACGGAATCTAACGTTGGTACACGCAGGGCAGATATTGTCGCTGTCGGGGAAGATGGTACGCTTGTAGTCGAAAACCAATTCGGTAAAGCAGATTGGGATCATTGGGGCAGACTTGAAGCCTATGCACGTTTGAAAGAGGCAACCGTGGCGGTATTAGTCGCCGAGAGTTTTGAGGAACTAATGATCGTCACGTGCAGGCTGCGAGACGAAGACAGTGGGGTCGACTGGTATCTTATTCAAGTACAAGCCAATTCACATAACGAACTGTCTTTCCATCACGTCGTTGGGCCAGCAATAGACATTCAAACCGAGAAGAAAGCCGAAGCTGGGTATAGCGAATTCTGGCAGCCGATCCGCGATGGCAAATTCGAGGAATTGTTCGCAGGAAAACCTGTACCTATCAGTAATGACGGTTGGATAGGCAGGGCTATTCGTAACCGTAACATCGGAGTGTGGCTCTTTATTACCAATCAGCGATGCTATGTTCAAGTGTACTTCCAAGGAGAAAACCCCTTGGAACGCAGAAACAACGTTATGACATTGTTCCCAGAATCAGACTACGATTATGAATATAAGGATACTGCCAAGGAGATAAAAGTCCAATTTCCCGTTCTTGACAAAGGCAAAAACGATCAAGACGATTGGGACGAAATCCGTCAGGAGTTAGTCGCTATGGGCACTGATATCTACAATAAAATCCAAGAATCTAACTTATAGCGAGAAGCAAGATTAAGCATGCCGTTTGTTGTTGAACTGTATTTTGACCCCTCAACTGAAGCGTGCATCCACGGTGCATGGAAAGCCATTGATGCAGCAGGAATCAGCGATTCTATGCCCAAAGGTGGTTACCGTCCGCATATATCGCTTGGGGTTTGCGACCGTCTTGAAATAGATTCACTTGCACAGGAACTTACAACCTTTGCGGCGGGTATTGCGCCATTTCGATTATCATTCCCCAACATAGGTATCTTTTCTACATCGGAAGGGGTTCTTTTTTTAGGTGTGACGGTTACTGAGCAATTGCTCAATGTACACACAAGATTTCATGAAATCTTTAAAAAACACGCACAGGAACAACGAGAATATTACACTGTTGGAAATTGGACGCCACACTGTACACTCGCTTTTGGTTTATCGGAGCATGAGATTGCTGCAGCAGTAACCCTTTGTTGGCAAATTGATTTACCGGTTTCCACCGAAGTCAAAGGAATTGGACTGGTGGATGTCTCTCCTATGGGTTGTCAAACGCTGTCTTCGTTTAGCTTCAAAACGACTGATAGCACCGAACTGGATGACGAATTACGCCTCGAGTACGACAAAATACTGCTAAAAAACGGCATTCGGGAGAAATACGCGAAATAATAAGACAATCAATAAAGGAAAAATTTACCATGAGAATATATGAATTCACACTTATTTTAACAGCCGACCCGAATGAAGAAGAAGCCGATCGGCTCTATAGCATTTTTGATGACGGAACTATTACCACTGTTAAAGGTATCCCTCAGATTCGATTTCATCGCGAGGCTTTTTCGTTGGAGTCGGCGATTGGTTCCGCACTTCTGGATATTCAAAAAGTTGGTTTTGATGCTGTTCGTGTATACATCAACCCAAAAGTTATGCTTGGAGCAATAGGCAATATAAATTTACGCGAGCGCGGTATTGACGAAGCCCAGGCAGCAGAAATGCGGGCACGTCTCGCCTCCTTTGCCGAAGATTGGGAAAGCCCCGAGATGGATGTCTATGACAACTATAAGGAAACCAAATTATAGATATTACAGTAAAAGAAAGAATACCAACAGATTATACCATTGCAGAAGCGGGTATTGACAATGTTGAAGCCATCGTTGATGTGACACTCCAGAGTTTTGAAGATGCATTCAATAAACCATTTTACATGGAACGCGGAGCAGCAATATACGGATGGAAAGCCTATATCCGCAGAGAGCATCATCCGCGGGACGCAAAAGACCCTCGGATTGTTTACGTCTCAATTATCAATGGAGAAATAGTCGGGTTCATTGCGGGAGATCTAACAGAAAGGTTTGGTCTGGACGGTGAACTCCAATCTATCTATGCTCTCCCGAAGCACCAGGGACGGGAACTCGGAACGCAGTTAGTCATTGTCCTTGCGAAATGGTTCAAAAAGTGGGACGCGAAAGAGGTCTGTGTCGATCACAAGGACAGCAGTGAGGGCTTTTACATTAAACTGGGGGCGAAGTTCAACAATCACGGATGGGTTGTAAATTTTACAAACTCGGAGAAAGGAAAAATCGAAAATGGAAAATCAAACTTTTACAGCAAGTATCTGGCGAGAGGATAACTGGTTTATTGCCCAATGTTTAGAAGTTGATATTGCAAGTCAAGGTGAAAGCGAAGAAGCAGCTTTAGCAAATCTGACAGAAGCGTTAGAACTGTACTTTGAGCGACCGCTGCCGAGTTTGAAACCAGTTATTCGAAAATTTGAGGCGAAAGTTAGTGCCGCTTAGACCACTCTCGTATCGTCAAGTCAAACGTAAATTGGAAAAGGCAGGATTCACAATAATGAGCCAACGGGGGAGCCACATAAAATTTGTCCGATACAACGGTGATGAGGTCCGAACAGCAATCGTTCCACATCACCATGAGATTTCGGTTGGTCTGCTGAGAAGCATTTTGCGCCAAGCAGGATTAACTCCCAGTGAATTTGAAAGATTTTAAAAGTCCTTTTCTTCTCGGGTGTCAGGTAGCCTGAAGAAACCGTCAGTGAAGCATTACGCTCTCTAATGAAAGCAATGAGTATTGACCGAGTTATCGGTTCTATTTCAATGAAAAAAGTTGATAGCGCTTTGCGACATACTTTAAATCTATAATTATTGATGAACTTTGAAAGATCCCGTTTCAAAAACGAATCTACACGTATAAAAATTATTCTGCTTTGCATTCTAATCGCCTCCGGTCTCTTAGTGCTGCGGAATCTCGGACATAGTAGGATTACCTATTGGGACGAAGGGTTCCACGCCGTCGTCGCGCGGAATTTGACGAAACACCCACTCAAATTCACGCTTTACGATCAACCGTGGCTCCCTTACGATTACAAAGGTTGGGGTGAGAACCACATCTGGCTCCATAAACCCCCGGTGGCAATGTGGACGATCTGGCTCTCGCACCTCATTTTCGGTATCAATACGTTTGCGCTCCGGTTGCCATCCGCAATCAGCCTTATCGTAACGACATGGTTGACGTTCCGAATCGCTTCGGATCTCTTTGACAAACGAACAGGACTCATTGCGGCGTTTCTTCAAGCGTTTAACCCGTTTCTTTTTGAGTCCATTCACGGTTATCGCTATTCGGATCATATTGACATCGCGCTGCTCCTCTGGGTGCAGGTTTCATGTTGGTTTTTACTCCGCGCCATTCGGACGGGAAAACGGAAACATTACATCTTATCCGGTGTCGCGATGGGCATCGCCTATCTTTCTAAAAGTTACCTCGCGCTTATCACCTTTGGTATTGCGTCGGTCGTTTGGGGCATCGCTTGGTATACCGGGCAACGCAATCCGATATCCAAAGAGGTGAGGGAATCAAAGGATTGGCAGGGTAATCCAAAGGGCATAGTCCATAACGGAGTGGAGGACGGCTCTACGGAGAGGCGCGTTAAATACCTAACCCGCCTGACCGAACCGCAAGGAAAAATTAAAAAAAGTGATATTGGATTACAACTCTTGGCGGCAATCGCGACAGTGGCACCGTGGACGATCTATTGCCTGATTTACTATCGCAAAGAATTTTTATGGGAACATAAACGCGTCCTTGATCATCTCAACACCGATATCGAAAGTTGGGGGGCGAGTTGGGATCGCCCGTTGTTTGACTATATGCCGCTGTTCTATCCAATGTTTTACACTGCACTCGTTGCGGCGGTCCTGTGTCTGATTGTGGTTCTGTTTAAACGCTGGCAATTAACGGAACTCTTTGTGTTAGCGTGGGGCATCGGTGTGGTTGTGCCACACACACTTGCGCAGACAAAAACGCCGTCAGCGACGATGATTGCTGTCCCACCACTATTGATTTGTTTGGCAGCAGTTATCAGTCGAGCATGGCAACGAGGAGATTGGATTTATACTTCTATATGGGCAGCGGCGATGCTTGCCATCACTGTCATCTCTGGTGGACGTACACTCGTCGAAAGTCGAGATCAGTTCGACGACCTCAATATGGTTGCCCCTTTTATCCAGACTAATTTCTGGATTATTGAGCAGCTGATCGGGTTTGGTATATTGTTTGCAATTTTCGCTGGTATGTCCATATTACTCCGACAACACAACTCACAAAGGTGGTTTTTATTTGGATTACGTACGGTAGCACTTGCGATTGCGCTGTTCTACGCGGGACATTATGTACACGCAGCATACAAGGTTACAGAACGAAATAGCAAGGTTCCCTTATATGAAACGAGCGGCCAACATCTCCAACGCGAGCTGCCCGAGAATGCCTGTTTCTTTCTTGACGATGAACGCGTCGGGGCACATTTCGATTTGATGTATTATGCCGACCGGTCAACGTATCAGATTTATAATAAGCACATGAAAAAGCCTCGCGATTTCAAGCACCAAGCTAAGCAAGCGCGTGCAGCAGGTGCGACTCCGTATCTTTTCTCCGTCAAAGAGACAGCTTATAATTACCCGCTGTTTACCCAAGGTGAAGTGGATATTGGGAACGGAAAAATGCAACGATACCGAGTTTTTGAAATTACGGAAACCCAAGAATGACAATTATAAATATTCATAGGAGCAATTCATGAAATTATTACGATATACACTATTCCTACCCATAATTTTGGCACTCGTAGCATTACCCACAAGTGCACAAGTGGATTGGAAAGCCCTTGATGTAGGAAACCTATCGTCTGCTATCTTTAATACCGCAGTCGTCGGGTATCCCAGCAACCCGACCGCCAACCCTTCAGGATGGTGGCCCGCTGGAACAAACGATTCCTACATCTTTGAAGGAGATATCTGGATCGGTGCTAAAAAAGGTGGAGAAGTCGCTGTTTCTGAAGCAGATGGCAGACAAAGCGAAATTTGGCCCACCGATGATGCACCGGAAGTCATTTCAAACAAACCCGGTGTGACAACGAAAGGAACGCCGACAAGCCAAGCCATCATGTTCAGATGTTCCGATACGAATCCCGATGCAAATAAAGGGCTGATTCTCGGTTTAGAACTCGAAGTCAACGGATTCCAATGGAGTTACGCACCGCTCTACGATTTCTTTATCCTCGAATATAATGTCAAAAATGTTGGTAGCGACACGCTCGAAGATCTATTTATGGCATTTCGCTACGATGTGGATATCTCCAGTAATGAAACAGGGACAGCAAGCTACTCCGCTGACGACTTCGTTGCGCTGGATCAGACACCGGATGCCCTCAATCCTGTAGACCACCCGAACCGTTACCTCTCTTATGGATTCTCCAACGCCTCCGCACCCGGCTATATCGGCTTACGTGTTCTGGACGCTTATATAGGGGAGAATCCAGAGGATCCCACAACAAAAATTCCGTTTACTGCACATAAACGGATTACCATCTCTACAGACCCATCGACTGATGCTGAGATGTATGCTCTCATCAGCACCCCCGGTGTTGAACCCCTTCCCGCAAACTACGACGACCAACGGTTTATCCAATCCTATGGACCCGTTGAATCGTTCGCTCCCGGTGAGTCGTTCAACATTATCATCGCCGTAGCAATTGGTGAAGGACTCGCAGGTCTACAAGCATCTGCCGACTGGGCACAGAAATTATATGACGATGATTACATCGCCCCAGCACCACCACCTTCACCGCTGGTAACCGCTTATCCTGCCGACAGACAGGTAACCCTCGTTTGGGAAAGTGAAGGACGTTGGGTTGATAAAGGGGTCGGCAAAAGTATCGAAGAATATATTGACGCAACCGATCCAGAGAAAATTTTTGAAGGGTATCGCGTCTACAGGCGTGATGTCTCTTATGACGAATCCACTGGCAACCCTGTTGAAGATTGGACAATGCTGATGGAGTTTGACCAGCCGAGCGCAACTGGTAATTTCTTTACGGTCTCGCACGTCGGTAAGCAGTCGGACGCTACTATTGAAAGCATGGGCGATGAACCTTTCTTCGCCGATTTCTTCAAAAGTGCTGTCTACGTCATCAAATTCAACTCCAGCACAAATTTTGAGGTCATTAATACGACACTCTGGGAAGTGATGGAATACAATCCAGCGTTTCCAGCAAACGGCGGCGGATACGTCATCATCAAAGACCCAAATACAGGTGAACCGCATCCTGATGGGACATATCGTTCCGGTGCCAGAATTTACTTTGGCGGACTCTACGTGCAAATTACCGACGGTCCCTCAGGACCGCCCGTTGCTGGTGATATCTTCCGCGTCGTTTCCACGCCTTCACAAGCACTCGGTGAAGACGCAGGCATCAAGAACTTCTACACCGACGCAGGTTTAACGAACGGACTCGAATACACCTACGCTGTTACCTCTTACGACACAGGCAATCCTAAAGCAGGACTGATCGCTATGGAAAGCAGTCAGATTGAGACGATGGTCCATGTTGTGCCGCGCGCCCAACCCGCTGGATACCGAGAACCGACAGCTGATATAGAACAACAGGGACAAGGCAGTGTTACGATTGAACCAACAGTACTCGCACCCAATAAAGTCACAGGAGACCAATATAAAATCATCTGGTACGGTGCAAAACAGACAGGTCCTGGCGCATATATTACCGGGCCCGGTTATCAACCCCCCGCTTATGAGATTGTCAATACAACGACAAATCAAACCGTCGTCGAGAAACAATCCTTTGACTGGTATGACCCCCTCCATCAAGAAGCCGTTGAAGTCCTTTCCCCCATGTTCGACGGTGTCGTCCTGAAAATAACAGGTGTTGATGTATCCTACGGAAGTCCAACCGAAAATTCGATTAACGATGTCAAATTGACAGCAGGCACAGTAACAGATTGGTCAGTGGACATCCAATCTCCGGGCTTTGGTGAAAATACGTGGCCCAACATCTTTTGGACAACGTACTATCGTCCACATACCTATTCCATTACGTTTGTTGACGACACACACGTCAAGGTAGTGGACGAAGACATCGGCGAAGAGATTCAATTCAACGATCAGCGGGCCGATGGATATGCTATCCTAACGGGTACAGGTTGGCGTGATGCATATAACCCAGTGGAAACCCCTGGATTCTTCCGAATTTTCATTCGTGGTGCCTACGTCTACATCAAAGATCCCAACGGTGAAATCTCTGCGGGGGATGTCTTCACCGTCGAAATGGGAGGTGTCAGCGCACCACAGGACAGCGACCAATTCCTTCTAAACACAAAAGGGGAGACGCTGGCCCCTGAAGACATTGAGGCGGATCTCGGTAAAATTCGCGTAGTTCCAAACCCCTATTTCGTCACGAATAAGGCAGTACTATCAGAAGGAACAGACAAAATTTTCTTCACACATTTGCCACCGCGTTGTACGATTCGGATCTACACATTGGTAGGTGAATTGGTACGTGAGATTGAACATGAAAGCATCGCCCTCTTTAATCCAGATGAACGCTTGGCGCAAGGCGACAAGGGCGGAACAGCCTCCTTCGAACTCCTCAATCGCTACAATCAGGCACTCGCAAGCGGTGTTTATATCTACCACGTCGAAGCCCGAGACGAAAGTGACACGGTCGTCGGGAACAAAATTGGCAGATTTGCCATCATTCGATAATACATTCCTTGTAGGAGCGAGTTCCAACTCGCGATATATTTCATCAAAAACCATAGCCCGTAATGAAATGGAGGGCGAATTTATGAAAGGCATGTCACATTTGAAACTCACGTTGTTCAACCGCAAGGAAATTTTAAAAAATATTCTTTTATTCACGCTTCTTTTACTTTGGGTTGCTCCCAGTTATGCTACAACCAATGTTGGCACTGCCGGGGCACAGTTTCTGAAAATCGGTCCGGGTGCGCGCGTAGACAGTCTCGGCGGCGCGTTTGGTGGACTTGCTGACGATGTAACCAGCATCTACTGGAACCCAGCAGGAATCAGCCAACTCGAAAAAACCAGCTTTTCGGACACCCATACCGTCTGGCTTGCTGATGTCCGCTACAACTATTTAGCCTTCGCTACACCGATAAAAAATGTAGGCACTTTGGGCGCAAGCGTCACGTTCCTTAACGTCCCTGATACGGAGATTACCACGCTGGCAAAACCCGATGGAACTGGGCTTTGGTATTCGGCGTGGGACACTGCAGTCTCGTTAGCGTATGCCCGACAACTTTACGAACAGGAATCTGGCGTTAAATTGTCAGTCGGCATTAACGCCAAATACATCCATCAACAGATTCATCGCGAAAGTGCCAGAGGCGTTGCGATTGATGTCGGCACTTTATACCACACCGGTTGGCGGAGTTTACGCATCGGGATGTGTTTCTCGAACTTCGGACCTGAAATGCGTTTCGGCGGGCCCGATCTGGCGAGCGGTTCGGAAGTAGCAGGTGATCCAAGAACAGCAAAATATCGTCCGTTTCCAGATACAACGAATCCGGAGCGGAAAGCAGCGTTAGAGACGAACGAATTTCCGCTGCCCTCCAATTTCAGGCTCGGTATCGCCTACGATGTCATCGACACTGGTAACAACCTCCTCACCCTTGCAGTCGATGGCAACCATCCAAACGACAACAGCGAACGGTTGAATATAGGTATGGAATACTGGTACAGAAAAATGGCGGCGATTCGTGGCGGTTACAAATTTCGACTGGGTGAAGACCGAAGCGACGATGCAGAAGGACTCACACTCGGCTTGGGCATTCATCTGAATCTTGGCAAAAGAGTCCTTTCTCTCGATTACGCTTATGCCGACTTTGGACACTTACAACAAGTCCATCGGGTGAGTTTAGGACTACAGTTTTAAGGAAAGCAAAATGACAGACAGACCAAACATCGTTTATCTTCTTTCGGATCAGATTCGCGCCTGTTCACTGCCGGTATACGGCGATGCACAGATTGAAACGCCGCATATCGACCGCCTCGCGCAAGAAGGCACCGTTTTTTCAAACGCAATTGCTACCGCCCCCGTCTGCACACCCTATCGCTCCATGCTACTCACCGGACGACACCCACAGACGACTGGCCATCTCATTAATTTCGTCAAAACTCGGCACGATGAAATCGGACTCGGTGACGTTTTCAGCAAAAACGGCTATCGGACGGCATGGGTCGGCAAATGGCATCTCCATACGGGTTCATTCCCAGAAATCGGCGGACGCGACTACGTCCCCGAAGGACGAGATCGCCTTGGGTTCCAACACTGGCGAGGTTATAACTTTCACACAGACTATTACAACGGAACGGTGAATCTCGACGATTGGCGGAACGAAACATGGGAGGGTTACGAGACCGATGCGTTGAACCGATACGCCTTCCAGTTTATGGATGATATGGACGACGATAGCCCATTCTGCCTGTTTATCTCTCCGCATCAAGCGCACTCCACACCCTATGAATTTGCCCCCCAAGAATACTACGATCGGCTGCCTGCGGAACTCCAACTGCCGGAGAATGTCCCCGCCTCGGTTAAAGAACAATCGTTAGAAATCTACCGACACTACCTCGCCATGACGCTAACGGTAGACGACATGCTCGGTGAATTGATGGCGTACCTTGAAAGAACGGGACGCCTCGAAAATACGCTACTCGTTTTCGGCTCCGATCACGGGACACAGGGCGGGGCACAAGGTATCAATTTCTGGGCGAAACGGGAACCTTACGAAGAATCCATCAAAGTGCCACTGATTATGCGGCTCCCCGGTGTTTTTGAGGGTAACCGCACCTGTGACACGCTCACATCCCCAGTAGACCTGTTTCCATCGCTCTGTGGATTATGCGGTATCCAGCCGCCTCGCACAGTCGAAGGTTACGACCTGTCAGCATCTTGGCGCGATAAAACCGATGCCTTTGAACAGGATGCCGTCTTAACAATGAACTTCGGCGCAACTTACGACTATCTTGTGGATGGTAATGAGTGGCGCGGCCTCCGCACAAAAACGCACAGCTACGCACGCTGGCTCGACGGTAAACGGATGTTGTATGACGTGGAAGCAGACCCGCTGCAGATGGACAATCTGATTGATAAACCGGAAGCGGCATCGTTGGCGGATGAAATGGAGAACACCCTTACAAACTTGATGGATGTCCGCAACGACAAACTCCAACCCGCAACAAGTTATACGGATTGGTATGACCTGCAACGCCGTATCGTCCGTAACGCTCATGGTCCCCTCGGCGATCCAGAAGACGAACCCGATTGGTCGCTGCTAAAAAGATAAACAATAACCACGTTGGCAAGGTCCCCGTGCCTTGCCCGTCCACCACTTTTCCCTAAAATTGGTAGGCGAGGTTTCCAAATTTTGCCCATACGCGGCAAAATTTGTCTTAACTTTACATTCCTCGCCGATACAAAGTGTGTAAATAATTCCGGGATCCACCATAGTTTGTGTCATTTCTCCCTATCCAGACCATTTTCTCCCATCCAACCCTCCCTATCTACCAACTCAAAACATTGGACAATACTCCTAAAATAGAGTATAATGTTATTAACTTTAGCAGGTCTCGTGATATGGATATCCTCTTACAAAGGAGGAAAAAAATGTCTAACGAACGTATGACACTCGAAGAGATGACACAGAAATATCCCGATGAGTGGCTGTTCATCGTGGATTGCGAATATAGCGAGAATACCGAATTGCTCTCAGGGTGTGTTCTTGTCCATAGCCCGTCTCGTGCCGATGTTTACGAAGTCTCATCGCGTTACAAAGGTAGTGCAGCAATACATTGCACAGGCAAATTACCGGGGGGTATGGGGTATCTATTGTAATGGGACATATCTCCTTTAACCCGGCAGCTAAGTCAATCTTTCTTCGCCTTAAAATCAGTAGTATTAATGCCGATACTTCTCGCGATGTGCTTGTCGCCCTAGACACAGGTGCTTCTACTACTATGATTCCAACAGAAGTCGCTACTCACTTAGGATACGATCTCTCAAACCCAAATGAACAGATGATGACCGCCAGTGGGATTGTCTCGGCAAAACGCATCACCGTCCCTAAACTGACAGCAATTGGTGAAACCGTTGAGAATATTGATGTCGTATGTCATGATCTACCGGAAGGTTCAATAATAGAAGGACTGTTAGGCTTGAATTTTCTGAAGCATTTTGATCTCAACATCTCGTTTTCAAGGGGAACTATTGAACTCAATTCCATTAATACAATACCAAGATAATATCTTGTGATAGCACCCACTACCTAAAGGTAGGGGCTTCGGTTTCGTAGCGACTGCGGT
>JAPPNJ010000097.1 GCA_028818705.1 Candidatus Poribacteria bacterium
GCGATATGCTTTGGGGAGCAGTGGCGGTTTCCGCTGCGTTCTCCATAAACTTGACCTCTTTGACGAAGTCCTTCCAACGCCTAATTCTACGCCACCCCAGTGCTTCGCAAATTTTTTTCAGCGTCATCGCATAAATCCTTGTTTCATTGAAAATCTAAATTATATAACTTTGCGAAACCCTAAAAAATTCCGAAACCAATCTTTTTCGCTACCCGCAGGCGGTGACCTTTTGACCATGTTACTGACATTTCCTCCAATAATGCTGCCTTCTTCGTCACAGACAATCCCAATATGTGATCGCCAAACAGCGATGTTCCCTATAGAACCGTCGCCCTCTTCGCCGTAGTCAACGTAGTCACGTGCGCGAAGCCCTAATGCTGGCTTTCCACACGCTTTCAGACAACTCGTTACCATCGCAGCACACCAGGGGGTATCTTCGGGGTCAATACCTAAGAAAGTCGTGAGTTCAGCGTTATCATCTACCTCGTCTTTGCCTTCATAAGCCAACATTGTCGTGAGCCATGGATGTGGATCGGCAGCCAATTCCGCCACCGGTTGCTTATCCGCAGTAAGAATCTCAAGAATCTTGTCGAGTTTAGAGTCCAGCAGATTCAGCCTATCCGAAAAAACCCGCTCTTTATTCATCGATCCTTCTCCTCCCCGCCGTTCCCAAGTTTGTTGAGTGCTGGCGGGACTGACTTTGTGAAGTGGTAAACCAGGATAAGTTGCACGAGTTCCTTAATCGCCTGGAAGATCGTCAATAAATCGCCTTCAATCGGCAATCTCTTGAAAATCGCTGTTAGAACGGCACCTAACACAACAAGAAAAGCAATGAACACAAAAACCGCAGCAAGCGTGCTATCGAGTTCTTTGTTGTCTTTTATCAACCCCATTTGATTGTGTCTCCTTACGATCGATCTGAATCGCTTTTTTTACCCTGTTCCTGTATCTTTTTTTACGGAGTAAGCGTAATATACCCACAACAGACATTGGGTTTCCTCCTGCTTGGCGGTTTGAGGGAACCCACCCTCCTTTTATTAGTTTCCAGTTTCAGCGAAGGCACTCCACACAGGAATGCCCAAGCAAGTTGGACAGGATGTGTCGAGTGACTTTCGCGACAGTTTCGAGTTACCAGAAAAGGATTTTCCTCTTAACTGATTACTGGTAACTGGCAACTAAAAACTATGATTTTATTATCATCACAGCGAGTTGACCGATAAGCACAAGCCCGCCGATAACACCGCCAATCCACTGTAGCATCCGCATCCCACCAGATATATTTGCGACTTTGTTCTCAACTTCGTTGAGCCGCATTTCATGCGCTTTCAGCTCGGCTTCGGTATCGCCAGTGCGTTTGGAGTATGCTTCCAATTTGCTTTCGGTTCGGATGGCAGTCTCACGAACATTATCCAGCTTTGTGTCGATTTCGCGAAGCCATGTTTTTACGCCTTCACTAACTTCTGATGCTTGCATTTTTTCCCTTTCTATTTCGAGTTAATCATGCACTAAGCCCGAAAATCCATAGCAATCTAAACATGCTTTTTAGCCCTTGAAAAAATCTGAAATCGAGTATAATAATAGAATACTGTGATCTTCACCGCCCAATCAAGACCCTGATACGGAAATTTGTTAACAAAATTTAATACTTAACAACAGATTATTAATTTTTAACAACAAATTTTGAATCAACGCCTCTTCTACACAGATGATTCATAATTCATGCGCAAAACACAAAAAGCCATACATTTTGAATAATTTCAGTTGACTTTCTTATTAAAAATTGAGTATAATAATAGAATACTGCGATCTTCTTTGCCCAATCAAGACCCTGATACGGAAATTTGTTAACAAAATTTAATACTTAACAACAGATTATTAATTTTTAACAACAAATTTTGAATCCCGCTTCTTTCACAAAAATAACTCATGCGCAAAACACAAAAAGCCATACATTTTGAAATCCCCGCTGTAACGCACAAAAAACTCGAAAACTACGCGCGAAGCATCGGCGACATCTCAAACACAGACCGCCCTAAAGTCGCAACAGCCATCAGGCGCACACTCCGCGTTATCCTGGATCTTCATTCCAATGAAGAATTCCAGAAGCAGTTATCAAAAGAGGGCGGCGACACACTCTCCTTCATACAAAAATGCGTCCGAAAAAACATCTCAGAATAACTCCCGGTAGGAGGGAATTCTGCTTCCCGACTCCCACTCCTATCTTGGTAGGAGGGAACTCCAATACCCGATACCGAAGAACAAAAGAATCCATTCCTTTAGTTGTAGGAGTATGTCAGTTTTCACATCGCGGATAAGGGCAAAAAAAATGGCAGCCTACGGTATTTTTAACCGTAAACTGCCTTATGGAAAATTAACGTGCCGCCCTCCGAAACTCCATAGTCCGGAACCGCGGCACATTATTTACTTTTACCAGTTTTGCCAGACGTGTTATTACTACGCCCGCGCCCTAATTTATTGCCGGTTTTAGCAGGTTTGTTTCTCGGATAGCTCGGACGACTTGTGCGACCGCCTTTACGACTCCCACCTTACCGACCAAAATCTGCATCATTTGCATGCCAATGGTTACCATTGTTATCGGAGCCCCAAGAACTCGAATCCGCAAACATCATCTGCCCCGTTCTTAACCTCATGTGACCCACACCATCAGAAAAGGAACCATTGATATTATTCCCACTAACAGACGGGACTGCCATGCCAATAGAACACATGTAGGAACCATTCCGAACAACTCCTGTGCCGCGCGCCTGCGCATCACCAATAATCCAGTTCCCATGTATACTAACATCGGCGGACGCATAATAAGGACCATGCCATACAGCGTCAGTGAAGACGGTGAAACTCATCAATAAAAACATCAGAACGAAAAAGACACGTAAAAATTTCATGTTAATCTCCTTTTTTATCTCGAAAGTCCGAGAAATTCGTAGGGGTCAATGCCCCCATCCGGGAATTCATAAATCGTTAAATGAGGCGGAAATGTACCTTTCTGGATGTCATCGTAATATTGATCGCTAACTGCCGGAGTGGTGAGTTGACGTCGAACATACGGCTTGCCATCTATACCCAGATTATCCGACCAAGCGATATAAACTACATCATCAATAATAGGGTAAATTAGGCGATGTCCGTTATCATATACGCCACCAATGGTACGAACGCCTTGGTTCCATAATTCTATCCGCACCCTTGATATTAACTCATGATCCGGTTCCATTGAGCGTAGCGCGGTCTCACTCCAAACATCCTGGTCAGGATAATCTGAAGGGACTTCTGGAAAGGGACCAAAACCGTAGGGCGAGACAGGGACATCTTTAGCGATTTCTTCCTCTGAAACGAAGCCATCCGGTAAAAATGCATCCGCCATATCAAACACTTCGGAAGTTTCATCTACTACTGACACATCCGTGTCCTCAGACATCTGCGTATCACCTGTTTCAAGTGGCGTTTCCGCGTGTTCAAAGTCCACCGTGCTTGTATCAACAGTGTCCTGTGCGGTGCGCGCCGCTTTGTTGTTTTTGAGAGGCTGCACCTTGCGCTGTGTTGCTGCCACCTCAGCATCAGTCGTGCGGTGGACCTGCCAACTATAGAGCAGGCTGCCACCGACAACCAATACAAAGAAAACGACACCGATAAAGATGGCGCGCGAACCTGAGAACATATCTCGGAACATGATGGTCCCTCACGGGTTAGTATTCATTACGGGAAGTGAAGATGATGTGTCTACAAGGACACGGTAATCTCGTTTCCTGTAAGGTGCTAACCTAAAAGCCTCACAAAACAGAGGTGTTTTCTACTATAATTAGATGTGCACTGTCATAATCCAATTGTAGCAGGGCGTTTTTCTGAGTCCCGCACGCCCTGCAAAGCGGGGATTTATCTGCTAAAACTCGGAGTTACTTATGGTGGATAGGAATGGGAGTCGTAATAATGCTGCGTTTTCCCTATATTGTATCCATAAGTCGTGGCATCCGCAAAGCAATTATTCTTGTTTTGGCCAGCACCCCTTGCCACAGAACTTCCACTAGCAGGACCTTGCGCGAAGTATCCGCTATCAAGTTGTCCTTGTTTGCCTTTAACAGACGTAGAGCACATGTAATACCCATCGCGCGCAGCGGCGGTCGCGCTTGTATTGGCACGTGCCGTAATTTTAGCTTTCTTTTTCGTAACAGTAGCACTTGCCCGATAGGGGCCCTGCCAATGCGTTTGTGCCGGAAGTATCGCAAACAATGCAAACGCAAAAATCACAAAGAAAACATGTAATGTTTTCATCATATTTCTCCTTTAGCGTGTTAAGCCTAAGAAATCATAGGCATCTAAATAGCCATCTGGCAATTCATAGAGGATTACTCCGGGAGGTGTCTCGCCCCGATCAAGGTAAGACTCATATTGAGGCAAATAATCAGGATGACCGCGGGTCAGCCCTGCATATTTATGCGTTACACCTTCCTCGTCTGTGTAATAATCCCATTTGACATAGACGACATCAGGATAAATGAGATATACTTTACCGTCTACGTCTCCCGAAACGCCAACGCCTTCAAGCGATACACCTTGTTCCCAAAACTTGAGGATCACTCGCTTTTGGAGTTCAAGGGCTTTCGCAGCGTCTGAAGTTCCGAGTTCCGCAAGAATATCAAAAATGTCTGGCTCTGGGAAATCCGCCGGTATCTCCGGGTAGGGTCCAAAGCCAAAAGGCGAGACAGGGACATCTTCGGTGATTTCTTCCTCTGAAACGAAGCCATCCGGTAAAAATGCATCCGCCATGTCAAGCACTTCGGAAATTTCATCTACCGGTAACGCCTCCGTGTCGTCAGACATCTGCGTATCACCCGTTTCAAGTGGCGTTTCCACGTGTTCAAAGTCCACCGTGCTTGTATCAACGGTGTCTTGTGCGGTGCGCGCCGCTTTGTTGTTTTTGAGAGGCTGCACCTTGCGCTGTGTTGCTGCCACCTCAGCATCAGTCGTGCGGTGGACCTGCCAACTATAGAGCAGGCTACCACCGACAACCAATACAAAGAAAACGAGACCGATAAAGATAGCGCGCGAACCTGAGAGTATATCTCGGAACATGATGTTACCTCACGGGTTATTATTCATTACGGGAAATAGAGATGATATGTCTACAAGGACACGGAAACCCTCTTTTTCCTGTAAGGTGTTAACCTAAAAGCCTTGCAAAACAGGGTGTTTTGTAGTACAATTAGGCTAACGCTGTCATAGTCCAGTTATGGCAGTGCCGCACCGATGGGGAGTTGCGTTCCCCTCGGTGCACCTCTGAAAACAGAGGAGACTACCAAGTACGAAAGATATTATACAAAAACCGCGAAAAATAGTCAAGTTTTTTTTGACATTTTTTTCTATTCATGTTCTATTCATGTTTGTGTCTTTTCATATCTTAACGTTCTTGGCGATTTTCCTATGAGCTGCTCCCATAGAAGTTTCACAAATAGAGTAGCAATGTCATAGACCAGTTATGGCAGGCGTCTCTCTGTTGACCGGTGTTTTCAGCACCACCAAAAGGGGAGGCAGCTTTTCAGTAAAATGCAAACCTCTCACCTGACACTATATAAAGACTCCTTTTTTAACCCCTTTTCGTGCATAAAAGACATAAAATGTCATAACTCCCGAAAAAAAAGTGAATTTTATCACGAAAAGAGCAATTGCAACTCTATAAATCGCGGTTCAGACAACCAACAGTTCCATCTTCCATCCTTCCATCCTTCCTCACTCATCCTCCTTTATCACAACACCCGCCCCTCCCTAAGAATCCCCTTCTCCTTGGCAACAGGAACAAACCGCCACATCTTTTCGCTGCCATCAAGTGTATTGGTGATGACGCTGTTTAAAAATATTAGACACATTAACGGATATATATGATATACTTAAATTCGCACAGGCAAATTGTCTGGCAGTGCCACGGTTCGGGAGACTCTTATTCTCACCGAGCCATCCTTGACTTCTCTCGCATGCTTTAGCTGGGAGAGAAGTCAAGTACCAAACAACTAAAGGGCAGTCGCGATGAGCATAGACACGAAACTCCAACTTCACCAAAAAGGTATTGTCTCTAAAAGGCGATTGTCAATCACAAAGATTCTATAATCCTATAAATCCTTGAATCACAGAAATCACAGTTCAGACGATGAAGGGGTCTGCCTTCCACTCTTCCACCCTCAATTCTGAAACCGTCCCCAAAACCAACGTTTCATCTTCCTGCGTGCATTCACGCATTCACACATGATTGAAGGCATGCCTGCGTTCCTTCACGCCTACACGCAAGCACGCAGGCATGAAGGAACGCATGAAAACATTAGCGTCCTAAATGGATGGAACGATACGCGAGACTGATGTTTGGGGAAAGTACATCTCCGATAGGGAGTATCGGATCTGGTAATTATTTCAGAGACCCCGAGAAGGATCTTTCTCTATCCAACGTGCTTCGCTATGGCGAACCTATTCGGTGATTCTACGCGACCTGTCCTAAGATTCGCGCCTTTTCTTCCTCATACGCTGAAACAACCGGTGCGAGCAGCTCCTGGCAGAACTCGGCGGCGAGGATGCCGTCGATCTCCGCCTTGACCATGCCGCCTTTCTGGTATGCTGCCATCGCCGTGTCGTGTTCCAAGAGCCGTTCGCGGAGGATGTAAGATGTGATCTTTTCTGCGGCTTGTTCAACAAGTTCTGGATCCGCGTGGACGGCTTGGCGGAGGAGGCTGTCGCGCTTGATCCTGAATTCTGCAGTCAGGTCTTCAAGCTCTTTTTCTCTAACTTTCTCGGCGCGCACCTCACGTTGCTTTTGGATCTCCGGGTCCTGATAGTTCTCACGGATCGCCTCAATGATATAACCGGCACGATTTTTTACACCTACTGCAAACAGCGACATCTCAATCTTCTCAGCGATGTACGCCAGAAAATCGGCGTAAGTGCCAGGGGGGGACAACTTCTGCGGATTCACGAAATCCCATTCCGCATCAGCGATTTGCTGTGCCATCTTCCGATCAATCTCCGCCTGGACGAGTTCAATCGCAACAGGCGGGAGGTTCGCTATATCTGGGAACACCGACTCCTGAAGCGGGATCTGCTTGACACGCTTGATACGGAACTTCAACTCGGCAATCGAACGTCCAATGCGTTTCTGTTCAACCTCAACGTGGTAGTTTGTCAGTTCGTTAATTTCCTTGACAGCAGGTTTGATGACAGATCGGTTAAATTCACTGAATATCGGGTAATCATTTTTCCCAAGACCCATCAGCTTCTTGAAAGTTTCAATTGAGATGAAAGGGGTTTCGCCTTGGTCCCGATCAGCATCAAAGTAGTCAAAACAGACTTCCCATAAAACCAATGCATATTGGCTCTTGAACCGGTTTTGGAGCCGTAGGTTCAATTTGGCATAAATACGTGGGTTGTGGAGTTTCAGACGCAAATGCGGGGCGAAGCCGTAGGTACAGATGCCGTTTTTTATATCTGCGGATGCAAGGAGGACTGCAACACCCCATTCCTCCTCTTTTTCCTTGCCGAGAACGTTCCATTTCACTTTGCAATCAACAAGCGTCTCTAATATTTCCTTTAAGTAGTTCTCGTTCTTGCTGTTGAAACCGAGTTTCGCCGCTAATTCGGCAACGCTGACGCGATAGATGTCTGTATTAGGTAACTCGTCGTATGCATTCGCCAGTAACACATTCCATGCACGCCGCTGCAACAACGTCATCTTGCTTTGAACCTGAATCGCCGGGCTCGCCTTGATGAGTTCGTTTCTTTCCGCTAAGTTCATAAGATGTCCTCCTGACATCGGATTGATGCCTTTTTTTATCACTACAAAATAGCATAACATAAAAATGTGTTTATTGTCAATCTTATTCACATTTTATTCCCCATAAATACACATTTTAAACGCCTAAAACCTTAATTTTCGTACCGGAAATAGCGGTGTGATAATCGGATTCCATACGCTTCCCCATAAACACACATTTTATTCCCCATAAACACACATTTTATTCCCCATAAACACACATTTTAAAATCAGCGAAATCAGGTGTGGCGTGGTCTCGTAGCACCCTTAAACATTTTAAAAGTATATATTAAAATAGTTAAACAACATGCACCCCAACCGAAACCTTCTCGGAAAATGAGAGCCTCCGGATTTTTGTTGTTTAACGATAAAAAAATGGGAAGTGAAAACGGAAAGCACCTTCATCAAGGGACGGTTCCGCCCTCCACCCTTCCATCCTTCCACTCCCTGCTCCCCAATCCTGTCCATCATTGAATCACACAAATCACAGTTCAGACGATGAAGGACTCTGCCTTCCACTCTTCCACCCTTCCACCCCCAATTCTGAAACCGCTCCCCTAAAGCCAACGTTTCATCTTCATGCGTGCATTCACGCATTCACACATGATTGAAGGCATGCGTGCGTGCATTCACGCCTACACGCACGCACACATTCATGAAGGAACGCATGAAAACGTTAGCATCCTAAATGCACCGCAGCGAAACAAAGCACTACGTGAAACTGATATGTGGGAAAAGTATATCTCCGATTGGGGGAGTATCGGATCCGGCAATTATTTCAGAGACCCCGAGAAGGATTTTTCTCTATCCAACGTGCTTCGCTATAGCGAACCTATTCGGTGATTCTACGCGCCCTGTCCTAAAATTCTTGCCTTTTCGTCCTCATACGCTGAAACAACCGGCGCAAGCAGCTCCTGGCAGAAATCGTCGGCAAGGATTGCGTCGACCTCTGATTTGATCATCGGAATCTCCTTATACGCTTGCATAGCGGTTTTATAGTCAAGCAACCGCTTTCGGATGAGCGGTAACTCAATCCGTGCTGCAGCACGTTCAACGAGTTCCGGGTCGGCTTGAATTGATTGTCGCAGGAGATTCGCACGTTTGATATGAAACTTCTCACTGAGATCCTCAAGCTCCTTTTCCCTCGCTCGCGCCGCGCGGCTCTCACGTTCCTTTCTCACACTTTCGTCCTGATAGTTGTTACGGATCGCCTCAACGATATACCCCGCAGCGTTATGGATATTCGACGCATACATCGACATCTCAACCTTCTCGGAGACGTATGCGAGAAAATCGGGGTAGTCGCCGGGGGTCGGCAACTTTTCAGGCAAAACGAATTCCCACTCGGCATCAGCAATCTTGACCGCCAGTTTTCGATCAACATCGGCTCCAACAAGTTCTACAGCGACAGGCTGTAGGTCCTCTACATCTGGGAACACCGACTCCTGAACGGGGAGCTTCTTGACTTTGACAATGCTGAATTTCAGTTCGGCAACCTTGCGTCCGATGCGTTTCTGTTCAACCTCAACGAGATAGTCGGTCAGGTCATTAATCTCTTTGATCGCAGGTTTGATGACATCTCGGTTGAGGAATGCGAACCCCCTATATTCATCGCTTTCGAGTCCCATCAACCCTCTGAACGTTTCGATCGGGATGAA
>JAPPNJ010000112.1 GCA_028818705.1 Candidatus Poribacteria bacterium
GGCGAGGTTAGAAACCTTGAAGAAACACCCCAGCAAAAACCCTACCAGGGGAGGATCATAAGTCTATTTATTTTTCAGGTTTACCATATATTCAAGATCATTTGTACAGAACTTAAGCAAGTGCTTCTGTTGGCAAGGTTTCAAATCTCGTCAGCGGCGTGTAGTGTGTAGGCACTCAAAGAAAAGTGCGTCCATCCTACAAGTAATGTGGGTTTGAAAATAAAGGCGATACTATCAAGGAGGTTTAGGATTTCACTATAATCCAAAGGGAAAATGTCAAAATCTTTCTACGTTTTTTTCCTCTCTTTACTTGTGTTTCTTGCAGCCCTTCATCCTGCAAAATCAGGCCCCAATGACCCTGTGAACATCCCTGATACGAATCTCCGTGCTGCAATTGAAACCGCACTCGGCAAGTCTGCTGGAGCAACTATTACTGAAGCGGAGATGCAGACGATACCGTACCTCACATCACTGAGCTCAGACATTAGTGATCTAACGGGTTTAGAACACGCTACCAACCTCACCGGAATAAATATGCTTCCTGTGGACCCCGGGGTAGCGGCAAACGCACGCCCTCATTTTAATCTCGATCCGATTGCCAACCTAACGAATTTGGAAGAACTCTGGTTTCAATACTTTAAAATTTCCGACTTGACACCCGTGGCGAATTTAACAACACTTAAACTCTTGTCAATTTCAGAAACTTATGGTGGCCTCACCCAGATCCCCAATCTATCGAAACTCACGGCGTTGGTACACCTAAGAGTTAATGATAATGCTATCACGGATATAACAGGGGTCAGCGGTCTAACAAACTTGAGAAGTCTAACTATTCACTCAAATCCGAAACTCTCGGATATATCGCCCCTGACGCAGTTAAGAAATTTGGAAATTTTGGAGCTTGATTCTACTTCCATCACCCGCCAATCTCTATCAGCCGTGCTACCCTTTTTGTCAACAGAAATCGATCAAGAGTTCCTGGAACAATACCCTTCTTATGCCATTCGCTCGGGGGTATTAGGTATTGGCAATACCAACATCTCGGACCTATCCGTGTTAGATAGCTTACCCAACGTGTTCTTGTGGGACCTGAGACTGAACTTCATGGGCACCGGATCCAATCTCTTTTTCCTTCTGACGGATCTCACCCCTTTGGTGGACCTCATGAACAAGAAAAAGGTCATAAATAGCAGGACCGGTATCCGCTTGGCGTGGAACCTTGGACTCGACTATGCGTCCATCTACGAAGACCTCCCTGTACTCGTATCCGGTAGTCGTCGCGTCCTATATACACCATCTGTCCCTATGCTTGAGAGAGCGTTTCCGGAAGAGGCATCTTACAGGGGCCACCCGAGAACACGCTACACGTTTACGGTGCGGGGCATTAATAAACATCCGAGTGTCCCTGAAAGCTGGTTCCGTTGGACGCCACGTCTCACGCGAGATCGAGGTGCCAACAGTCAATTCGCGAAAGTGCCTGTCAGATGGACGGTTACCGCGCCAGATGGCAGCAGCGAGACGATGGATCCTGTCGAAACAGGGGACGATGGATTGGCACGCGTACAAATTACCCTCGGCAACGATGGCGAAACCCACATAGTGGAAGCCGTCGTCCCAGCAAAGACGACATCCGTGACGAACATCGAGCACCCCGAACTCCGCGTGAGCTTCACAGTAACAGCAGATCGGACAGTGCCACCGCCGGCTAGGCCTTCACCGCCGCCCCGGACAAGCGGTATACGCGGACCGAATCGGACCCCTGATAGATTAGCGTTTCGCGGGCAAATCGGATTCAGCGAACTAATGTTTGATACGGGCGGTGAACCCGATGCTCTACCCCAATGGATAGAACTTTGTAATGTGTCTCAAACAGAGACCGTAAATCTCTGGGATTGGAACCTTGAAACCGAGGTGCGCGACGCAGCAGGTCAACATCGGCATGCTGTTGTCAGACTGAATAACTTACAGATTTTACCCAATGAAACAGCACTTATCGTGACATCGGATGCTCCTAACTCTATCAATCTCTTAGAAGGGTCTGTGTATAACTTCTTTGAACACCACCCACGCGCGTTTAAGGACAATAAGACTCGGCAGGAGATACCCGGAGCGAATAGCGTGCTCGGTCAGCCGGGTTTCTACTTAAGGTTATCACACCCGACCGATGGTGTCAGCGATGTTGTTGGCAATCTTGATGGGAACCGCTGGACGCAGGATGAACCGGCGTGGGTGTTGCCTGCTGGTATCACAGATGCGGGTGCGCGAACATCGTTGCTGCGTCTCTATGATGACAGGGTTCCCCTTGATGGGAAAGTCTCAGAGAACTATGTCCGTGCTGCAGATGTGGGATTAGAAGTCACCAGTTATTATGGCAAAGCAACAGACGTAGGAAATCCGGGATATAAAAAAGGCTGGACTTTTCCGCTGGGTCCACCTGGAGGTCTTTATTTTTCGGAGTTGATGCTCACCTCCAAGGGCGGTCTGCATTCTTTGCCGCAGTGGATCGAACTTTACAACGATTTAGAGACGGAAGTCGATCTCCGCGACTATCAACTGAAGATAGAAACCCTCGATGCTGCGGGTGAACGCCGGCATGCCGTTATCAAGTTGAATAGTTTTCTCATCCCGCCGCGTCAGACAGCAGTCCTGGTGTCCGGGATTGCAGGGAGTTCGCGGGATGTTAGCCGGCGCGTCTACTCTCTTGTGAGTCATCATCGTGATATGTTTACCCCGAAAAGCCATCGAGACCGAAATAAAGCGTTCGGTCAGACGGGGTTCTTCTTAAAGTTGTCCGATCCCGATGGCATCGTCATTGACATCGCTGGCAATCTCGATGGTATTGAAGGGACAGTAGATGCGCCGAGGTGGGAGCTGCCCGCCGCTGCGAGCGATGTACGAGCATCGCTGATGCGTCGGTATTACCGTGCCACTGGAATACCCCTTGATGGGAAAAAAGAAGAAAACTGGATACCTGCCTCGGAGATGACGTTAGAAGTCATGTCGTATTACGGGCACAGCACAGACATCGGCAATCCAGGGTATATCAATGACGCAAGACGCATGCGTAGTGCCGGCGTGAGTTTTTCGGAGTTGATGTTCACCCAGAGTCGTGGACGTCGTTCGCTGCCGGGGTGGATCGAAGTCTATAACGGCTTTCAGCGCACCGTCGATTTGAGAGGCTATCAGCTGGAAATTGAAGCGCGCGACGCTCTGGGTGAACATCGCCATGACATCATTACCTTTCAGCGTCTCAGCATTCCCGCGCATCAGGCCGCCGTATTGGTAATGTCGCCTGGGCGGCACTCCTCAAACCTTCCCCGAGATCGGCTCTACATCCTTTATAGACGTCTTCCGGCTGCGTTTCGTCATGCCCCGAATCAGATATTGGGTGAGGGCGGTTTTTTCTTGAAGTTGTCGGATCCTGAGGGTCGGGTGAGCGACGTTGTGGGCAACCTTGATGGCAATAAACACACAAAAGACCCACTCGTATGGGAGTTGCCTGCTGGCAAAATTGATGCGGGTGCTCGGACCTCCTTGATGCGTCGGTACCATGAGATCGGTATGCCGCTGGATGGGCGTGTGTCAGAAAACTGGGTGCCTGCCTCAGAAATGCGATTGGAAGTCGAAAGTTATTATGGCAAAGAAACAGACATTGGCAATCCGGGCTACACGAATCAGGCGCAACGTCTGCCAGGCCATCAAGTGAGTTTTTCGGAGTTGATGCTGACTTCCAGGGGCGGTCTACATTCTTTACCACAGTGGATCGAACTTTACAACGATTCAGAAACGGAAGTCGATTTGAGAGGCTATCAACTTCACATTGAGGCACGCGACGCTGCGGGAGCACATCGCTACGGCATCATCAGGTTCAAGGATTTGCGGATTCCGGGGCATCAGACCGCACTCATCGTGACATGGTCCGGTCGGCGTTCGCGAGAGATTCCAAGAGAAAGGGTTTACCACATCTCAGACCAGAAAGCATTTGATCGCAACGCCGTGTTAGGTGAGAGTGGTTTCTTCTTGAAGTTGTTAGATACTGAGGGTCGGGTGAGTGACATTGCTGGAAATCTGGATGGGGATCGGCGAACCGAAGATGCCCCGGCGTGGCAGCTCGCAACTGGCAAAACTCAAGCGGGGCATCGGACTTCGTTGATGCGTCGGTATTATCACGTCACAGGCATCCCGCTTGATGGGAGGATCTCAGAAAACTGGGTGCCTGCCTTGAAGCTGCCGTTGCAAGTCATGACGTATTGGGGTAAAGAGACAGACATCGGCAATCCAGGGCATCGAGGAGGTGGTCCACTGCCGGTCGGGTTGTCGCGTTTTCATCCAGTTCGCGATAAAGCCACGGGGCATGTGGAGATTACCTGGGTCACGGAGTCAGAGTTGAACAATGCAGGTTTCAATATACTACGGAGTGAGACGAAGTTGGGTAGGTTCAAAGTTATCAACGTCAAAGGTCTCATCGCTGGGCACGGCACGACGAATGAAAAGCACCTGTATACCTTTACGGATACAACTGCGAAACCGAATGTTGTTTACTACTATCGGCTCGAGGAGGTTTCCTTAGCGGGTCAGCACACGCCGTTGGCGACGACGCATGTGCGGGGGCATGTTATAGCTGCGGGTAAACTGACGATGATGTGGAGCGATTTAAAGAAATCGCGTTAGGAATGTTTACATATTTTGACAATTCACTATAGTTATTAGTTATCAGTGATCAGTTATGAATTGTCTGAACCAAGATTTTCAGGATTAGGGTTGTTTATTGGTAAGGGTCACTATCGGAAGCTCGCTCTTACAGGAAGACATTGGAATCCGAATTGTATTTTAACAGACGAATTCACGGAGGCTTCACGGAGATCTTTTTGGAGCCTTGATTTCATTGGGTTTCTGAACTTGGAATTGTGCATTCTCCGTGAAAGCGGATTTTAGTTATATTTTATTTAACGAAAAGGCATTTTATGATAGAGATTAGCGGTTGGCGATTAGCAGTCAGCAATCAGCGGTCAGTTAACGGACAGATTCAAAGAAATCGCTTTATTGAAGAGATTTTGCTGCAAATATTGTCAAGCATAATTCTTCGTTGAAAAGTTCATAGATAGGTGTTCTTCCGCTCAATACTTCACTTTCGTTTAGAATGATGCCGACACCTTCCCCACGTCCTTCTAAAAAGTGTCGCCGCTTTACTTGTTTTCCCACGTCATCATCTAAAGTAATTTCCGAAAGTAAACGTGCTAAGAGTTCATTACGCGTGGCTTGGCTATAACGTAATTTATCGATTGTTACAGTATTTGCTAATGCCCCTGGGGAATATAATTCAAGCCGGTCAGCAAACATGAACAGACGAATTTTTGACCCGTGTTTTGAGTAATCTCTATGCACAACTGCGTTAACGATTGCCTCAAATACCGCGCGCATACTGTATTGGGGTTGGTCTATCCTGCCAATTTCCTTACGCGCTGATACCTCGTTGTGTTTTTGAACAAATTTAAAGGCATCTACAATCTGTTGGTCAAGTGGGCCCCTAAAATCTTTTGCATCTATCTGGTAGTTGGCATCTTTTTCTTTACCACTGTAGTAAACGGCTTGAATAAAACTGTTATATAGATAATCATCAGGTGTGTCATGACACATCAAAACACCGGCTACAGAAGCACAGGTTTCCCGCCCCTCTTTAACGAGTAAACTTCTTTTCAGGAGTAGGTCTTCTATATCATCTTCAGCGGCATCTTCTGTGATGAATCGTTGGTAGAGTGGTTCTCTTAATGTCTCCTTATGTGTATTTGGGACGAACTGTTCATTAAATGCGATAATCCTTGCTTGAGAACGGCTCTGTAATATCCGCGCTAATTGATCGGTGGACATCTCCCTTTTGCTGCTTCCCTGTCTTGTAAAATAACCGTTAGACGTTTTGTGTACAAAAAGACTCCTCGGCACCTCTATTTTAAGGAGGTTTTTGTCATCAATCCGTAATTTCTCTGTAAAAATGGGAACGGTGGGTTCAATACTGTCATTGCATATTTCAACAACCGTTTTTTCTACACTATCCAATTTCTACAGTTCAATTCCGACGATTTCTCTGTTGTCGTCGATACCGATGAGTATCATGCCGCCTTGGGTGTTCGCAAATGCCGCGATCTCGTCGGCAAGACTATCTCTGTGAGGCACCTCTCTTTTGAATTCGATCGTTGAGTCTTCACCAAGAATAATTTTTTCAAGAAGTTCAGTTAAACTGTAAAGCATGACTAATCTCCGAGATGAATACGTCTATAGCGTTGTTCAAATGCCTTTTCTCCGCCCTCAAGAATGTTGCATATTGATTCCCTAACCTTTTTTTCTTGGATACTTGCAGGTTGTTGCACATAAGTTTGACCCTTTATAACTTTAAGAGGAAAAACCATTTCTGCATCGCCGTTGACTACAATATTGGCATTGTGCGTTACAACGATAACCTGCCTTCTGCTTTTTGTATCCCGCAACTGTTTGACGATCAAGTCGTAAATTAACTCATTGTCCAAATCGTCTTCAGGTTGATCTAATAGGAGGGGTTCATCTCCATAAGATAGAATGAACGCCAATAGTGCTGCTGCTTTCTCCCCCGGTGACCCGCGTTTTATCGGCTGACGATTCAGACCAAAGGTGATTTTCAACTCATCCCCGGGAAACCATAGCGTGAGATCAATCATAGGTTCTGATTTCAATGTTTTCAAGTGGTTAGCGAACGATTTCTGCTCGGCTTCTCTATCTCCATTACGAATAGCTTCAATAGTTTCCTTAAGCTTATTAATCTTATCGCCCTTCTCCTGCTCATAGATTCTCTTTAAACCATCAAAATCTCTATCAAAATGAACTTGACATTGCAATATACGTCGCATCTCTTCCTCAATGGTGTCCCAACTCTCTCCAAAAGGCTGGACTTCAATGCCGACGAATTGATTGCCTTGTAAAACAGAGGTCAAGAATTTTTGCCGATTTTCTGAGAGTATTTTCCTGTTTTCTTTAATTTCCCCAAACATTTTTTGTCTTTCATCCTCTAACTTATGCAAACTCGACTTATGCTCATTAAGTGAATCTAACTCTTTTTGTACGTTCCTTTGTTGCATCAATAGCAAAGGATATCTATCGGGGTCTATACCTTGCTGTTCAAGTTCGGAACGCAATCGCTCATACTGCGCCATATCTGTTTTGAGTGCTTGCATCCAGTCTGCCGTATTTTTCTTAGTTTGCCACTGGGTAATAACCGAACTTGCCTCCTGAACCAATTCGCTTAATCGGTCATGAATAGACTGCCATTCCTTGTTTGTTGTTTTTAAAGTCGACAAAATATCCGTGTGTTCGCTAAAATGCTGGGTATTAAAATCCGCTGGAGCAATAGCACCCTGTGTGTCCAAAAGTCGATTGTGCATCTCTTTCCATTTACGCTCCAAACTTTCAAGTTCGTTTAATTGCTGCTGTCGCTCACGGTAGTTTTGCAGCACATCTTTATGCCCCGATTTTTCGATCTGCTCAATTTGTTTTGCGAAATCGTTGGACTCCCCGCGCAGTCTATTTTCTTCATTGATCTTATCATTTAACTCTCGTTGCCTTCCCTCAATTTGCTTGTATCGGTTAACCAAGTTCCTGTTCTGTGTCTTAAGCTCCGCGGCATCAACTTCAGGTGCTTCGTCAATAATCTCAATCAGTGCACTGGGCTCCTTAGCTAATTCAAAAATCTGCTTTTGACTATAAATACGGACAGGTAAAAGTGACTTAATCTCTCCATCAAAAGATTTCCAAGTGCCATCATTTTTTTCCTCTTCCAAAGAGGGACAATCTGGATTGGGAGACCAATTCAAACGGTATCGCACTTCACCTTTGCGGTAGATTAACGATATTTTACTGTTCTCAAGCAGTAGGTTAGCATCCCCTACATCAAAGTATTGACGAATCTCCTTTTTTAATGGATCCGGAATGTCTTTATCGCGCCGTAAAGCCAAGCGCATGAACTCCAGCAATGTTGACTTGCCTTTGCCTCGTCCACCAATGATTGCATTGAGAAACGGACTGAATCGGCAATTCAGTGGCTTAGAACGTCCGATGTGTTTTGCCTCGCAAACTTCCAGTTGCTCCACAAAGTACTTTACACGTCGGTTCGGGTTGGGGTGTATGTCGCGATTTACGGAAGCAACACCGTCTATCAGTGCAAGTTTCAATCCGTCTATAGATGGTTTAGCCATTTTGATCCAGGTAAACCTTCCAAAATTATCAGCATTGAAATCGTGGGTATCTGAACCTGTGACTTCAATCCATTCCAATTTCTTGTTAATATACAATTGGGGTTTTTTAGACTTATTGTCAAATAACTCAGCAGCGTAAAGGTGTTTATTATCCAACACTCTGTCCAATGCTGATCCAGTGAGTTGAACAAACAGCCCTTTTCGTTGATCAACATGTGCTGGAATAGGGATGCCACCACGTTTTGTAATTTCATCGATGACCTCGGTAGTGCTTTTACTCGTTAGTCCACTGCTCTTTCCCTTTGTGTCACTATAGTCAACTGCACCAAGCAACTGATCAATATAACTCTCGTCCGTATCTTCTCCAAATATCGCTAATATATGTACCCCGTCACTTGCTGAAATCTCTACACCTGGAAAGAGATACAAAGGCTTGTACCAATCAGGAGCTTTATTCTCTATACTCTTCAACACCTTTTTCAAATCATCTATCCAACCGCCGCTGTTATGGTCGGTAATTGCTACACAATCAATTTCCTTTTCCATGAACGCTCTTAGCCAATCTTCATGTTTTAATTCACTATCAACGAAGTCATCCGAGGCGGGTGTGTGGGTATGAAAATCAAATTTCCACCACCGTGCCCCCGGAAATTGCAACTCATTCATAACAGATACCTCGTATTTTTTCGATACGTCCAAGTATGTTGACTCTTACGTCCAAGATTAGTCGTTGTTAACCATTCTTGATATATCAACCGATAGTATACCAGTATTGTAGTTTGCGTATCAAGTAATTCTTCAGAGGCATTCAATTGTCGATGTGGGGTTCAGAGGTATGAATGTAAGACTGAACTCATAGCGAGTACGCGCTAAGAGTCGTTGAAAGTTATCCGCAAGTTAATCATAGAATAAGCTAAATACCGAAACCCTAACCGCGTTTCTTTGAGTTTATCATAGCTCAGTGCGAGCTTCCGATAAGTGTCTTGC
>JAPPNJ010000002.1 GCA_028818705.1 Candidatus Poribacteria bacterium
TTCCGAAGATTCTCATCTAACGGAACGGACTGCAGTCAAAATTGCGTAAGTCCTGATCTATATTTTTTGTAGCGTCCATTTCCAGTTGGCGAAAAACAGAAATTTACAGAAGACACAATCTGGAAGATTGTGGTACAACATGGGCTAATCTCTACAGAAGACACAATCTGGAAGATTGTGGTACAATATGGGCTAATCTCTACAGAAGACACAATCTGGAAGATTGTGGTACAACATGGGCTAATCTCTACAGAAGACACAATCTGGAAGATTGTGGTACAACATGGGCTACTGTCTAATGACTAACCATGTAATGAGTTCAAATTCGGTTTTTTCTGTAATCTGACTATCGGCAGTCGGTAGCAGTGCATCAGCACTTGCGTCAAGTTGATCGTTGACTTTTTGGTTGTATGCCTTGCGAATTGAATTTAACGCTGTATCGAGTAGCATCTCATAGATCGTCATGTCGTTGCCGTTGTCGGTCTCCTCGTTGAACCAGTGGCAGAGGTCTTGATCGTGTTGTTTCTTTTCAACACAAAGTGTGCTGAAGCGTTCCAAAATCCGTTTCGGGTTGGTGAATCCGATAGAGACCTCGCCTTCATCACTGATATGGACGAGGTAGTAAGGATAAATCGGGTTGAGTTTTTTCCCTTCTTCACTGTCCTCTGCCTCGCCAGTCTGCTTTAGACAGAAGATAACCCCCGGTTTGATATTCACAGGCATTCCCTCGTGTGTGAGGGGGGCGGTGACGGCGTATAAGCCGAGTGGCGCGTCCCGAAGTTTCGCTTCGTTTTGACGGAGATAGTCGAGCAGCTGCGCCCGAAAATCGTCAAGCGTGAATTGGTTGAGATTCAACTGCTCTTCAATGTCTTCAAAGTCAAGGATATCGGTTTGCATGCGACGGAGTTGTTCATCGCGGTGCGTCCAGACCTGTGCTATGCTCTCTTTTTCTGTCAATGAGAGCAGGTCATCATCACCAGTAGCCGTAAGATTGACGAGTGCGATGCGTGCCTCAACGCGAGGTTTCAAGTTGATGTATGCGTCGAGTTCAGGTGTGGGCCAGAAGTTGACGAGGTGGATCTTCTTATTCTTGCTGCCGATACGGTCAATCCGTCCGAAACGTTGAATGATACGGACAGGGTTCCAGTGGATGTCGTAATTAATGAGGTAATCGCAATCTTGTAGGTTCTGTCCTTCAGAGATACAATCGGTAGCGATGAGAAGATCAATTTCAGGATGTTCATCTTCATCTTCGTCCCTCTCTTTGGAAATCGGTGAAAAATTGGTAAGAATTTCGTCAAAGTCGTTTCGGACGAGTTCGCTTCTGCTTGCACCACCGGTAACGACAGCGGATTCAATATTAAGCGTCTCCTTTGCCCATTTATGTAGATTATCGTAGAGATAATTAGCAGTATCGGCGAAAGCGGTAAAGACGAGGACTTTGCGATTTTCTTTCCGATCTCGGTTTTTTGCGGGGTTCTGCACCTTAGTAGCAATTAGCTGCTTAAGCTGCTCCAATTTTGCATCCCGATCAAACGTGATATTTTGCGCGATTTTGTAAATTTTATCCAATTGCGTTCTATCTTCGTGAAGGTCGGCAAGCCAAGTGTCAAGGTCAATATGTTCATAGAGGTAGGTCTGATTTTTTCCTGCTTGTACACCGGTTTGTAGTTCGTCATCCTCTCCATATTCTTCCGTTGTTTCGGCAAAGGGATCGAACCCGCTTTCACTTACAACATTTGAGGTTGCGCTCAGAAAATCCTGAATTTCAGATTCACGCGCTTTGATATTTTCAATGGTGCGTTTAAGGGTTGATGCGAACGAGTGGACGCTGCTTTCAAGTCGTTTGAGAAAGTTCACCTTCATCATACCGATGAGGTTGAACTCGCGCTGCTGAAGAAGTCTCTCGCCGTAATGGTGACGGCATTCCTGACGAATGTATCTTGACGGATTGAAGATTGCGAGTCGATACCCATCAATTTGGTGGCTGATTGTCTGGTAGGTAGGAAATTTCCCTTGCAGGTCAATTTCAGGAAAGATAGACTTCGGTGGTTCACGATCCGGGAATTGACCGATCTCTTCAACCGCATTCTCATAGAAGTTTATGACGTGCGTACGCGAACGGGCGATAGTGAGTCTATCGAGCAGGGCAAAAAAGTCAGCATTCAGACTTTCCGCAAGGTTTTCCTGTTTTTGAGGCTTTTCGGACAACTGTTCAGTTTCTGCTGTCCACGTATCAAAACGACTTTGTGCAGCGTTGAGCGTCCCTCTAATGCTTGGAATGCCGGTTTTCCTGAAAGCGTCGTCCCTGTCCTCAGTGATTAAGCAGATCTGATTCGCAAGGTCAGTGAGTTGATTGTTGACTGGCGTAGCAGAGAGCATTAAGACTTGGGTTTTGCTGCCACTCTGGATGACATCTTCCAATAATTTGTTATATCGGCTTTTACGGACAAGTTTACCATCCTGATCAAGTGTATTGGTGGAGCGGTTTCTGAAGTTATGGGATTCGTCAATGACAACAAGATCGTACCCATCCCATTCGTGTTGTGCAAGGTCAATACCGTTGGATTCTCCACTGTCTCGACTCAGATCCGTGTGTGCAAGCACATTGTAACGAAACCGATCGGCTTTCAGTGGATTACGTCTTCTGCGAAAGTGTATCGGATAAAGCGTCCAGTTCTTTTCTAATTTTTTCGGGCACAGCACCAAAACATTCGCATTTCGCAGTTCAAAATACTTGATAATCGCGAGTGCCTCGTAAGTTTTGCCCAATCCGACGCTATCGGCGATGATGCAGCCGTTGTCCGCTTTGAGTTTCTGGAGACATGCCTGAACACCGTGTTTTTGGAAGGCGTAGAGCTTCTGCCAGATTTCTGTCTGCAAGAATGAAGGATTCGCTTCGGCAAATTCCGCGTCGCCTACATCTGCCAATATGTCTTCAAAGAGATGGTAAAGCGTTTTGTAGTAGATGAATTCCGGGTCTTTGTCCTGATAAGCATTTTTGAGGGTTTGCAATACCTGTACTTTTACATCTGCTACTTGATCCGATTCCCAAAGGTTATCAAACCACGTCTTAAGGTCGGCACAGTCGCTCTTGCTGTCAACTTCGAGGTTAAGTTCGATGTTGCTTGCTTTTTCGCTTAACCCCAAGCCACGTACGGTAAAGTTTGAGCTGCCGATGATTGCATCTTCGCCATTACCGTTTTCAATATAATACATCTTGCCGTGCAGAAAATTTGATTTACGGACTGAACGGATCTCTACCTTTTCTTCAATCCACTCGGCACAGGCTCTGGCGACCTCTTTTTGGGGAAGATAGTTTTGGAGTTTTAACCCTGATTCTGTGAGCTCAAACGCCTTGCTTTCGGTTTTGTCGGGATCAATGTGAATAAAACTGGGTTCACCGAACAGGAAACGGAGTCCTTTGATATTTGTTAATTCGTCTCTGAGTTTGTCGAAGGCGTAAATGGTGAAATAGGCGGAGACAATGGAGAGAGCGGAACCGTCTTGGATTTTATCCTTCAGAAAATTGGCGACGGTGCCGTACAAGTTATTGTCTCGGATGCGGGAGGCTTTTGACATTGTGTTCTTTTTCCGAAAAGTCCTATAAATATATTGTCATTTGAGGTCGCTCCTACAGTGATCCTTTTTATGATACCAATTCTGTTCATAATTTTCAAGCATAAAAATCCAAAATGTGCTATACTAACTACAAACTGGGATATGGAAAATAGGGGAAAAAAATGACAAAATGGATAATAGGCTTGGCAACAGTCTTCTGTTTAGGGGTTGCTGCCCACGGCGATGCAAAAGAACTTACATTAGACGATATTTTCCCAACCGACCGGGTTATAGATGTACAAATCACCGTTTCGCAACGCGATTGGGACACAATCCGGTATCAGTCACGGGATTTTGTGAGTGCACTGAACGAGAAGCGACAATTCGGTCCGCTGGATCATCCCTATACCTACGTCGAAGCGAGCGTGAGTATTGACGGCATAGTCTTTCCGAAAGTCGGCATTCGGAAAAAAGGGTTCATCGGTTCGCAAAGTCATACGCGCCCCTCTCTGAAAATCAGGCTAAATCACATTGACAAAGAGGGTGGAATTGAAGGACTGACGAACCTGACACTGAATAACAACAAACAAGATACAAGCCAGGTGAGCCAATTTATGGGGTACGCGTTGTTTAACGCGATCGGTTCTCCCGCACCGCGAGGCGCGTATGCTAAGGTAACAGTGAACGGCAAAAGTTTGGGTATATATTCGCATGTGGAAACCTTCCGCAAACCACTTTTGAAACGCGCCTTCGGAAATGACGACGGCCCACTCTATGAAGGCACTGTCGTCGATTTTAACGAGGAATGGGAGAACAGTTTTGAACATAAACGCGGCGACGATACGCTCGGCAGAGAAAAAATTATCGCTTTAATCAATGTGCTCGCGGATGACCAAGTAACGGAAGCCGCTATCGGCGAACTCGTTGATTTAGATAGTTTTTACCGGTTTTGGGCAATGGAAAGTCTACTCGGTTTCTGGGATGGCTATTCTGGAAACAATAACAATTATTTCATTTACCTTAATCCTGATACAGATAAGTTTCACTTTTTACCGTGGGGCGCGGATTCGCTGTTTACAAATTTCAAGATGGACTTCCGGAGAAATACACAAGGACCGATTTCCGTCAAGACGCAAGGGTTGATTGCCTACAGATTGTATCAACTTGAGACGGGGCGCGAGCGGTATGCAAAAACAATGATGGAACTCCTTAAAAACTACTGGAACGAAGTAGAACTGTTTGCTGAGCTGGACCGGGTCGCTGCAATGATTCAGCCTTACCTGCTACCCGAACAACGTGAATTTCAACAAGAAGAATGGGGCGGTAGAGGCGAAAAACAGACCTTTGAGAACCAACTCGCGGGCGTTCGGGATTTCATCCGTACCCGTAAAAACGACATACTGCAGGAAATTGGCGAGGGGATGCCTGTCTGGCGTAGGAAACCGCGTCCCCTCATTGTTATGGGCCCTGAAGGGTTTGACATAAAAAAATTCATTCAATTGCCCGAGGACGGTCTGTGGCATGCCGCGCGCACGGGTGATCTCCGAGCGATGAAACGCTACATCGCTGAAGGTGCCGATGTCAATGCACCAGACGACAGTATGAACATATCCCCCTTGGCATGGAGTGCATCTCATGGACAAACCGAAGCGACTCGCCTCCTTATCGAAAATGGTGCTGATGTTAATATCAAAGACGATGACGGCAGCACACCCTTGCATAGTGCCGCAGTTTTCGGTAGAGCAGAGGTTGCGAAACTTCTTGTTGAGAACGGGGCAAACCCACAGGTACGCAACGACGATGGCGCGACACCCGCGGATGCCTTGCATCTCGATTGGAGAACTACCGGCTTTATTGGCGGTATGATAGGCGTAGAGGTCGAGAGGGAAAATATCGCTGGCATGCAGAGCGGTAGGAACGAGATTGCGAAACTCTTTGGCGTCAAAGAATTTGATAGCAAGGACATAGCCTCCGCCAATGATCTACCGGGCGCAGTTTTTATTGGAGATCTCGCGACGGTTAAACGGGCTTTAACGGATGGTGCGGATCCCAATGCGCAGGACCCGCAATCCGGAAGCACAATGCTGTCTATTGCTTCACTAATGGGACACACAGAAGTTGTGGCACTCCTCCTTGAACGCGGCGCAGATGTCAACGCGAAAAGTCGCGACGGTGGAACGGCACTGCATGCGGCAGCTTTCCTCGGACGTGCCGAGACAGTGAAGCTCCTTCTTGAGAAAGGCGCAGATGCCACA
Source organism: Candidatus Poribacteria bacterium (assembly GCA_028818705.1). Taxonomy (GTDB): domain Bacteria; phylum Poribacteria; class WGA-4E; order WGA-4E; family WGA-3G; genus WGA-3G. The sequence continues at coordinate 5,817 of JAPPNJ010000002.1, forward strand.
CTCCGAAATAATATGGGTAGCATAGCAATTGATGGTGCAAAGTTAGATTGGACATTTACCAAAGGCATAATCGCTATGCTGCAAATTCAAGTAGATGAGGCTGAAGTCAAAGCAGGCAGAACCGAAGTTATAAAACTGCTCTCTCGCCACAGTCGGAAATAGACACGACACGGAGGTGGAACAGATGCATAATTCGCAGACGAACCCTGAATCTATCCAAGGTAACACAACACACGGAATCCGGATAACGCCGGAAGAGTTTCTTGAAAACGATTTCGAGGGCTATGAATATGTAAAAGGGGAATTAGTCTTAATGCCACCACCGTCAATGGAACATGGTGAAATAAGTATCAATGTCATTCGCTATTTAGACTTACATATCTATACGCATCAGTTGGGACGCTTGTATACTGCTGAAACAACGTTTCAATTGGAAGATCGGATGGTGAAACCGGATGTCGCGTTTGTCTCAACTGACCGACTGCCGGAAAACAGACGTAAGGGGTCGCCTGTACCCCCGGACCTCGCCGTAGAAATAGTCTCACCGTCAGACAGACACTATGATGTCACTGAAAAAGCGTTCGCCTATCTGAAATCCGGAACACGTCTCGTCTGGGTTATTGAACCGGTCGCAAAGACGGTGATGGTCTATCGTTCCGAAACAGATTTCACGCTGCTGACTTGTGCAGACACACTGACAGGTGAGGCTGTTGTCGAAGGATTTACATGTCCGGTCGCACAGTTGTTTGAATAAATTTCTGGATTAATACAAGAAAATTGATGGTATTTATACCCCTTACACTTAGTCACCACGAAAAAAGTTTGATTTTTTTTCAGTAGTGTGCTAAAATACTTTTCACGTCAATTTACAAGGGGAAACAAGCGTTAGTGCACCTGGTTTTTCTGTCTGGTAATCTTGCTCTCAAGTTTACGCGATGTATAGAGATTTATGTACGAGTGCTTGTGCTTAATCTTGTAATGTCACTTTCCAATAACATCGTCAGAATATCCTATTGAACATGTGATTAACTGGGGCTCTTAACCTATGCGTTTTGACGAATTTGAAAGGGTAGAATACAAACACAATACCCTATTTGAGGTATTACTTCAGGCCCGCTTTCCTGAAATTATGAAAATTTCACAGGAAATACCAGCCAAATTTCAGGATATTGTAAGGAAAGAGGGATATCCGGAACTCGTATCAGATATTCCTGCCTTACCATCTGATATGCCCAAAGAACTAGAAGGTTTGGTTTCCACATCCAAAGTATTCCATTTCCTTTCCGAAGAAAAAGACTGGAAAATCTCTTTATCAAAGGATTTTATTGCTTTTACTTGTAGCGGAAATTATAGGAATTATATGGATTTTAGAGAGAAATTGGAAAATGTTTTGCAAACATTCAACAAAATCTATGAACCTTCTTATTTTACTCGGGTTGGCCTCAGGCATAAAAATGTAGCAAATAGAGTTTCTTTGCCGCATGTAAGACAGGGAGTTGAGACTTTTATTCCAAAGCATATTTTTCCGGAATTAGCAACCCCTATAGCGGTAGACATTGAAACCTTGCGAAAAATATCGCAATTCAATGATGGAAACATAAAAGCGAATGTAGTTCATGTTTTGTCTAAAGTGTCTGGAAGGTTTAGAAAGAAACAATTCACTAATGAAAGATCATATGTAATTGACGTAGATTGCTTTTCTGAAAATAGAATAGGGGGAATAAATGACGTACTTACAAGATGTGACACATTCAAGCGGCTTAGTTGGAATATTTTCCAGTGGAGCATCACCAATAATTTACGTGATGCCATGGAATCAAAGTCATGAGGATGCTAATATCTTGCTTGTAAGATCGGATCCATTTGAACCTACTAACACAATTATGGGATTAGACATCCATCACTTAACATCCAACGTAATGGGTTTATTCCACGCTAACGCTACCATTTTAGATCAGGAAATATCTACAACCACAAACACTGAAGAAGATAATTCCTACGAAACAGTCATTCAATCTTGGCCAAGACGTGAAGCATTAGAAGAATTTACTGTCCAGGTTCAATGGGAAGATGATTGGAATTGGCCTCAAATTTCCGAGCAAAGAGAACCAGCATTTGTGAATATTGACACGCTAGAGTCGAATAAATTTTTTGGTGTAACTACAAGGTTAAATCCCCCCGCAGTTTTCCGTTCGGGAGGGTTCATAACCACTAATATAGAACAAGAAAATGCTGACAAAACAAGTGCTGAATATTGGCATCAACGTGAAATTTTAGACCGATTTGATGTCTTAGCGCAACGGGAAGACAATTGGGACAGATATGAATCGAAAAAACCAAATCAATTAACCTTGGATCACGCGAAGTTTCTTATGGTAGACTTGTTAGATACTATCATTTCTGCCGAATATTCGTGGATTACTCCATTTATCTCCAGCGATGAAAATGGTTATGTAACTGTGGAATGGTACGAAGAAGAACGGGAATTACATATCCAAATAAGAGAAAATGATGCAGAGTATCTTCAGGTATGGGGAATAAATATTGATTCAGATATGAGCGAAGGTTTTCTCAACCGCGACAATTATCTAATGCTTTGGGAATGGTTACTTCATGGATAAAAATGCCTCTATATGGGACGATGAGGAACTCTATCGAAGCGTCCGAGGTGAATTGGATGCGGAAGAGTACATCTTTGACAGAGGAAAACTTCAAATTCGCAGCAATGCTTTTCGCGATATAAGCAAAAAACCTTCTGTAGACAGAGCGAAGTTGAAAGAATTTGCCCCTTTTTGCTCCAAATTAAGTGATACGGATGGTATTGTTAGTCTCATAGCTGCTGATGTCCGCGCAATCGGGACAGTCAAAACAACAGTTCAGAATGCAGATATCGTTGTTCACGCTGTAGATGTGGCTTACGACCCCAATCCAAAATCTAATCCCGAAAACTATGCCCATTCACAAATTGTTGTAAACCCTGATTTTTTTGACGCAGACATTTTTGATACAGATAGCAAAAAAGAGAGAACGTTTTATAAACTAAAGAGGGCTCTTGCTAGGCTTGCGACTAAGAGAGGATGGACATTAGCACCAAAAATCATTAAGGGATTATACCAAAGCAAATAGGCGGATACAGATATCCGCCTTTACAATTTAAAAGTGATTTGGTAGTGCTTACTGTCTTATGCTGCCGAAACAGAATTAACCTTCACTGTGTATGTTCACAAGGAAGTAAGTTTGTACATATTCCGGCAAAAGATCGAGCCTATGCCATTAATACTAACGCCTTGTGCTAATTAACTCATTGTTTTTGTTATTTTCACAGATATTGATAT
>JAPPNJ010000223.1 GCA_028818705.1 Candidatus Poribacteria bacterium
GAGGCAGAAAAAGATGAAAATATCTTTGACATCTCACAAGGTGTCTCCATTCTGTTGTGTGTCAAAGAATGCGGCAATCCTAAAAAAATAAAGGTCTATTACGCAGATATATGGGGATCCCGAGAGGAGAAATACAATATACTATCAGAAACCGATGTCCAATCCACCGAGTGGTACGAATTGCAACCGACATCACCCTATTATCTTTTTGTACCGCAGACAACTGAATGGATAGCAGAATACGAGTCAGGATGGGAAATTGCTAACATCTTTCAGACAGACTCGGTTGGAATTGTCACTGGACGAGATAAATTAACACTTCACTGGACAGAGGAAAAACTACGCGAGACTGTAACCGATTTCATTTCTCTTTCTGTAGATGAAGCCCGCGGAAAATATCAATTGCCAAAGGATAGCCAAGATTGGAAAATTCACCTCGCCCAAGCGGATCTCCGTAATCATCCCAATGTTGAGCAGCACATCCAGTCTATCCATTATCGCCCATTTGACACACGGTGGACATATTACACAGGTCAGTCATCTGGATTTCATGGACGACCGCGCCCTGAAATCATGCGCCACATGCGGAAGGAAAATTTTGCCCTTTGTATTCATCGTGGTATCAAGAGTCCGATATGGCAACATGCTTTGGTAACTAATCAAATCAGCGAAAAAAGTTATATTTCAAACAGAGGTGAACCCACTGCGCACGTGTTTCCGCTCTACTTGTATCCGAATTCTGAAGAATTGGGACTCTCAACAGAACGGTCGCTCAATTTTGAATCTGCCTTTCTCGCCGCGCTCTCGGAAACGTTAGAACTCCCGCAGACTGCACCGTTTAACCTCCCTGAAGGCGTTTCACCGGAAGAAATCCTCGCCTATATCTATGCAATCTTGTATAGTCCGAAATATCGCAAACGGTATTATGAGTTCCTAAAATACGATTTTCCACGCATCCCGTTACCACAAGATATTGCGCAATTCCGTACACTCGCGGCGTTGGGGCAGCGGTTGATGGATTGGCATCTGTTGAAAGATGGATCGCGACTACAAGTCGCTCCTACAGGAAGAGGGGTTCCGGCGGTGCATCGGTTTGAGGGTGAGGGAGACGGTATTGTCGAAAAAGCGCGCTATTTGGAGGGACGGGTTTGGATTAATCCGACCCAGTATTTCACGGATGTGTCCGTTGAGGTGTGGGAATATGAGATTGGGGCGTATCAGGTGTGTGAGAAGTGGTTGAAGGATCGGCGCGGTGAGGTGTTAAGTCATACGGATGTGCGGCGGTATCGTGCGATTTTGGTGGCTATTGCCGAGACGCTTGCGGTTATGGGTGAGATTGATTCGGTTCTGTGGTAGGTTGCCTGAGTTGCGGATTACAGGAATTAAGTTGATAAGAGGGTATCAGAGGCATTCAGTTCTCCTTTAAGGACAATCTGTAAATGTTCCAAACCGCGCTATAGAAGCAATTTCCGTATCTATACTGCTCCGATAGCAGCGAGAGCCAACCGACAACTGAATGGTTCTGCCCCTTGTTATTTAAACTTGACCTGCTCACAAATTAATGTTACACTCCTTAGGAACCGTTGGTTTATAGACGGGCGAGTTGTTACAAGCCTCCAAAACCTACCAGGATAGGGGTTTACAACCACAATATCTATCAGGAATAATCTAAGAGGACAGCATTTTGGCACTTCAAACAGCAACTATTGGACGCTTACGCTCGCTCTTTATACGGGGGCCCGATCCGATCTTCCTACTTGGTGCCGGGGCTTCCGTGAAATCCGGCATTCCTCTCGCGCATGACATGGTAGAAAAGATCGCTAAATGGGGATACTGTCTCGACAATGGCTTGGATCCTGAAGACCCACGCGTTCGGCGTAGCGACTGGTACCCGTGGTTAAAAATGCAAAAGTGGTATCATGAAGATGGGGAACAAGCGGATAACTATCCTGATGCCGTGGAAAATATTCTTCAACCCCGCCAAATACGAAAAGATTTCTTTTTGGAAATGCTGAATACACAGGTCGAACCGAGCAGCGGATATGAACATATTGCAGAACTTATGGCGAGGAAGTGTATCCGTACCGTACTCACCACAAATTTTGACCCCATTTTGCCAAAGGTATGCAAGGACAATAAGCAACTTCACCATCCGCAGATCATCCAGACAAAATCCGACTACACAAAATTGTCAACAAGTCCACAATATCCGCAAATTGTTTACCTGCATGGTTCTGTTGAACATTACACGGACAAAAATACCATTACTGAAGTAGATGAAGAACTTGATACAAATCTTGTTTCAAGATTACTACCTCTTTTGAGAGATCATCCCCTGATTGTCATAGGGTATCGGGGAGCGGAAACTTCTGTCATGAAACATCTTCTCATCAATCATGCGGAGGCAGTAGACAACTATCGAAATGGAATCTATTGGTGCACACGGAATTATAAGGGAGAACGCCCCGACAGTTTAACTCACTTAGTGCATGAACTTTCTGAAGAAATCCAGGAAAACCTTCAGGTCGTCTCTATTGATGGATTCGACGAAGTGATGGGTGCTCTATGGCAACATGCTCGTAAACAAGAACCGGATTATCATCAAACACAAATTACAGCGGTGCCTGAAGCATTAACAGAGCTCCCTTATGATTTAGAGGTGCTCACCGAATCCAGTCTTGATGATTTTGACTGGCCGCCGATGAGAGTTCGGCTTTTACAGTACTGCGACAGGACAGGTATCCGAGTGCCGACCATTAGGGATAACAATTGGTTTTTTCAACTATTGTGTGATCGAGATCTCGCCACACGTCAAAAAGAAGGAGATATTTTTCCTACAGTTGGAGGTTACTTACTCTTTGCCGATGTACCACAGAACCATATCCAAACCGCGCAAGTCGTCGTTAGCTTAAAGGGAGATCCGGAGTGGATTGAAAATATTTTTGATGTTTCGGATGATGCTGAATCGGTTGGAGAGAAGATAGAACAGGTAATTGAAGGGAACCTGTGGATGCAGCTTGAAGAGATATATGAATTGCTCTCTCGCGTCAATCGGTCTTTTCTTTTGAAGGAAGGACGACACTCAAAACCCGTGTATCCGTATCCTCCGGATGCCTTACGGGAAATAGTTGTCAACGCGCTCGTTCACCGTGATTACGAGAAAGACGAACCAATCGTGATAGAGATTGCGGAAACCTACATTCGTGTACGCAACCCGGGGGGATTGGTTGAGGATGTAATAGATCAGATGATAGGTACATCTCAAGAGGAGATAAAAAACGCGTTTGAAACAGAAATCAAAAAAGGGACACGAGGCATTCGCGGCTATCGTAACCCAGTTGTAGCGGACATGTTTTATGGTGCCGAAGAAATGGAGAAGGCGGGTTCTGGGCTATCGGATGTATGGAGAGAAAGCGAGGAAAACAAAAACGAGGTGAACTTTGGTCCCATTGATGACAATACAGCTTTTGAAATAACAATTTCCCGCCGCCCGGAAGTTGCGGATACGATTACAAGAACTGCCTCCAGTAGCGATAATTTCACTCGCTATGCCAGCAATCTTCTTGAGGTTGTCAGTCTCCCTGACATTGTTTGGTACGCAGGCACTGAAGCGCGGACGGCAAAGGAGGTGTGGGAAAAAACAGGCGCAGATTGGTTACCGCCATTTATACTTGATAGTGGGCAACTTTTTACCTTCCACGATCTTTCAATATCCGCTAATCCGCTCTATGCCGTGATCAAGACCAGCGATATAGGAAAGATGACTGTTGAAGAATTCACCGATGCTCATGGGGAACAGCGGTTTGTGTGGATCCTTAATGAATATTTCTATAGACATCTTGAAGCACAAGGGCTCTGGATAGATAAGTATCGTAAACGTGCCTATTTCGCGCGGACTCAAGAAGGGCCGCGGAAGATTAAGTACCAAGCACGTTTGCGTCGTGCAACTCGGACGGTAGTCAAAAAGACAAGGAATTACTGGGAACACAAGTCTTTTTGGTTTCGTTTTGAACGGTTTGGCGATGTTTGGACGCTTGTTATACTTCCGAGCTATGTTTTCACTACTGATGGGACAAGGACACTTTTGCAAGGTGACTTGGTCAACAGATTTTCTACAAAACGCCAAAGTAGAGACTATAACAAAGTCATTCACAACGACCTTGTGTTCTGGACATGGGTACTCTCGGAAGACAAACATGGCACCTTCAGATTGAATACAGATCCTATGGATGTTCAAACGGAAATAATTTCAGCAAACGAGATTCACAAATTGGATAGGAGCCAGATCCGCATCAGGGCGAACTTAGTGGCAACCGTTGCATCTGATTTTGGAGATGATGCATGGGGCATTAAACCACTTGAAAAATTCGATGAAAGTCAATTAGCACAGTTAGAGGCGGAATTCTCAGAGGCAATTCCAAGATTGGTGGAGGAAACGGATGTTAATTGAGATGGAGGTCACCCACTTACCTACACCCGAGATTGAACTCGGTTCACCGGGCACATTTAGCGATCCGAAAATAGGGCTCACTGAAGGGGGGCCTTTTGATCTTCGCTTCGGCACGGCGCGAAAAAGAAAAATAAACGTGGGTTTCGTTGGAAATGCCGAGATGGTAAAGAAAGCACAACAATGGCTTGATCAGTGTTGCTCACCGATTCCCTCTAACATCAAAAATTCTACACAATATCTGGATTTCCCCGGATTTGAATCTATTTTTCTTACCTCGCTTGCTTTGAGCGGACAGTGGATGATGGAAATCGGTAATGATAAACTTGGGATCGCACTCTCAAAAAATAATCCATCCCGCTTTGAAGCAGTGTTGGATCTTTATGCAAGTGCAGTAGAGGAGCTAGCCAATAGTACCAATAACTGCCCCGATATTATTATATGTTGTCTGCCCAAGGAAGTGGTCCAAACTTGCTGGAGTATTTCAAGTTCTTTGACTCCAAGGCAACGGAAGTTTATCAAGGAACGTTACATGGCGCGTGAGCAAGGACAACAACTTTTGTTTGATGATATAGAAGAGACAGAGGCAGATCTGCTGAATCGAGATTTCAGGCGCGCCTTGAAGGCGAGAGCAATGAAATTTGAAATACCAATTCAAATTGGGACAAGTAACTTGTTTGAAGATCTGGACACCAATCAAGATCCTGCGACGCGAGCGTGGAACATGAGTGTGGCACTCTATTATAAAGGCGGAGGAATACCATGGCGGTTTAAGGTAGACGGACCAGAAACCTGCTTTGTCGGTATCAGTTTTCATCACTTACGAACCCCGAGCAAACACCTTGTCTATTCAAGTTTGGCCCAAGCGTTTTCGAGTCGTGGGGAAGGATTTGCCCTTCGGGGAGAAACCATTCCGTGGAGTAAAAGGCAGGGACGTAATGTACACCTAACGACAGATCAGGCGGTCAAACTCGCAAATCAGGTTCTCCAAAAATACCAGGACGGTATAGGTGGAAATCCACAACGTGTCGTCCTTCATAAAACATCAAGATTTGACGAAGCAGAACAAGAAGGCTTTCGGCACGGTTTTCGTGATATTCCGATAGTCGAATTAATTAATATTATGCCGACGCAGTTTCGACTCTTGACTTATGGAACGTATCCACCGAGAAGAGGGACTCTCTGCACAGTTAATAAAACAGCCACATATCTATTCACCACAGGTTACATGCCTGAGTGGCGGACATATCCCGGGCCTCACATTCCTGCTCCTGTAAAACTTGTAAGTGCCGATAATGTTGACATGCATCAAGTCGCCTCAGATATCCTCGGGCTTGCGCGTATGAATTGGAATACAGCAAGCATGAGTAGTGCCCATCCGGTGACTCTCTTTTTTTCCCGGAGAGTTGGTGGCATCATGGCAGAAGTGGGACCAGACCGGGAACCACATCCGTCATTCCGTTACTATATGTAATACCCAAAATGTAATTCCGATTTTCCTTCAAACACACGGTGGGCGAGGTTGAAAACCGCGTCTACCAATATGATGGTTGGACGATTAGAAAGATCAAAGTACAGGGGCCACAAAAAGGAAGCACATGTCTAACCCAAAAACGAAACCTTATACAAAGACACTCAAAGAGACGATGAGCCGAAAGTCAGAGATTCTTTCCAAAGCACAAGCATTTTGGGAAGTTGGTATGACAGAAACGGCGCAACCACTTTGGCTATCCGCTGCCACTTATGAGGAACATATCGCACCAATGCTCGATGCCCTCGGTCGGGAGTTAGAGGGCGCGCTGCATCGGATTAGTGCGGCATCGTGTTATGAAAAGGCAGGGGATCCGAGTCGAGCGGTGAACCTGTATCGTGCGGCACTTTCAGGACCATTGCGTGAGGATACACGACAAGAGGTTGAAGATATGTTGCGTGCTTGTCTTGTTGTGTTGGGGGAGCAGCCTACGAAAATTACCTCATCTACCCAAATCGGAAATATTTCATCGTTATAGCGCAATCGGATACTTGTTGCCCCGCTGAGGCTTGGTTGTTCTTTCATACACATCTGTACATGCCGCCCTTACAGGGCTAAAGAGTCGGGATATGACGCTGTTTCTATAAACATTCCGTCCCTACGGGACTGGAGACTCTCAAAATGAGAAGACTCTTAAAATCCGCGAAATCAGCGTCATCCGCGAGAATCCGCGATTCAGACGATAACGCTATCCATAATCCCGAAATCATAGTTCACATTGTGGTAGGAAACCGTATGATGCCGCCCCGCATACGCTTTTCAATTTACATCATCTACGGCTTTGAACACAGAATCAACCGCCCCAAAAAGTGTAGGCAAATTGGTTAAGGCAAAGTCTGCTCTGTTTTGGGTGAAGGTATCGCCGATAAGCCGTCCGAATTGCCACAGTGTTCCATCAGTAACAATGCCGAACACGGGAAAAGCTGCATCATCGTTTATCTTTTGGGCAGCGACTAACTCCGCCAGACATTGACCCCACCCCTGCTCAAAGTCGTTTTTCTTTGCTTCAACGAGGAGTATCAACGGACTTCCAACAACGGTTTTGCCTAATTCAGATCGGGTAGAGATAAAGTAGTCTGGTATCCCATTCAAGACATCATCGTAAGCGATGGATTGCTTTATCCACAAGGCATACCGATCGGCATAAGCTTTATAACTTTCCTTTAGAACCGGGAAGATAATCGCCTCACAACGTGCTGCTTCGGATGCAAAAACATTAATATGTTCTCGCGTAAATTCAAAATCCTGCAGGAATTCCATTGAAGGGGCTGATGGTTCAGCTTTGACAAAATCATCTTCGGCGTATGTGATCCTGAATTTTTCCTGCACTTCAGAGATTGTCTTGAAATCGCTAAATGCCACGGTTTTCGCTCCCTATTGAATCTTATTTGATTGTAAACGGCGTTGGCAAATCAACGGAATGTCTGTAAGTTATTATTTCTATCTACTGCTATGATGTTCGTCTGAAGGGCGTTCTTGGATGACAGGAATGACATAACTCCGAATCGTTATCCCCTCTATCGTCTCTGTTTCTACGCGCGGCTCTGGCTCCTGACGATGATCAAATACGATATAGTATCCTTGCCTTGTGCCTTCCAACTTTAGGTATGCTGCTAACTGTTTTTTGCCTGCTTGGTAACGCCTATCACCCTCCCAAATCTTCGTTTCAACGATATATTTTTTCCGATTATGGTAAATAAGCAGATCCATCCATCCGCGTCCTGTTTGGACTTCAAGATACATTACACCACCAACAAGTTGGACAAACTGGTCAAGATATGCCAATAGTAAGTGCTGTCCAATAAACTCTTGGGGTGTATCTGGCACTTGCAAAACGCGGAACCCGGCACGCGCGATGAAATCTTGGAAGTTATTAAGTAATGTCACCATGTCAATATCTCCATGGGGTGCCAGATAATCTTGAAAGCCTGCAACGTTGTCTGCGGGGAGATATTCATTCTCAAGCCCATTTACGAGCGGTTTAAATGCTTGTAGGATGCAGTAGTGATAGATCGGATTGAGAATCTCACACATCCCATCAACTCCTTCTTTAATGACACCATACGTCGCAAGTTCATTCATGATTTCATTGCGGCGTGTAAAGCGTACCCCGATGTCATAAGAAGCAATTTTCATCAGGAGTGTTTCAAACCGTCTATCTCTGCGGATATTGGTCAGCAGATGCCTAAGGTTGACGCTGTCCTCTTCAAGGAGCTGCGTGTGTGCGGTTGCAAAATGCGCCATCGTAATCGGCTCGGTTTTCGGAATCTCCAAGGTCTCTGTGAGTATCTCGGCGAAGTGATTGACAAGCACAGGTTGCCCTGCAGTTTGCCTGTGAATAGATGCAATGACTTCCTCCTCAAAGGTCTGACCAACCTCTGCGGTATACTGCCCAAGCAGCTCACGCACCTGTTCAAAGGTGAAATTCGGCAAGTTGAACTCATCTTGGATATTGAAAGGAGAGACAGAGCGATCATAACTGAGTTGTGTAATACTCTTGACACCGATGATACTCACGCTGTGAGGGCACCGATTCTCATCGGTGAGATAGATACGGCGGAGTGAATGCAGAAAACCTTTGAGTGCCTCGCGCGGAATAGCGTCAAACTCGTCAATGATGAGAATGACGCTATGGTCTGGTAGGAAACTATCGAAATGTGTAAAGAACCTTCGCATTGAAACGTGGTCGGTTAGTGCTGTATTTTCTAAAAATTGGATGAGTGCTTTGGGGGGAGCTTCTTCTCGCTTCTGAAAAACGGTTTCTATTTCTTCGCGAATATCTTCGTAAAGGTTAGCGTAAAAATCGGAAGCGGTATAGTCTTCGTACTCCTCAAAATTCAATTGGATTGGGAAGTAACTGGGCTCTTCGGTGGCAAGTGTGTCAAGTGCCAATCGAAAGAAGGTTGTCTTGCCAGTCTGTCGCGGTGCGAAAAGGACAATATAGCGTCCTTCTTTGACGCGTTTGATGAATTCTGTCTTCTCCTCGGTGCGTGGGACGACGTAGTGTCGGCTCGGATACACGCGGCCTTGTGTTCCAAAGGTTCTCATCAAAGTTCACGGATTGGAAACCCCCTACTTTAGTGGGGGAGGAAAATCCGC
>JAPPNJ010000190.1 GCA_028818705.1 Candidatus Poribacteria bacterium
ACAATCTTTGCTACGCTATGTTGGATTATTACCGAATTAAATTCTGAAACTTCATTTAGTTTGCGGCACTTAGAAGCACAATCTAACAGATTATGCTACATACTGGCAACTTGCGTTATAATATTGAAGATTGCGCAGTTCGTCCCCTCTATATATTAAAGACGAGTTTTCGTGGAGGAAAAACTGCATAATTTGAGAAAAAATGAAAGGAATCTGAATTTTTTAGAAATTATTCTATAGGGGTCGTGTCTCGGAGGCAGGCTAAACGGACAATTACGTGAGGGTGGTGCATAAATATTTGTTGTAGGGTGTTTTTGCTTGGGTATTTCCCCCAGGTTCCCCAACCCACAAGGCGAGGAGACCTCAAATCAGAATTAGAATCAACAGTATGAATGCCTTCTGGCATTCCCCGCCTACGGGGTGTGTTGCGATTGAGACTGCTTTAACAACGTGCTGCGATGTTCTTGGAATAATGAACCACCCTCAATTACATAAGAGCTGTGGATTCATGTACAGGAGAGATTGATCTCTGAAAGGCGTTTTAGAGGCTTTCTCGAAAGAATTTTTTTGAGAAACAGGAGGAATTATAAGAATGTAGGCTGCGTCTTCTTAACAGATATGTCGGTTATTGATTCTCGGATAGATGATGGCTTTCTGTTAGTTTTGTTCTTTCAGATTACCCCATGTCGTCGTGAGCTTACCTCTCGCAGAGACCTGTCCTCTCAATCGAACCGTCGCTAATGTTTGACACACACCGTCGAAAGAGACATCCTCAATGCGGTAGTAGTAGATAACGTCCGGTTTCGCTGTTGTATCCGTGTAAGAATAGGTGTGCATCTCACTACTCGTACCCTGCCCAGGAATGATGCCTTTGACATTGATAACGGTGAAATCACCGTTTCGCTTCTCACTCCGCAGGATGTTAAATCCGGCGTTATTCAGCTCCGATTCCGTTCTCCATTTAATGAGCACTTCACCCGTCTCCATCCGAACCGGACGAAAACTTGATAATTCCACAGGTAGCGGACCGCCCATACGATAGCCAGGACTCGCCAAGTCATCGCGAATGCCATAGAAACTCAAACTCTGACCTTTTATAGTAAAGCGTCGCCATCCCTTTGCGCTCATTCCTTTGTCAGGTGGACTCGGTTTGCCATCTAATCCTCCCTTTTCTGGTTTGAAAAGACCACCATAGAGCCGCACAATTGATCGACGCCGTTCGGGCTTCATCTTCGGCAGATCCCATGCCTTACTATGCTTACCCGGTTCTATTTTCAGGTTACCTACCTCATCTACAACTATATCATCCCCATCCCGCTCTGGATCCGCCTTATCCGTGAGTTTTAGATAAAAGGCTATCGGACTAAGCAAGAGATCAGGACGAGTCAAACCTAAATCCCGTCGATGTATTCGGTAGAGATCGTACACACGGTTGCTCGGAAGGTCAGTCGCAGCTTTTCTAGCAACGAGTAACAGGGTCTGGTTCGGCAGGATGGTCGCTTCTTCAAACTCGAAACTTCCATTCACGTATGTTCCCCCCTCATCACTCAGATTGCGGATCTCCAATTCCCAGCCTTCCAGATTTATGGATTGTGTCATGGAACTGTTGTAGAGTTCAATCCACTGGACGTGTTTTTGATTGGGGCCTGGATCGTACATAATTTCGCTGATGCTGATCTCACCGTCATCATATTCGTCCTCAAGCACAGGTGATGCTCTGTCCTTCATCCGCGTCTTGAGTGCAGTATTCTCATAGCCAGGTGTGCCGGGTGCGTATTCCAAATCCGCCCCTGCGGTATATCCAAGACCACCTTGTGCTTCAACAATCTCCCACGCCTCTTCGTGGTGTCCATCGTCTTCTTCATAGCGAATCCGCGCCCAAGCTTGGTCAGGTGAAGCAAAAGTGTTGTCGCCGAAATCAGCAACATTGATGGGTTTCTTCTGCGCGACTCGAGGCCAGAATTCTGTTGTGAGACCATCAGTAAAAAAGCCGTTTCCTGCGTAATCCTCAATTGCCTCGTCTTTGCCGTTTCGATCGTTTTTACTTCTCAGAAGCAGAGTGAACTTTTTATCTTTAGGAAAATCGAGACCATCAGAGACAAAATATTTGTGGGTCAAACCCGTTAGACGACGATGTTCTTCTGGTTCTTCAATATCAATCCCCTCCGCCAAATCTGTGAAGTAGGGATATTGGTTGACAATGAGGAGAATCTCACCCCGCCGCAGGTCATACGCAGGAAGAACCACGAGATCCGTATCCTTACCCACCGCAGTCACGATGCTTAGTTCCCAGTCTTCAAGGTCCACAGTTCTTGTGCCAACGTTTTTTAACTCTATCCAATCGACATTGGCACGAGAGGTATCGTTGCGGACTTCGTTGATAATAACCGAATCAGCATCTACATCGGAGGGTTTGAGCGGTTTAATGTACACTTCAGGGACATGCCTCGTGCCGGGGGTGGCGATATACGGGAGTGCCACCACGCTTGTACGCACAACAATTTTAAGTTCAGTATTTCTACGTCCCTCGTCGGAGGTCTTTTCCCAACTCTCCTCATAGGAGCCGAAGGGTATTCCAGCTAACTGTGTATCCCTCAGTAGGGTATAATCCTCAACAACATCGTAATCGATATTCCGGTAAGCAGAAACAAAAGCAGTCGATGGTCTTCTACCGCTCTTTCCAGGGAGGTCCCATTTGCCGAAAAGTAAGTTGCTGACCGCATCAAGGACTTTAAAATCAGTATCTTTATCAAGCTCTTGATAATCAGCGACCTTAAGCTGAACCGTATCCCTATCCGGATAACTCACGAAAGGCGTAAAAAGGAAATAGAGTTCCGCTGTTATATCTTCAGTCGTAGTATTGTAAAGTTCAATCCACTGTACCTCTTGGCTTAGGAGCTGGGGTAGGTATACCCTTTCTTGAACAGTGTTCCCATTTTCATCTACAATATTAACCGTTATATAAACAGTTGTGTCTCTAAGTCCGGTATCACTTCCCCACATCAGTTCGCTTATGACGATATCATATTTTTCTAATGTCGTATCGGTCGTGAGAAGCTCAACCGTTCCTCCGAACTCAAAAAAAGTCTCTAAGTCCGGCATCCTGGTGAGGTTCGGTTCGTTACTCTTATTTAGTTCGGGTTCACGAGAATATAGTATAGGTCGGTAATCTACGTGTGGTACTATTCCTATCTCTGTATTTGTTTTTCCTCTGCCATAGACGACAAATTTTCGCGTCGGGAGATGTTGTTCTACATCTAGAGGTATTTCTCTCGCTTCTTGAGTGAACTGTTGTTTAGCATCTAATGGCTCCACTGGTTCTAAGAGGCGAATTAATCTTGGTTGATGAGACTGTGCCACTGCTGCTTCAGGAAAATAAAAGGTAGTCACGAGTGCGACAGCCAAAATTTTAAAAAAAAATATCCACTTACTTGATTGCACTGCCGATATTTTATCTTTCATTCTCGAAACCGTTGATATAGGAAAAATCATAACCGAGAGATCAATGCTACTTTAAAATGACCATTTTACGCAGAAAAGACATATTATCTGCCTGTAGTTGATAGAAATAGATACCACTCGCAACGCGCTCACCAACGGTATCCCGACCATCCCAATACGTCGCGCGGGTCTTCTCGGTGTAATAACCTGCACGCTGATGCCCAAGGTCTAAGTGACGGACAAGAACACCGCGGACATCATAGATGAAAATCTGTATATTACTACTCTTTGCTAACTGATACGGGATCCACGTCTCTGGATTAAATGGATTGGGATAGTTCGCAAGCAGACGTGTTTTCTCTGGACGAAGGGATGCTAAAAATGCTTCTAACAGCGCGATCGTCTGTTGGTATTTTAACGACCCATTGCTCTCGAGACGCAGCAGCTCCAACTGTGTTTGCAGTGTTTCTTTATCCAATGTTTTGAGCGTCTCTACATCCAGAAAGACGTCCGCAGCTCCACCCATTAGAGGTGGTGCACGCCTTACATCTTGTTCGTCGAAGTTGTTAGTGACAAGTCGTAGGTCTACCTTATCAACAATGCCATCTCCATTAACATCTGTTCGGGGGTTAACTATATCATCACCACTTTGCCCCAAAGCTGCCTTGACGAGTGCGGAATCAGTTACGTTCACACGACCATCTGCATTGACATCCCACGGCGGATACTGAGAAATCGGGATATCTATATCGATAGGTGGCACTCGCTGCGTTAGCGGATAAAGGGATGTCATATCCAGAATCGGATTTCCTTCAAGGCGTAATATCCCCAGATTTACCAATCCAACAAGCGGTTGAACATCGCTAATATTATTAGAGGTGAGATCTAAAGTGGCAAGTTGTATCAACGAAGTCAGCGGGCTTACATCGCTTATGTTATTACCACTTACATCTAACACTCTTAACCGCGTCAAAGTTGTGATTGAATTCAGAACGTTGATTGTATTACCCGCTAGTCTGAGGAGGGTTAGGTTTGTTAAGCCAGCAAGTGGGGTCAGATTGCTAATGGTGTTGTCATTGAGGTTTAAAGCCGTTAGCTGCGTTAGCTGCGCGAGGGGAGCCAAGTCATTAATTGTATTACCGCTAAGGTCTAACGTGGTTAGCCCTGTTAAATGCGAAATAGTGCTCGGATTGCTAATGGAATTACCACCGAGATTTAATGTGGTGAGTTCCGTCAAATTCTGAAGCAGTGTAATGTCAGCAATAGAGTTATCACTAAGATTTAATGTGAGTAACTCGGTCAGGTCGGAGATTATATTCAGATTGCTAATGGAATTACCGCTGAGTTCTAATGTTGTTAAACCTGTTAGTCCCGCAAGCAACTCTAAATTGGCAATCAGATTATTGCTGAGGTTTAACGTGGTGAGTTCCGTTATCCCTTCCAGTAGGGTGATGTCGGTGATGTTATTATCACCGAGATTCAAAGTCGTGAGTGCCGTCAGTTCTTCCAAGGGTGTAATGTCGGTGATAGCGTTGCCATCGAGATTTAAAGTCGTGAGTGCCGTGAGTCCCTGAAGAGGGGTAATATCCGTGATGGCATTATCGTTGAGCACTAACACTGTCAATGCAGTCGCATGTTCTAAACCCGAAAGGGAATTTATACCGCTTGATCCAGCTTCGAGGGTTGTTAAACCTTGGAGGTCGGTTATTGTAATCGAGGCCGTCCCTCCTAGCTTCAAAGCACGACGCACCATAGATGTTAAGACACGATCCAGGAGCACTGAAGGCACTTCATCCTCTGCCTTGACTTCCTTGGCAAGCCCAGCAAGCAGATCTAAATTCCGGATCGGATTCTCCGAAACATCTAAAACGACTAGATTTTTCAAATTCACGAGCGGAGAAACATCCTCAACGTCATTACTTGCAAGATACAAGTGGGTGAGGAGGATCAGTTCGGTAAGTGAGGTCAAGTCACCGATGAGATTTTCGCTAAGATTCAGCGTTGTCAGGAGCGTTAAGCCTTCAAGCGGCGTAATATCGCCAATACGATTTGCCGCCAGATTTAAGGTCGTCAGGTCTGTCAAACCCTCAAGGAATACGATGTCCGTGATTGCATTGTTATCAAGCATTAACGTCATCAATGCTGTTAAACCTGCTAACGGAGTCAAATCACTGATAGAGTTGCCTGTTAGTTCTGCTGAAGTTAAGTCGATTGCATACTCTAACCCAGTAAGGTCGTTTATCTCGCGATAGAAGCCGTTGAATGTTGTTAAGTCCGCGAGTTGTTGGCGTGCGAAGTCTTCACCCTCCTCAAGTCCAAGTTCCTCTCTGACCACTGTTCTGACATTTGAATCCGGAATCCACTTTGGCGCGACAAATACGCTTTCTGGGAGTGAAGCTGTGTTGAGATTCGCCGCTTCATCTTCGGCAACATCTGCGGGGACTTCAATTGCTACATCACCATCAGTGTCCTCGTGCGGTGTAATTGTTAAAACGTACGTGCTTCCTGTTCCAGTCAATTCAGATGTTTCAACAACGGCATCGCCACTGAGTATAATATCCTCAAGTTCAAATTCGAGAACATCTTCTGAAAACACAATCGTTACAGCAAATAGTTCAAGTTGCACGGTCTGAGGAATATCTGTAATTTGGACAGTCGGCAGGATGGTATCTATACGAACGGGATCAGTGACTGCCGAAGCAGTATTATTATTCAGAGCAAAATCTTTGACAGCATCCGCAGGAACTTGAATCGTTACATCGCCCTCTGAGTCGGCATCAGGGATGATGGTCACTGTATACGCCGCATCGCCATCACTCCCTGATTTCAACGCTACCTTTGCAGGTCCCATCAGCACGATATCATCCACCGTAAAACCGTTGACTGCTTCAGAGAATGCAATCGTGATGTCAAACGCAATATTCTTTTCTATATCTGGGACATCTGTAATGTCTACCGTCGGCGGGATCGTGTCTATATGTACTTCAGGCTTATTAGAGGCAGTATTGTTATTGAGGGCAAAGTCTTTGACAGTATTCGCGCTGACTTGGATGGTTACATCTCCCTCTGAGTTAGCGTCTGGTGTAATCGTTGCCGTGTATTCGCTGTCGCCATCACTTCCCGATTTCAAACTTGCGGTAGCAGGTCCTGTGACCGTAAGATCGTCCACCGTAAAACCGTTAACTGCTTCAGAGAATGCAATCGTGATGTCAAACGCAATATTCTTTTCTATATTTGGGACATCTGTAATGTCTACCGTCGGCGGGATCGTGTCTATATACACCGAGTCTGTTACTACCGAGGCGGTATTATTATTCAAAGCAAAGTCCCGTGCGGCACCCGCAGGAACTTGAATTGTTACATCGCCTTCTGAGTTGGCGTTTGGAGTGATGGTTGCTGTGTATTCGCTATCACCATCACTTCCTGATTTCAAACTTGCGGTAGCAGGTCCTGTGAGCGTGAGATCGCTAACTTCAAATCCGTTGACTGCTTCAGAGAATGTAATCGTGATGTCAAACGCAACATTTTTCTCTGTATCTGGTACCCCGGTAATAGATTCAACACCCGGCGGGATCGTGTCTATATGCACCTCAGGTTTATTGGAGGCAGTATTGTCATTGAGGGCAAAATCTTTGACAGTATTCGCACTGACTTGGATGGTTACATCGCCTTCTGAGTTAGCGTCTGGTGTAATCGTTGCCGTGTATTCGCTGTCGCCATCACTTCCTGACTTCAGTGTTATTGTCGCAGATCCTGTGATTGTAAGGTCGCCCACCCCAAAACCGTTGACCGTTTCAGAGAACGTGATCGTGATGTCAAACGCTGAATTCTGCTCAGCAGCTGGTACCCCGGTAATTTCTACTGTTGGCACAATTGTATCTACATGCACCTCAGGCTTATTGGAGGCGGTATTATTATTCAGAGTAAAGTTCTGTGCGGCACCCGCAGGAACTTGAATCGTTACATCGCCTTCCGAGTTGGTGTTTGGGGTGATGGTCACTGTATATTCGTCATCGCCATCACTTCCCGATTTCAAACTTGCGGTAGCAGGTCCTGTGAGCGTGAGATCACTAACTTGAAATCCGTTGACTGCTTCAGAGAATGTAATCGTGATGTCAAACGCTGAATTCTGCTCAGCAGTTGGCACATCTGCAATCTCCACTGTCAACTCGTCCTGTGCTCCAGCGACGGCAACGTAATAGCAAAGGAATAGAAAAATACCACAAAGTATGTGAAAGAATTTCACGTGTATTTTATATGCGATACCGAGGTTGTGCTACAGCCAAAAAACATCGGACCTTAAATATCATATAATAATCAGTAGCCAATTACCTGTTGGTATTCAGCGGAATGTTTTCTACACACATTAACAAACAATGGAAAAGTGCGGTTTGAAACCGCACTTTTCGTGTTTAGGAATTGAGTTATTTCAGAATCACCATTTTCCGCAAGAAGGACATATTGTCTGCCTGCAGTTGGTAGAAATAAATACCACTTGCAACGTGTTCACCCATATCGTTTTTGCCATCCCAATACGCCGCACTGCCTCGACCTGTGTAGTAACCTTCCTGTTGATGACCGAGGTCTAAACGGCGGACAACAATGCCCTGCATATTATAGATGATGATTGTTACATTACTGGGATTTGCTAACTCATACGGGATCCATGTCTCCGGGTTAAACGGATTCGGATAGTTGGCGAGAAGCAGCGTCTCTTCTGGACGCATATGGATCAAGAGAGCTTGGAAAAAAGTGATGGCGCGTTGATATTTCAACGAATCGTCGTTTTCTATAACCAAAGCGTCTAGCGTCGAAGCAATCATTGACAGATCCAGCCCATCAAGAAATTCCTCAGGTATATCCGTAAATAAATCTGTATTTAATGGCGCAACAGCACCTTCATCAAGGTTGGCTAATACAAGAAGAACATCATCTTTATCAACATCACCATCGTCATCAACATCTACGCGTTCGTCTGTTATTGAATTACCACTTTGACCTAACGCCTGAACAGCAATCTTGACATCTGCAGTATCCACATCATCGTCTTGGTCTAAGTCGTAATCACTTAATCTAAAGTACCGAACGGGTGTATGTGTTGGCATAGGACGTGCCCAACCCCCATCGGAGTAGTAATAGCTAAAGTTATCTGCTAAATCGCGAACATAGGAACCATCGATATAAGAAATGCTAATTGAGCCCCTTGATGACCAAGTCTCCAGATCACCAGGCGGCGAGAATGTTAAAATGACATTAGTTCCATTAATTGTAATAGATGATGGTGACGGCGCATCTCGATTATGTAAATGAGGTCCACGCCAGAGGTGACTAAGGAAAAAACTGGATATATCTTCAGAAAAGACCAGTGTTATATCAAAAGAAGCTGGCTGCTTTTCTGTTGGCGTTCTAACCTCTAAAAGTTCAGGAGAAGTATAATCTATACCCGAAACAGTTAGGGTCGCAGCTGGGGTCGGGTTACCATTAGTATCCTCTGCGACTCCGGCATCAATATTAATTGTTACTGTATCAGATGATGTGAAGTGCCTACGCGTATTTAGACCACAATTTCGCAAAGTTAAGAGAAGGTTTG
>JAPPNJ010000147.1 GCA_028818705.1 Candidatus Poribacteria bacterium
AAGCACTCCAAAATGCAACCACTGATGAAGGGTTGAAAATGGAAATTAACACCGCCCTCTATCATCTCGGCAATGAAGAATCTGAAGATAGAATCGTCTCAGGCTTGAGTGATGATAATGTTGTTGTCCGACGCGCCGCCGCAAAATCTATGATGTACCTCAAGGAACACCCCACAGACAAGTTGATTGCTGCGCTTGACGACTCTGATGACGCTGTACGTATGTACATGGCTGAGGCTTTGCGAAAGTATCCTGACACAGGTGCTGTTAACGGTCTCCTCGTAATCCTAACAAACGGTTCCAGTCTCCACACGAAGCAGACTGCTCTTGATACTTTAAACCATTACGCCGAAAATGGATACGCCGACGGATTAGCTGGACGTTTAATCGTATTGTTGACAGATCCCGAGGTCGTTGACCACGAAGACAGACTCCGTATTGTTCAACTTCTCAAAAAACCTGCTTTGGTAAAGCAAATTGAAGAAGCTGACCAGTACGATAATCTACCTCACAAACTTGACGTCTACTTCAGGGAGACAGAAACCAACGATATGGTGAAAGATGCCCTCAATGAATTGCTCCTTGTTATTAATTAACTCAATTTGCTACTCACAAAATTTTAGGTGTGCAGCCCCATTTTTCATGCAAGGGATTGATGATCTGTAGAGTTTTGTAGCGTAAACTGTTAGTTTGCGCACGTAACATGCACAACCCAAAAGATTATGCTACAAAGGTGGCAACTTGGGTTAATTAAACTGAGAGCAGAAAGGCTTGCGTCAGAAAATTGAGGAGCAGCGCCTCTGATTTCCGAGGGATTCTAAGACTTTATCATATCTGGTTTACCGGGTAACGGAAGGAGATTTCTAACTATGCAGGGCTATCCGACCGGTATCAAGATTACCAAAGTTGAGCAGGTCACGATCGAAATTGACCAGCCTGCTATCGGGTGTAACTCTCAGGCACCGGAGATAAAACAGCCTGACCCGAATGGGAAATGGAACGAACGTATCATCCGTATTCACACCAACGACGGAACACTCGGTTGGGGGGTTGGCAGTTGGGCGACAACAACCGCTGAAGACGCACAAGGCGTACTCAACCAGAATCCGTTCGATCTCTTGAATCCTGAAAACGGTGTGGCTACCGAATTCCGCGGGCTTGAAAACGCTCTCTGGGATACGATCGGTAAAATCCTCGACAAGCCAGTCTATCAGCTTATCGGCGGCGATGTTTTTTCAAATGGATTGCCTGCTTACGACAGCACTATCTATTTCAACGACCTCCTCTACGAGACGAAAGCCGAGGGGCTAAAACGGATTGAGGACGATGTCAAAAACAGTCTCGCTAACGGATTTACCGCATGCAAAATGAAAATCGGACGCGGTAACCATCTCATGGAACGCAAAGCCGGTTTACAGCGAGACATAGAACTCGTCCAACTTGCGCGTAGCACCGCAGGCGAAGGTTTCAACATCCTCGTCGATGCAAATAACGCATACACCTACGACGAAGTTATCACCTTCCTTAATGAAACAAGCAATTGCGATGTCTTTTGGATTGAGGAGATGTTTGAGGAAGAGGTTGAATTGTATCGTAATCTAAAGGCTTTTATCCAAGAAAAGGGCTTGAAGACGTTCATTGCCGATGGCGAAACTCGGACGCGCGACCCGCTTGAATTTTACGATCCATTCTTTGAAGCCGGTGTGATTGATGTGATTCAGCACGATATGAAAGGGCTTGGTGTTACGGGTTGGCGACGACTCGCTGATATGGCTGCTGCACACGGTGTCCGATGTGCCCCGCATAACTGGGGATCTCTGCTCGGTTTTTACCTCAGCCTCCAATTCGGCAAAACCATTTCGCACTTCCTCTATGGTGAAGTCGCAACGCTCACGAGCGATGTCGTTGATACCTCTGGGTACGATTTCACGGGTGGAACGTTCACAGTACCCGATACCCCCGGACTCGGGCTAAAACTCAATCAAGACGTGTACGATGAGCGTTACGCCGGAAACGAGGATTGGCAGCTCTCCTGATGTTTTATCCCCATCCCCAATTAAGGTAGGTGCGGTTTTCTAACCGCATCCGTCTTCGCTATCCTTGGTAGGCGAGGTTTCTAACCTCGCCGATTTTCCTTAAAATTAACGCAAGTCGTAGGTTGGGTTGAACGTAGTGAAACCCAACGCTGTGCTATAGATGTTGGATAGACAGAAACCCTGAAATCCGCGAAATCTGCGTAATCCGTATAATCTGCGATTCAGACGATTTCTATCAACCACCAATTTGCTAATTGCCAACCACCACTCAACAGCCCCAGCGGGGCGACCTGTGTATAGCAATGGGTATGTTCTATTTTCTTTAGCCCCAGCGGGGCGGCATGTATACAAACCGAAATCCCTATGGACTTTCAAACCAAACCTCTATCAAAAGACTTCGGGGCTGAGGTCCTTGGCGTAGACTTAACGCAGATTGATAAAGATATGGCAGAAGCCATTTTGTCAACCGTCCAAAAACACGCACTCCTTCTCTTTCGCCGACAATCCCTTCACGACGACGACATCTATCGACTCAGCAAGGCACTCGGACCCGTTGAAGAGCCGCCAGCCGCCAGGGACAACCACAGTCCCGGTTTCAAATCAGTCATCTACCTCGCGAATATCAATAGCCTTGATGGAACGCTCATCAGAGGAAACTTTGTTGATAAGACAGATGGGGGATGGCATTCTGATCAGGCATACCGGCAGAATCCCGCCACCCTCTCTACGCTCTTCTGCGTGATTTCCCCAGAATCTGGTGGAAGCACAAGTTTCAGTAGCACTCGGATGGGATATGAATCCTTACCACCGGCTCTCAAAGATCGTATTGACAACATGAAGGTCCTCTACAGTCCGGGTAAAAAACCGGGTGTCCCAGATATCCAAGTTACCCATCCCGCTGTCCTCATAAATCCTCAAACCAGGATCAGAACCCTCTATGTCGGTCCGGGTGTTCGTGGGTTTGAAGGTCTTGAAGCTACCGAAGGCAAGGCACTTAAAGAAGAATTACTTTCATATCAATTGCGTCCAGAGCATACCTACCAGCACAAATGGCGCATGGGCGATATGCTCATTTACGACAACGCCCAACTCCTCCATAAACGGGACGCCTATGAAGGAATCCGGTTCCTAAAGGCGACGCGTCTTTTCCTCTCCCCAGACCGCTTTGCTGTCCCCGACTGATCAAATTCTCCGTTTTTTCTATAAATGGTAGACGAGGTTTCCAACCTCGCCAATTTTCCCTGACAAACCCATTTTTATGTGGTATAATTAACTGCATAAACGTAGGTTGGGTTGAGCGGAAAATGGAAAACCAAACGCTTAGGACACAGGAGATTTCGCATTCCAACGGACTTGGACGCTCCGAAATCCCAGCGAAACCCAACACTTCAACTTTGTCTAACTGGATACTCCCGTGAAAAAGATTCTCGTCGCAATGAGCGGAGGCGTAGACAGCTCCGTCACCGCTGCCATGATGGTTGACGCAGGCTATGATGTCACCGGCATCACCATGCGTCTCGGCGCGCCCGATACAATCGAGGTCGAACCCGAGCGTCCCAACTGCTGTTCGCTTGAAGGCATTGAGGATGCGCGCCGCGTCGCCACGCAACTCGGCATCCCCTTCTATGGCGTGAATTACGAGGACGCTTTCCGCGAACAGATTATCGACTACTTCGTGGATGAGTATCTCGTCGGCAGAACTCCCAGCCCCTGTATGGTGTGTAACCGGGAACTGAAGTTTGGTAAACTCCTTGATCTCGCCAAAACGTTAGAGTGCGATGCTATCGCTACAGGACACTATGCCCGTATTGAGCAACATCCAGAAACAGGACGCTATCTCTTGCGTAAAGCACGCGATGTCAGCAAGGACCAGTCCTATTTCCTTGCTGCACTCACACAGGAGCAATTGCGCTGTGCCATGATGCCCCTCGGTGAATACACAAAAACCGAAGTCCGTGACCTTGCTCGCAAGTATCAGTTGCGTACCGCTGAAAAACTTGAGAGTCAAGAACTCTGTTTCGTTGCCGACACCAACTATAGACGTTTTCTCAAAGACAGAGTCCCTGAAAAAATTGAGGGTGGCGATATTGTAGATGGAGAAGGCAAGGTCCTCGGTAAGCATGACGGTGTGCCGTTTTACACCGTCGGACAGCGCCGTGGGTTAGGTATTGCAGTCGGTAAGCCCCTTTATGTGACGCAGCTCGACGCAGCAAAGAAGACAGTCGTTGTTGGCGAATCCGATGCCCTCTTTGAAGACACGATGTACGTTGAACGTATCAACCTCATTGCCATCGAGAAGTTGACGGAACCGATCCAGGCGCACGTCAAAATTCGATCCCGTGATGACGGCGGGCCCGCGACAATTACGCCTATCAGCGACACAGAAGCAGTTGTGAAGTTTGACGCCCCGCGCCGCGCCATTACCCCCGGACAAGCCACCGTCTTTTACGACGGTGAATACGTCCTCGGCGGCGGTTGGATTGTAGACCCTCGCGACAAATGACCTCAAAACTCCTCTGCCTCCTCGGTCCCACAGCAGTTGGCAAAACAGAGATAGCAATTCAACTTGCACAACGCCTTGATGCCGAAATTATCTCCGTCGATTCCCGACAAATCTATCGACAGATGGATATCGGCACCGCTAAGCCGACCCTCGAAGAACGGCAAGCAGCACGGCATCACCTCATAGACTGCGTGGACGTTTGCCAACCCTTCTCTGTCGCCGATTACCAACGCCTTGCAGATGCAGCGGTCACCGACATCCAAAACAGAGGCAAGCAAGTCCTGCTGGTCGGCGGTGCCGGTCTCTACTTCCGAGCAGTTGTTGACGGTTTGTTTGAGGGACCCGGAGCAGATCCAGTCCTCCGTGCGCGGCTTGAGCAAGAGGCAGCACAACACGGTGTCAATGCCCTCCACGAACGGCTCCGTGCCTGTGACCCAGCGTCTGCTGACCGAATCCATCCGAACAACGTCGTCCGCGTCATCCGTGCCTTAGAAGTCTATGAATTGACAGGCACCCCAATGTCCGAACTTCAGCAGCAGTGGCATCCAGAAAAACAGCGCTATCCGTTTATCGCCTTCTGCCTAACGATGCCGCGTGCACTGCTCTACCGCCGTATTGAACAACGTGTTGATATGATGCTTGCCAACCGTTTAATAGCAGAAGTCGAGACGTTATTAGCAGCAGGCTATGCCCGTGATACTGTCGCTCTCCAAAGTTTCGGTTATAGAGAATTAATCGCGTATCTGGATGGAGAGTGTACGTATATGGAAGCAATTATGCAGCTAAAGCAGAACACCCGTCGCTTCGCCAAACGGCAGCTAACATGGTTCCGCAAAGACACCCGCCTTGAATGGATAGATCGGAACTCGACGCAGGATATTGTGACGCATCTGTTAGAGAAAATTCGGGGTATATAGTTAGGTGGCGGCTATGAGTTATGGGCTGCTGAAAACAGAATTCGCTGTTGATTTCTTCGACCAGATGTAATACAATATTTTGTTGATCCACTTCGCGGAAAGGAGGCAGAAATGAGACGTTTTTGGACGCAAGGTCCTGTCAATCCTCAAGAGCACTATGTTGTTTCACGTTCTGATGAGATCGCTGATTTCATTAAACGTGTTGAAGAGGGTAGGTATATCGTCTTGTTCGCACCACGTCAAACCGGCAAAACTACCTTTTTTCAAGATGCCTTAGCAGCACTTGTAGTTAGTTCAGCGTCGGTTGACCAAACTATAGATTACTTTCCAATTCAACTGAACTTTGATGTTTATAAAAACCTCGACTTAGCTACTTTCTATGGTCATCTTTATGAACAGATGCGCGAAGAGATAGAAGCCGTTTTCCAAGGACGTGGATGTGTCCTCTCTGAAACTTTACGCGGATTTTTGGAAGAGACAACTTTAACAAATCATCTTTCGATGATGACATTTTTTAAACGGTTGGCACGTTTTCTGGACGCTGAATATGATGGTCAGCAAGTTGTCCTCGTCATTGATGAATTTGATGGCATCCCGCAGGTTGCGTTGAGTGATTTTCTTCATACGCTCCGTCATATCTATATTTCCGGTAAGCCTCGATGCCCGCACAGCGTTGGTATCATCGGTGTTAAAAGTATTGCACAGCTCAACTATGACCGATCAATTTCCCCTTTCAATATACAAGATGAATTTCAGCTGCCCAACTTTACCCTTGAACAGGTACACGAGCTGCTTGGGCAATATACAGACGAGGTCGGACAAGTTTTCGTCCCAGAGGTTATAGCATCTATTCATAAACAGACTGCTGGACAACCTATGCTTGTCAATCGATTCGCGCAGATTCTCACCGAAGAGTTGGACATCCCAAAAGGTGAACCGATTACTATGGCGCACTTTTTAAAAGCGCACGCGCAACTCCTTAAGGAAGATAATGTTAACTTCACGCACCTGCTTACCAATATTCGAAAAGATCCACGTTTTGAAAATTTGCTGATGCGGATTATGGCGCGCGATGACGGCGTTGATTTCAACCTACGTAGTGACATTATCAGTGAACTTGCTACATACGGAGTCATTGCCAGAGGTGATGACGGTATGTGCGAAATAGTGAATCCAATTTATCTGTATTGCATTCTACAAGCATTCAAGCCAATCGTGAACGGTCTGGAAGATGAGTACTTACATGAAAATTCTCGTGAAGGTTTTCTTGATTATCTCACACTCATAGGACAAATTGATATGCGGACTTTACTTGATAATTTCCGAGATTTCATTGCTCGTGCAGGGTTCAAAATTTTGCAAGTCCCTGATACCCCACAAGAATCGGTAGGCAGACATCTGCTGCTTGCATATCTCGACCAGTTTGTAAAACTCATCGGCGGTTTTATGCATCTTGAGGTGCAAACCGGCAGAGGCAGGATGGACATCATTATCACCCACAACCAGCGAAAATACATTGTTGAAACAAAAATTTGGAGGGGTGATAATCGTTATCAGGCGGGTAAAAAGCAGCTTGCAGCGTATCTCAGGTCTGAAAACGTAACAGAAGGGTACTATATAGTCTTTGATCATCGGCAGGACCCAAAGGCGCGAGTAGAGACAGAAACGATAGAGGGTTTGACAATTCGGAGTTATGTTATTCCTGTGATGCAAGAGCTGCCTTCAGAGATTCAAAATACTTCTAAGATACGGTAAAAAGACTTCAATCAATACCATGTTCTTCGCAGTACGCACAGATGATTGGCAAAAAATCATCGGCGTATTTTTTCATTTTCCTGAGACTGACCCCACGAATCTGCGCGAACGCCTCACTGGTTCTCGGAAAAGAGGTTGCCATTTCTCTTAACATCCTATCAGTGAAAATCCCTTCTTGCTCTGCCTTTTCTAATGTTTTACACTTGTCTTGAAGCTGCTCAAAAAGATCGTGTGCATATTCATCTCGTTTTTTGGATGTAGTATCATTAGTATTCAAATTTCCAGTTTTGGTCTCTGTCGCATCTATCCTATGTTCCTCGCAATATGCACGAATTATAGGAAAAAAAATGTCAGCATATTTATTAAATCTCTCTGGTCCTACACTAGATATCTGTATGAACGATTCCTCGGATGTCGGAAAGTAGGTTGCCATTGCTCGTAGTGCTTTGTCATGAAAAGCCTCGTAAACTCGGTCTCCCTCTGTCTCAACAATTTTATTTCGTTCAGTTTGTAGTAACTCAAAGAGCTCTGGAGAATACTCATTTGGTGCTTCAGTTGTGTTTCTACTGAATTCCGATCTGTGTTTCTTACAATAATCACGAACAATTTTCAAGAAAATATCAGCATATTTTTTAGTTTTGACAAAGCCAACTCCATGAATCTGCCTAAATTCTTTTTTCGTTTGTGGAAGGTGGGCTGCCATTTCCTTCAATGTCCTATTAGTGAAAATTCCGCTTCCTTCTGCTTGTGCCAGTACTTTGCACTTGTTTTGTAGTAATTCAAAAAGTTCCTGATCATATTCATTGACTACTTCGGATGTTACCTCATTAGTATTCAGCGTTTTAGTTTCACTCTCTGCTGAATCTATTCTATGTTCCTCACAATATGTCCGGATGATTGGCAAAAAATCATCTGCGTATTTTCCAGCTTTCACAGGGCCGATATGATGAATTTTCCTAAATGTTTCCGCCGATTGCGGTAATTGGGTTACCATTTCTTGCAACGTTTTGTTGCTAACAATATAGTATAATGGTAACTTCTCGCGAGCTGCTACTACTTTACGTTTGTCACACAGTCTCTCGAAAAGTTCCTGAGTATCCAAAATCGGTTCTTCAGACACTGGCTCAGAAGTTTTTAGTGCTTCGATTGAGTTTTCTACTTGTGAATGTGTAGGTTTCAGTTCTGAAGTGGGCCGGTCTATTGACTCCACCGGAAATCCCCAAAACTTCCTACTTCCTTTGAGGACTTCCCGGCCCTTTGGGGTCAAATGAAGATTACCGTGTTGTGCGTCTCGCTTAAGAAGTTTGTGCTGGAGGAATTGTTGCGCGAGGTTTTTCCATTGAACTTTGCTATACTCTTTACCTACCCCGTGAGTCGGGAGTTCATCGTGCTTATTTCTAACAACCTTTTGTGCCATTGAACCAAGTAATATGCTGATGATATGTGTTTCACCGAAACGCTGGTTTGTTCGATGAACACCCGAGAGAAATTTCTGAGCAGCTTCTGTCAAATTAACCCGTTCCTTTTTAGTTTTGCGACAATTATCACACATACCGCAATTTTGTTTCTCATACTTCTCCCCAAAATGAGCTAAAAGCCCTTTCCGGCGACATTCCAGTGATGTTGCCCAATCGACGAGTATCTTCAATCGTTCTATCCTGTCTTTATGTTGAACTCATAGCGAGTACGCGCTAAGCCTGGTTGAAAGTTATACGAAAGTTAATC
>JAPPNJ010000091.1:0-8439 GCA_028818705.1 Candidatus Poribacteria bacterium
TCGTTATAGCACAATCTTCCTTTAGGGAGTGGTCTAAAAAACCGCGTGCAGTACAAACAACCCTTGATAATGCTCAAACGCTTTGTAGAGAATGTAATGCCAGAAAAGGTGCAACTTAACCGAAACTCCGCAAAGGAACTATAGAAAATCAGACTAATGAATTTATCTACTCTATCACAACAGAATATAATACAACTTTTCAACAAACTATACTTTGCCCAAACCGAGGACAATGTTGATAGAATTATCAACGCCCACCCAGACATTTTCAAACCCGCAAATTGGCATCCGCTTGGTGGCCACGAAAACAATTTCGGTGTCATTGAAAACCAACAATCTACTCCAATAGCAGCACTAATTGAGAAAATCACGAACTCAATTGATGCTGTTTTAATGAAGAAATGTCTGGAAGCAGGTATTAATCCCAAATCCAACCAAGCTCCCCAATCTATGGATGATGCCAAAACGATTTTCTTTCCGAATCATGAAAATTGGGATTTGGCAGGACCCCGAAATCAGCAAGCCGAGAACATCCAAATTCTCGCCGATGGACCGCGGCGCAAGACCTCTTTAATTATCTACGATGATGGCGAAGGGCAACATCCTGAAGAATTTGAGAATACCTTCCTCTCACTGTTGCGCGGTAACAAAAATGAAATCCACTTTGTTCAAGGCAAGTACAACATGGGTGGGAGTGGTGCCATTGTGTTTTGTGGCAAAAAGGGATACCAGTTAATTGGCTCAAAGCGTTACGATAACACCGGGAAATTTGGGTTCACGCTGATTAGAGAACACCCGTTGAGCCAAGCGGAAAAGGGAGTGAAAAAGAACACGTGGTATGAATACCTAAAAATTGATGGAAAAATCCCAGCTTTTCAAGCAGAAAAGCTGGATTTGAAACTGTTTAACAGGGATTTCACAACTGGCACAATCATCAAAGTCTACTCTTATCATCTTTCCGGAATTTCAGATATTTCACGGGATTTGAACCTGAGTATCAATGAATACCTGTTCGAGCCTGTTCTACCAGTGTACACAATTGAAAAAGAGGAACGCTATCCTAAAAGTTCTTTGCGGAGAGGTTTATACGGATTAAAACGTAGATTAGAACAAGACGACAATAAGTACGTTGAAGAATCTTTTTCAGAAGAATTTGACGATGCACTTTTCGGAAAAATGAAAGTGACGTGTTATGTGTTTAGAACAAAAATAGATGACAGATCCGTCAAAGAAACTAAGGAGACAATCCGGCGCGAGTTTTTCAAAAATAATATGTCTGTGCTTTTTTCAATCAATGGACAAACACACGGGCACTACACATCGGAATTCATAACCCGATCTCTCAAATTGAACCTGCTCAAAGAACACCTCCTCATTCATGTTGATTGCACAAACATGAACTACGATTTCCGTAAAGAGTTGTTTATGGCTTCCCGGGACCGGTTAAAAGCTGGTGAAGAAACCAATGCGTTACGGAAGTTTCTGGCAGGTAAACTCGGTGCCAAAAACAGTCGTTTGTCGGAAATCCAAAAACGGCGAAAGGATTCAATAGCAGTAGAGAGTGAGGATGCGAAAGACTTACTCAAATCTTTCGCACGGAATTTTTCACGAAATGAGGAGTTGTTAAAGTTGTTGGATCAAACTTTAAACTTAGACATACCACCCAAAGGGAAGCAAAAGGGAAACACCAACGGCTCAACTAAGAAAAAACAGAATAAGAAGGAAGAACAACCCTTTAATCCAAAACGATTTCCCGCACTCTTTAAACTACGCATGTCCGGGAAATCGGATAAAGAAGTAGTAACGATACCATTGGGAAGCGAGAAAACGATTTTCTTTGACACGGATGTTGAAAATAACTATTTCGACCGTATTGAAGATCCAGGGGTATTAAAGATTGCAATTCTTGACTACAAGACAAATGAAGCGGACGGTGGAGATGCCCCTGGAAAAGTGGATCAGATTGAAGACGTATTCAATGCACGCAAAATCAGCCCTCAGGACGGAACGATTAAGATTCACCTCAATCCTAAAGAAGAGGTAAACGTTGGGGATGAAGCAAAAATCAAGGTTAGTTTGGAAGATCCAACAGGGGAATTTGAGGAAATATTCTGGGTAAAAGTAAGTGAACCGAAAGCACCTTCGCAACCCTCACCGCAACCTGAAAACAGAGAAATTCCAACCTTAGGATTGCCCGAACTTATATTCGCTTACCAAGAGGAAAGACCAAACAGAAATGGTGAAATAACTTGGGAGCAAGTTGAAACAGCAACAGGTGAGAACATGGGTTACGACACTGTTATGTACCCTATGGTGAATGGTGAGAAGTTAGAAAGTGTTTATATCAACATGGATAGTAATGTTTTGAAGAATTTCAAAGCAAAAACCAGAAATCCGAGCCAGGAACAGTTAAACGTAGCTGATCAGAGATATATAGCTTCTGTCTATTCCCACACGCTCTTTTTATACTCAATTACGAAGGCACATAAATACGAAATTGTGCAAGAAAAAAACGGTAGGGGCTCCGATATCGAATTAGGCACTTATCTCAAGAATTTGTTTGACAGTTATTATGCTGAATTTATTGTGAGCTTCGGTTTTGATGAAATCATGCAATTATTGGAAGATTAACTCTGTAAAGGATAAATATCTCTAATGCCAGTTAACGATCTTCTTAACGACCTTCTCCCCGATCCCAATAAACCGGGTGGTCATGACTATACTTTTTTTCTTTGGCCTCGACAATGGACTAACTATAATCTCTCGGGGCCGTTCAATTGGGAAATTCACCCTTTTGAACAAAATGAGGCTGACGAGATACCAATTGAGCCAGGTATTTACAGTTTTATAATTCAGCCCGGAATTGCTGATCATCCTCACTGCTCTTATTTGATGTACCTTGGAATGACAAAACGCCCTCTTAGGGAACGGTTTAAGGAGTATTTTAGAGAGAAGCGAGATGTTGAAAGAGGTAGACCAAAGATTCTCAAGTTGCTCCACGTATATCAAGATTATCTGCATTTCTGTTGTTCAGCAATTGCAGAAACAGAACACATTAAAGATATTGAGGATGAACTTCTCAAGGCGTTTATACCCCCTTGTAACGATGAGTATCCCGCGGAAATTAGCCGCGCCATAAAGGCTTTCTCATGAAAAATCCAAATGAACTTATCATCCCAGCTCTCAGGGCACATATAGGCGATTGGGTCTATTATGTAACATTTCTACGGATGGATCAAATTGCAGATCAGATTCACATTGCTCAAGAAATACATTCAAGTAATGTTCTTAAAGACATGATTCAGCGTCAGATCACCAATAGAGCAGGCCAAATCTCCGACTATCTGCTTAAACAACCACAGCGGTTCTTTAATAGCCTCATTATAGGTGTTTATGGAGGTTCCCCCGATTGGTATGAATTGAAGATTGGTCCAAACCGACACCCTGGTGTCCCTGAACTTCCATTGGAATTAGGCGGTGTTCTTGGGATTCTCCGACTTGATGGAACGCAAACTTTCTTTGCAATTGATGGACAACATCGCGTGGAAGGCGTTAAGCAAGCGCTTAAAAGGAACAGTGAACTATCGCGAGAAGAAATTAGTGTCATTTTCGTTGCCCATCAGAATGATCCAGATGGAATGGAACGGACACGCCGCCTTTTTACAACATTGAATCGGTATGCTAAACCTGTCAGTAAAAGTGAAATCGTTGCCCTTGATGAAGATGATATTATTGCAATCACGACGCGGGAATTAGTTGAAAAACATCCGCTTTTTCAAGAGAAAATTTCATTATCAAAGACGAAAGCAATCGCGGTCAAAGACCATCGGAGTTTTACAACAATCATTACTCTGTATGATGTCCTGGAAATCTTATTCAAAACAGCAAGGGGATGGGCAGAATTCAAGAGGCATCGTCCAGAGGATAGTACTATCGCTGAGTATTATGCCAACAGCAAACAATTCTGGGACACGTTGGTAAAATATTTTCCACCCTTAAGAGAGATTTTAACAAGCGAACCAGATAAGTATATTGCTGGACGCTATCGCAACAGAGAAGGTGGTCATTTACTGTTTAGACCTGTTGGCCTCCTCATAATTGCTCAAGTTGTCTGTCAAGCAAGAGACTCTGGATTGTCCGAAAGAGAAGCTATTAAACGGATTTCAGAGGTTTCAATGGAATTGACAGATGAGCCATGGGTTGGCCTGCTATGGGACAAGATTAATCAACGCATGATTAGTGGAACAGTCCCTCAAAAGGTAGCGAGACAACTTCTCTTTCATTGTATTGGAGGTGATCTCACGGATATGAAAACAGATATGGAGGCCGTCCGACGAGAGTATGCGGGTTTGCTCAACAGAGACGCCTCCGAAGTCAAATTACACCGCCAGTACACATCATTGTTATAGCATCAGGACTTTAAACATTCTACTGTTTACTCCTCCGTAATCGAAGAATCAGAAATAGACCTCTTTCTGATTGGGGGGTTCTCCTGAGTAAATGTCCACATATTTTCAGATACCACCATAAACATCCCAATATATGATATACTTAAAATATTCAATATTGGAAATATGAGAATATCCAAATGAAAACAACCTGCGGAAACATTCGTAGCATTTCCTAAGGAGATAAAACCGTGAACACAGAACACCAGAACCCCAAAACACAGTTACCACGCGCAATTGAAGAGAAACCGATCGTTTATGACGACATAGAACTTGAAGAGGTCCGAGAAGTCGCAGCCTTGCCACCCATCCATCTCTCACCCGACGAGATAGAATACGCCATCTCACTTTTCGCCAGAGGGTTCGCACGCGGCGATGTCGTCACCATACTTATAGAGGAATTCCCCGAGCGGGACGCCCAAACCCGCGCAGATGACACATTCAGAAGACGACTCTCCGATAGCCTTCGGATCTGCGACCCAAGCAGCGCCGTCTTCGCAAAAAATCGGTTTAAAACCGTTTACGATCTGCACCAAGAACACGTCCGTGAGACCCTCGGGATCACATACGCCCGGATAGACAGTCTCTTGAAAGAGACACTCCGCGAACGTGTCGAAGCACAGACAGCGCGGTTGGAAAAGATTGACGCAAAGATTGAACACTTACACGAACTTTGTAACCGTTACCAGACAGCACACGCAGAAGCCAGAATGCCAGAGATACGGGACGACGCTTTCCGAAGTCTCCACACCACAGATCAATTGCTGGTGAAATGGTATAACCTCCGGTTGAAGGAAGAACAGCACTTGATGAAATTATTTTCCTCCCTCAAAACACTGGAAGCAAAGTTTGCAGGTGTCGCAAGACTACACGCCACGTATACGCCACAGGAGTGGTAGTCCACAAAGGAAACTTTCAATGCCAGATAGAGACCGGCACACCGCGAGCGACAAGAAATCCGCAGAAATCCGCAGAAACACCCAAGCAAATACCCCTATCAATACGCAGAAATACCCAAGCAAAAACACCCCGAGCAAAAACACTCGCTCCTACAAGGAAATTATATTCACATAGATAAAGTGAATATACAAAACTAAATGCCCTTGGAATAAAGTCTCTTTTTTCTTGACTTTCTCAATTACTGGCTGTATACTCTAACAACAATATGTTGCGTAACAGATGCGATTAAAGAGTTACCACCCATTTTTGTAATATCATTAGTGAAGTAAACCCTGAAAATCAGTCCAGCGATGCAGCGATCCAAAGCAACGCGCATTTATAGGAACGATAGCATGCATGTTAATATACATCACCCCAAAGAAAACCACTTGGCGCAGTTAGTCAAGCGTGCCGTCGCGGGAGAAGAAATTATTTTCGAGCATAACGGCGAACCGGTTGCTAAACTGGTACCCTTAAAGTCAGAAAACCATAAGAAACCACGTCAAGGAGGCCAATGGAAAGGAAAAGTCAGGATAGCACCTGACTTCGATGAACTACCTGACTCGTTTATGGCAGCCTTTCGTGCGGAAAAAGATTGATGAATCTACTATTGGATACTCATGTGGTGTTATGGTGGCTTGACGATCCAAACCTGTTACCTGAACAAACAGTGGCAGCTATAAAGCAACTGGATAATAATGTCATTGTTAGTGTTGTATCGGCCTGGGAAATCGCCATTAAAAAGGCACTTGGGAAACTCGAATCTCCCGAAAACCTCAAGGAAATGGTAGCAGAAGCAGGTTTTCAATGGCTGCCCATTACCTATGAACACGTTTGGAAAATCAAAGACCTCCCCTTTCATCATGAGGACCCGTTTGATAGACTGTTAGTCGCCCAAGCAACCGTCGAAAATCTGACGCTTGTCACTCGTGATTCACACGTAAAGGCATACACTATTCCTATTCTTGATGCGTAAAGATCAACAAACTGAAAACTGATAACTGACAACCAATATTGACATCCATTCGTCTGATATGATAATATTTTCACACGAGCGGAAATTACCAGTCTCTGAAAAGAGAGGAATCCCTGATTATGAGAGAGCAACGCACGCTTTTTGATCTGATGCAAGATGGGTTGGTCATCGGTAAAAAGATCCAGCGCATCTATCCGGAATTCAATCTACGCTGTTGCATATAAACGTCCGACGGGGCACATCACGCGCAAACGTTACCGTCTCAGCCAACGGAAGTTGAAGCCGAGACAGCGCGTTGATTACGAAAAATCGCTCTTTCCATTGCCGTCGCTCAAACAATACGACAACGGGAAAGCCTGTCTCGGTTGGCACCGGTTCGAGTTGGAGATCAACGGCGACGTACTCGGTGGTTTCGACTTTGAAGTAACTGCACCGAAAAACAGAAAGGAGTTCGCACACATGACAGGTGAAGAAAAATTTCAGGTAGACCTTGAAGGCTACCTCGTCATAAAGAACGTCTTGACCGACGACGAAGTCGCCGAGATGAACGACATCATTGATAACGGAGATCGCCAAGGACCGCCAAGTCTCTGGGGTGAACCCTTCAAACGCCTCATCGACCATCCGACAATCCTCCCGTATCTCATTGATCTATTAGGACCGCACGTCCGACTCGATCACGATTACTCCCTCTTTATGCAGAAAGGGCAAGGTCGTGGCGGATTGCACGGCGGTGAGGATGGTGGACGTGCTGGTGGACATGTCGGTGATCACTGGTATAAATACCGAGATGGACACATCCGAAATGGACTCTCCGTGATGACATACAATCTCGCGGACGCACCCGCAGGCGCAGGCGGATTCGCCTGTATCCCCGGAAGCCACAAGAGCAACTTCTTACGGGAAATCCCATCAGAGGTACGGCGATTTGAACGTCCTGCACACTACGTCGTTCAACCCGCTCTCGCAGCAGGGGACGTACTATTCTTCACAGAAGCACTCGTCCACGGGACGATGCCCTGGACAGCGGAACATCAACGCCGGTCATTGCTCTATAAATACAGTCCGGGACATTCCGCTTGGTCGGGACACTACTACGACATCAGTAAATACGACGGGTTAACCGAGCAACAACAACGGATGTTGCTACCACCCTCCATCGGTAGGCGACCCCGCGTCATTGATTCAGAATAAAAAGGACTAACAAATTTCCATGTGATAATCGGCTATGGTAGATACATCTCTTTTCTGACAGCCGACGGCTGACGGCTGAAAGCGAAATGAAAGGAACTTGGACTATGACAGGTGAAGAGAAATTTCAGGTAGACCTTGAAGGTTACCTCGTCATAAAGAACGTCTTGACCGACGACGAAGTCGCTGAGATGAACGATATTATCGACACCGGTGAACGTCAGGGACCGCCGAGTCTCTGGGGTGAACCTTTTAAGAGACTGATTGATCACCCGAAAATCTTACCGTATCTCCTTGAGTTATTAGGTCCACACGTCCGACTCGACCACGACTATGCCATCTTCATGGAGGAAGGTCCACAGATTAATGGATTGCACGGTGGTGAAGATGGCGGTGGTCCCGGCGGCCCTGAAGCGGATCACTGGTACAAATACCGAGACGGTATCATGCGCAACGGCTTGTCCGTGATGGCATACAACTTAGCAGATGCCCCGGAAGGCGCAGGTGGATTCGCCTGTATTCCGGGAAGCCATAAGAGCAATTTTTTGCGGGAAATCCCAGCAGAGGTGCGCCGATTTGAGCGTCCTGCACACTATGTCGTTCAGCCACCCATCAAAGCAGGGGATGTCGTCTTTTTCACCGAAGCTCTCGTTCATGGAACGATGCCGTGGAAGGCAAAACATCAACGGCGTTCGTTGCTCTATAAATACAGTCCCGGACACTCCGCTTGGGCAGGTTATTATTACGACATCAGCAAATACGGCGACTTAACCGAACAACAGAAACGGATGTTGTTGCCACCCTCTATCGGTAGTCGGCCCCGCGTCGTAGAAGAGTCTTGAACTCGAATTAATTGGGTATCAATTGTAAGGTTGACACAAAGAA
>JAPPNJ010000091.1:8539-8686 GCA_028818705.1 Candidatus Poribacteria bacterium
CGTGCGATGAATCGCACTACTACAAACCGCGTATCTGAAAGAGGACATAAATGCCAAAGGTTCAACTCACTGGCAACCAGAGCGATTTCCTGTGTAAGGTTGACACAAAGAACGTGCGATGAATCGCACTACTACAAACCGCGTATC
>JAPPNJ010000030.1 GCA_028818705.1 Candidatus Poribacteria bacterium
ATCAAATTTGCCGCTAACAAGGATTTAACCAATCCCAAAACTACTTATTGCGTTCAGATTTAGCTCCTGTAGGTTTTTAGCATGTTCCAGACCTGTCAGGTCTCTTATTTTCTGTTGGTCCTCAAGGTACACGTCTGTCAAACGCAGCATGTGTTGTACCGTGAGCACGGTATCTATCTCCAAATGCCTCTGAATCCCAACCCTAAGCGTAGCATCTGGAATCTCTACCACTTGAGCATCTACCTGCGAAACTCCGCAGCTGAGCAACATTAGAACGAAAGTAACAAAAGGTTTCACGATTTTTCTAAACATTTGTTCTCCTTACAAGTTTAAGGGCGACCAAGCCTCTCACCTTATCCACAACGGCATCTGCCCGTCTTTGTGCCTCTAACATTCGCGTTCAGTCATCTCAGTCATCTGTCTTCTCCTTATCAAGCTCACAGCGAAAAGTATGCCCAACACGCAGATGAGGCCTCTTGTTCTAATGGTGTCCATTATGAAATTTTCGCCTGAAAAAGCGATAACATCTCCGGGTTGCATACAGTTCCTAATCTCGTCATATTCTTTTTGGATCACCCGCATGCTTCTTTATTCTTTATCTTCAAGGTTTCACACCTTAAAATTTGCCTGTCGATAAGGCTACTTGAACACGACAATATTGCCCAAACTTTGGTAACGTGCAAATAAAGTTCACTTCATTAGGTAATTTATGATAATTTCTGCTGCGACTGCCCCTTTGGGATCGTCTCCTTCAAACGTTTGATGCACGATTGCTATTCTACCGAGATTGCCATCTCGGACAATAACAGGATCCGCTCGCGTTCCGTTTTCATCCCCAGTATTGCTGGCCAAAATCAGTTCAGCAAACCAGGCGCCTCCAAGCTCATCTAAACGAAAGGGACGATCAGATAGAAAATTCCTTAAACTTGGTATAAGTGATTTTCCCTTTGCTGTAACTTTCATAGGGATGCCGTCCCCCTCGGGTCTACCGGACCACATCGTAATGTGGGGAAGGTCCATAATGTTTTGCAGCCCTGCTTCCCTATTCTTTTGATTTTCCCCGCCCCAAAAAATCCAATCTGCATGATTCAGAATCGTATCTCCGTCGGGCGTTTCAAGCCACCGCTCAGCCACGGATCCGTCGGGTAGACCGTTCCCCGTTGGGTAAATCGTCTCAGGGACATCTCCATATAGGATGAGAACATCGACGACACCATTGTTCATTGTTTGAAGCATCCAACGTCTCACCTCGTTTTGATCGTCAGTTTCACGGGACTGTATACCTCCTGATGCAAGGGCGAAGGATTCTCGCGTAACGAGTGATTCGCGCTTTGCTGCTGCTTTACCAATCCACCAGGTTTGACCTGTATAACACAACACTTCGCCGCGCCTTGTGTTTTCTGTCAGAGTGGGTTGCTGCGTCCCATTGGGAGAGGTGCCGCCGGCATCTGCGCCTATTGCATCAGAGACTAACTTAATATCATCAACCGTCACTATGCCATCTCCATTAACATCCGCCTCAGTAAGGCTCGACCCCAGAAGAGCTGCAACTATGGCTACATCCGAAGCATTGATAACACCATCTCCGTTGACATCTAAGGAGAGACCCTCATCGGGATCCGTTTCGCCTGCTTCACTCACGGACACCCAACTCGAATCTACAGTCACCACCGAACCATTGGGATATCGGATGAACCCGTCTTCATGCGTAAATGTGATACCGGCTGGCTTCGTATATGTCAGTTCATCCCGTAGTACAGAACCGTCCATACGTGGACTCACGACCACAAATCCTTTACTCGGATGCACCCAAAAACCGAACGTCTTGGCCGCAGCAGCCGGTTTGATCGCTTCACCGCCCTGCAATATCTGAAAATAGACATCGTTTTTCCATCCCGTTAACTTCACTGACTTATCGGGTTTGAGGCTGATATGCCCGCGGGTGAGATACCCTTCTGGTATATCGTTCGTGGCACTTCGCCACGTCGCATACACCACAGACACGTTTTCTGTGGTTTGATTGACAATGGTGTTCTTCTTCGACTGCGCCGATGCCACTTCGGGGAGCATCACGGCGAGGACGGAAAAGAGGAAGAACGTGAGAATTACTACTGTTTTTCGCATGCTTGTCTCCTTTCTTCACGCATCTGAATTTTGATACTATTTGATGACCAGCATTTTTCGCGTGGCGTGGAAATCGCCGGCTGTCAACGTATAGAAATAAACGCCGCTCGCCACACGCTCACCCACATCGTTCCGACCATCCCAATACGCAGCACGAGACCGACTCTGATACACTCCCGCTTCTTGATACCCGAGTGCCAACGTCCGAACCAGTTTACCCTCGGCAGTATAGATGGACACCCGCACTTCAGCATCCGTTGCCAACTGATACGGGATCCATGTCTCTGGATTGAACGGGTTTGGGTAGTTCGGCAGCAGCATCGGCTGTGTAGAGGACACCCGCTTCAAAAGCCGTTCCAAATTGGCGATGGCATTCGTGAAGACGCGAGACCCGTCGTGCTCAGCACGCAGGAGCTCAATCCATCCCTGTATCTGTTCTGGTGATACGTTCCCCGTGCCAAACTCAGGTTTACCGGGTTCTTTCAAAGGGATGTCCATTTGGGTAGGAACCGATGAATCGAACCGGTGGGTCTCACCGATGAAGTCGCGTACCGGTTGCGCTGTGGTTCTGCCATAGAGGACAAAACCTCCGAAGACAATCGCTATCAAGGCAATGATGAGTTTCGGTAGTGTCAATATGTTTCTCATGTTAAGGGACTCCTTATTTATACGCCAGTTTGAAAAAACATTAGAAGCCAAGGTAGACGCAAATTGAGAAAAAAAAAGCAATACACTCTCTAAAAAAGGAGGTTTACGGAACTAACCGCCAAAATTCTCCTTTTCAGATACCTATTTACTTTGCGTTCTTAACTCTTACTCGCTTGGTAGCAAATTCACCCGCTTTGAGGGCATAGAAATAGACACCACTCGTTACACGCTCACCGAATTACACCCGCAACTAAAACAAGATCCTGAATATTGACAACACCATCCCTGTTAACATCGGCAGTTTGCTCACCTGTTCGTCCAAAATGAGAAGCGATGAATACCAGATCTTGAATATTCAGAGACCCATCACCGTTCAAATCAAATGTGATTTGTTGCGATACCGAGAGGTAGGCAACATCCACTCTTACTTCCAAAACCGCAGAACTCAACCACGAGTATCGGACGTTGCCAGAGATTCTAACGCTATTGCCATTCACGGTCACATCGGTTACAGCACCCTCCCCGATTCTTGCATGCCAGATAGCATTTGTCTGCACCACTGGGCCCGGGAATTCCAGTATCTTGACCCAAGACTCTTTTTTCCAAAACGGGAATGGATATCTATTGATCCGCTTAACGGTGAAACTCTGCGTCGCTTTCAGGACCTTTACGGCAGGTTCCGCTGATTCTTGTGGAACAGTCTCACTACTACCTCTCAAATAAACCGAAGAAACCAATAGGATCACCAAGAGAAACACGGTCATCTTTTTCATGAAAACTACCCTCCACCTAATCGAGTAAGGGATGTGGGGTGGATTTGAAGGTCCTCCGCCACAAACTGGATCGAATCCAAAAACGCAAGAGCTGCCATTATTCGGAAGATTTCAGCATGCCTATCGTCGCTGAAGCCTACTATCAACAGATTTCGAGTTACTTTGAGCAACACGCCGATGTGCAACTGACATCCGGGCAGATCTACTTTGTTGCTACTACTCATTGGATGTTTTCAATTCACCCCATGTAGAGGTAAGTTTGTCAGCCGCTCCAATATGTCCCTTGAGGCGGATAGCGCGGGTCAGCATCTGACGTTGCCCATCGAGAGACACGTCTTCAATTTGGTAGTAGTATAGGAGAATGGGGTGTGCAGTTGTATCCGTATAGGTATAGAATTGCTTCTCTGAAGTGGTGCCGGCACCGGGGATCATAGTGGCGTTGATGATCTTAAATTCGCTTTCCCGTTGCTGTGAACGCTTGATAAAGAATCCAGCGTTATTCAGCTCGGATTGCGTTGCCCAGGTAATCATCACTGCGCCGGTCGCTTTATCACGTACAGGACGGAAGTGTGAGAGTTCAACGGGGAGCGGTCCACCCGCGTCATAGCCGGGGGTGCCATCGTCACGAGGGGAGCCATACCACGTCTCGGGGCCGCTAAGATACAATCCAGTGTCGGAGGCGAGGACCCACCCGTCGGCATCCGTGCCCTTCGTTGCCCTGCCATTGAACATTTCACGACGGATGAGTGAGCTCCTCCGAAGAGAGCTTTCGCTCATCGGGAGTTCCCAACCATCTTCAAGGTTACCAGCCGTGTCGCCCATTCCGTCTGTGGGCGAAATCAGTAATGCTATGAAGCCCTCCGGGCTGATGAAAATGGAACGACCTCCAATTTGTTGACCCACTTGGCTTGAGATATCAACGATCCGAGCGCTGGGGGCTAAATTGCTACGCGCAGTGCCACCGACCAAGAGGAGGGATTTCCCCATCGTACCGCCTCTATTGACACCGACACCGACACCGAGCCTGCCGCTGAGGTTAATGCTGACCGAGGGAAACACATCGGAGTTCATGATCATCAGAGTCCATCCATCAAGATTCACTTCTTTACCACTGACGTTCGTGAGTTCAATCCACTGTGGGAGTCCAACCCCCGTGTCTACCATGATCTCGGTAATCCTGAGGTCGCTTGCTGTCGAAACTGGCGGTTCTGGATCCATTTCGCCTGCTTCACTCACGGACACCCAACTCGAATCCACAGTCACCACCGAACCATTGGGATATCGGAGGAACCCGTCTTCGTGCGTAAAGGTGATACCGGTTGGCTTCGTATATGTCAGTTCATCCCGCAGCACGGGACCGTCCATACGTGGACTCACAACCGAAAACCCGCCCTTCAGATATACCCAAAAACGGAACGTCTCGGTCGCAGCAGTCGGTTTGATCGCTTCACCGTCCTGCAATATCTGAAAATAGACGTCGTTTTTCCATCCGGTTAACTCCACTGACTTATCGGGTTTGAGGCTGATATGCCCGCGGGTGAGATACCCTTCTGGTATATCGTTCGTGGCACTTCGCCACGTCGAATACACCACAGACACGTTTTCTGTGGTTTGATTGACAATAGTGTTCTTCTTCGACTGTGCTGATGCCACATCGGGTAGCATCACAGTGATAACAAAAAAGAGGAAAAACGTCAGAATTGCTACTGTTTTTTGCATGCTTGTCTCCTTTTTCACGCATCTCGGGCGGGGATTCCCGCCCCTACGACTGAGAAATGTGCAATTAGATTTGATATTCTAAAGACAGGTGAGAGGCGCGATATTGCACCGCTCCCACGTCGTCGCACTGAAACACTCACAAGGACATGCCTGGTCGATC
Organism: Candidatus Poribacteria bacterium; assembly: GCA_028818705.1. Classification (GTDB taxonomy): domain Bacteria; phylum Poribacteria; class WGA-4E; order WGA-4E; family WGA-3G; genus WGA-3G. The sequence continues at coordinate 5,425 of JAPPNJ010000030.1, forward strand.
CTATTTCACTATCAACATCTTACCGGTAGCGGCAAAATCTCCGGCAGTGAGGGTGTAGAAGTAGAGACCGCTCGCGACACGCTCACCGATAGCATTTCTGCCGTCCCAATACGCTGCACGTGCCTTGGTCTCATACATACCCGCGGGTCTATGTCCCAACGTCATCGTCCGGATCAACTTCCCGTCTGCAGCATAGATACGCAGTGTCACATCTGCGGGCTCCGAGAGATGATAAGGGATCCACGTCTCCGGGTTAAACGGGTTGGGATAGTTCGGTAACAACGCTGTTTCTGCTGGAACTCCTGATAACTCCTGCCACAGTGTAGACAACGGCTCCGTTTCAGGTCTTAACTGCGCTTGCAAAGCAGGAGCAGCCTGAAGGACTTGAACCTTGCATTTCGCCCAGACTGTTACATACAGTGTGGTTTGATCTACACAGTGTTCTCGAATCCGAGTCTCAAGGCTCACCTTCCTGCCATCCCATTTGACATACTCTGAATGTTTGGAATGGAGTTTGTTTTGCATAGCCTTGTAATACACATAGGGCGCGTCCCCATTCTCATCCCAACCAAAGGATCCTGGCTTTGCAGAGATAGAATAGTCATAAAGCTCCTCACACTCCCCACTGAAGTCAAGGGTTTTTGGGCCCGCCCAATACCAGCTCAGTTTCCAATCATTCCAAGCGCACCCCCGTCTGCTCGTGAAAGTAACCGACTTCTTAACGTTCTTTGTTTCATACTTAATTATGCCGGTTACAAAAATAGGGATGTGCTCGGTGACATTCCCTGATGTTATCTTCAAGGAACCTGGGACATCGGTCCCTTTGAATGTTACCTCGGCCGTTGCGCTCGTCCCCTTGTCACCAGTATTAACGGATGTTCTACTGAAAGTTATATTCGCTGCACCTGCTGAAGCGAGCGTCACCGGTGCATTGGGTATCGGCTTATTCTGGTTGTTAAGGACCCTAACAGAAATCACACTCTTCGTTCTTGTTTTCACAACATACGGGTTGGGATTAACACTCGAATCTAACTTTATTTCTATGTTGCTGGGCTCGAGGTCTGGATACAGTCCCGCTATAAACTCTTTGTCTGTTTCCGATAATTTATAGTTCCCAGGTGTCTCGCCCCCTCTTTTCAAAGGGATACCGGAGTACAGCATAATTGACTTGGGATCGAATTCCGTGTAGTTTGTCTGAGCCCATTCGTCTCTTCCAGTTATGTCTACGCCAAACTCATTACACATCTCGTGCGTAACCAATCCAACTATCCCCCCATAATTCACACATAACTCCTCATTAACATCCTTCGCAAGCGCCTTACCGGTCAAGCCCGTCTTTTCCTGTCTCTTCTGCGTGACCCATTTTCTTACGGCTTCTGTGTCAAAAATATCCTCTATAGTTGCGCTCGGACTTTCCTGTTCATGGATGAGCCCAAGGGCGTGCCCAAATTCATGTATGATTGTACCCGAAGGGGGTAGATCGTCACTCCAATCGTTGTACTTATGTCCATGACCAATACTTGGATTTTTCCTACCGAAAGCGTTGCCCAACACGAGCGTAGATTCTCCTTTGAACTGGGGGAGGTTTGCTTGGGTTCCTCGTAGTGAGTGACTGCGGTAATCCTTTTTCTCAAACCGAACACGAATATCGGAGGGCTCATTCTTTGAAGTAAATTTGAAACGAAGTGCAGCATGCTCTGCCCATAGGGGGGCAAAATGTTCCACTTTCTCTTTTTGAAGCGGCGTTCCGTTCATAAATCTCACTGTTAAAACGATGCCATCTCCAGGACCGGCTTCCCTATATACGGTATCTTCTTGCTGCCAGAAATCTTTCCAGTGGCCTGCAGCACCTAAAGTCCCTGATGTGGAAGCAGTGGGTGCTGGAGGATCAGGAGTTGCACACCACAAGCCAATACTGCTCAACAAATGATCATCGAAGATGATGGTTCTAACCTCCGTTCCACCGTTTCTCAAACCGTCAAGAGGGGTTTCATCCGTAATCGGGTTGTCAGAAAGAACGAGCCCTTTCAGATTTTTTAAGTTTGCCAATGGGGATACATCCCTGATGCCGTTGTTGTGAAGATTCAAGCCCGTCAGATTTTTCAAGGCTGCCAGCGCGGATACATCAGAAATGATGTTGTCAGAAAGATTCAACACTCTCAACTTTCCCAAGTTTGCCAGCACTGATACATCGGAGATGACATTTTGAGAAAGATCCACTTCTTTGAGATTTTCCAATGGTGCCAGTGGTGAGATATCAGAAATGGCGTTGTCAGAAAGAAACAGTTCTTCCAAATTGACAGCAAACTCAAGACCTGTGAGATCTGTAACTAAAGCACTGGGAACCCACAAGTTTGTCAATATTGTCATCTGTCCCCGAGTGACTGGTGCATTCTCAGCGAGTCCGAGTGCGTTCGTAATCCCGCTGCGGAGGATGGCATCCGGAAAATCAACCGGGAGGTCAAACGCACCGCCTATAGGCACCGGGCGGTCAAGGGGATTCTGGTCGTCAAAGGTTACACCCGTAATCTTCGTTCCAGTGTTCCTCAAACCGATAAGGAGTGTCGAGTTCGCAATGGGATTGCCAGAGAGATCCAGCTCTTCAAGGTTTCGTAAGTTTGCCAGGGGTGAAACATCGGTAATGCCGTTGTCGGAAAGATCCAGTTCTTCCAGATTGATAGCCAACTGAAGACCTGTGAGGTCCTTAATTGAGGCATCGGAAACCTGCAAGACGATCAATGTTATCATATTTTCCTGAGTGATTGGCGTATTTGCGGCGAGTTTGAGGGCATCCGCGATTCCGTTGCGGAGAGCAGTGTCGGGAATGTGAACCGCGGGGTTCTGGTCATCCTGTCCACTCAAACCGGATTGGAGAACCGGGGTACTGTCAACCTGGTCATCCTCTATAGGATCACCAAATAAAGCGTCATCCTCTATAGGATCACCAAATAAAGCGTCATCCTCGGGAATGTTATCCAGGCCTTGGGCTTGTAGATTTGCGACGGGGGTCAAGTAGAGCGTTAGCAACAGAAAGATCAGTGTCATCGGAAACATGTTTCTCATTTTCATTACCTCCAAATCGTTTTTCTATGATAATCGAATAGATAGCAGGACTTACGCAGTTCCGGGCTCATTTCATAATTAGCATTCTGCCTGTCGCGGTGAAATCCCCAGCTGTAAACGTGTAGAGGTAGA
>JAPPNJ010000031.1 GCA_028818705.1 Candidatus Poribacteria bacterium
TGTTGTTGAAGCGGACCTCATTCGGGATATGGTTGTCACTGAATTTGGGACATGGTTAGGCGGCGTTCAAATGAACGTTATCCGCCACGATCCTGAAAAGTTGGTCCGCTCTCTGGTTAAAATCTTTGGGAATCACCCAAAATTCCAAGAATCCGTCTAAAAGGACTCATAACCTTACGATTAACGTCGTGATTGCTTAGAAAGGGTGGTGCCTTTGGCAGCAATCTGGTAGGCGAATGTATCACAAATCTGGGACAAATTGTCAATGAAAAGTTCCCAGCGCAATTCATCTTGGCGTGCTTTCGCAATCGCGAGGCACAAAGCCGTTTCATATAAAGATGGATGATTCTTACGGATGTCAGTAGATTTCATAACTTTACCCCTTTCTAAAGAAGTAGATATAGATTAGTCTGAAAAATTGAATATAAATACCAATCTAACGTTTAAACGACATTCCGAAAAACAAGGTTACATTTTTTCAAAGATAGAACAAGTTTAATTCTTTCAGGCACGCCAGCAAAGCATTTTTGGGACCTTGCTATAAGGTTCTTTTTTATTTAATTGTGTGCAAGAACCGTGCCATATCCTTAAATGCCTCCACAATACGTACTTAGTAAGGAAAACTGTTAGATAGTAGGCATGTCTGCCTGTTTTTTACGCGACCTTGATCTGTTTTTCGCACACTGTTCCAGACGTGAGTTCAGTGTAGAAACGTAAGTTTGGTGTCCGACAGAAATCTCTTTCTATATTAATTAGATACAACTTGAAGACAAAAAGGTTGCATAATTTTCAAAAAAGTGAAAAGTCGGGATTTGGAAATCCCTCCTACAGAAGAACTGGATGCCCCAAATAAAGGACTGGAAATCTTGACTTTATCGTGTTTTGAGGGTATAATTATAAAAAGGCATTCCAACCTTATCGACACACCATTTCACAAGGGTCGTAGTTTCTGTAATACGCCCAAATAGGATATGTTACATCAGTTATATGGTATAAGATATGAAGCATTCAGATCCCCATTTAAAAGAAAATTCTGACAAACCTTCCGACACAAACTTTATCCGTCAAGAGATTGACAAGGACCTCCAGACAAACAGATATGACGGTAGAGTCCATACTCGATTTCCTCCAGAACCGAGTGGCTACCTCCATATTGGACATGCTAAAGCTATCTGCATTAGTTTCGGTATCGCTGAGGGTTATGGTGGACTTTACAATTTGCGGTTTGATGACAGTAATCCTATCACGGAAGAGAGTGAGTACGTAGACGCTATCATACGCGATATCCATTGGCTCGGATTTGACTGGAAAGACCGAGAGTATCACGCTTCAGACTATTTTGAGACGCTCTATGAATATGCCGTCAAACTCATAGAAAAGGGCAAGGCTTATGTCTGCGATTTAACACCCGACGAAACCCGCGCCTATCGCGGCACCTTAGTTGAACCGGGTAAAAACAGCCCCTATCGCAATCGATCGGTTGAGGAAAACATGGAATTGTTCCGCCGGATGCGAGATGGTGAATTCCCAGACGGTTCCCGTACGCTTCGCGCAAAGATTGATATGACAAGCCCGAACCTGAATATGCGCGACCCTGTGATGTATCGTATTCTTCGGGCAGATCATCACCGACACGGGGACAAGTGGTGTATTTATCCTACTTACGATTTCATCCACGGGCAGTCTGATTCAATTGAAGGGATAACACACTCGTTGTGTGACGTTCAGTTTGAGGACCATCGTCCGCTCTACGACTGGTTCTTAGAGTCCTTGGAGATTTATCAGCCTCGACAGATTGAATTCGCACGACTGAATCTTACTTATACCGTATTAGGAAAGCGGAAACTCAAAGTCCTCGTTGAGAAGGGACACGTCAGCGGATGGGACGATCCGAGGTTGCCTACACTCTCAGGTATGCGCCGTCGTGGGTATACACCTGAATCTATCCGAGATTTTTGCAACCGTATCGGTGTTTCAAAGGCTGCTAACCTCATTGAGATAGGACAACTTGAGTATTCTATTCGCAATGACCTAAATCAACGCGCCCCACGCGTCATGTCGGTTCTCAATCCGGTTAAAGTGATTATTGACAACTATCCGGAGGGGCAGGTCGAAATGCTTGATGCTGAGAATAATCCCGAAGATGAAAACGCAGGGACACGGGAAATTCCATTCTCGCGAGAGATTTACATTGAGCGTGAAGATTTTATGGAAGATCCGCCTCGAAAATTCTTCAGATTGGCACCGGGACGAGAAGTACGGCTTAAGCATGCCTATTATATCCAATGTGAATCGGTCGTTAAAGATGAAAATACCGGTGAAGTCGTTGAAATTCACTGTACTTATGATCCAGAGACGCGAGGGGGCTGGTCCGAAGATGGACGCAGAGTCCGAGGAACATTGCATTGGGTATCCGCGGCGCACGCTGTTGATGCTGAGGTGCGTCTTTACGATTCCCTCTTCACAGAACGTGAACCGGAGCAAGCCGCAGGGGATGCTGACTGGATGCAATTCCTCAATCCCAATTCCTTGGAAGTTCTACACAACTGCAAAGTTGAGCCGAGTCTTACTGCTGCAGTGCCCGAAAGCCGGTATCAGTTTCTCCGGATTGGCTATTTTTGTGTAGATCCAGATACAACATCAGAGAAATTGGTATTCAATCGCACAGTACCACTGAGGGATAGCTGGGCGAAGATTCAGAGAGGACAGAAATGAACGACACACCGAGCGGCACAGCAGCCCCTGTGGGGGATCAGATTCGCGTCCGGATGGCACCCTCGCCCACTGGTTACTTACACATCGGTGGCGCGCGAACGGCGCTCTTCAACTGGCTATTTGCCAAGCACCACAACGGCAAATTTATCCTCCGAATTGACGATACTGACGTGGCACGCTCCACTGATGAATCCATGCACGAGATTTATGACGCTTTGAAGTGGTTGGGCATTAATTGGGACGAACACTATGTCCAGTCGGAGCGGAAAGCCGTCTATGACGGTTATGTCACACAATTGCTTGAAAGTGGCAACGCATACTACTGCTATTGCACACCTGAAGAGCTGGAGGAGATACGCGCACAAGCTCGCGCCAATAAACAGACCCGCTCCTATGATGGAAGGTGTCAACACCTAACATCGGAAGCCGTCCAACGTTTTGTCGCCGAAGGCAGGAAACCGACCGTGCGCATAAAGATGCCTGATACACCTATCCGTGTTGACGACATCGTTCTCGGTTCACGCATTATTGAGCCCACTACCTTAGAGGATGAAGTGATTGTCCGTTCAAACGGGATGCCGAACTACAATCTCACCTCAATTATTGACGATGTAGAGACCCAAATAACGCACGTGATTCGGGGAACGGAGCATCTCAACAATACACCGAAGCAAATTGCAATTGCAAATGCTCTCGGTCTAAAGGTGCCGCAATTTGCACACATTCCACTCGTCCTGGATAGTAGTGGCAGGAAAATGAGCAAACGTCATCACGGCGACCTTGTTGCTGTTAATCGTTACCGTGAGCAGGGCTATCTGCCTGAGGCGGTGCTGAATTTTGTTGTTCGACTCGGCTGGTCCTACGACGACAAGCAGGAGATTTTCTCTGTTGATGAACTCATTGAGAAATTCGATATCGCGCGGATTGGCAAAAGTGGCAGCGTTTTTGATATTAAGAAACTGGAGTGGCTCAACTCCCACTATATTAACCAATTGGATATAGCAGCACGGACGGACGCAGTGATCCCGTTCTGGCAAGCTGAAAGTCTACTGGATGATGAAAAGGAAAATCGAGACTGGTTAGAAAATATTGTGGAGGCAGTAGGTGAACGCCTTACAACCCTGCAGGACATTATACCACAGACTCGTTATTTCTTTAACGATGCCTTTGAATACGACCCGAAAGCGGTCAAGAAATGGTGGGGAAATTCAGAAGAAAAGAGAGGGAAAACGAGCGAGATTCTGACGAATGTCTCACAGATTTTGAAAGAAACGCCTACGTTTGACATAGAAACGATTGAAGCGGCAATTTGGAAGTATACAGATGAGAACAACATCAAACGCGTCGCGGCGATGCAGGCGTTGCGGATCGCGCTGACGGGGACATCGTTCGGACCGAGTCTCTTTGATATTGTTGTACTGCTCGGCAGAAGCGAAGTTTTGAAACGGATCCCAAAGGCGATAGCGCATCTATAAGGCATTGCGACGTGAATAATCCTCTATAAGGGGGCACTCATGGCAGCAAATCTGGCTATATGTGGTGGTAAACGGACTGTTCCTGATGGGCTAATTCAACCGTGGCCACAAGTTACTCAATCCGAAAAAGACGCGATTGCCGAGGTTATCGCTTCCGAAAAAATTACCGAACAGCAACGGGTTCAATCCGAAGGTCTCGCTAACGAATGGGCGGAATACATGGGAGTCCAGTATTGCATCCCAGTCAACAGCGGAACCGCTGCGTTACATCTATGTGTCGCAGGGGTCGGCATTGAGCCGGGTGACGAAGTCATCATTCCCGCCTTCACTTTCTGGGCAACAGCCGCCGCCGTCCTCCACCATAATGCTATCCCCGTTTTTGTCGATATTGATCCAGTCACCTACTGTATCGATCCCAACGAGATTGAAGCGAAGATCACTGAGAGAACGCGGGCAGTTGTTCCTGTTCATATTCACGGCATGCCCGCCGATATGGATCCAATTCTGGAAATTGCCAAAAAGCACAATCTGAAAGTTATTGAGGATGTCGCACAGGCACACGGCGCACGCTACAAAGGCAAACTTTGTGGATCGTTCGGGGATGCCGCAGGGTACAGCACACAAGCCTCGAAGACGCTAAGTAGTGGGTGTCAAGGCGGCTTGTTCACAACAAATGATGAACAAATTTACGAACGTGCAGCCTTGTTGCAATATTTCGGGGAAATTGTCGTGCCAGGCAGGGAGAGAGAAGAACAGGAGTATAATGCCTACGGACTTGGGTGGATGTATCGCGGCGATATGTTCAGTCAGGCGTTCATCCGTAGCCAACTCAAACGGCTTGATGCCAACAACGCACTACGCATCGAAAATTGCCAGTATCTCACGATGCATCTAAATGAAATTAAAGGCATTGAGACCCCTGTTACCCCAGAAGGGTGTGAACCGGTGTATTACAACTACGTCATCGGTTTCGATCCGACAGCATTAGGGTTAGACATCTCCGCCCGAACCATGCGTGAGAAAGTCCAAGCCGCACTGCGCGCCGAGGGTGTCCCAACCGGACAGTGGCAACGGCTCCCCGTGCCATCTCAAGAGATTTTCCAGAACCAGATCGGCTATGGCACAGGATGTCCGTGGCGATGCAATAATTCGACGGTTGAATATAAAACAGAAGACTATCCTCGTGCCGTTGAATTCATTGATTCTCACTGTTATATCTTCGATGTTAATCCGCCCAACGATTTTGAGTTAATGTCTTATTACGTCGAAGCGATCCACAAGGTGATGGATCAACTTGATGCTGTGCTTGAAGCGCCGGATGTCGCTTAATCACGAACGGTAGGCAAGGTTTCCCAAAAAAGAAGGGCATCACATTCGCGATGCCCATTCTTCATTTCTTTCGTGGTGAAGTAGTGTTACTACCAAATCTCTCGCGGGGTAAACGACTTAGGCATTCTAAAATACCTATCTTTCATCGTACCCCATCTCGTAGGTAACTTGCCTTCTGCCTCGACCGCAGTGGTAACTCCACTCATTGCTTCATTGATTTCACTTTCATCCAGCGCAACGCTCCAGATAGCAACCTCATCAATGCGTCCAATGTAGTGTTCCCGATCTCCTTCACTGTTGCGTCCAATCGACACAGGAACATCATTATCATCAATCGTACCTGAGGCATCCGCTTCCACTTTTACTTCACCGTCATAGTAAAGTTTCATCTTGCTCCCATCGTAGGTAGCTGCCAGATGTGTCCACTCCTCCGCCGGTAATTGCGGACTCGGCCCATTGCCACACCGCTTTTCTGTTCCGTTATCAACAGAGATAATAAAACCGGTCTTTCCATTAGAACCGCCTTGCTCATAGAATCCATAGACCATCCACGGAGCTGTATCGCCTGCCCAAGTCTTCACAATGATACGGAACCACTCATCTGTGAACTCGGTCGGATATACCCAACACATTAAAGTGATTTCATCCTTGATATCCAGAGAAGCGGAATCTGACACTTCAACCCAGCTGCCTTTTTCGCCGCTCAGTTCGACTGCCTGGCCAATTTTGCCCGCTACCCGTGTTCCTTTGTGGATTGTCCCATCATTTCCATGTTGGGACGTATCTGTGGCTATTTCACTGTCCCCTTCATCGAAGGAGAGATAAAGTGCTAAATCGTCCTCCCGAACGGTTTCCCCAACGGTTCCGAAAACTACAATTAAACAGATGGATAATAGACTTATGGTCAAAAACTTCATCGAAATCTACCTCCCGATGTTATTGTCTTCGATTTTGATACGAACGCTGTAAGACACAGTTCACTTTGCTAACATAGCGTTATTTTATAAGAAAATCGAATTAAACGCAATACTATGGTAGATTTTAGTTAGGGTCATTTAGTTTTCGGTTCCGATCTTGGATCCTGTTCACAGATGTTAACGTTTTTGCACAATATCGCGAGCAGAGGAAACACCCAAGCAAAAACACTCGCTCCTACAGCAGAAATGCATTTACATATATGAAGTAAATATGTAAAACTAAATGTCCCTGAGATTTTAGTCATATAGAAAGAGGCTTTAAGTTGCTGTAACCTGAAGCCTCTATTTTTAATTTCGATCTTTGAATTTCCTATTCATCCGAATCATCAGGATAGTCGATCGACCATTTGCCACGTCCATCTCCAGAAGGCTCTTCCTTCCAGAGATCAAGGAACTTCTCAGGCGCGTTATGCTCCGTAAGATGCGACATAAAGAGTTCATGCAGCTCCTTAACGAGTTCCATGTTGTCCGCAGCGATGTTGTTCTCCGCTAAAGGATCTGCCGGTAAGTCAAAGAGTTCTGGTCTACCGTATTCACCGACGGGTGCATATCCCCAACGTTCCGTGACGAGGAACGGTGTCGTTGCTTGGCGTGGCACACTCTCGTCTCGAGCAACAATGTGACATCCTGTTACCGCATAGTCCCTATGTTGTGCCTCACCTTGGAGGAGCGCATCTGCGAAGGAACGTCCCTCAAACGGTTTCGGCGGCTCCAAGCTAACACCAGCCAACTCACAGAGCGTCGGCATAATATCCATCGGTTGCGCGATGAGATCGAGGCGTTGCCCCGACGGGACATCTCCACCAGCAATCAAGAACACCTCATGGTTAATCTCTGGATACGTTGGCCAGTAGCGTGAATCTTCGGGGTCGATGTTGGATTTGCCCGTCCTGCCGTGTTCACCGAGGGACATCCCGTGATCCGACAGCACAACAACGAGCGTATCGTCCCACAACTCCAAATCTTCCACTTTCTGCAGAACCCGTCCGATATGCCTATCGATGAGTTCGGCTTCACCAGCATAATGTGCCCAAAGGTTGTGCAACTCCGCATCCGTAAACAGCGATGCCAAGCCGTAGTTCGGGTGGAGCATCGGCGGTCCTGTATAGTCCGGATCGTAGCGTTTAACGAGATATTCCGGTGGATCCCATGGTTCATGTGGATCGAAGAAATCTACCCAGAGGAAGAAGGGACCCGCACGGTGGTTCTCCTCCAACCATCGAATTGTGGTTTCAGAGGTCCTGCCAGAGAACGTTTCTGATTCATACTGATAGTACCGATTTGTCCAGCGGTGTGTGTTCGGTAAAGTGTGCCCACGATATGAGGGATGCGGTCGCGTCTTCTCGTTGGGCATAACAATTCGAATTTCATCGTTGTGGTGGAGAAGCGGTTTGTCCCCCTCTTGCCCACGATGCTGGAAAGCCGCATCGAAACAGTGCTGGAACCGTACGTTAAATAGATGTGGGGTGTCACAGATAAGCTGCGTTGCGTATCCCTGTTCACTCAGGAGTTCCGCGGTGATACTGCGTCCACTCAGATCAATTGGCTGCCACGGGTAGTGGGGCCACCCGACTGTCCCGGTCATAATGTCTGTCCGATGTGGCACCGTCGGGAAACTACTCATATAAAATTTGTCGATAGCGGTTGCACGTTCCGCCTCAAATTTGTCGAGCATTGGCGTGCGAATAGGACGTCTCGCCCGTTCGCCTAAATTGTCATACCGGAAGGTATCGGTAATAAGTAAAACGATATTTTTCATGTTTTAATAGTCATCCTCATTACGATTGCCAGTTGCGCAATCATCAAGTATTGCGCCTTAAACCTCTTGGCGCGTTGTTTTTAACAAAAGTAGCGTCACTAACAGCAACGGCACAATGATAGCGGTAGAAACAACGATAGACACCTGCGCGCCGATCAGGCACGGAAAAAAGAAAATTGACCCTACCATCGAACCTTTCAACGCGAAATAGCCGTTTTTCTCGTTAGGTTGGAGATAAAGCGAAATCCGGGTGCCAACCGTTGCAATGATGCCTAAAATTACCCAAACAATATAAGACTTCTGAAGATCCGGTTCCAACCAATACGGCAGGAAAGCAATAGTAAATGCGAGAACCGTGGCAACAGCAGAGAGCAGAAGTGCTGGACGGATACCGATCTGGAGAGGCGTCGTTAAAATGCCAAGTTCCTTGTCGCGTGAAATATCTTTAAAGGTAGTCGTAATATGTGTGCCTAAATCGTAAAGCGTCGTGGCAGCGAAGGCATACCATACCAAACGTGGCACCGTCCCACTCACCGCTAATGCCCCAAAGACATTCAGCAGTCCAATCCCCAAAGGCAGTGTGAGGCTTCCCAAGATGCCTCTTGCTTTGAAAGTGGCATTGTAGAGGTGTGAAATCGCGACCAAGCCCATTACCAACAAACCGGATTTGATATTGAGCCAGAAACCGCCAATTACACACAACCCGTAAATAACACTTGCCGGCACAATTGCCTGTTGGGGAGTAAGTCGTTGGGATGGGAGTGGACGCTCTGGGTTTGTGTGTTTGTCTGTTTCGTGGTGAAAGTAGTCATTTTTTATCATTCCGGCGAAGTAACCACAGAGCGCGATCAACAACGTTACCACCACACGCCACGTAAAATGACCTTCGCTCGCAATGAGTGCTCCCGGAAGTGTCGCAACAATCGGAATCGCAAAAAGCGGATAGCGAATGAGTTCGAGATAGGCTTTGAAGCAATTCATTATGTTGCTTTCCTGCTAAAAATTTTCTCTTTGCACACCGGCTTCTGTCACCGGAGAATTTCTCGGCTCAAACGCCTCGTCTACGCCATAAAATTGATCACTTTGTGTTCCAATACCGAGTTCCGTTATACCGGGTCCAACCTGTTTATTGCCCTGAATAAAGTTATCTCGGAGTCTACCGCCATCGTAAACTGCCCAACCAACGTTCATCGTGATATTGTTGGAGACTATCTCTGGTGATGCAGTGGAATAACAGACAATGGCGTTCTCATAATTCGCACGGAGAATATTATACTGAATGCGGGGTCGAGAGTCATCTTCGCATATAATTCCGTAATTGTTGGCTGTGAATTCGTTGTATTCAACATCTGGTGATGAACTCCCACGGAATTGTGAACCTGTGCCATTTCTATTAAATTCGTTGCTGGTAATGGTCGGACTGGTGTTTTCAGAAAGTACGCCTGTTTTGTTCTCACTGAGGAGGCATCTTTCGATTTGAACGGCGTCTGTTAGACATGTAATACCGACAGTGGCATGTTGGATACGGCAGTATGTTAGGCGGCTATTCGGACTTTTAGATTCGATCTGAATGCCTGCCCAATCTCCTGCTTTCGGTGGATCAGCACTGACGGTTTTCTTCGGCTGCTGCATTTCGGTACTGCCGAAACCTTCTCCTAACATTTGCCCTTCTGTCCCCGTTGCAAACGGGTTTGTCGTTTCTGCTGCTGGCTCTTGTTGCTTTTCTCGCAGTCTACCTAAAGAGCCGAAAACTACCATCCGCTCTGGTGATCCTTCGGCGTAGAGTTCACCATGCACGATGAACTGGCTCGGAGTATCCGTCGGTTCAAAACCGACAATGGTGCCAGCACGGATAGTGAGTGTGATGCCTTCTGGAACAACAAGGGTGTCGGTAATATAAATGCGTCCGTCCCAGATCTCATTCTCTGCCAGTTCACCGGACTTCTCCATAATTTCTGAACTGGTGCTACCTACATCGAAGTTAAAAGTCTCGCCTTGGCATCCGCAATAGAGTCCAATTAAAATACAAGTAAGGGTAATAAAGGCATAGTGCTGTGTGGTGCTTATTATTTTCATGATATATTTTTACCACAGTTATCGGTGTTCTGTCAAGGTGAAAAAAAGTTTGACATCAGCAGTTAAATTTGCTATAATTGTATAGTTGGAAAGCGATGTTCGTACGCGACTGTGAAATCAGGGTTTACGCGTAGTGGGTAAACGCGCTTTAATGACGTTTCTAAAATAAGGTTGATAATTGCACATTTTGGACACGGGGATCACGAACACTATTCGCTCCTATAAAAAGAGGACGTATCGACAATGTTTGAGAGTTTAGGTAATAGATTACAAAGCACCCTCAAAAGAATCAAGGGGCAGGGAAAGCTCACAGAGAGCAACATTTCTGATACCTTGCGTGAGGTGCGGCGTGCTTTCTTAGAAGCAGATGTTAACTATAAAGTCACACGTGAGTTTATAGAGCAAATTAAGACGCGTACCCTCGGTCAGGAGGTGCTCGGTAGTCTTACACCTGAACTTCAAATTGCTCGAATTATTGGTGAAGAACTCACGCAGTTGATGGGCAGCAAGGCGGAAAAGATTACCATTGCCCCGAGTGGACCTACGGTGATAATGCTTGCCGGGCTACAAGGTGCAGGTAAAACGACTGTAGCGGCGAAATTAGCACTTAAGTTTCGCAAAGAGGGACGTAAACCGCTGCTCGTTGCTGCTGACGTTTACCGACCCGCCGCCATTAAGCAGCTGCAAGTCCTCGGAGAACAGACTGAAACGCCTGTATTTTCGATGGGGACAGACGTCTCACCCGTTAAAATCGCTGAAGCATCTGTCAAGGAAGCTTTAGCACACGGACATAACTGTGTTATTATTGACACTGCTGGACGTTTGCATGTTAATGATGAATTAATGGACGAACTTCGGCAGATTAAGGAGGGTGTGAACCCTTCTGAAGTCCTACTTATCGTTGACGCGATGACAGGACAAGACGCTGTAAATGTTGCCGAAAACTTCAACAATGATTTGGACATTGACGGTGTTATCCTCACCAAAATGGATGGTGATGCCCGCGGTGGTGCTGCGCTTTCGATCCGTCATATTACACACAAACCCATTAAGTTCGTTGGGGTCGGTGAGAAAATTGAGGCAGCTGCATTAGAGGAATTCCATCCAGAGCGGATGGCTTCACGCATCCTTGGGCAAGGCGATTTCCAAACTTTGCTTGAAAAAGCAGAAGAGGTTTTCAGCGAAGATCAGGCAAAAGAACTTGAGCGTAAACTCATAGAGAGCAAAGGGTTAGACTTTACCGATTTTCTGACACAACTTGAGCAGCTTAAAAATATGGGGCCCTTGGATCAATTGTTGGATCTGATGCCCTTTAAAAATCAATTGCCTGTTCAGAATCTCACGCCTGATGAGAGCCATCTACAGACAGCGAAGGCGATCATTCATTCAATGACGCCTGAGGAACGAAAAAATCCTCGGTTGTTAGACAGAAGTCGGAAACTTCGAATTTCCAAAGGCAGTGGAACAACAGTAAACCAAGTGAACATGCTGATTTCGCAGCTACAGATGATGAATCGCATGCTGAATCAGCAGGCGGCGATGGCAATGCCGCAGATGGGAACCGGTTTAAAGATGGGGCGGAAAATGGGAGCGCTTCCTGGTCAGAAACGTAAGGCAGCGAGAAAGCCCCGAAAACGGAGACGCCGCAGGTAACGATAGGCACGATCTTAGGAATCTGCCTTTCTATAAACGCGGCGTGAATGCCATTAGGAGGTATTTTTTTGGCAGTTAGAATTAGATTACAGAGACACGGTAGGAAGAAACGTCCGTTTTATCGACTCGTCGCCACTGACGCACGTGCCCAAAGGGATGGTGTGTTTTTAGAACGCTTAGGCTATTACGATCCTTTAACAGATCCAGCGGACATCGTTATTGACGAAGAGAAAGCTTTGAAATGGTTGAGGCGCGGCGCGCAACCGTCCGATACGGCGAAACGTTTACTTTCAAAACGTGGAATTTTAATGAAATTTGAATACGAAAAGTTGGGCAGACCGATGCCGGGGGATGCTGTCGTCGAAGAAGTCGTTGAGGCGGGTGGTGCACAACCTGCTGACGCAGAAACAGTTGAACCTGAAACGGACAGCTCACCCGATGAAGTAACACTCGAATCTGCTGAAGAAGAATAGGACGTATTTCAAAAGATTCCCCGGGGACAGGCAACAGACACTTCTACTGAAAATTGAAAGTGAACTATGTTCAAAGAGTTGATTGAATACATCGTAAAGTCTCTCGTCGATTATCCCGATCAGGTGGTAGTTCAGGAAGTAACTGGCGAAACGGTGGTTATTGTAGAGTTGACTGTCATGGAAGAAGATTTGGGAAAGATCATCGGTAGATACGGACGTACGCTTAAAGCCATAAGAAGTGTTCTCTATACTGCAGGATTGCAAGCAAATAAAAAAGTTATTCTTGAATTGATTGAACACCCGAGAGTAGAGGAGCAATAGGAGTTTCGCTGACTACATGAGGTAGACGCATCAACTGAAAATGTAGGGTGTCGCTTGCAAGTCGATATTAAAGATGAAGATTGATGTTCTCGCCTTGTTCCCAGAGATACTCGCGCCGGCGTTAAAAACGGGTATCCTTAAACGCGTTCAGAACGCGGACAAACTCACCGTCAACCTCCATAATCTTCGTGATTGGGCAACCGACAGACACCAGTCTGTTGATGATTACCCTTATGGCGGTGGCGCAGGTATGATTCTTAAACCGGAACCTATCTTCGCAGCGATTGCGGCGTTGAACGTCAAGGAAACCGCACACGTTGTTTACCTAACGCCACAGGGCGTGCCGTTGACTCAGGCGCTCGCGGAATCGCTCTCCTTGGAATCGCATCTCATTCTTTTGTGCGGGCGTTACAAGGGAATTGATGAGCGGGTCCGACATCAGTTGGTTGCAACCGAACTCTCCATCGGGGACTATGTTTTAAGTGGTGGAGAAATTGCTGCACTCGTTTTGATTGATGCCGTTGGTCGGGTGCTGCCAGGAGCGCTTGGCGATTACGAATCCGCACACGCTGATTCGTTTAGTCATGACCTGCTTGACCATCCGCACTACACGCGGCCCGCTGAGTTCGCCGGAATGAATGTCCCCGAGGTCCTCTTGAGTGGGGATCATGCAGATATTGAAAAGTGGCGATACGCAGAGGCACTCAAACGCACCGCAAAGCACCGTCCAGATCTACTCCAAAAGCTGGACTTGAGTGAGGAAGACATCGCTATTCTTAAAACGGCAGGGTTGGTGGAATGAACCGAAGTTATAGTTATCTATTTTTTTAATGGCTTTTGCCAACCATGTTAGGATTGACGGAACTTATACTACATAAGGAGGAACAGGCAATGAATTTGATTGAATCCGTTGAAAGCCAATATATGAAAAGTGATATCCCTGAGTTTGGTCCCGGGGATGTCGTCAAAGTAAACACTCGCATCCGAGAGGGACAAAAGGAACGTATTCAAACATACGAAGGTACCGTTATTCGTCGGGCACACGGCGGATTACGATCGACGTTTACAGTCCGTCGCGTCGCCTTCGGAGCAGGAAGTGAAAGGACTTTCCCTCTCCACTCACCCAATATTGAGAGCATTCAGGTCGTTCGATACGGTGCTGTCCGCCGCGCGAAGTTGTATTACTTGCGCGACCGCACTGGAAGAGCCGCGCGCGTCAGAGAACGCAGAAGATAACCTGGTGGAAATGAACAGTTTTGAGCTTGCTTACCAACAAAGCGGCTATAAACAGATCGCAGGCATTGACGAGGCAGGCCGAGGCGCACTGGCAGGTCCCGTCATTGCCGCTGCTGTTATCCTACCCATTGATTGTACCCTTGACGGTTTAAATGATTCAAAGCAGCTGTCCCCGAAGCAACGCGACCAACTCTGTGAAGATATCCGCCGCGTTGCTGTGTCAATAGGTGTCGGTTCCGTGGATAATCAGGAGATCGACCGTCTCAATATCCTTAATGCTTCTCTATTCGCGATGCAGAAGGCGGTTGAAAAACTGACACCACAGCCCGATTGTCTGCTCGTTGATGGGATATATCTCCCACAAGTAGATATTCCCGGCGAGGCAATTCCGAAAGGCGATAGCCGAAGTTATTCTATTGCTGCAGCCTCTATTATCGCCAAAACCACGCGCGATAGGCTCATGATTAAGTTGCATCACACCTACCCAAACTATGGATTCCTAAAACACAAAGGATATCCGACGTCCCAACATCGCCGAGCGATTGCACAGTTTGGTGCATCCGATATTCACCGACGTACCTTTAAACTTCTCCCGGATGATCAAATCGAACTATGTTTCTAAGATGCCTACGCCCGCAGCTAACGGAGAACATACATGGATCGTTCACGTTTAGATGTTGCAAAAATTGGTGAGTCATTGGCGGTCGCGCATCTCAAAGCACGCGGGTGTGAAATCCTTGCACAAAACTATCGAGCAATGCGCGGGGAAATTGATCTGATTGTACGGGATGGGCAATTTATCGTCTTTGTGGAAGTTAAAACACGGAGGAGTCTCAAATTCGGGGTGCCGCAAGCGGCTGTAACCAAGCAGAAACAGAAACAAATCTCAAAGGTAGCTTTGGCATATCTACAAGCAGAAAACTTATGGGATGCCCACTGTCGTTTCGATGTTATCGGTATCCACCTATCATCGCAGTCCAAGTTATTGCGGCTTGAACACATCGAAAGTGCATTTGAATTTCAGCAGTAGAGCAAGACACGGAAGTCTTGCTCTATTACATGCACGGTGCCACTTACTTACGCGACGATTCTGGATCCAAGGCTGGATAGATTTCTATATCCGAACGGGTGATCATCGTGCCGACATAGAAAGTTAGCCAGTCTCCGCAGAGTTCAATAGACATGAATTCGTCATCCCCCGCGATGTATTCGTGAAGCTCAACCTCAAATTTCTGTTCGCCTTCAACGTCAGTAACAGTGAGTGTTGCCGAGATGATTTCTTGTCGATTGTATTCAACAGCAATATCGCTTTGCTCGTTCTCTGGATCTGGAAAATAGAGCGTCATTGTGTCTGGCAAGGGATCGCCAAGTTCACATTCATCATCAACGATCCACCGGGAAATTTCGTATTCCTCCCGCGTTCCTGCCACATGGTCGACACCGATCACGACCTCTTCCTCCGCGTCTCGGATGTGATACATATAGCGACGGAGTGCCTCGCCTTCATACTTCTTTCGGGTGACAAGTTTGAAGGCACGAGAGGTATCTCCTGTCTCCTCGTATGTGATGATATCGGAGAGTTCGATCATACTCTCAATCGGAATGTCGACCAATTCATGCCGCACCGCTTTTTTTGAGTCAGCATCTTTTCGCCTACCGAACAGCGATTTGCCATCTTTTCTACCAAATAATGCCATCTTGTCCCCTAAAAATAACCCTTATTGTACATCACTAACATGATCACCCCAACAACCAGGAGACTTCCAAAGATAAGGAGAAACCATGTTGCGCCTGAGGTGCTCTTCTCGATGACAACAGTTCGCGTCGCTGGCGGTGCACGCGCTGGGGCTGTTGTGGAGGTAGATGCTGACACTGTCGGCGTCTCTTCAGCAGCGGCAAGGAGCTCTTCTTTTAGTGCTGCTTCATCTGGGAGTTCATCAACGGTGAAAGATTCCGAACCTTCCCCGTAAAATTTATCTGGATTTTCCTCTACGTAACTTGCGACATAATCTTCGTCACGATTGGTGCCTGGATCTACATAATTCGGGTTAGGCTCGATACCTTGGCTTTCATAGTAGTCCTTGTAGTATTCGTATTCTGCTTGCTTTTTGGCACTCCAATGTGATCGGTCATAATCTCGATGGTGGTAGTGCCACATATAACTATGGCGGATCGCGTGATTGTAGTAATCATGGAAATAGATGCCAAACATCAGATTGTTAAACGCCATAGACGCGGCTAGGGGGTACATTGAATACCCCATCATGGGGTAGTAACCACCAAAGTTATTGACGGTAATCGTTTCCCGTTGCTGCCGACGCGCCCGTGCAGTTTCGCGATTGGCTTGCCGGTTTTGACGTTTCAAACTACGGTTTTCTGCCTTAAGTTGCCGTACCTGTTTTCGGTTTTGTGCCTTCACTTGCCGCTGTTGGCTGCGCGTCGCCGTCGTGTTTCGCGTTGAAGTTGCCGATGTAGCCCTGGCACGACTGGTAGCGGTCTGCTTTTGACGTGCTACAGAACTCGCACGGGTTCCTGTGCTTCTTGATGTGCTGCTTCTGCTATAACTGCTGCCCGTGCTGCGTGTTGTGCGAGATGTTGAAGTCCGCGGACTCGTATAACTTCTACTTGTAGAAGAACGACTGGAAGAACGGCTATACGAACGGCTCGGCGTGGAACTCCGACGAGTGGTGCTGCGGCTGAAACTCCGGCTACGACTGAAACTCCGTCCACCACCCCGGCGACTCTCTACGATATCCGGTGCAAAGCTAAACAAAAAGACAACCAGAACCGCGAGGACTGAAAACTTCCGAAATTTACCTTTCACCTTGATCTTCCTCCTTAGATTTTTTACCCAAAAAACTTGACAAAAAATGCTGAATTTGTTAAAATATATTTCTAAAGATATATGAGTCCGAATCGGTTTCGTTTCCGAAACCTCTCGGACTTTCGATATGTGTGCCTGTAGCTCAGATGGATAGAGCGTTAGCCTCCGGAGCTAAAGGTCGGGCGTTCGAGTCGCCCCAGGCACGTTTTTTCGACTTGCACGCAAGTTAATCTCTGCTGAGTGAACCCTTACCTATTACCAATTATGTTAGCATTAATAGAAATGGATGTCAAGGATATTTGAAAGGAAGAATATGGCACTTGACGTACGCGACGAGCAATTTTTAAAGTTCGTTGATTCCGAGGCACCTGTTGAACAAATCGCGACGGGATGCCAATTCACCGAGGGACCTCTCTGGCACGCTGTAGAGCGGTTTCTGCTTTTTAGCGATATTCCCGCAAATAAGATGCGGCGGTGGGACGCAGACGCTGGAATGACAGTTTTCCGTGACCCATCCGGAAAATCAAACGGTTTAACTTATGATAAAGGCGGACACCTCATCGCTTGTGAACACGCTAACCGGAGAGTCTCGCGCACAACAGCAGATGGTCAAGTCCTTACAATTGCATCTCATTATGAAGGGAAACGCTTGAATAGCCCTAATGATGTCGTCGTGAAGTCGGATGGGAGCATCTATTTCACCGATCCACCTTACGGCTTAAGCGCAGCGTATGGCGTTGAATCAGAGAAAGAACTTGATTTTCAAGGCGTCTACCGTTTGGCACCCAATGGGGACACCCTAACGCTTCTCGTTGATGATTTCGACAGACCCAACGGTCTCTGTTTTTCGCCAGATGAGTCCATTCTTTATATCAACGACACTGAGCGCATGCACGTCCGAGCATTCGATGTGCAACCCGACGGCACAATTGCGAACGACCGTGTCTTCGGCGAGGAAGAGGGAGACACTGGCAAGCCAGATGGCATGAAAGCCGATATTCACGGGAATGTATACCTGACCGGCCCAGACGGAATTTGGGTTTTCGCACCTGACGGAACGCACCTCGGAATTATTCTCGTTCCTGAACGCGCAGCCAACTTGGCATGGGGCGGTGATGACTGGAAGAGTCTCTTCATCACAGCAAGTACCTCCGTTTATCGCGTGGAATGCAAGGTCGCAGGAGTCGCAGTACCCTAATGTCGATAAAAGTTAGTATCAAACGCATAGACAAAACCCTCCCGTTGCCGAAATATGAAACAGCAGGCTCCGTTGGATTTGATTTAATCTGCCGAGAATCAGCAGAGATTCCACCACAATCCATCGTCCTCATCCCAGCGAATGTTATCGTTGAAACACCTCCAGGTTATATGCTAATGGTCTGCGCGCGAAGCAGCACGCCTCGCAAATTCGGCTTAATGGTGCCACAGGGAGTGGGCATTGTTGATAACGATTACTGTGGTGAAGAAGACGAGCTACAAATTCAGATTTACAATTTTACGGATGAGGTGGTGAGTGTTGAAAGAGGCAGCCGAATCGCACAAGCAATTTTTGTACGTGTAGCTACAGCAGAATGGAACGAGGTTGAACAGATGCAATCACCTTCTCGCGGAGGGTTTGGCAGCACAGATCGACGATAGCTATGGAACAGTATATACAGGGGCTTCAGCAAATATTAGATACCGGTGTTGACCGACCGGGCAGAAACGGTGTAACCCGCGCACTATTCGGCATGCAGATGCGATACGATCTCAAGGATGGGTTCCCCGCCGTAACTACTAAAAAACTGGCGTTCAGTGCCGTAAAAGCTGAACTCTTAGGTTTCCTACGCGCATATTCGCATGTCGATCAATTTCAGAAACTCGGTGTACAGGTCTGGAATGCCAATGCTGACGCTTGGGGGCGCAACGGTTCCCTTGGTCGCATATATGGTGTGCAATGGCGAGAATGGCGAACAGAAAATGGCACAATTGATCAGTTAGGCGAAGTTATCAAACAACTTCAAACAAACCTGCACAGCCGAAGGCATGTTGTTACAGCGTGGAATCCCGGAGAATTAGATGAGATGGCGTTGGAACCCTGCCACATGTTCTTCCAATTCTTTGTAGCGGACGATAAGTTGTCATTGCAAATGTATCAGCGTAGTTGTGATATGTTCTTGGGAGTCCCGTTTAATATCGCCTCGTATGCACTCCTCCTACACATGGTGGCACAAGTAACAGGGTTAATGCCGGGTGAATTTGTTCACACCTTAGGGGACGCACACATCTATCATGAACACTTTCAAGCCGTTAAAACCCAATTGCAACGAAAGCCCTACCCACTCCCGCTGCTGGTGTTGGACCCGAAAATCTCATCAATTGATGCCTTCAAAATGCAACACATTCAGTTAGAGGATTACCAACACCACGATGCTATTCACGCACCAATGATTGTTTAGAATCATTGAGGTCCAACACTACAGAAGAGGTTACCGATGAAAATGCAGATGGTGCTGATGAGTTGTATGGTGCTGCTCCTCGCAAATTGTGGAAAATCTAACGAAAATGAATATGCAATGGCGCGCTTAGCGGATATGATAACAGTTTATTGGGTGCTGCCGGCGCGTTCAGAAATTGCCAATTTTGAGCTCACGGACAACGTCTTGGAATTGGAAATTGATATGGGGGACCTAGCCGAAAAGAATGGACATCGTATTCTCGAAAACAAGGAACTCCGTATTCCGACCGGCGCGTGGCAGGAGTCGGCATCTTTCGCAATTGCAGAAAACCGTGAACTGCTTGAACTCAAAGGAATGAGCAGACGGGATCAACTCGCAATCTTTCATATTATGGTCCATCCAAAAATGGAATCCGATTCAGAGATTCGATTTAAAACGCATATCATGTGGAAGTGGATTGATGGCGAATGGAGAGAAGCACCCCAGATAGTTCCATTTAAAGGCATCTATATCTCATCTCGTCCGGAAAGGTATCTTCGCAATCTCGGTGATAAGACACCTGGGCGTTTTGAAGCAGCAGAAACTTTTCGAGCTGGCGACAGAATCACGGCGTATTGGCACAGCCCCGGCAAACCTACAAAATGGTCCAATCTTGCGCACGCAGAAAGAGGATATATAGGCGGTGGAATATCAGAAAAAGGACTGAGACTCCCCGATAATTGGATCCAACACATGTCCATCGCAGATGTAGAACCCCATGAAAATATAACGTGCATAGGGGTCGGGACGACACCGAAGATTTTCATTGCATATTTCAGTGTCTCTTCCAATTCTGCTGACGATTGATTTCACCACGAAATACTTGAGGGGACTATGGCGCAAGAACCACGAATTAACATTGATAGTTTAGAACAGAACGGGAATCATCTGGATCTCAAGGAATTAACACCCCCAGAGGAAGCAGCGTTTCTCATTCGTTTCGCTTTTGAAGAATTTGAAGAAATTATAATGAACTATCCGCATCATGCCGCTTACTGCTTCGCATCAATTACCCGTCTGGCGAGCACAACCGAGAATCTCTCACATTTCGCACGACGGTTAGGAATGTGGCTCTGGATTGAAGTCCTTAGTTTTCAGATTGAAGAACCTTTAAGTCTCGACAAACTCGCTGAGCATTTTGAAACCGACACAGAAACCGTCCAAACTGGAATTGAGGAACTTGAAAAGATAAGAGAATTTGAGATGGAATGGGAACTGAAAGGGCGGATTAAACTCATACCTCGCATGTCAAAAGAGACAGTAACTCATTTTGCTAATCAGGTTTTGAGCGGTATAGAAGCGCGGGAACAAGAAGAGAGAGCAAAACCCTAAATGTTAATTTCAATGATCGCTGCAATGGATAAAAATCGACTTATCGGCAATGGACCGGATATCCCGTGGCAGATGCCAGCCGATCGCCGACATTTTCGCAACATGACTGTCGGAAAACCCGTCGTTATGGGACGTAAGACTTTTGAAACGCTCAAACGTCCGTTAGGCAAGCGACACAATATCATCCTCACGCGAAACACAGCTTATGAAGCACCGAAAGGCTGTAGTGTCGCACATTCGGTAGCCGATGTCCTTGGACTTTGTAAGGAAACAGAAGAACTTATGATATGTGGTGGGGCACCGATCTATCAAGCCTTTTTACCCTACGCCAATCGACTCTATCTGACGCAAATTCATGCCACATTTGAAGGTGACGTCTATTTTCCCGAATTTGACATCACAGCTTGGGAAGAAGTAAAACGCCTTGACGGCGAACCTGATGAGAAAAATCCTTATCCCTACAGCTTTTTGTATTTAGTAAGAAGGCAGGGATAGCACCCGCCACAACTTTTTTTAACAGAGGAGCAATTTTGTGCTTAACCTATGTATGCTGTCCGGCTCTTTTGAATACGACTCCGAAGCATCGTTAACTGTCTTCAAAAAGTTTGTTGAAAAACATTACCCAATTCAAGCGAATCTGATCGTCTACAACTCAGAGGATGACGATCCTTTTTTGGCAGCGTTGGACGATGCCGATGTCTTATTAGTTTTTACACGTCGTCTCAATACAGAAGGCGAATCGCTCAGGAAATTTCAAGCCTACTGTGAACAGGGCAGACCGATTGTCGGTGTTAGGACAGCCAGTCACGCTTATCAAAATTGGCTGGAGTTTGATAAAGATGTATTGGGTGGTGATTATCAAGGACATTACGGGGAAGGTCCTATTGTTCGTGCGGAAGTGATTGCTACAGAACACCCAATTCTGAACGGTATCTCGGCATTTGCCAGTTACGGAAGCCTCTACAAAAATCCATCGCTTCGCGACGACACATCTCTTCTCTTAATGGGACATACGATTGAACATTCAGAGCCAGTCGCATGGACACGTTTGCATAACGGGGGACGTATCTGTTATACTTCATTGGGGCATCAAAAAGATTTTGAAGTCGTTCCCTTTCTGCGATTTCTGGCACAAAGTATTTTGTGGGTATCAGGACAGGAGTAGGGAAATTTGAGGACATTTTGGTAACATGGAAGTACTGACAATTGTGAATGGCGACATCTATACCCCAACGCATTATGGGCAGGGGAGCATCGTCATTCAAAATGACACAATTTCAACCATAACGGCAGATGTGCCTCAGCCCGCAGGCGACGTTATCGATGCATCCGGGTGCCTTGTCATTCCAGGATTGATTGATGGATTAGTACATGGTGGTGGTGGTTGTAATAGCATGACGGGCGAGGTCGAAGATGTTGCCACAATCGCTCGCGCACATGCCCGTAACGGTGTTACCTCGTTGGTATTGGGCATTTCCTCTGGGAGCATGACGCAGATTACCGATGCTTTAACGGCTATCGCACATATCGTCGACGAGCCTGTCGTGGATGGAGCGCAGATTTTGGGGTCGTATGTAGAGGGGAAATTTGGGAGTCTCGCCAAAAACGGAGCACAGAACGCCAAATACATTACACCACCGAACTTTGAAGAATTCCACACCATGTGGGCGGCTGCTGACGGTACCTTGAAGGTAATTTCCGTTGCTCCTGAAAACGATGAAAACTTCCAGTTTATTAAGCACCTCGCAACGTTCAAAACAGATGCTTATAACAACATCGTTATCGCCATGGGACACACAAACGCGACTTATGAGCAGGCGATGGAAGCGATTGATGCTGGTGTGACACGCGCCACGCATACCTACAACGGTATGAGCGGTATGCACCATCGTGAACTCGGTGCAATTGAAGCCGTTCTTTCCCATCCAGAGATCCATGCAGAACTCATCGTTGATGAACATCATGTCCACCCTTTTTGGGGCAGTCATTTAATTCGGCGAAAAGGAATTCACGCTGTTGGGTTAATTACAGATTGCACGGAGCTCGCTGGTGTGCCTTCAGCAGACTGGCAAGCGTCGTCAACGTATATTCCTGACCTTGATGCTTATCGCCTCAGCAACGATACAATTTCTGAGAAGGATACAGCCTTTGAAGCCGGTAGCACCGAGAAGTACATCCGTAACAACGCAATGTGGCTTGATGTTGGTAAACCCACCGAACGTCTCGCTGGCGCGACAATTACGCTTATCGATGGTGTCCGCAATGTCATGAACTGGGGTTATTCTCTGGAAGAGGCATTAACGATGGCAACATTGACCCCCGCCCAGAACTTAGGGGTCGCCTCATCTCTGGGTTCAATCGAAATTGGGAAAATAGCCGATGTCGTTATTGTCGATGGTAATTTAAGCGTTCAAGACGTGATTTTACGTGGAAAATTGCTGAAAAATTAGGGAATTTGCAAAATTTCCCAATTTTTTTACTTTTTTTGAAAAAAATTTGACAACCCTTATTCTATAGTGTATAATATTTGTTTTGGAAACCGTATTCAATCTTTTATGGAAACGGGGGCAATTATTCGGAAACATTCTAACGTCGTGTCTAACATCCCACGTTAATTTGTTCTACTGAAATTGTGATGCCCCGCATGGGGCTTTTTTATTGACAAGTCCATAGATATGGTGTAGCGGAGGTGCAAAATGCCAACAATTAACCAGTTGATTAAAAAACCGCGCAAACGGTACCGGAAGAAAACCAAATCGCCGGTGCTACAGCAGTGTCCCCAGCGTCGCGGTATCTGTTTACAGGTGAAAACCGTAACACCGAACAAACCCAATTCGGCTCTGCGTAAGGTCGCTCGTGTACGGTTTACTTCTGGCTATGAAGCCACCTGTTACATTCCGGGGATTGACCACAATTTGCAAGAACACTCAGTCGTTTTAGTTCGCGGTGGGCGTGTTAAAGACCTTTCTAATGTGCGTTATCATATTGTGCGTGGCAAATTGGATACCGCCGGTGTTGACAACCGTCGCCAAGGACGTTCAAAGTACGGTGCTCGCAAACCCGGCTAAACAAGGGAGGAATAGCTGATGCCTAGACGTGGAAACGTTGCAAAGCGCGATGTTAACCCTGACGCAACGTACAACAGCAAACTGGTTTCAAAGTTTATTAATAGCCTTATGTTGGATGGAAAGAAAAGCACGGCGCAGTCCATCCTGTACGAGAGTTTTAAGATTATCGAATCACGGGCGAATGAAGATGGTTTCACTATCTTCAAGCAGGCAATTAACAACGTCAAGCCGGTATTAGAGATTCGACCAAGACGTGTAGGCAGTCAGACCTACCAAGTTCCAGTTGATGTAAAGGCAGAACGGAAACAGCGGTTGGCTTTCAGTTGGATTATCCAATCCGCTCGTTCCCGCGGCGAAAGACGGATGGCAGAATGCCTTGCAGGCGAAATATTGGATGCCGCGCGCAACGAAGGTGGCGCAATCCGTAGAAAAATGGATCAGCATCGAATGGCAGACGCCAATCGCGCCTTCGCACATTATCGATGGTAAAAACGTAAGCGCGGTCCCCGGACCGCAACTTACTAAAAAATAATTAGGAGTCACTCACCGTGGCGGACAAAAAACAAAATATCCCACATCGCTTGGAATTGCCCCACATGCGAAATATCGGCGTCATGGCACATATTGATGCCGGCAAGACCACTGTGACCGAACGAATCTTGTATTATACCGGTAGAGTCTATCGTATCGGTGATGTGGACGATGGTACCACCACTATGGACTGGATGGTGCAGGAGCAGGAACGCGGCATTACAATCACTGCAGCCGCAACAACCTGCCAGTGGAAAAAACACCATATTAATATTATTGATACACCGGGGCATATTGATTTCACCGTTGAGGTTGAACGCTCACTTCGCGTCCTTGACGGGGCAGTCGCCGTTTTCTGCGCAGTCGGTGGGGTTGAACCTCAATCTGAAACCGTCTGGAGACAGGCTGATAAGTACAATATACCGCGAATCGCCTTTGTTAATAAAATGGATCGCACCGGCGCAGATTTCTTTCGCACTGTCGAAATGATGGAAGAACGCCTCGGCGCTAACGCAATTCCAGTGCAACTGCCAATCGGTTCAGCAGAGCAATTTACGGGTATCGTCGATCTCATCTCAATGAAAGGGCAGATTTGGAATGTATCTGCAGCCTCTGGACGCGACGGTAGTCTCATCCAGGAAACGGACATCCCCAGAGAAATGGAAGAGATGGCGCACGAGTATCGCGAACGGATGTTGGAGTCTATCGCTGATTCTGATGAAGAACTGCTTCTCAAATACTTGGACGGTGCCGAAATCTCACCAGAAGAAATTAAAACAGGGCTCCGTAATGGTGTGGTCACGGGCAAAATTGTCCCAATCCTCTGTGGAACAGCTTTAAAGAACAAAGGCGTCCAGCCGCTTTTGGACGCAATCGTCTCTTATCTCCCAGCTCCTACGGATGTGCCATCAGTCGTGGGTTTTCATCCGCAGACTGAGGCAGATGAAGTGCGGCGCGCCAATGAGAGCGATCCTTTCTGTGCACTGGCATTCAAAATTACAACAGATCCACACGTTGGCAAACTGACGTATCTCCGTGTGTATTCTGGGGTCCTGAAAAAAGGAGATACCGTTTACAACAGTAAGACTCGTAAGCATGAGCGGATTGGACGTTTGATGCAGATGCATGCCAACAAACGCGAAGAGCATGATGCCGTTTACGCTGGTGACATCGCAGCAGCGATCGGGTTAAAAGACCTCTCAACGGGTGATACACTTTGTGATCCGAAAGCGCATATTACGTTAGAAACGATGGTATTCCCGCTCCCGGTGATGGCTATCGCA
The DNA here is from genome assembly GCA_028818705.1 of Candidatus Poribacteria bacterium. GTDB lineage: Bacteria > Poribacteria > WGA-4E > WGA-4E > WGA-3G > WGA-3G. The sequence continues at coordinate 25,530 of JAPPNJ010000031.1, forward strand.
GTTGAGCCTCGCACACAATCCGATATCGATAAATTGAACCTTGCCCTCTCAAAACTTGCCGAAGAAGATCCAACCTTTAAAGTCCATCAAGACCCCGAAACAGGACAAACCTTACTTTCTGGGATGGGAGAACTTCACCTTGAAATCATCGTTGATCGGCTCGTCCGCGAGTTTAATGTCTCAGCGAATGTTGGTAACCCAGAAGTCGCCTATCGGGAAACGATTCTTGATTCCGTTACGTCTGTCGGACGTTTCATACGTCAATCTGGTGGTAGAGGTCAATTTGGACACGTTGTCATTGAAGTAGAGCCCCTTGAAAAAGGCACCGGCTTTGAATTTAAAGACGATACTAAGGGCGGTGTTATTCCGCAAGAGTACATTCCAGCAGTGCAAAAAGGGATTGAGAATGCCATGAACACAGGCGTCTTAGCAGACTATCCCGTCGTTGATGTATCGGTAAAGCTCGTTGATGGATCGCACCATCCCGTTGATTCGTCAGAAATGGCTTTCTCCATAGCAGGTTCTATGGCGTTCAAAGATGCACTAAAGCGTGCCACCCCGACACTTCTTGAACCGATTATGGATGTTGAGGTTATCGTCCCTGATGAGTATCTTGGCAAGGTGATAGGGGATCTAAATGCTCGGCGCGCACAGATACGTGAAACGGAAACACAAGCTAAATCTCGTATCCAAGTTGTTCATTCTGATGTGCCGCTCTCAGAAATGTTTGGATATGTCAAGGTACTTAGATCCCTCACACAGGGTAGAGCTACCTACTCTATGGAATTTTCACACTATAATGAAGTCCCCACAAGTGTAATGGAGGACTTGATTTCATCAGTGAAACGTTAAGTATTTGTCATGTGCCTGAACTGTAGGAGTGCTACCTCTTCCTATAAGCGGGCACTGTGTTTGATTAATTAAATGAAACGGTCTGCCATACGCCAATGCGTTTGGCTACCTTATAGAAACGGGATACGCAGTTTTAAGACAAAATGTTACGTCTATACGGACGGTCCTAAAAACAGCGTCTACAATACCCGAAACAACACAATTTTATTGGAGCTCGGACAAAAATGGCTAAGGAAACGTTTGAAAGGACTAAGCCACACGTCAATATTGGAACAATCGGCCACGTTGACCACGGTAAGACAACCCTCACGGCAGCTATTACCATGGTTCTCTCTAATCTCGCCAACGAAGATTACGTCATGGAATATGATGAAATCGACAAGGCACCTGAAGAAAAAGAGCGTGGTATTACGATTAATACAGCACACGTGGAGTATGAAACTGAGAACCGGCACTACGCACACGTTGATTGCCCGGGACACGCCGACTATATCAAAAATATGATTACTGGTGCAGCACAGATGGATGGGGCTATCCTCGTCGTGTCTGCTGCTGACGGTCCCATGCCACAGACGCGTGAACACGTGTTACTCGCTCGGCAGGTGAACGTGCCATCCCTCGTCGTCTACCTTAACAAGGCTGACATGGTTGATGACGAAGAGCTTCTCGAACTCGTTGAACTGGAAGTCCGTGAATTATTAAGTAGTTATGAGTTCCCCGGTGATGATATTCCTGTCATCACAGGATCTGCTCTTGAGGCGTATGAGGAGATGGACGGCGGCGGCGATCCGACTAGCGATGCATGTGCGTCTATCCTTGAACTCATGGAAGCTGTTGATGACTACATTCCAGAACCCTTACGGGACACCGATAGACCGTTCTTGATGCCGATCGAAGATATCTTCACTATTAGCGGACGTGGTACAGTTGTCACAGGACGTGTTGAGCGTGGCATCGTTGAAGTCGGGAATACCGTTGAAATCGTGGGGCTGCGTGAAACACAAAGCACGGTTGTTACAGGTGTTGAAATGTTCCGTAAACTCCTCAACGAAGGACGTGCTGGCGACAATATTGGTGCTTTGATACGGGGTGTTGATCGCGATGAAGTTGAACGCGGTCAAGTGTTGGCAGTTCCAGGAACTGTTCAACCGCATACCAAATTTGAAGCTGAAGCCTATATTCTTACAAAAGATGAAGGTGGACGTCATAATCCCTTCTTTACAGGATACCGTCCGCAATTCTATTTCCGGACGACCGATGTAACAGGACAGATGGAATTGCCTGAAGGCATCGAAATGATCATGCCCGGCGACAACGCACAAATTACCGTTGAACTGTCTAAACCTATCGCGATGGAGGAACAACTCCGATTCGCAATTCGAGAAGGTGGACAGACTATCGGTGCCGGTGTTGTCTCCAAAATACTTGACTAATACATTGGGTGGAACTCCGGTTCCGCCCTTTTAAAGGCATCAGCAAAATAGCCATCAGTCGTCAGCCATCAGCAAAGAGGAGCAATAGAAACTCATAGGCTTTTAGTGTTTCAATGTGCTCTTAACTAATTGCTGAAAGGTTTGCGAGGCAAACCCCGGTTCATGCCACACGGCATTCATACCGTTGATTACTGATTGCTGACTACTATTCTGCTTGATGAAGGCGATACGAAAAAATGGACAATCAAAAAATTCGGATCCGGCTCAGGGCGTTTGATTATCGGTTGTTAGACTTGTGGTCAAAGCAGATAGCAGATACTGCAAAACGCACAGGCGCAGCGGTTTCTGGTCCAATTCCATTGCCGACAAAAAAGCATCTCTATACCGTTCAGCGTTCGACTTTTAAAGACAAGAAATCGCGTGAACAATTTGAGATGCGTATTCATAAACGTCTGCTGGATATTTCAGAAACAACACCTAAAACTGTTGATGATTTGATGCGGTTGGACCTGCCTGCAGGTGTTGATGTCAAAATTACGCTGTTGTAGTCGGAGAAATGATTGTTCTCCACTCCAGCGGTTTGGAAATCAGAGCCTAAGCATTTGAGAGAGTGGATAGGTTGTTGGTTTACAAGTCCTACAGGAGGGGAGCGAGAGAAAATGATTAATGGAATTATAGGCCGCAAAGTCGGCATGACGCAAGTTTTTGAGGAATCAGGAAAAGCGATACCTGTTACTGTTATTCAAGCAGGTCCCTGTTCAATTGTCCAACTTAAAACGAAGGAAAAAGACGGATATCAGGCAGTTCAGTTGGGTTTCGGTGAACAGAAAGAGAATCGTACGAATAGTCCCAAGCGCGGACACTTCGCAAAAGCTGGCGTGGATCCAGCGTTCGTCCTTCGTGAATTTCGGGTGCAAAGTCTCGATGATGTGTCCGTAGGAAATGTCGTTGATGCAAGCGTCTTTTCAGTCGGAGAGTTCGTTAACGTAACGGGAACCTCAAAAGGGCGCGGTTTCACAGGTGTGGTAAAACGCTGGGGATTTGCTGGCGGTAGGAAAAGCCACGGCGGTGAACAAGATCTCCGTCGACCAGGTTCTATTGGCGCAAGCGCAACACCATCTCGTGTTTTTAAAGGCAAACGCATGGCAGGTCGCCACGGTGCCAAACGGCATACCGTTCAAAACCTACCCGTGATTCAAGCCGATGCCGAGCGCAATTTATTGGTCGTTAAAGGAGCTGTTCCCGGTCCACCTAACGGTCTCCTCCTGATTAAAAAGGCATCTAAAGCACTCAGTGCATAGGTCGGCAATTACTACTATTCAACGATTGCCGAGAGGAAGCAAACACACGAATATGTCAACTTTAGACGTACACAACAGGTCCGGGGATGTCCTGCATGAAAAGGAATTAGCTAATACGTTCACCGATGCTGAGGTGAACGGTCCTGTCATTCACCAGTGTGTCGTTGCCTACCTTGCCAATCAGCGGCAAGGCTCTGCATCAACGAAGACTCGCAGTGACGTCAAGGGGAGTGGCAGAAAACTCTACCGACAAAAGGGAACCGGTAGAGCCCGTGTCGGACACGCTAAATCCCCAATTCGAGTCCATGGTGGTGTGGCATTTGGACCGCAGCCCCGCAGCTACCGACAGTATACCCCCAAACGGGTCCGTCGGCTTGGACTCCACAACGCACTCGCAGACAGGTTCCAGAATCAGCAGTGTGTTCTTGTCGAAGATTTTACGCTTGAGCGACCACGCACGAAAGACATGATTAACATACTGAATGCTGTGAACGCACAAGGGAAGGTACTGCTCATACTTGATGAACCTAACCAGAATATCCATTTGTCTGTCAGAAACATTCCCAAAGTTAATGTCTGCGCGTGGAATACGCTCAATGTTTACCAAGTTATGTGGCATGACACATTAGTAATCACAGAGAAAGCCGTTGAAAAGTTGGAATCCAAGTTCGCCAATACAGGTTCAGAGGCAGAGGGATAAGACCGATGAAAGATGTATATCAGGTTATATTACAACCGCTGATTACGGAGAAGAGCACAATTCTTCGCGAATCTAACAAGTATGCTTTTGTCGTGGATCGCAACGCAACCAAACCTCAAATTCGTCGAGCTGCAGAAGAGTTGTTCGATATTCATGGGGATGTCCTCAAGGTTCGCACAATGCATATTCGTGGTAAACCGAAAGGTAAAATGTTACGTTATCAGCGCGGACGTAGACCACATTGGAAGAAAGCCATTATTACGCTAAGAGAAGGCGCAACCATCCAGGCTTTTGAAGCCATATAGGATAAGCAAATAAGGAACTCACAGTGCCTAAAACATATTCACCTGTAACCCCAAGTCGCCGGTTTATGACCGGCTATACCTTTGAAGAACTTACTCGGAGCAAACCGGAAAAGTCTCTTGTCAAAGGCAGCAAACAGATGGCTGGGCGGAACACCAGCGGTCGCATGACGGTGAGACGCCGCGGTGGTGGGCACAAGCGCCGATATCGGATTATTGATTTCAAACGAGATAAATTTGGCGTACCTGCCAAAGTCGCTGCAATTGAATATGATCCGAACCGCTCCGCACATATAGCCCTCCTCCATTACGTTGATGGAGAGAAACGATATATTCTTGCGCCAGTTGGCGTCCAAGTCGGCGACATGTTAAGCTCAGGCGCAGACGCAGAAATTCGGGTTGGAAACGCCTTGCCTCTTGAAAGAATTCCGCTCGGTTCTTCAATCCATAATATAGAGATGCATCCTGGTAAAGGCGGACAATTAGTACGGAGTGCTGGTACTAGTGCTTCTTTGGTTGACAGAGAAGGAAAGTACGCACGTGTCCAGCTGCCTTCAGGAGAAATTCGACTCGTTCCTGTGAAAGGTATGGCAACCCTCGGTCAGGTCGGCAACGTCAGCCAGATTGTCGTCGGAAAAGCAGGGCGTTCAAGATGGCTTGGAAAACGTCCGAAGGTCAGAGGTGTAGCGATGAACCCAATTGATCATCCGCATGGCGGGGGTGAAGGAAAGAGTTCCGGCGGTAGACATCCGGTCACACCCTGGGGTTTTCCAACCAAAGGGTATAAAACTCGGAACCCGAAGAAGAAATCGGGTCGCTACATTTTCGGAAAACGAAAATAATCCTTTGCGTAGGTCGTTCATTCTGCAAGGGATTAATGTCTACAAGATAGAGGAGAAACATAATGGCGCGTTCTCTTAAAAAGGGACCTTACATAGACCCTAAACTCGTTAAGAAGATAGATGCTATGGAACGTTCTGGCAGCAAACGAGTAGTTCGTACATGGTCCCGCCGGTCAATGATCACCCCTGAGTTGGTAGGGCACACCTTAGCAATTTACAATGGGAAAAAATTTTTTCCAGTGTATATTACGGAGAATATGGTAGGACACAAACTCGGTGAATTTTCGCCGACCCGGACCTTCCGTTCTCACTCAATTGGTGGCGGTAGATAGTTTTGTATAGCCTCGTGGATCGCAGATGCTTCGCATACCCATTCTTTATTCGGAAATGCGTTTGGGTGTTCTGCTAAGAGAAACGATGAAACCAGAAACCTGCTTTTATTAGGAGACACTGATGGAAGCCAGATCCAAGATTAGGAACGCATCGGTTGCACCGCGGAAAGCACGCTTAATAGCCGATCTCGTCCGTAATCAATACGTTGAGGATGCGTTAAGTCAACTGCGCTTTACGCATAAAGCCGCATCCCCTATAATTTATAAGCTGATTCAATCAGCCGCTGCTAACGCACAATATCAGGATCCGAACGTTGATATTGCAGAATTATACATCAAAGAGATTCGGGTCGATGAAGGGGTTACGCGGAAATGGATACGGCCCCGGGCACGAGGTATGGCAAATAGGATTCTAAAGCGCAGCAGCCATATCACTGTCGTCGTCGATGAGGAGAGTACTGAGAATGGTGAGTAACGGCGTGTACATTTACACAGCACCACCCCAGACAACTCAGCCTCCACGTCGCGAATGGGGAAGAATCTGACAGGAGGTTTGTGTGGGACAAAAAACTCACCCGCGTGGATTACGCTTAGGAATCATTGAGACGTGGGATTCAAAGTGGTATAGCGAACGGGATTACGCCAAGTGGCTCCATGAAGATTTTCAGATTCAGGAGTTCGTCAAAGAGCAACTTGCGCGCGCTGGGATTTCGCGTGTTGAAGTTGAACGTGTGGCTGACCGTTGTAGTATTAATATCCATACGGCGCGTCCCGGTATTGTCATCGGTCGCCGCGGAGCAGAAGCTGAAAAATTGCAAGCGTTACTCGAAAAGCATGTTGGATGCCCAGTCCGGATTAATGTCTCGGAAATTAGAGATCCTGAATTAGATGCTCAACTTGTCTCCGAAGCTGTCGCAACGCAAATCGAACGTCGCGCAAGTTTTAAACAGGTCATGCGGCGGAATATCACAAGTTCGATTCAAGCTGGTGCCTTGGGTGTCAAAATTATGGTGAGTGGTCGACTTGATGGCAAGGAGATTGCGCGCTCTGAATCCAGCCTTGAGGGACGGGTACCCCTTCATACGCTTAGAGCCGATGTTGACTACGGATTTACCGAAGCGAATACAACTTACGGTAAAATCGGCGTCAAAACATGGATTTTCAAGGGCGAAATTATTGGTGTCCCTGATAAATTAAAAGGTGTCTCATCTGCTCGTCGTCAACCTGGACAGCGTGAAGACACGGGCTCCCAACGCCCAGGCCGTCGCCAAGGTTCGCGCTCCGGACAATCCGGGGAACAGGGCAGAGGAAGAGGACGGCGCCGGCAACGTCGCCCCCGTGGCGATTCTGGTGGTAATTCATAACGCCACTGACACATTAGTAAGGAGACATTTAAGGTGTTAATGCCCAAACGCGTGATGCACCGGAATGTGCATCGCGGAAAACGCCGTGGAAAACCGATCCGAGGTTCAAAAATTAGTTTCGGCGAATACGGATTACAAGCAATGGAAGCTGGCTGGGTCACAAGTAATCAGATCGAGTCCGCTCGTATCGCAATTACTAGGCACGTACGCCGCGGTGGAAAACTTTGGATCAAAATTTTTCCGCATAAACCAGTTAGTAAAAAACCTGCTGAAACGCGCATGGGGAGTGGTAAAAAGGGTCCCCCTGAATTTTGGGTTGCTGTCGTCAAACCCGGCAGAATCCTTTATGAATTGAGTGGCGTTTCGCTTGAAGATGCAAAAGGGGCGTTCGCACGAGCCGCCCACAAATTGCCAGTCAAGACTAAATTTGTTGCACGGAATGAGTAATTTCGTCTGCGACTCCGATTGGAGAAGCTGCCGCTCGTGGACACGGCGCGGTAGTTTTGACAGCACACAAGGAGGATCGGATAAATGAGAGCGGATGAACTACGCGGTAAAACAACCGAAGAATTGGAAAGTGAACTACAGTCTCTGAAAGAGACACTGTTTAACCAGAGGTTCCGAAGTATCTTAGGGCAACAAGAGGACACAACACGCATCGGTAAAATTCGCAAGGACATCGCACGTGTGCAAACTGTCCTACGCGGGCGTTCACAATAAGCGGAAGTCATAATTGTTTTGGCTGGTTTGGAGGATAAAGTTGGAGGAAAAAAGGCGAGGACATCGCAAATCCCGGACAGGTCTTGTTACAAGCAGCAGCATGGACAAAACTGTTGCGGTCTCACTTGTGCGGCGTTATCAACATCCCCTTTATAAAAAGGTAGTCCGGAAAACGAAGAAAATTCTGGCTCACGATGAACAGAATAGTTGTAATGTCGGTGACGTGGTACAGGTTGTTGAAGCCCGGCCGCTGAGCCGTCGGAAGCGATGGCGGGTCCAAGCGATAGTGAGCTCGGTGCAACCCGCGAATGATTAAGTACCGCTGCGACCAGTGCGCGTCGTTTCTGCAATGTGTATGGAGCAAAAAACGCGACAGCAGCGGCTTGGTACTTGAGAGGGAAGGGTTTCATCCCTACTCTGGTGGCTCCGAAGTCAACAATTTGGAAAGCGCTAGAGGAGGATACAAAGATGGTTCAATCATACACTCGATTAACCTGCGCCGACAATACAGGCGCAAGGAAGTTAATGTGCATTAGTGTGTTAGGCGGAACCCGTCGTCGCTATGCCCGTGTAGGCGATGTGATTGTGGCAAGCATCAAGGAAGCAGTACCTAATACATCGGTGAAGGCTGGCGAGGTTGTTCGCGCAGTTGTTGTACGCACGACCAAAGAATATCGACGCGCAGACGGTTCCTATATCAAATTCGACCAGAACGCAGCGGTTCTCATTGATCCCCAGAACCAACCGCGTGGCACACGTATCTTCGGACCCGTCGCGCGCGAACTCAGAGAAAAGGCGTTTACCCGAATCGTCTCGCTCGCCCCTGAAGTTATTTAGGAGGACAATTGTGGCACGGCAAAAACTGCATATCAAGAAAGATGACACAGTAGTGGTTCTCAGTGGGCAAGACCGTGGAAAACAAGGTGTCGTTTTGGAGGTATACCCTCAAAAACAACGAGCTGTTGTTGAAGGTATCCATATTGTGATACGCCACCTCCGACCAAATCAAATGGGACAAGGTGGAGTCGTCGAACGCGAAGGCACTATTCATATTTCCAACCTCAGAAAGGTTGATGCCTAAGCGGAACACAACACGCCACATACTGCAGACACGGCGCGTTTTCAACGCACAACGCACGGAATATGCAATCTCTATAGGATATTAGGCTCATGAGCCCTTTTAAAGAATTTTATCAAACGGAAATCATGCCCGCATTACTAAAGCATTTTAGCTATGAGAATGTGATGCAGATTCCAAAACTCGACAAAATCACACTCAATATTGGGGTAGGAGAGGCGATTCAAAACCCGAAGGCATTAGAAGATGCCGTCGAAGAGTTGACGCTCATTGCAGGCCAACGCGCCGTCATCACCCACGCCAAAAAGTCGGTTTCTGCCTTTAAAGTCAGGGAAGGTATGGCGATCGGATGCAAGGTTACCCTGAGACATGAACGCATGTATGAATTCTTCAACCGTCTTGTTAACGTCGTTCTCCCCCAGATTCGCGACTTTCGTGGTGTGTCCCCTGACGCTTTTGACGGTCGTGGTAATTACTCCATCGGACTAACTGAACAGTTAATCTTCCCGGAAATTGACTATGACCGAGTTAGCGATATCCGCGGAATGAACATAACAGTTGTTACGACCGCACCAACCGACGAAGAAGGACGCGAGTTGTTACGATTATTGGGAGTGCCGTTCCGACAATAGATAGGTTTGGAACCCCGGGATGAGGTCCTGTCGCGAATATTCTCGATTGTTTTCCTCTATCGGCAGTTAATTCCGACATCTGGATGTATTGAGAGCGGACATCACAGATAAAACGGAAAGGAGCATCAAGGTTGGCAAGTAAATCATGGATTGCTAAACAAGCAAGAACCCCGCGATTCCGAACCCGACAGTACAGCCGTTGCAAAAGTTGCGGGAGATCGCGTGGGTATCTGCGCAAGTTCGAATTGTGTCGTATCTGTTTTCGCCTCTTCGCCCGCGCCGGTAAAATTCCTGGCGTTCGAAAAGCAAGTTGGTAGAAAACTCAACCCAGCTGCCCCGTGAGTACAAGAAAATACCGGTCGCAGCGGATATTGAAAAATGAGAATGAAATAAGGAGAATCTTTCATGTCGATGACCGATCCGATTGCAGATATGCTCACTCGTATCCGCAATGCCAATATGGCAGGACATGAACGCGTTGAAATCCCCTCTTCAAAAGTCAAACTGGAGATCGCACGCATCTTGTCGGAAGAAGGTTTCATCCGAAACTATCGCTTGATTGAAGATGGAAAACAGGGGATTTTAAGAATCTACTTGAAATACGGAAACACGAAAAAAGAGAAGGTCATCACTAATCTCAGACGTATCAGCAAACCAGGCAGACGTGTTTACGCGAAATCCGATGGTCTGCCCCGTGTTTACGGTGGACTCGGTATTGCTATTTTGTCAACATCCAGCGGCCTAAAAACCATACCAGAGTGCCGCCGAGAGAAAATCGGAGGCGAGGTCCTCTGCTACGTCTGGTAAGATTTTCGATGCATCTCAGCGAATTGGGAGACATAGCATGTCACGTATTGGACTCAAACCGATTCCAGTGCCCGATAAAGTGGAGATTGCTTTAAACAAAGGCAATGTCCAAATCGACGGACCCAAAGGCAGCCTTAATTGGAATCTGCCTGAAGGTATTGATGTGGCACTTGACGAAAACGTACTAACCGTCCAAAGAAACAGTGAACTCAAACGATACAAAGCCTTGCATGGATTGGCACGCAGCCTCATCGCTAACATGGTTACAGGTGTTTTGGAGGGCTTTGAGAAGAAGCTCCGAGTCGTCGGGACAGGATACCGTGCGGAAGTCAATCGTGAGAACAACTTGGTTCTTGATGTCGGATATTCGCACGCTGTCACTTACGTTCCACCTGAAGGGATAACACTCAGCGTTGAAGCCTCCGAGAATATAGATGGACAGGCACATACTCCTATTGTTGTCGCTGGTATTGACAAGCAAGTGGTTGGACAAGTGGCTGCTTCAATTCGTCAAATCAGAAAACCTGATATTTATAAACCTTGTAAAGGCATTCGTTACGATGGTGAACGCGTCCGAGATAAAGAAGGAAAAGCTGCTGTCTAACGCGGTTGTACATTGCGCGCTATAGAGCAAAATTTTCAAATCAGCTGCAATAAATGCGCACCTATTGTGATAAGGAGACCTCTTGACACTTATAAAAAAGAAACGGATGAGCCATTTACGGCGCCGCAAGCGTATCCGCCAAAAAATTAGTGGCACCGGCAACAGACCGAGACTCTCTGTTTTCCGAAGCTTAAAACATATCTATGCGCAACTCATTGATGATGAACTTGGCGTGACGATCACTGAAGCCTCCACCTTATCACCGGAGTTGAAGGAAATAGTCGAAAAGGGCGGTAATATAGAAGCAGCCCAACGAGTTGGAGCGCTTCTCGCACAGAAAGCCAAGCAACATGAGATTGAGGTCGCTATCTTTGACCGGGGCGGACATCTCTATCATGGGCGCATAAGAGCTCTCGCAGAAGCCGCGAGGGAAGAGGGACTGAAGTTCTGATTGTCCCGCAACCTGGATTCTGTCACCGTACCCGCTACATATAGGCACAGACGGTAAACAGAACCGACACCGGATAGGAGTTTTTTTTGCTGAAAGATAAAATCAATCCTGACGAATATGAATTTGAGGAACACATGATTACCATCAACCGTGTCATGCGAGTTGGTAAAGGGCGACGAACCCCGAGCTTTAACTCCCTTACGGTTGTTGGTAATCGGGACGGCATCGTTGGTATCGGATTTGGCAGCGCGAGTGAAGTGCCTGGTGCACTCCGCAAAAGTTTCGCTGATGCCCGAAAAAATCTAATTCGGGTGCCGATTACTAACGGAACACTCCCACATGAGGTTATCAGCGAATTCAAATCCGCAAAAGTTTTGCTAAAACCGGCGAGTCCTGGAACAGGTATCATTGCTGGACCCGCGACGCGTGCTATTTTGGAATTCGCAGGCGTACGTGATGCGCTAACAAAATGCCTCTCCTCTCGGAATATGAAAAATATTGCCGAAGCTACTATGTTAGGGTTGAAGCAACTCAAAGACGTCAATGAAGTGGCACGGCTACGAGATCTGTCGGTCGAAGAACTACTGAAGAAACGCTAAACGAATCTCATAAATACAGCCTTGTGGTGCCAGAGACTCGTGACTTGGCTTCCATACGATACTTATGAGATAGTTTGTAGCCTTGGCAAGAACGCGCCGAAGGGCAGTAAAGATGACTGCGCTCCAGAGTCCTTTTGTCTCTGTGCCCCAGTTGTAAATTAAAAGCGTGGCTGTAAGCTTCGCAAACTATATCTATAATAAACGGAGTAGATTCTAATGAAACTCAATGAATTGAAACCTGCACCTGGCGCGACTCGCTCAAGAAAACGGGTTGGTAGAGGGAACGCTTCGGGACACGGTGGTACTTGCGGACGAGGCCACAAAGGACAAAAATCCCGATCCGGTGGTTCAATTCCTGCATGGTTTGAAGGCGGACAAATGCCGCTCGTGCGACGACTTCCCAAGCGAGGACCGCGTCGGACTGGCCATAAGCGATTTGAATATGATGTTATCAACGTTGAGACACTCAACCTCTTTGAGGATGCTGCTGTTGTTAGTCCGCAAGCACTTCGCGAAGCTGGTCTCATTAAACGGAAGAACGCTCTGATAAAAATACTCGGCGACGGTGAACTCGAAAAACAGTTGAAAGTCCAAGCCCATCGCTTCTCAAAAACTGCAATCGAAAAGATTGAATCCAAAGGCGGTACAGCCGAGGTTCTCGGGGGGCATGCAAACACTGGTGATGCTGCTTAAGAGTTTGTATGTCAGGAGGAAAAATAATAAGTGATTAAGGCATTTCAAAACGCTTTTAAAATTCCTGAATTACGGAAACGTATTATTTCTACAGCGTTGCTCTTGGTTGTTTACCGCCTTGGTGCCCATATTACACTGCCGGGTATCGATGACCAGGCACTTGAAGCTTTTTTTCAACAGCTCATGGAGCGCGGTGGTAATGTCATTGGGTTCATTGACTTGTTTTCTGGGGGCGCATTTAGTCAGATGACTATCTTCGCACTCGGAATACAACCCTATATTAGTGCCTCAATCATTATGCAGCTCCTCGCTGTTATTGTGCCTTCCTTGGAAAAACTTTCCAGAGAACCCGATGGCAGAAAGAAGATTACCCAGTACACCCGATACGGAACAGTTATACTGAGTATCATTCAGGGGATAACAATTAGCATCGTCCTGCGGAATCCCGAAAATATAACCGGACAATCAGGCGAGATCGTGAGAAACCCTGACTTTTGGTGGCATTTTCTCGTCGTCTTGACGCTTACTGCTGGGACATCCTTCGTCATGTGGCTGGGTGAACAGATTACAGAACGCGGCATTGGGCAGGGCATTTCATTGATTATTACAGTCGGAATTATCGCAGGATTACCTGGCGGTGTCACGACTGTTTTCAATAATCTCGTGACAAGACCCGAATTCGGTATTCTACAACTCGCACTTTTAGTCGCTCTTGTTGTTGTTGCCGTCATGGGAACCGTATTCATTACGCTCTCTGTCCGGAGAATTCCGGTACAATACGGAAGACAAATTCGCGGGCGTAGAGTCATCGGCGGACAATCGACACACCTGCCGCTCCGTGTTAACGCTGCGGGCATGATTCCGATCATTTTCGCCGTCACCTTGATTCAGTTTCCGCCAACTGTCCTTGACTTTCTCCCACGTGATTGGGCATGGGTAACAACTGCTAAAGCACTGATTGATCCAGGTACACCATTGTACCTCACCTTTTACGCTTTGTTGATTATCGGTTTTACCTATTTCTATACAGCTGTTCAAATTAACCCGGTTCAAATGGCAGAGGACTTGCAAAAGTACGGTGGGTTTATTCCCGGTATCCGAGCTGGAAAACAGACCGCAGATTACATCAACACAACACTTACGCGAATCACGCTTCCAGGCGCGCTCTTTCTCGCCGCTATCGCTGTGATTCCGATTATTATCACCAGTCGACTCAACGTCGGCAACATGGTTGAAGGTGCTTCTATCCTAATTGTTGTAGGTGTTGTTTTGGATACAATGTCACAAATTGAATCCTACTTAACGGTACGCCATTATGAAGGATTCCTAAAAGATCGTAAACTTAAGGGCAGACGGCGTTAAGCCCTTTCAACGGGAAGTGGTAATTATGAAAGTCCGACCTTCTGTGAAAAAGATGTGTAACCAGTGTAAAATTATTAAGCGGAGAGGAATTATCCACGTCATTTGTCCTTCAAACCCGAAGCATAAGCAACGACAAGGATAATCAATAGTTGTCAGTAAATCAGAATCAACGGTATGAATGCCTGATGGCATTCAAAATCAGAATCAACGGTATTCATGCCTTAGGGCATGAACCGGGTATAAAGCCTATAAAGGCTTTAAATCAACGGTATGAATGCCTTAATGGCATTCACCGGGGGTATGAAGCCCGTGTGGGCTTCACCTGGGTTGCTACGCAACCCTTTCAGTCGTCGGTTTTCGGTTAAGAGGTTTAGTGTGCCAATCTACCACTTTCCGGCGTGTGCCAAGAATAGGTGAATTGTTACAAACATCTTTTAACAAGTAACTGAAAACTGAAAACTGATAACGAAAAAAGGAGAGAGCCATGGCAAGGATCGTGGGGGTTGATTTGCCCCGAAACAAACGAGTAGATATCGCACTGACAGCGATTTACGGCATCGGCCGCTATACGGCATCACAAATCGTTAATGATCTCGATATTGACCCAGGGAAAAAAGTTGACACTCTCGCCGAAAACGAGGTTAGTCAGCTCCGAGACAAAATTCTGGACTATAAAATCGAGGGAGACTTGCGTCGCGAGGTCGACCAGAATATTAAACGCCTGATGGACATTAACAGTTATCGTGGTTTACGCCACCGTCGGCAGCTACCTGTCCGCGGTCAGCGCACAAATACCAACGCTCGTACCCGTAAGGGAAAAGCACGAACGATTTCCGTCGGTAGGAAAGCCAAAGAGGCAGGACGCAAGAGCGGTTAGTGAAATGGTTATGGGCTCGCTACGCTTTCGGTGCGCAGATCATATGAAGCCCGTGTGGCCTTCACCGGCTACGTAGGCTTTCGATCTTTGGTTAAAGAGACATTTGATGTGCATCAGAATCCTCTTACCGACAACTGAAAGGATTGCGTAGCAATCCGAACCGATAACTGACAAATATTAAAAAGGAGAATCGTTTTGCGTGGAAGAAGAAGAGAACGCAAGAACGTACCAGAGGGGATAGCGCATATACAGGCTACCTTCAATAACACAATTATTACGATCACAGACTTAAACGGTAACACCGTTGCTTGGGCAAACGCTGGAATGACTTTCACGGGTTCACGAAAGTCCACACCTTTTGCCGCACAGCAGACTGCAGAAGCGTGCGCACGCAGAGCAATGGATCATGGTATGAAACGCGTAGAAGTCAGAGTCAAGGGTCCTGGGTCCGGACGAGAATCCTCTATACGAGCACTTGCTGCTGCCGGACTGGAAATTACATTAATGAAGGACGTGACTCCGATACCACACAACGGATGTCGTCCCCCTAAGAGACGACGGGTTTGAGGAATACGAATGAGCAGATATTTAGATTCAGTCTGTAAGTTATGCCGACGGGAAGGTGAAAAACTCTTTCTCAAAGGGCGGCGCTGCAACGGACCCAAATGTTCTTTTGAACGCCGTAGCTATCCACCTGGGCAGCATGGGCAGACGCCGCCACGACGTGGTCGCGAAAACAACTTCCGGAGACAGCTGCGCGCCAAACAGAAAGTAAAACGCACTTATGGCGTTTATGAAAAGCAGTTTCGGAACTATTATTTTAAAGCCGCTCGCCAAAGCGGTATCGCTGGTGAGAATTTAATTAGTTTCCTTGAACGCCGTCTCGACAACGTCGTTTACCGACTCGGATTCGCAACATCTCGGAATCAGGCACGTCAACTCGTCAAGCATAATCACTTTACTGTTAATGGCAAGCGGGTTAACATTCCTTCCTATATAGTACAAGTCGGCGATGTCATTGCGCCGCGCGAGCGGAGTCGAAATCTCGCCATTATTCTGGAAGCTTTAGAGTACGCACAGCATCGAGGTGCACCGGAATGGCTTGATATCGATCCAGAGAAGGCGGAAGGACGTGTTCAGGGGGCACCTGTGGTAGAACAGATCTCCGCAGACCTTGAAACGCAGCTCATCATTGAACTTTACTCCAGATAAGCGATCCGCCCATACCGTGTGTGTTATTAAATGCAGGGTGCCATACATAACGGCACTCTTACAACACTGTTATATCGAATTTTGCCCCGGTTCATGCCCGGTGAAGCCCATACGGGCTTCATACCGTTGATTTAAGGCATGAATACCCGGTGAATGCTTATAGCATTCATACCGTTGATTCTGATTCACGCGGCAAAATTTGTCTTTGCTTTACATTTAAGATACTCGCAAAAACCACAGCACACGAGGAACGCAGGGCAGGTCCAAACGTCCGCTACTTACTAAAATTTATGAGCCAATACGCACACGGCGTCCGCTGCTCAGTTTGCACGCGTTCTAATACTAGTTTTAATCCTATAGGAGGAAATTAATGATAAGGTCCGAGCTCGTGATACCTGAGAGGCTGAAAACTGATACCGAATCTTTACAGCCGAATTACGCAAAGTATACCGCTGAACCCTTTGAGCGCGGATTTGGAACAACCCTCGGTAATTCTTTGCGCCGGGTCCTCCTTTCCTCAATCAAAGGTGCAGCAATTACGGCTGTTCAAATCGAGCAAGTCCGGCACGAATATGACACCATTCCTGGCGTGCTCGAAGATGTAGTACAAATTATTCTTAATCTCAAAGAGGTTCGCCTAAAGATCACTGACGACGCTCCGATGGTACTCACGCTCCACGCTGAAGGCTCCGGAGAAGTTACTGCTGCTGACATTCGTCCGAATGCAAGCGTACAAATTATCAACCCCGACCAACATATCGCTACGCTTGATGAGTGCGAAGGGTTAGATATGGAAATTCATGCGCAAACAGGACGTGGGTACTCTCTCGCTGAAGAGCACAGACCAGTAGATCAACCGATTGGGTTGATTCCTGTTGACGCAAAGTTCTCACCCGTTGAGAAAGTTAATTTCTGGGTAGAAGAGACTCGCATGCGCGACATAACTAACTTTGACAAGCTCAATCTTGAGGTTTGGACTGATGCCACTATCACAGCGAAGGAAGCCGTCACGCGGGCAGCAGAAATTTTGCTACAACAACTTGAACTCTTTACAGAATTCGACGAAAATTACGTCGAGCCTGAACCTGAGATTGATGAGGCAAAACTGCGACGCAACCGATACTTAGCTAAACCTGTCGCAGAACTTGAACTCTCAGTTCGAGCCAGCAACTGTCTCGAAACTGCAAATATTAAGACCATCCGAGAACTCGTCACAAAAGAGGAAAAGGATATGTTGGAATACAAGAATTTCGGACGCACCTCGCTGAACGAAATTAAAGAACAACTTGCCAATATGGGGCTTTCCCTCGGAATGAATCTCGACGATATGGACGACGCGGACATCGACGAAGAAGATATGGCGCAAGAATCCTTGCAATCACCTATGTAATTCTTCACGACAACGCTTATATGGAGGAAGACAATGCGTCATCGAAAACGCGGTAGAAAACTCGGACGAACGAGCAGCCATCGGAAGGCACTCTTTCGCAACCAAGCCACTGCACTTTTTGAGCATGAACAAATTCGGACAACACTGCCCAAGTGTAAAGAACTCCGCCGAGTGGCTGAAAATTTAATTACCCTTGCCAAACGCGGAGATTTACCTTCTCGCCGGCAAGCCGCAAAAATGCTCTACGGAACCCATTTGCACTACAAATCTGGAAGGGGTGAAGCAGCGAGCGGAATTGACAAACAGGCAGTCCTGCGCAAACTCTTTGATGACATCGGACCGCGCTATCAAGACCGGAACGGCGGATACACACGTATCATCCGCGGCGAACTCCGAAAAGGCGACGGCGCACAGATGGGCTACATTCAACTGGTTTAATGGCATCCAATAAAACACACGGGCGGAGTTTACCTCCGCCCGTTTTGCTTTATATAGTGCTTCTGTCCTCGGTAGGCGAAGTTTGCAACCTCGCTGTTAATACTCGCTGCTGGTAAAAGTTATCTGGTTTAATCAAAAAACTCATTACCGAAAATTTCCGGTCGCCAACCGCTGACAGCCATTAAACACCCTAAAACCGATACGCAGCCGAAACAAACACCCGATGCGTCAAGTGTTCGGTCTTGACGTCATTGCGTTCTTGTGCCCAACCACCGAGCACATACGTAGCATCGAGTTTCAAGGAATCCTCGAAAATTTTACCGACTCCTGCTGTCAAGAAATCGTGTGTATCTACCTCGCTATATCTGAACGGAATAGGGTCGCGAAGATAGCCGAGGCGGATATGTGTTGCAATGATAGGTATCTGATATTCCGCGCCGAGTCTCACCTGAAGTGTTGTGGCATAGAACTCCTCAAAATTGTCGTATGAAATGTCATCTGCTGGTGCAGGATCGTAGCGTGTCTGTGTCCAATCTGTGAGTTGAATGTCACCCGCCAAAATCAGCTGCTTTTTGAACAATTTCACAGCGATCCCCGCTCCTACTTCAAACGGACGCTGAATATCAAATGCTTGTACACCGCTGACCGTATCCCTGGTCTCTGCTCCGTCATCGTAAACCGCCAATGTTGATTGATACCACTGTTCATCCACCCCTAATTCCACCGGAGACACGAAAGTCAAGCCGAGACTAATCGCATCTGTGAGGTGCGCGAGAACTCCTATCCGACCGCCTACACCTGAATACTCCCGATCAATCTCGTCGTCATATCTGAAACGTGCCAACTCGCTATCTATATCCACGATGTCAGTGGCTGTCGTATCTAATTCGTTAAGACTGTTCCCTTGCCAGAAGTCCAACGAACCCCCAATCAGAATTCGTTTTGAGATATATACACTCGTCCCGAAACTCCAAATCCCAATACCACCACTGTTCACATCGGTTTCATCGACAGCAAGTCCGCTGAATTCCGTGCCGGAACTCGGATCAATCCCTTGAAGTGCAGTTTGATAATCGAAGTTTTGCGAACGGTTGTAACCGAAAGCGATTGCCCAACCTCCCCGTGTTGCCTGAAACGGATAAACAAATCCGATGGAATTCAGACGCATCTGTGAGCGACTCGTTGCTGTTTTCACGGCATCACCCGTAAAATAGGTATCAGCAACCGCTGTGTTGTGGGACAGGCTGCTGAACATCTCGAATTTTTGGATCTGTGCCATCCCTGCCGGATTCCAGTAGAGTGCTGTAAAGTCATCAGCAAGTCCCAGTGAGGCACCACCCATACCCATTGGCCGCGCCCCGACACCGAACGTTTTCCCGATTGCCATTTCTTCTACTTGTGCTGTGCTGACACTCGCAACAAAAGCCGTAGTGAACAGACAAATAAATATTACATACATCCCTCGTTTCATTGTTCTCTTTCCTCCATTTTACAAAAACCTGGTAGGCAAGATTTCCTAATCCCATGTGGGAGAAGTTTCTAACCCCGAATTACCTCGCCGCTAATTCTCATTCCTGTTTCTCGTCCGGCGCTGCGGTCGTTCCGACCTCGTTCGTGGCGAAGTTACACTCCGTGAACTTCGTGAACGTCGATTTTCACTTCGCCAATTACTTCTGTTGGGATACGTACGCCGCGAGAGCGGGGCATACCGACTGCCGCCGTAATACCGTCTATAAACATTCGTGTAAGGATAGTAGCCTCGATAGTGCCCATAATACGGATAGTAGCTTCGGTAATACCTATAGTACGGAGCATAGAATCCACCATAAAACCACGGATGGGGATAATACCACGCTGGTGGATACGCATGATACGAATACGGCGCGTAAGGTGCCCAATAGGTATCGTACCGGTAAGGGGTGGCGTACCTCTTGTGATTGGTCGACTTCCGTCGTCCGTAATAACCTTCCGATGCTTTAGTATCATCATGCTTTTCTAAATCATCGTCATGCGCTTCTGACTCGGATTCTTTTGACTCTGTTTCAGAGGTGTGCTTCGTTTCCTCCTCCAAAACTCTATGGTACTTTCGATCAAAATCTGTAGACGCATAGTAGCCCAGTTGCGTATAACACCCAGTAAGTCCTACCATTGCCAGAAGCAACAGTAGTGTGAAAGTTAGCTGCAGCTTCATGTCTCTTTCTCCTTTGGATTTACCCGTAAGTTACAACCAGTATAATACATCAACGAGAGAACCTCAAGGAAAGTTTACAATGAAATATCCCTACACACTATCACTTTCTCCTTGACTCTATCCTGCTTCCGTGCTATAGTAAGGTTTAAAATTAATTGGGCACTCCTCGTATTACATTGCAAAGATCTCCAGCAAAAACCCTACTGTGGGAGGGAAGTGTCTATCTATTTTTAAGTTTTACCACAAATTAACACCATGCGAGTTTTCATTCAAATCGGTCACGGCATCGTCGGTGCTGCCGTTATCTCATTCCTCTGCATATTGCAAGCAGGCAGCTTCGGCGAAGCGAGGCACACACTCAGCATCATCGGTGCTATTGCTATTGTTATCGCTAGTCTCTATATCCTGCGAAGTCGCTGGATCCGATGGGGAAACCGGCAGACATGGCTAAAATACCACCAACGGCTTGCCTCCTTAGGTTTAGGTCTTGTACTACTACATTCGGCGTTCCAACCGCTTGCATGGCATTCATGGCTCACCTTCCTGCTCGCGCTGTCGAATTTAGGCACCGGTATCGCTGTAAGTCTAACTGCTCGCAAAGCGCGCCGTGTGCTGCTCCGATCCCATCTGATTCTTGCGCCAGTCCTCCTCGTCAGCATCGTATTCCACGGTCAGAAACAACTGGATCACGACGAATTTTTCCCACTAACGGATGTCCACGATGTACCTTGTGTCAGGTGTCATACATCTGAACCCTTACTATTCCATGTCGATTTGGTGATTCACCAAGAATTGGATACTGAATTGGATACCTCAGAAACCGTTCCCGATGATTTACACTGGTGGCTCTTACAAAATGAATCCAGAGTGCCGGAAACCGCTCCCGTTGCTGTCAAGGAAACAGGGAACGCGTGGACAATTACGGACAACCAAAAGAACCGAGATTATCATGCGCGGAAAGTAGGGGATAAAATCGCTATCTACGCCGATACGGTCTATCGAAGTTACACCTGTCTTAAATGCCATGTCCACGATACAGCAGAGATTCGTTTAGCGCATGAACTGCACGGTGTAACCGAAGCCCATCGGTGCTTCGTCTGCCATCAGACCGAAATTGATGGCAGGCGTTATGGACGACAACGCTTCGATTGGGAATACGCGCCGCACCGGTAAGTTTAAAAAATGACAAACAGAGATGTCAGCCTTCGCGCTGTGCTGCTCTCACTCCTCATCACTATCCCGAACTCTTACTGGCTCATGATTAACTGGGGTCCCAGCGGTTATGGCACAGGTCAGAGTTTTCCCACCGTCACGACCGTCTATTTCAATGTCATCTTTGTAGTCCTCATTTTAATGGCGCTAAACCCGTTACTCCGAGCAATTCGAAGAAATTCTGGTTTCACGGATGCCGAATTGATGGTGATTTATCTACTGGTATCCATTGCCTCCTCCATTGCTGGACACGACACGCTCCAGATATTGTGGCCCCTGCTCGCCTACCCGATCTGGTTTGCAAGTCCAGAGAACGAATGGGGTGAACTGTTCCATAAGCACATGCCCGATTGGCTCACTATCAAAGAGCGGAGCGTATTGGCAACCTTTTATCAAGGTGATTCATCGCTCCACACCGTGCAACACCTACAGCTCTGGATGACACCTGTGCTTTGGTGGTCTGCCCTCATCATCGTGTTGACCTGTATAATGCTCTGCCTCACGATCCTCATCCGACACCAGTGGGTGAACCACGAAAAACTGAGTTATCCGGTCATTCAGATTCCACTGCAGCTGACCGAAAACGGTGGACGTACCCTCCTGAGCAACCGACTATTTCTACTTGCTGCTGTGCTTGCCGGTGGTATGAATATCCTTAACGGTCTCCACTTCCTATTTCCAGTCGTGCCGGGGTTAGGTGGAAAGCTCTACAACTTCGGGCAATACTTCCAGACGAAACCGCTAAACGCCATCGGGCGGTTACCTATTGCTGTCTATCCATTTGCGATTGGCATGAGTTTCTTCATACCGTTGGAACTCTCGTTTTCTATCTGGTTTTTCTATCTCTTCCATAAGATGACGCGTATATGGGGCACAATGGCAGGCATAGGACATCTACCGGGGTTCCCATTCCTTGATGCCCAGTCCTTCGGTGCGTGGTTTTGCTTGGGAGTCTCTGCTATATGGCTCACCCGTAAATTCATCGCCCAACAGGTGAAAAACGCCTTCGGGGGAGGCGGTGGGCGCGAAAACATGACAGGTACACCCACAGCACATACCCGGTACGCAATCATTGGATTGATAGTTGGGAGCATCTTTGTGCTTTACTTCTTCAAAAGCACAGGCGCACCGATCTTCAGCATCTTCGGCTACTTCGCGCTTTTCTTTGCATTAGCAATTGCAATTACCCGTATCCGAGCAGAAGTCGGACCCCCCGCACACGACGTGCCGTGGCGACCCGACAAAGTGCTTGTCTCCTTCCTCGGAACACGCCGGATCGGCGCAGACGGGTTGACAACCTTCAGCATGTTTCACGGTTTTAACCGCTCTTACCGTTCCCATCCAATGCCAATTATGTTGGAAGGCTTCAAGGTGGCACAAGTCCGTGGATTATCGCATAACCGATTTATTATCGCTATTATCTTAGTGACAGTCGTCGCAACGATTTCATCTGCTTGGGCATACTACGCCCAGGGCTACCATTACGGTGCCGCAGTCTATGGTGAGCAGGCGCAATGCCGCTGGACGTATGAGCAATTGAAACAGTGGCTTATTAACCCGCAATCTATAGATGTCGGTGCCGTCTCTGCCTCCGGTGGTGCTATGACATTGACGACGCTTCTCATGATACTACGCCGTCGGTTTATCTGGTGGCCCTTCCACCCCGCAGGCTACGCACTATCGCTTAGCTTTTGGAACACGAGTTGGTATTGGTTCTCAATCTTCTTATCGTGGGGAATGAAGGCAATTCTCTTTCAGACAGGTGGTTTGCGCACATATCGCCGCGCGATGCCGTTCTTTATTGGATTGGTTATTGGGGAATTCATCGTCGGGGCAATTTGGACATTAATCGGCATCGCTCTCGAACGTCCCATGTACCGATTTATGTTTTAAACGTGAGTTTTATAAAAGTGCCTGTATGGTGCAAACTATATGGAGATTAAGAATTTAATTCGGTAATGTAGATGTTTATTATCAGAATCAGGCATTACCGAAATATTTGTTTAAGGAAAATATATCATGAAACTCAGTTGTCTTCCCGTCTCTCTTTACAACGACATCTTCACCGGAAAAAGCACTGTCGCTGACTGGATCCAATTCGGAGCGGAATTAGGATTAGATGCAGTCGATTTCAGCATCAAATTCTTCCCAGAACGCGACACAGCAACGCTCAACCACACAATTGCTACGCTTGAAAAGTTCAGTGTCCAATCCTGTATGCTCGCTTGCTATTCCGATTTCACGCATCCCGATCCGACACAACGTCAGCGAGAACTAACCAACCTAAAAGCGGACATCGTATTAGCTAAGACGTTAGGTGCAAAATTCGTTCGTATCACCGCAGGGCAAAATCATCCAGGTGTCGAACGCACGGCAGGCGTCCACTGGGTAACAGAAGGATTTCGCCGCGCACTCGACGAAGCCGAAACCCACGGTATCACCCTCGCCTATGAGAATCATACCAAGGGTGCACCATGGGATTACTGGGACTTCTCGCAACCCACGGAGATTTTCTTAGAAATCCTACATGCGCTCTCAGACACACCCCTCGGTGTCTGCTTTGACACGGCGAATCCGCTCGTCCTCAAGGAGGATGTTCTCGCACTTTTGGATAAAGTCATTGAACGTGTCGTCGTGCTTCATATTTTCGATATGCGTGAAGCAGGAAAATTCGAGGCGGTCCGTGTTGGCACGGGTGCTTCACCTATCCCACAAGTCTTCTCTCGCATGAGACAGACAGGCTACGACGGCTGGCTCAGCATTGAAGAAGCCAGCCGCTCAGGGCAAGTCGGTTTTGAACAGTCAATCGCTTACGTCCGAAACGCTTGGCAACAGGCGTCATCCGCGTGACGGTTCACTCATCCGCTCCCGTGCTTGACGCGAGAGTTCTGCCAGGTGTCCATCGTTTGCCCTGACCTGTTCGAGGTGTATCCACCGTTCCGAGGTCGCTGTACGCACCATCTTCTCGCCATACTTTCGATCAATCCAGAACCGCGCAGACCCGCCGATGTAGGCTTGCAAGGCATCTAATTTATCATCGGGATACCGTTGACACAGATTCATGGTAAACATACGTCGCCGTTGCCCACCACCGAAAGCCGCATGCTTCGTATTATGATTGAACAACACCAAATCGCCAGGGGTTGTTTCAAAAGCCACTGCTGGAATATCTCGTCCATGTGTTTCCCAAAGTTCTTGGCTCTTCCCGACCTGCTTTGTGAGTCCGTCTGCATAGTTGTCACCAAACAGATGGCTACCGGGAATAACGCGAAGCGCGCCAGTATCACGCGTCAACGGATCGAGGTAAAACGCAATTTTGATGTGCATTGGATCTTCCAACTTATGTCCACCGTCCGAGTGCCACCCCGTATCACCGACATAGAAATTACCATCGCTACCCATGTAGTTAAAATCATCGCCGAGCAATGCCTTCGCAATCGCCAGAATCCTCGGATCATCCAGCAGTGAGCATAGTTCTTCGTGCTGATCAATAAACGGAACGATACAGGAACGGGCAGACCCTTCATGTGGTTTACCGTCATGACCACCGCCTCTCTCCTGCCAAACGGTTTCAAAAGCGTCCTGGATTGCCGTGATTCGATTTGCCATCAGTTGGGGAAAACTGAGGTAGCCGAACATCTTAAAAAAACCAATTTCCGAATCGGTTATACTGAAATCGTGTTGATTCATTTCTACATCCTCCAAATAGTGCAGTAGAAAACAAAAAACGACGCATCGCAACTTGTTTCCTGAATCGCAGAAAATCTGGGTATTGATACGGTATCATACCATATCTGTACTTAATTTTGCAATCCACTCTTGTAGGGTTTTTAGGGCTATTTAGTTTTAAGGTTTTTGTCCAATTTATCTAAAAAGTCGCGATTAGGAAATCGCTCCTACAGGGGATCCCTGGGAACGGAAAATCTAAAGTTTCGGAAAACTGGATGACCCTGATCTAACCCCAAAGAAAATTTGCGAAACCTCAAAATTAATGTTAATATTATCTAAAACTCTCACCCGCTGAAAGGTTATTGATGGCTATCAACTCCAGGTCGTTTCCTGCCTATTTTGCCCTCTTTAAAGTAACGTTCCGTCAGATGTTCTGGAGTCGCCGAACTGTACTCATTCTGCTCGGATGCCTGCTACCTATTGTGATTGCGCTTGTGTTTCGTTTCGTTGCAGGCAGCGGTGGAATGGTAAACCGATTTATTCCACAGATAACACTGATTTTGTATGGACTCTTGGTGAACCTATGCTCGATTTTTTATGGGACCGCAATCATTTCCGATGAAATTGATGGCAAGGGTCTGATGTATCTTCAGATGCGACCCCTCCGCAAATCGTTAATGCTCCTCAGCAAATTCGCAGCGTACATCCTCGGCACTGTTGCCATTATTGCCACATCGCACCTGATTCTGACCGGTATTATGGCAACACATCCGAAAATCGAAAAGGGTGTGTTCTTCCAGTTTGGGATGAGTCTACGCTATACGGGAACAATGACGTTGGCGTTATTGGCTTACGGCGCACTTGCAGCGGTTTTAGCAGCGAGATTTAAAAATCCCGTCCTGTGGGGGTTATTATTCGTGATGGGGTGGGAAAATATTACCGCCGCTCCTCTCATAGCGACTGCAATTAAACGATTATCTGTATCACACTACCTTTTCACACTATTTCCGCGTTACAAGTTACCCCGAAGCATGTTTAATGATTTTCTGGGTGCCTCGCCGCTCTCGGCATGGGTAGCACTCATCATTATTTGCATAGTAACAATAGTACTCCTGTACGTCGCTATCAGAATTTTCCGAGAACGCGAATACTTGATGTAACGGTAACTTTGATGAGACATCGCGAGGGATAAAAGTAATTGACAAACCAAACACAGGGTTACCACATTCCAGAAGATCAACATGGTGCTCGCTTGGATAGGTTTCTAATCGGCACAGTTGAAGGCGTATCGCGGACCTATCTCCAGAAGTTGATTCGCAGTGGCGAGGTCACTGTCAACGACAAAGTAGCCAAACAGCCCAGCTATCAACTTCAGCACGGCGATCGGGTTTCTTTAACGCTTCCTGCCCCGCGTCCTTTAGATACTCTGCAAGCTGAGAATATCTCTCTCGACATCCTTCACGAGGATAGCTACTTAATCGTTTTGAACAAACCTGCGGGGATGCTTGTCCATCCCGCAAATGGTGTGAACGTCGGGACGCTCGTCAACGCGCTCCTTGCCCATTGTAGAACGGATCTCTCCGGTATCGGCGGCGTAGAGAGACCTGGGATTGTCCACAGATTGGACAAAGATACCTCAGGCATTCTGGTTGTTGCGAAAACGGACGCTGTGCATCGTGGACTCTCCGTTCAATTCGAGCGGCACAGTATTACGCGTCAGTATGTTGCTGTGGTATGCGGGACACCTACCAAAACGGTTGGTACAATTGATGCTCACATTGCCCGGAGTCGGCGAGATCGGAGGCGGATGACAACAGTTGAGATCGGCGGACGTCACGCCGTTACCCACTATGAAGTTTTAGAAACATATCCTAAATTCGCGCTTATGCAACTCACATTGGAAACCGGACGGCTTCATCAGATTCGCGTGCATCTACAGCATATCGGTCATCCGGTAGTGGGAGACACAATTTATGGTGGTGAACAGCGCGCCTTAAACGATGCCGATACGCCTCAGTTGAAACAGGCACTCACACAGCTGAAACGGCAGGCACTACACGCACGTCTGCTCGGATTTGTACATCCCGTTACAGACGAAAACTTAACCTTCTCAGCACCAATACCGAAAGATATACAACAGGTCGTTAGTGCGTTGAGGAGAAAAGCAGCACGGTAACCTCTATTCTGATAAAACAGCAGGACTTGCCTCGTTCTTGCTATATATGCTATACTAATAAAAAAGGAGGGGTTTCTGATGTCAGATCAAGATTTTCGAGAACGTGTACTATCTGCCTTAGAACGGTTAGAGCAAAAAACTGAGAGGCTAGAACAGAAATTTGATCAGAAGTTTGAGTCTCTGGAAACCCGTTTAGGACTTTTAGAGCAAAGTGTCAGCTGGATCCGAGGGAAATTGGAGGGAAGTTAGAGGCTGGTACAACTTTGTGGAGTCGTGTAGCAGTAGGGACCGCAATTGTCTCTACGATAATTGCCTTGTTTGCTTTATTGAGGTCATTGTAGAAAAGGAAATCGACTGTGGAATATGTCAATTTTGGAAAAGCAGGGGTTAAAGTAAGCCCACTTGCTTTAGGCTTAGGATTAAGAGGGCAGGGTGACGCAAATGACGCCCAGAGACTCGTTGAACACGCCATTGATTCCGGTATCAACTTCATCGATTGCGCTAATATCTATGGGCTTATGGACGATCGCGCCAACATCGGTCGCTCTGAAGAGGTTCTCGGCAAAGCGATTCAGGGAAAACGCGATGACGTGGTAATTACGTCAAAGGTTTTCAGTCAGATCGGTCCAGGTCCGAACGACGCTGGATTGTCGCGATACCATATCATGCGAGAGATTGAACGCTCCTTAAAACGCCTCAATACTGACCATATTGATATCTATCTCATTCATGCCTATGATGAGTCAACACCACAGGAAGAGACTATTCGTGCAATGGATGATCTTGTGCATTCAGGCAAGGTGCGTTATATCGGTTGCTGTAATCATCAAGCATGGCAGGCATGTAAGGCACTCTGGATCGCCGATAGAATCAACGCAACGCCTTATATGTGTATTCAGAACATGTATAACCTGCTGAATCGAGATATGGAAACAGAGTTGTTTGGCTTAGTCCGTGAGGAAGGACTCGGTGTTATGTGTTACAGCCCGTTAGCGGTAGGTCTGTTGAGTGGTGTTTATTCACCAGGCGAACCACCACCGCCCGGCACCTTGTGGGCGACACGATTACGTGATGACTTTGCACAACGAATGAGCGGCGCAACTGGAGAGGTGATCTTAACCCTCAAGCGACTTGCAGCGGAATTAGGCAAAACACCAGCTCAGCTCGCTGTGGCGTGGGTGCTCTCACATCCAGAAGTCACAGTCGCAATCAGTGGCAGCGACACAATCGAACAACTTGACGACACCCTTGGCGGTGTTGGTTGGGAACTTGATAGTGCGGTCCGAGAAGAATTGGATGAGGTTTCCAGTTCGTTTGTCCGTTTAATCGCACCCCCCGCTTGACACTGAACCACAGAAAACAAAAAGATAGGCGAGGTTTCACAACCTCGCCACCGACAACTGACAACTCTTAAGATAACTTCTGATACCGTTCCCACGCATCGCCTGCAGCAGCGGCTTGACGTTCCAATTCCGTTCGCCAGCCAACAACTTCGCCAGCCTTGATGCGCTGAATATCGAAACCTGTATAGCGATCTTCAAGTGTATCGCCGAGTTTGTGTTTTGCAGCCCAACGATCCCATGCCGTTTTCATCCATTCGTGTGGCAGCGCATCCCGGACGGTGGGATCAAGCATCCACGCGAACCGCGCATCGGAGACCGTCGGTTCCTCATCAGAAGGACCACCCCACTTCGACCAACCGATAGACAACGTGTTGCGCTCACGTTCAGGCACACAGTGTCCTGTGTGAATCGTCACACCATTTCGGATGAGGGCTTCACCTGGCTTGAGCCGGATTGCCACCTGCCCGGGCAGTGGATCTGTACCGTTCCAACTCGGTGTGTACGGCACGCCCTGATCCTTCATCGATTTTGGAAGTAGCACGTCGTGTTCAAGTGGCGTGCGCCATCGGTTATGGCTACCGGCGACGAGTTCATGGCATTCATCGTCTGTGAGTGCCAAGAACATGCTGACACCGTTACGTTCGGTAAGTCGCTTCTCATTCTCTTCTTGAATTTCTTTCCAGCGGATCCGCTCGACCTCCTCGGAATAGGCTTCGGGACCTTCTCGGCGATCTTCTTGTGAGAAGTAACTCTCTCCAGTACCCCACCATGTTGTGTCTCTGTGCCATCCGAGTTTGTTCTCTTTTTTCCGGGGATTACACCAGAGAAGTATATTCGTCATGACGAGGTCTTCAGGCTCTACGTCACACCAAGCCTTGATGAAGCCTGTGAAATCTGGTGATCCGTAAAATTCTGCAAAAGTAGGCTCTTTAAATGCCGGATGGATGATGCCACGGATTGCCCAAGGTTCATCTTCACCTGCGCGGTGGACATATCCCTTTGAGCAGTCGATGACGTCGTAGCCGTTTTCTGGTGCACACGCTTGTGTAACCCGACGACCGGCTTCTCGTAGGATTGGAATCCACGGGTTGTCGACAAAATCGTTGATAATGACGAAACCGTGTTCTCTCAAGTGCGCTAATCGTTCAGGCGTCGCTCCGGGTGCCGAAAGTTCTGGTTTAAAATCAGCAAAAGCCTGAGCGCGATAAACCTCTGTTGATGCTTGATTATTGCCCATTATCATGCCTCCTTTGAGCGTTTTGGAACTTAGGTCGAAACTTGAGGTTGTACTTTCACATATCTTCACAAATTTGTCAAGGAACATGATGTAGAAGTCAGAACTGTCCGGTTTAGGTACACTCGTTTGTAGTAGGGCAATTTATTGCCCGTTCTCATAGTTTTATAACGTGCGATGAATCGCACTACTACAAACATACTCGCTCATAGTGAGGAAATCATTTATTGTCCATTTGATTGCCGACCACTGATTGCTAACCGCTTCTACGTTTAATGCATCTCAACTGAAAGCACATAACTCAGGATTGTCACCAAAAGCCATGTACCAACTAACACCACGCCAAACGGACGTTTCAACTGGTCACCCGATACAAAAATGCCGATCCGAAAGACAATCAGAATAAATAGCATCGCTGGGAACAAGAACTGGAAGAACTGTCCGTCTGCTTGCAGGCCCCCCGGCGTAGCAGCTGCTGAAACACCCGCCACAAACAGCACATTGAGAATATCCGCCCCGATAATATTTCCAACCGCCAGTTCACCGTGTCCACGCCTAACTGCCGTTATCGCTGTCACCAGTTCTGGAAGCGACGTGCCAAACGCAACGAGTGTCGCAGAAATAATATGCTTCGGCACACCAATCCGTTCTGCCATGATACTCACACTCGGAATCAATATCTGTGCAGAAATAACAATAATAGCAATTGCCACAATGAGTTTAATCAGCGTACCGAAGGCACCTGTTTCCTCTGCCTCTTCTGTAGCGTCAGCATTCGCACCTGTTTCACCTGCCCATCGGATGGACTGCCAAATGTATAGCGCCAGAAGCACAACAAAGACAAAGCCTACGAGTTGTGGCAGAGCGCCACCTTGCGTGAAAAGTTTCGCTGGAGATGTCCACGGGAAACAGCCTACGACTAAAAGAAATCCCGCACCTACCTGCACATTTGACAGTCGTGATGCCAGTCTACGGTTGAGAGGTAGCGGGGCAATCAGGGACGCCAATCCCAAAATAAGTCCTGTATCACAAATAATCGAACCGACAGCATTGCCAAGTGCCAGCCCGGGTTTACCTTGTATTGCTGATAGGACAGAGACTGCCGCCTCTGGTGTTGTCGTGCCGATACTTACGATTGTTGCGCCGATAACCGCTTTTCCCAAGCCCCATCGGGTTGAAAGGATGACGGCTTCATCAACAAGCCAATCCGCGCCTTTACCAAGTGTATAAAGCGTCACCGCAATTATCAGAAAAAGGAACGGGCTCGCTAACCCACCAACAAGATCTGTAATCCACTGTTCCATTAACTCCACCTTTCGAGAACATATAGAATATTTGTTTCAAAAAAATAGGATAGCATATACCTTCGGTGAAGTCAAGCAGGTTTTGGGTTAGAGCATTTGTGAACAATAAACGCATAACGCCCTGCCCCAGAAATAAATCGTCAATCTCGCAGAAAAGTGGTATGATATGCAAGGAGAATTCCTTGTGGTAAAGGTTTAGGTTATCGCTTATATCATAGAGGTTCTCTATAACATACTCCTATTTTTTATCGAACTCACGTTTAGAGAAGCGAATTTTGTGTCAGATGGGGTTTCCACACCGAAGAATTTGATGGAATCTCTCACTTCCGAGTCTAAACTTGCTCAAAGTGAATAGAATTAGCACGAAGGAGATTAACTGTGCGTCAGACAACGAACCGCCATATTGCCCAATCGCTCCACTCGGACGCGGTGCCTATCAAGGATGTTCCGCCGGACAACACCGTTATCTTTCGAGGTGATGGAGAACCGAATACGCCTTCGACAATGCTACAGCGACTTATTGAGTTCGACCAAGAATTTACGCTTGAGGAGGACAGCTATTCCCTCGGTGGCAATGTCGAGCAGCTTGAGAAAAAATGCGCTGAAATGTTGGGAAAAGAAACGGCGGTCTTTATGCCGACTGGTACGCTCGCCAACCATCTTGCCATCCGGAAACTCTGCGGTGTGAAACCGCGTGCGATAGTTCAAGAGCAAAGTCATCTCTACAATGACAGTGGTGATTGTGTAACGCAGCTTAGTAGCATAAACCTCGTGCCTTTGGCAAAAGGGTGTCCCTATTTTACACTCGAGGCATTGAAAGCCGCAGTAGAGCAGGCAGAAACCGGAAGGGTCGTCAATCCGGTTGGCGCAGTGATGGTCGAAAGCCCTGTGCGCCGCCAATCGGGCAAAATTATGCCGTTTGATGAAATGAAGGCGGTAACCGACTACTGCCGAGACAAACAGATTGGGAGTCATCTTGATGGGGCACGACTCTACATGATGTCAGGCGCCACCGGCATTCTACCTGTTGATTATGCAGCGTTGTTTGATACAGTGTATGTGTCGTTGTATAAATACTTTGGAGCACCGTTCGGGGCGATATTAGCAGGCACGGCTGAGTTCACGGACGGGTTGTATCACGCCCGTCGTATGTTTGGAGGCGGATTGGCATCTGCAAACTTTGCCGCAGCGTTGGCACTTCAGGGCATAGATGGGTTTGAAGAACGTTTCAATTGTGCTATGGCACAGGCAACAGCACTTTTTGATAAAATCAACGCGCTGGAGGGTATCAATGTTGAACCTTTTGAGCACGGTTCTAATATATTTCCACTGAAATTAGCATCAGATGTTGATAGTAAGTGTTTCGTCAAGACGCTTGGGGAGTATTCAGTATCTGTATCCTCATCGGATGGCGATCACTCCCGACGTATCATGCTTACTGTGAACCCAACTATATTACGTCAGGATATCCAAAGTCTACTTTTCGCCTTTGAACGCGCTATCGAAAAGAGCCAGCGATGAATAGATTGCCTTTACAAAACACTTCATGATATTTGGATAAACCTGTGTTGGGCATGAAGCATCAACATCGACCTCTTTTTCCACCGAATTTATGTAATTAGCGCAAGTTGCCAGTATGTAGCATAATCTTTTAGATTGTGAGAGTTGTTTGCAGCATAAACTGTTAGTCTGTCCCTGAGTGCCCGCAAACTAACAGTTTACGGTACAAAAATTCAGTCCTCATCTCTAAAATCTTGTAGGTAGCAATTTGGGTTAATTAATAATAAAACGTATATGTCGGTCTATCAAGGATAATGCTGAGGATATTCCAGAAACTTCCCATCACAAAATCCCCTAATGCTAATCCGAGAAAGAGCGGTACTGATTTGCGATAGAGACCAAGTCCCCCATATTTTAAGACACTCCATTTGGCGAGCGCGCTAATAATAAACGCTGCCCAAAACAGGTGAAGGTGAAAAGATACCCCATAACCGAGCGGATGAATCGGCCACCAAAACAGCCGCCTCCGTACCGCTGAAAGTAAGATTGTAACAGAAAAACCGACTGTTATCGCAGCAATATGACCGCTATTTGGGTCTTGTGGCGCGGTGAGCCAACCTTCAAGGAAGCGAAACGCTCGTCCACCAAAGCTATTAATCTGCCCGCCCACCTTACCAGTATTGACACCGAGTTTGAAGAATGTATCTGCCAACATGAAAATGCACAACGGCATCGCAATGGCTGTCAAAATAAGCATCAGACGCGACAAACCTTTTACGTCGAGGTTGCCGCGTTCAGCCAGCTTAAACGCTTCAAGTTGATGGGGCATCGGATGACTCCGATTGTCTCGGTTGAACCAAAAAAAGAGAGCAAACCAGGTCAAGTTTTGTGCCCTAATGCGCCGCGTGCCGAGGATACTGACGAGGCTATGGTGCGGCCCGATAAAGGTCGTTGAGTGAATGGGAAAGCCAATTTGTGCTCGAATGCGCGTGAGTGGAATCGCAATAGTGGCGAAATGTGCGGCAAAAAATAGAAGAGCGATCCATGTCGCCATTCCGCCGCGCATTGCAAAGCCAATGATAAATATTCCACCGAAAACAAGTCCAAGAAATGCCGTCCGATATCGCATCGGTTCTTTTTCTTCCATTATCTGTCTTCGTCCAAATGCCGTGCGGAATGCTCGCCAGATGTGCCGTCGTGTCCCCCAAAGTGCAACGGCGCAGATACCCATGTATGCTCCGATGTTTTGCTCGTATGGATAAGGAAAACCGGGAATATTCTCCAGACCGGTTAGAATAGCGATCAAATATTGTGCTTTATAAAGAAAGAAAAAAAGGAGACAGGATGAAAGCAGATCAAGTGGCATGAGGAAACCGAGACCGACAGCAAATGGATAGATAATAATCGCGTCCCCACCGCGAAGGAAAGCCGTCCACGGTTTTTCAGTGAATAGTGCACTCATAGATATGTACTTGTTTGGGAAAGCTGGAATTGAAGGAAAAAACATATTGAGTCCATTCACAAGACTGATTATTGACGCAATTCCAAATCCCCACCACATTGCCCGACTCCGAAGGAAGCGGTTTGTGTTATAGGAGAGTTGATATGGAAGTTCAACGATCGGATACACGAGGCGTTCCTGCTCCGTCCACTGTTTTCGGATAATAACGTTGATACACTGCATCACGAAGATAAGCACGAAAGTGAAGGCGCACCACCAGAACGTCGGGATCACCCATTTCATTACATAATGGGTTTCAAAAAACGGTTCGTCGCCCAGATAGAACGCGCGAAGGACACTCGGATCGTTGATTGTTAACCAATCCGGCAGATAGTGCCAAAACAACTCGCGCCACTCGTTTTCGGGCGTGCCGAAATAGAAGGCGTGAACCATAATTGAGACGAGTGGAAGGAACATGTCGTAAGACATGAACAGCAACGTTATTGACATCAGCACATAAAGGCTGATTAGTTCACCACCTGTCAACGCATGTTTCGCTATATATTTTTTCAAAACCATATTGATCGTCGCGATGACCAGAAGTGTGAATACAACGCTGTAAAACGGTGCCATCAGTGTGGGAAAGGTGTATCGGAGTGCTTCGCATTCAATATGCCATTTGTAGATGAACGGTAGGAGTAGAAGGGATATAAGAATGGTACGGACGCTGATTTTTTCACGGTTTGATGTATCCGTAGGTGAACGTAATGAAGACATGATGAAGATTTACTGAGGTGCTGGAAAGTCCACGGAAACTGGTTGGACTGTTAGTGGAGAAAGATGAAGCGTCTCTTTATATTCTACGTTTATTTACGTAAAAGTTCAAGAAAATCCTTCGTCATGTACCCATAGCAGAAGAGGTGTTGCGTTATGAAAATTACACAAGTTGAAGCATTTGCACTCCGATTCCAAACTGACAAGTCATCAGAACAACAAGAACCACATTATTCTGTTTCACCTGAAGGGTGGCGTTCCATCTATTCGCGCCACCACGAAACAACCGTTGTGCGTATCACCACATCAGACGGAGTTGTCGGCTACGGTGAAGCACAAAGTCCTGTTTCCCCGCGCACATCGAAAACAATCGTCGAGGATCTGTGTCGTCCGATACTGGTAGGGAAAGACCCTTTTGACGTGGAATACCTCTGGCAACGAATGTTTACTTCAATGCGTGAGCGTGGACACTATACCGGCTTTTTTGTCGATGCGCTCGCTGGATGTGATATTGCGTTATGGGACATCATCGGACAGGCAACAGGGAAACCTGTTCACAAAGTCCTGGGTGGTCGGTATCGAGACAGAATTCCCTTGTATGCTGGGATCGGAGGCACCACACCAGAGGCGGCGGTGACACAAGCAACGAAATACGTTTCACAGGGCTATGGTGGGTTGAAGATTCACACAACGCACGAGCGCGCTGAGATTTTGGAGATCGTTGCAGCGGTACGTGAGCAAGTGGGTCCACAAGTGAAATTAATGGTTGATCTTCATACCCAATACAGCGTCCCAGCAGCGATTATGCTCGGACGCGGACTTGAGGAATTAGACGTGCTGTGGTTAGAATCGCCGACGGCACCCGAAGACATCCCCGGACAGGCGGCATTAGCACAGGCGTTGGATATGTCAGTTGCCATTGGGGAATGGACACGCACCCGTTATGAATTGCGAGAGGTCTTTGAACGCCGCGCCTGCGACATTACTATGCCCGATATTGCCCGAACGGGTCTCACAGAAGGAAAACGTATCGCAAGTCTCGCCGATACCTATAACATTCCCGTGACACCGCACATCGGCGGTGGTGGTATCTTGTCGGTTGCTGCAACAATACAATTCTCCGCAGTGATTCCCAACTTCCTGATTATGGAACATTCTCCCGATGCCCATGAAATGAAAGGGCAAATCACCACACGAAAACCGACCGTTGAAGACGGGGCTTTCGTCCTTGATGATCTGCCCGGACTTGGTGTTGTTATTGATACAGAGGCGTTAACAGCATTAGCGATAGAAGATTGAAACAGCTTATAGCCAAACAGGACTCTTCGCATCGGGGATGTGGGTGTTCTCTGGTAATGAACGCCCCATTTCCTCATAAAGTTCGATGACGGCAGCAAAAGCGTCTTTGACATTTTCTAATGCCTCGTTTAGCGAATCGCCCTCGCTGACTAACTCAGGCAGTAGTGGAGAAGTCACTGTATACCCACCTTCAGGTTGTGGTGTTAGAAGAAGTGGTATTTTGTATTCCATCAAAACTTCTCCGTTTAATATCCTTTTTCCTTATCCACAACGTTAATTAGCGGTTCGCCATTCACGTAACGGTGCATATTGTCGATAAACGTTTGCATTGCACGTTTAGCAATATTTTGCGATGCGCCAGCCGTATGGGACGTTAAAATCACATTCGGAAGCGTCCACAGCGGATTGTCGGGTGGACAGGGTTCGGTGTAAGTGACATCCAATCCCGCGCCTGCCAATTTACCGCTCTTCAACGCAGCAACTAAGGCATCCTCATCAACCACTTTGCCACGACTGACGTTGATGAAGAAACATCCTTCAGGCAACGCATCGAATTCGGCGTGTGATAAGAGCTTATGGGTTTGTGGCGTGATTGGACAACACACTGTCAGCACCTCAGAGCGAGACAAAAACTCCGGGAGCCAGTCGAGCTGTCCTAATTCATCAACAGTGTCCGGCTTTTCCATCGGCTCTGGATCCACCGCAATCACTTCAAACTCGAACGCCTTAGCACGCTGGGCGACTGCCCTACCGATACCGCCAAGCCCCAGAATTCCCATTGTCATCCCAGACACCTCAACACACGGTGTCCACTTCCACTCTTTTTCTCGCATCAATTCAAGTTGCGCGTTGACCCCTCGTGTCAATGAGAGTAACAGGGCGAAAGCATGCTCAGCAAGCTGCGGTCCATACAGACGCTTACTGTTTATCAGTGTGATGGGACTCTCTTTGAAGGCGGGATACATCGATCTCTCCACCCCCACAAACGGCTGCATCACCCACTGCAGAGATTTGGCATGGGGAAGAGCATCCTCCGACACCACGCCGTAGAGAATTTCGGCATCTGAAATGTGATCACTAAGTTGCGCACCGTCGGGCAAAAAATCTATTTCCATCTCCGACGGGGCGGCCTCCAGCATCGCTGCTACCTCTTCGCTGATTCCACTTGCAATCAAGACTTTGATTGTAGCCATTGATAGTCTCCTTCATTATAAAATTTTCTGTGATAATCGCTCACATAAGCCGAAGTGTATCACGAATCGAGAGGACTGTCAATAGAAAGGTCAAGTTTTCCTCCCCTGACCACCAAATCCCTGCAGGCAATCAACACCGAATG
Source organism: Candidatus Poribacteria bacterium (assembly GCA_028818705.1). Taxonomy (GTDB): domain Bacteria; phylum Poribacteria; class WGA-4E; order WGA-4E; family WGA-3G; genus WGA-3G. Next base: position 62,998 of record JAPPNJ010000031.1, read on the forward strand.
CGCGTGTGGCATTCGGTGGGGTGGAGCGCAGCGAAATCCAACGCTGCATCGAATCCTACTGATCGTTTCAGACAAAAAAACGGCGCGGTTTCTCAACCGCGCCTACTAATAACTAATAACTGAAAACTATCTAATATAACGTGAGCTTGATAAATAAAGTGTTAAGAAACGCGTTGCATGTATTTTGCAGAATCGGTAGGTTTTTTTGTAGCAGAATCTGTTAGATTGTGTCCCCTAAGGCGCAAACTAACAGTTTGCGCTACAAATATCAAACTCACGTTAATATATAAAAATCCGAAGTATAAATTTTTCAAATGTCGCGTTGTCACTTCCGCTTTTGGCGGGAGTTGATAGCATACCATAGAAACCTTGCAATACCGTGATGCTGAGGACTTTTCGGCGATGTCCGCCTATAGTGAATATTACCGTGCCTACGTCCCGTTGCGCTGTAGAGGGCAGTCCTTTTCACGCGTATCAGTCTTAAGGCTTCCGGCCCCGTCAATTTTGACATTCCCGTATCCTCCGAACACATCTCATCCTATTTTTTCAAGTCGTAACGTGAGAAAGCAGCATCGCGTTACAAAATCGTGCAATAGCCCAAAGGCATCTCTCACTTTGCTGATTTTCCCTTAACCGACATCAGATCGCTGATTGCTGATAACCGATCGCCTTTTTCCCTTGACAGATTCCACCGAAACCGCTACGCTCAAGGAAAACCATCTCCCTTTACGGTGTGAAAGCGAGCAACCCACCATGCTGCAGGTAAAATACGCACGCTATACTCCACACGACGCTTATCTCCGCTTAACCAACGAACATTATATGCTTGACGTAGATAGACGAAGCGGTGTTGTAAAAGGTTTATATTTAATTGATGACGCACAAGGTACGAACTTCGTCGGCAATGAACAGAATATGCGCCTCAACATCTGGTGGAAGCAACGGCATGTTCCCGAAAAGGCAGCACGTATCCCAATGCACTGCTGGATCGGGGACGTTGTCCTAAAAGCACGCCGTGCCGATGAAACAGAATGGTGCGCGATGCATACCTTCCTCAGCGACGATGTCCGCACAGTGGCTTACGATAATGAATCTGTAACCACCCACTATGAAGGCGATTCTGCCAACCGAGGTGGGCTCCAGCATCTCAGTATCGAACAATGTTATGAATTTAGCGGAAACCCACAGAGTGGTGATGCGCTTCTCTGGACAATCACGCTTCATAACCATTCGCAGACGCAGATCGAAATCGGCGAACTCGGACTCCCAATCACACTGAACACCAACTACAGCATCGGCGATGAAAAACAGGGTTTCAACCACAGATCTGTGGACTCCACCAAGTACGTCTTTGAGCAACGCGTGATTGAGAGTTCGTTTGTCTCTGGGCACTCCTCTTATATACTCGCGACACGAGCGAGCGGTAAAGGCGACCATCTTCTTATTATCCCGCAAGACGACACCGCCCTGGAGGCAATCTCTGGGTACGGACTTTTTCCCGATACCAAAATGATGAAGGGTGCCGGCTCCATGTTTTACCTGTTTTCCAAAGCCACAGCAGTGGAACCTTGGTACAACGGACACCGATCCCTGACTTTAGCACCCGATGAAAAACGGACGTTCACATTCAAGATGTGTCGTGTGCGGGACTACACTGATATTAGCAATAAATTATATGAGAGCGGCAACGTCGCCGTGAAAGTAGCACCGGGGATGGTACTGCCAGTCGGAACAACCGGACACCTGCTGCTCCGATGCAAGAAACCGATTACAGCGGTTGAGACTGACGACGGTGTTAACGTTGAATCCGTGGCAACGATGGGTGATAGCTACACTTATACCGTCCGACTCACGGCGATGGGAGAGCAAAAGATAACAATCCGTTATGGGGACGGCGAATGGACAAACCTACTCTTCAACGGCATCGCATCAATAGAGACGCTGATGAAAGCCCGCGCCAAATTCATCGTTGAGAATCAGCGGGTTATGGACCCCAACGATCTCTGCCACTACAGTTTCCGCATCTGGAATAATGATGAAGAAAGGCTCATCGTAGAAGAGGAAGCACCTTGTGGCTCAATTGATATGGGGGGCAGCGATGACCGATGCTTTGCGCCGCCAGTATTCCTCGCTGGTAAAAACGCCTACTATCCCAACGAACAGGAGATCCATGCCCTTGATGAGTTTATTGAGAACTTCCTTTATGGGAAGCTGCAGGACAAAGACAACTACCAAGTCCTAAACTCACTCATCGGGCTCCGGGAGGGTTCATGGCGGCGATGGGACTACGTCTGGCGTATCTACAACTATCCGCACGTTTACAATATCTACTATCAGATGTACCGAATCACCAAGTTACACGGGATAAAGACGAGCCGCGAACCGTTGGAATACCTCAAACTCGCCTATCACACGGCTTATGCCTCCTACCAAGACGCCACCTACGAAAGCGTCTACGAGACGAAAAATTACATCGACTATCACCGCGGTAACATGTCCAAAACGCATGCCCCGATGGGTTCACCAATCTTGGCACATCTCCTGAAATCGCTGAAAATGGAAGGCATGCCGACCGAATATCGGGCACTCTTGGACGCAATTAAAGGCTGTCTCCCGTTTTTCCTTGAGGAGGAATACCCGTTCGCCTCGGAGTATTGCTTCGATCACGCCTCGAAAGCAGCCTTGTACTACTTAGCGCAGGTCGCAGACGATGAATCTCTGAAAAAACGCACCGTCCAGTCAATCCTCGCCAGTCGCGACGCAACCCCGATGTGGTTCTCCTACTGCACAAACATGCGATATATCGGGTGTTATCCGACACCCCTGATGGCGCGTCCACTCTTCGACAAATACGAGCAGACAGGGGATCTTCACTACTTACAAAAGGCTTACGGTGCGACCTTAGCTGTCTGGAGTTGTGTTGATCCGTCAGGGAAAGGCTACAACGGCAGGGAGTGGCGATTCAACCCACCGGAGAAAGGCTCCGCGGAGTACAACTATTACCGGAACGGCTGTTTTTCGGGTGAAGTCGGCATGGGACTTTACGGCAACTTGAGTATGTTGAAATCTTATCTCGTCCAAGACCCGGATTTCGGACTTATCGGCTATGGGTGTGCTGTCTCCGAAACAGTAGATGACTACACTCTCATCCCGCAAGATGGCTTAGGGGTCAGGGTCTCTTTCGTGCCGCTGGGTGTGTCGTTAGAGGCAGTAAAGGCGCGCATTGAAAAGGCAACTCTCACAAAGGACCTCCAACGGCTGGAACTGGTCTTATCGAAACCCTCCAAGCACGCCAATTGCGCCCGCATCTCAATCCGTGGCATGCCACTTGATACGTATCAATGCAATGCAGGCAAGATCAAACGCGGCAAGCAGCTCGAATGGGAAGTGCCTTATGCGGAAGGACAGAGATCTATTTGTGTAACACTAACTGCCAAATAGGTAGGTGCGGTTTCGTGAAGTTTGAAAAAATAAATCGTTGATTCTATACAGTTCTTAGAGGATGCCCAAACTTGTTTGAACCGGCGTACTGCCCCGAACAAGTTCGGGCATCCGGATGTCCTGATCGCTAACTGCCAAATAAGTTAAATCTAATTTACTATAACGTGATTCACGGAGAGAGGGCATATTGAGTCTCAGGAACCCACGGCCCACCTGACCTGAAAAAAATCTCCATGAAGCCTTCGTGAATTGTGAAAGAATTCGGGGTTACAAACCCCTCCCAGAAGAGAAACAGCACATTTATAGTGAATTCTAAAAAAATGTAAACACTACCTAAGTATCAAAATGCCATTGAGGTTGGGAAGGTATATCTTACAAACATCGGAGGGGAACTAGCACCAATATGTGGAAGCAAGCCTGTGAAGGGTTTCTATGAATATGTGAAAGAGCAGTGGAAGGAATACTTGCCTGCTTCTGAGAGAGATTAATGTGAACATACAATCCTGTGTACATGCCGCCCCGCTGGGGCTTGTTTGTATTGGTTGAAACGCGTTCTATAAACATGCCGCCCCGCTGGGGCTGAAATAGTTATTGGTGGTCAGTTCATATCCATGCCGTTATCCAACTCGGCAGTAAGCAAACATTGTCGAGACTTATACAATCCTTCAAAAGCCACACAGCGAAACAGGTTAACGCTTGTTTGGGACGTAGCGGTTCGCTTTGGCAAGCTGTTTACCATGAACACGGTATTCGGCAGGATGAATCATTGAATACCATTATTTAATATTGTTATCAGAACCCAGTGCGGTCAGGATTGGTAGAGGCTGCGAGGGATTATCCGTTTTGGCGGTGTAAATTTGAGATGGGATGAGGAAGATCGCGAGTGGCAGAGGCGGGAGATCGCGAGTAACAAAGATAAAAGATCGCGAGCATGGGAAATTGAGGAAACACCCAAGCAAGGGAAATTGAGGAAACACCCTATCAAAAACCCCAAGCAAAAACACCCCAAGCAAAAACACTCGCTCCTACA
>JAPPNJ010000155.1 GCA_028818705.1 Candidatus Poribacteria bacterium
TTCCGCCTATTTAACGAGGCCTGCGGAGACCTCGACATGCAACCTATATCTCATTCACCTTCGTCGAAACCTTTACACCCCCAGATTGGAAATGAATTAACGCCGATGCGCGTATGGCATTCAGCGGATTAGAAACTGTACCAACTGGATTCTACTACCGATTAGGTTTTCAATTATATGCCCGCATCTCATTTGCGGTTGCTTCACGTTCGATCTTATCCCGTTTATCGTAAAGCTGTTTACCCATGGCGACCGCCAACTCTAACTTCACTTTACCGTTACTAAAATAAGCACGCGTTGGAACAATGGTCATGCCTTTTGAACGGATCGAACGTTCCAGTTTAGTGATCTCCCGCCGATGTAATAGCAATTTTCGTTTCCGTTTCGGCTCGTGATTGGCGATATTCCCGTGTTCATAGGGACCGATATGTGCATCAATTAGGAAAATTTCCCCGTCTGACACCTGTGCATAACTATCAGTCAGGTTAAGTCGACCTGCGCGAATTGACTTCACTTCAGTACCTTGCAAAACAATACCGGCTTCATACCGGTCGCGTAAGTGATAGTCATACCGCGCCTTTCGATTTATCGCAATCACTGGGGACGTAGAATCTTTAGCACTTTTCATAGTGGGTTAAAGTATAACACATAATTAAGTCAGATACAAGGAAAAACATCAGAAAATCTGAAGTTTTTTCTCAAAACTGGATTTTAGTTGAAAAAAGCCCAATAATCTGATACACTATACCGTAGAGACGGCATTGTTGGGTAGCCTGAGACACTATGCCTCGGAATGTAAAGCAGAGACAAATTGTGCTTTAACAGCATAAGTTCCCATCAAAGCAAGAAAGGAGTTCTTGAATGCAAGAATTTTACGACACTCGTGCCCCGAATCCGCCTACACGTGCAATTTTGGTAGGTGTAAAACTTCGAGATAGCCTGCTGCACGAAACAGAAGAATCACTACAAGAACTCCGGCAACTCGCAGAGACTGCCGGTATTGAAGTCGTTTGTGAGACAATTCAGCCACGCAACATGCCGAACCCAACGTATTTTATTGGCGAAGGAAAGGTTGAAGAACTCAAACCGCTGATCGAAGAATTCAACGCTGATGCAGTTATTTTTGATGAAGAACTATCACCGGGTCAGAATCGGAACCTTGAAAGGGCATTTGATGTCACCACGATTGACCGGACAGGACTTATTCTTCAGGTTTTCGCCCAACGTGCCTTCACTAAAGAGGCACGCCTACAAGTAGCGTTGGCACAACTCGAATACGCGCTCCCGCGCCTCACTCGGATGTGGACGCACCTCTCACGACTTGCGACAGGGGGCGGTGGCAGCAGACGGCTCCGGGGTCCCGGTGAAACGCAGCTTGAAATGGATAGACGCTGGGTCCGTAGAAATATTGGACACGTCAGAAAAGCTCTTAAAGCCGTTGAAAAACAACGTCATGTTCAGCGAAGAAACCGATCAGAAAAAATCAAAGTGTCCCTCGTTGGATACACGAATGCTGGAAAATCGACCCTCTTTAACCGACTGGCAGGCGAAACTGTGTTGGCTGAAGATAAGTTATTCGCGACCTTAGATTCTACGACGCGGAAAGTGAACTTGCCACAAAAACAGCAGATTCTGTTGAGCGATACCGTCGGATTCATCAAGAAATTGCCACACCAACTCGTTGAAGCATTTAAAGCGACACTTGAAGAGGTCTCGGAAGCCGACCTTCTGCTTCATGTCGTTGATGCGAGTCATCCGGAAGCAGAAGCGCAGATAGCCGCCGTAGACGTGGTTCTTGAAGAGTTAGATGCCACCCAAATTCCGATGGTCATGGCTTTCAATAAAATCGATAGGCTCAAAAACGAAGAGGGATTGCAAATTCTACGGAGTCGATACCCCGATGCGCTTCCGATCTCGGCGCAACGCGGCGACGGTATCTCAGATTTAGTAGATGCCTTGGCACATCGTTTCGGTGAACGCGGCACAGATCTCTCTCTCAGCATTCCATATACAGACGGGCAAGCTTTGGATTTACTTTACAAGCACGGCACTGTGCTGGATACCGAATACACAGACGAAGCCGTTCATGTCAAAGCCCGTCTTCCAAGTCGCTACCTCAAATCGGTTTCCCAATTTCTGGTTTCTTAGGAAGAGAAAGTCTGGGGAGTTTGAAATATGTCATGTCAAATGTCCCGCAGACGATTTATAGCCCAGATAGGTTTGATGACGCTTGGTTTTTCTGTTTTGCCCCTTTCAATTGCTAGAATTCAGGCGAACCCAGAGGAAGCTTTGATGAATGTTGAATTGAATGGACATAACACCCGGCTACTGCTTTCGGCAGAACCTTGGAACAACGGTATCTTAAGACTCATCGTTGGGGAAAATGTAGAAATTCCGTTCCTTATGCCTGCTTTAACCGGTCATCACTACTTTACAGGTGTCTTTTCTTCGAAAGCTCAGTATGAACCTCATAGCAGCCCGGCTACACTCACCCAGCACTCAGAGATGCAAGCTGTTTACCATCAACCTGAAACTCCCTATACCCATGTGGAAACCCGCATCGAATACGAAATCATTGAGAGAGGAACCGTTGAGATGCGTTTTAAAACCCAATCCCACGCCAAAGAATATCCTTATGGGTATGTTGGGCTGTTTTGGGGAACCCTTGTGCCACACGGTGGACAGCGAGGGTTTCATCTCGCACTTCCGCAACCAAGCGGCAATTTGCGCTGGTACTACTTTCAGGCCGGCGGAGACAACCAGAACAATCGCAACAGCACTGTCCTTGGACCAAACATGCCCTTTGCCGAACACCACTCAGATCATTCTAACAGTTACTTTTTCGCCGAGTCCCGGCATCGATTCGCCTTACCTATTCAGGTTGCCCGCTGGCGTGACCTGTATTATAGCTTCGCGCTTGATACGATAGATGTCGCTTTCACGAACGTACTTATGGGCACTGCCGTTGGAGGCCCAAGCTGGGATGTCTATTGGCGGTTGCGTCCTGGCGAATCGAAGTCTATCCGCTGTCGGCTCACTATCGGGAAATGGAATAGTTGGGAAGCGATTGAGGAAAATTATCGAAGTTGGCGTGGATGTGTCAATTCATCATTCGCCATAAGCCAAGCTGGCCACCAAATGTCACAAGTGCTAAGCCCACCTGAGGCTGTCGAGATGAAGCCGGACGCTGGGTTGGCACTGTCACGAAAGCTATTCGAGAGCAGGGGAAGACAACTACTGGAGGAGTTGAACCTTTTGAATCAATGCGCCGTTGGATGTTTCGGTGGCACGTCGCAGAATCTTCGTCTCGACGATAAGCATTCAAGAGATCATATCTGGGGTCCGTATCTTACGTTTCTTCTCAATGAAAAAGCGTGGCAGGCACATCATGAGCGGCTTGAGAAAGCTGTTGCGGCGATGCCTGATGAAGTAGATGGCGTTCGATGGATAGGTTACGGCGGACCTCACCCACGAAAAACAGGAGTTCGAGAATTCCGCTCTTTCTTACAGAGTCTCACCGGGTTAGAGAAGCCACCCCAAACTGACCGGGAGTGGTTACCTCACTTAACGCGTGTTAATTTCCTTGGCCGTTCTTGGACAGAACAGTTGTTCGACGCGACTCAGGGAGAAGTTTTCCACGACCCGGGCGAAAGGTTCACGCAACTATGGCGACATTGGACGCTCTACGTCCCTCCAGATATTCACCGAGCTTTACTCGCCCAGTCGCTTTTCCGAATCTGGAACGCAGGTCCTGAGTACAACTTGAAGCGAATGGCAGCTCGCAGGGATCGCGCCGCCTTTGAGCTATGTCGCTCGCGATTTATGAACGAAGTGCTTAAGTTGGCGTTCTGCTGGAATGAACAGTTTATCCCCCACTTCAAGTGGCGCGTCGCACAGTTTCACCGGCTGCCGATTTGTCCGTCTGCCATTCGACAGGGCATTAATTCCCTGTCGGCAGCACCAAAGGAAGCGCAGAGCCTTGAAATCGCGACATTCATTGTCAATTCTATCAAGATGTTGATGAAAGAACTTTACCACCTGACACCCAGCCTGAAAGAACCACTTTCGGTATTTGCTCATGCCATGCACAATACTATCGAAGATGCACACGTGAAAAATAGCACATCTCTCGATTGGTAGAATAACCGTATGGAATGATTGACAATCTTTTTGAGGTTTCGGTAACATGAGAAATGTTAGGTAATTTCTTTCAAACGCTTATGGGAACAGAGTCTTGCAGAAGCGAACCAAGGGGGCGCAAGGTTATCACAGGTTTTATAGTTGGAAAGTTATTTCGTTTGCAAGACTTCATTAGACCTCTACGCGTTGAGGTAATAAACTCATGACATGGTTAGACCGGATTGACATCGGACACGACTTGCAAATCTGCCCAGATTGTGACACGGCATACGAGGTGCTTGATCAGTTTTTGGGAAATCCGTCGGAAAATCCTCTCCAGAACCCAATTGATGCAGTGTTTAATGACGCTTACTATGTTGCGATTCGGTGTCCACAATGCCTCGAAATCCGGCATCTCTGCATACAATCTTTAACAGCCACGCAATTTCATATCGAAAAGGAGAAAACATGAAGATAGGCGTTACCCAAATTATCCTTGGCGGCATGTCGTTAGACGATACGCTTTCGCTCTGTCAGGATGCTGACTACGATGCCGTCGAACTCACGTTTGGTGAAGGACAAGATACCGACATCAATATGAGCGATACCGAGATACGTGGCATCGCTACGAAGTGTGCGGAGGCGGGTATTGAAATCAGCAGTATCACGGCGGGCTATGCTGACCGCGGCAATTTATTAAGTATGGATGCAACGCAACGCGAAAAAGGGGCAGTCTCTGTCGCCCGCGCCCTGGAGGTTGCTGGCGCACTCGGGATTGGCGGAATTTTATTGCACCCCGGTCAACTGACCGTTGAAGGCACATACCAACAGGTATGGGACAACCTTGTCGGTATTCTGAAAGATCTCGCGCCTTCCGCAGCGGCACACCGAGTCGCAATCGGACTTGAAAACGTATGGAATAAATTTCTGCTGAGTCCAAAAGAGATGCGAGATATTGTTGATGAAGTAGACAACGAATGGGTAGGGACCTATCTTGACACGGCGAACATGATGGCTTATGGCTATCCAGAGCACTGGATTCGTGAACTCGGACACCGCATCAAACGTGTCCATTTCAAGGATTTCTCCCGCAGTGATCATCAGTTTGTTAATCTGTTAGATGGAGATACAGATTGGCAAGCGGTTATGGAAGCGTTTCGTGCTATTGGTTACGACGGTTATGTCATTCACGAAGTCGGCAGTGATAGGGAAGCACAAATAGATCTGGCGGAACGGATGCGCAAAATTGTCGCGATGTAACCACAAACAGAAAAGGCGATGGATCTACTAAAACCATCGCCTCATGCCGGAGGTCGGACTCGAACCGACATGGACCTAGGGCCCGCGGGATTTTGAATCCCGTGCGTCTACCAATTTCACCACTCCGGCTTTTTTATTAGTGGTATTATTATATCATATTCCTAACGAGAAGTCAAATTTTGCCTTACGGCGTGGTTCGCAAACCACACCGAGAATCATGGTAAACGAACAACGTAACTTTCCATCTGAAAACAGATTCCAACGCTTCCTTACAAGTGGGAAAGCATTTTTCACTCAATTGGTGCAGAAGGAGACGTGGCAAACTTTATGGCACTGGAGTCTCTGGCGCGTTACACCCAAACGCCGTCGCATTCTAAAGTTGATAAGTCAACTCCAACCGCTTGACTCAAATGACCCAGCTGAACTACGAACCGTCCGCGATGATGTGTTTGCCAAAAGTTGCTTAGAACTACAAACCTCCGAACAACAACAAATTCTTTTGGAGATTCTCAACTACGCCCGGCAACCGATCGGCTATGAACAGATTCTTTTCGCCGCTATTTATCCTGTCTTAATCAAACGCGATATGGAGGTAATCCCGATACAGACTGAAACTAAACACCGACTTGAGGTAGAGATCGGTTACCTCGCGCACAATGAAGACTATTTCTTTTGGGTTCTTGAGATTGATGGCACAGAACGCTTATCTTTGAACACACCGCTCAATCCGACCATGGAAATCCGAGATGACAAACGCTACGTAGTCTATTCATTGGGCAGTAATGGACTTGTGGATGAAGACTACGTCGCGTATGCCGAGCAGTGGCTGCTTGACTCCCCGCGTTTAACTGTAGCACTCCCTTTACTCGCCACCGCTTATGCTGAACAGTGGATACTGAACGCCCGTACCTATCTTACACACATCCTCGCAGATTTGAAAAACCGGAATTATCAGATCACAGCAACGGCAATACCTGATTTTGAACGGGAGCGGTTGTCACTTTTACGCCGTCTTTCCCTGGCGCGGCTAAGAAAACGTCAATTTCTGTCCGAACACCGAAATCGCTAAGGTAGATGCCCGGCTCAATCGAGAAGCAGACCCCCGGAATCAAGGTACGCACATCGCGCGTCTCCAAGTTATCCAAATTAACACCGTTGCCGTGAATGACAGTGCCGATGTTGTGTCCGGTCCGATGGATAAAGAATTCGCCGTATCCTTTCTCAGTAATATATCCGCGAACGCAGTCGTCAACAGCATAACCGTGAACCGGCTCACCGACCTCCCATCTTTCACGGATGAACCGCACCGCTCTGTCCCGTGCTTCCCTGACAATCTCGAAGATTTCCACATATTGTGAAGGAACAACTTTTCCAGCATAAGCCACCCACGTGGTATCTGCGAAGACGGCATCTGGGGCTTTCTGTTTTGCCCACAAATCGATTAAGATGAAGTCCCCAACCTTAATCTCTTGGGTGTCCGTTGCTGTTGGCGCATAGTGTGGGTCACTACTCTTGGCGTTTACAGCGACGATAGGTGGATGATCGGTGACCAAGTTCATCGCATCAAACTGTCCGAGGATCTCTTGCTGAACGTCGTATTCTGTAATTGTTTTCCCGTCCCTGAGCTGCGAACCGATCCATGTGAAGGCATGGTCTTTCGCTTGCAATACTAAATGTGCGGACGCTTGATGTCCTGCTGCCTGCGCGTCGCTCAAACGTGCTTCCATTCGTTGCGCCAACTCAGCAGATGTCTGGATTTCAACGCCGAACGCACGAATCCATTCCAGTGTGCCAGCATCCACTCGTGAAACGTAGGGAATAGCGGCATCTGGTGAATACTCCATGGCAACCGTCTTTATATCGGCAAGCAGGGTACGCATCTCCTCGTTGAGTTCTCCCCAACCGGCGTAAAGCGCGACGGTTCCTTGGACACTGACGAAGTTAGAGGTTTCAATCTTATGGACGAGCCACCGCGGTTCACCTTTTGCGGGGATGAGGCAGAACCAGCGGCGCGTGATGTGTGCATCTGCCAAGCCTGCGACGTTCTGTGCGATGGGGTTTATGCCGCGGAAATCGTAGAGGAGCCAGGCATCTAATCCCAATGTTGTTAGTTCACGCTGGATTTCTGTTGTTTTCATGTTGGTCAAACTTCTCTTTTCTCTGTATGAAATCTTTAATCATCTACTCCGCGTTTTTCTTCTAATAGTCCTTACCATACCGTTTTCTGGTATCTATGATAGACCAAGTAGCAACACCAATGCCCACTATCGCAGCGATTGAACCTATGATGATAATTACGGCAGTCATTTTATTAATTCTCAATAGGATTTATGCACTAAAAGACTGGTAGGTGCGGTTTCCTAACCGCACTGGTCTTCTGTAAAAAATTACCGAATCTTCAACAAAATGATAGCACATTTGAGAGAAAAAATCAAGGAAGAATTAGGATAACATAAGTTGCCCCTTTGTAGCATAATCTTTTAGATTGTGCATATTTGTGCGCAAACTAACAGTTTACGCTACGAATACAGAACCCACGTTAAGCAAATAAACTCTAATGGATTGGAGATGGTAAAACAGATGCTCCTGACGGTTTAAAGGGGATGATTGTGGAATCCGGTGCGGTTAGGAATGCACGTCGCATGCATCAACGGTATTCATGCCGTATGGCATGAACCGGGGCGAGTACGCCGCAAAACCGCACCTAACGGGTTCTGTTGATTTGGTTCCGGTACAATGAACATGCCGCCCTTACAGGGCTAAAGAGGGGTGAAGAGAACGCATTTCTATAAACATTTCGCCCCTACGGGACTGAAGATAGAAACATGCCGCCCTTACAGGGCTAAAGAGGGGTAGGTAGACTCCTTTTCTATAAACATATCGCCCCTACAGGGCTAAGAAGAAGAAAACAACAATCTCCTATCCGTGCAATCCGCATAATCCGTGATAATCCGCGATTCAGACAATTACAATGTGGGCAATCTCTCAATAATATCTACTGTTTCTAAACTCACGGTAATTATCCTGCCGATTAATTTGACGATGTATTGGGGGTCGTCTGCGCGGTTTGGGTCGTTGACGATGCCGCTCCGTTTGTCTATCTTCACGCGATATTGGTCTATTACCCACTCTAAGGCGGCGCGGTTGCCGAGGCGATAATCAAATACTTTTGGAGGCACCCCGTCAATTGTGAGGAAATTGTTGTAGGCAATTTGCGTCTTGTCTCTGGAGAACTTCATCTTCTCAACGCGCCAATCAAGGGGTACGTCGGGGTTTTGAATGAACTTGAGCTTATCGTATTTGGGTTGGGATTCGTAGTTGATATGAAGATCTGCTAATCGCTCTCCTGCCTCCACAAAGCCCCAGAAACTTTCGGCAAAGGGGATATGTGGCAAATCGCGTTTGAGATTCGCCTCGTATTTTTGGCGATAGCCGGGATGATACAGGATGCCGTAGTTGTAGTTGAAGATGTCCCACTTGGTAATGGTATCGTCTCGGTAGTGGGTTTGGAAGTGTGTCAATACCCAATCGGTGATGTTTTCGCGGCGGTTTGTGCCGTCCTCGTCGTAGGTGTAGAAGGGAAAACATTGGAAACTATCTCTTGCTGAAAGAGTGTGAACATCGGGAATCAGATTCGTCATCAATGCATTAAATCCAGCACGAAAGCCATGATCACTGACGATTATTACCCGATTTTCAATCTCAGTTTCTGGTGTTGGAAAGATAAATGGAAATACAAGTACTCTATCATTCATCATTCGATCAAAGTAGAGGTTCAATTTCGTAAAGGGACGATAGAGGGACTGTCGGATCTTTGTATCTGCAAAGGCGGTGATTTGTCCGCTCTGTAACTTCTGTTTTAAAGTTGAACTCCACTTAATTTTTCTGTCATCTGACGCCACAAAATCATCGAGATTGGCATCCCGATCCATCTGTTGCCCCCACCGAGCTACCTCCGCATTGTACGTATCAATCGTCCTGCTTATATTTTCAGTAAGGGCGTTTCGGTTGAAATTGTAAACCCAAGCATCACGATTGGTTTTCACACCGTTGCTATAGGTTTTGAAAATCACATCTTCTACTTCACCTTTTACGGATTTCGCTTGTTTGGTTCCTATCGGAATAAAGGTGTCAAACTCGGGGTGGAGTCCTTCGGTAAGCCATGTATGTCGTGCGTCGGGTTGAATAGGGTCCCACGTAATACCACCTGTGTGCTGACTTTCATTCAGAAAGTCGAATTTCTGTTTTTTGTTCCACAACTCGTCTGTTTGATAGCAGTAGAGGTTGGGGGACCCAACCCCTACAGAACTCTTTTTTATGAAAAGGTTGATACTCACACCGACCCGGATTCCGAACACATTCGCATTGGAGACCTTTAATCCTCGCCTTGCATTGCCGCCTAAGTCGAGGATATAGATGGCATCACAATCCTCGGCGAGGTGTTTCCGCATACCGTCAAATGCCACGCCATCAAGAAAGCTGCTGTTTGTTACGAAGGCGACAACACCTTCCTCGCCAATCCGATCTAATGACCATCGGATCGCTTTGACATAGGGATCGTAAAGTTTATTTCTGAGTGTGGCTTTGGAGTCTTTGGCATAGGTGTCTGCAATCCGTTTGTCCATCGTCTCATACTTCCGATTCTTGTTGTTATCATTCTCATTGACTTGCCCTGCATTGTAAGGTGGGTTGCCGATAACGACGAACATTGGGGTCTCTTTTTGTTTCTCAACGCGCTCGGTATTGGCAGGCGTGAATAGGTGCATCTGCCTTTCTTCTGCAACCTCAAATGTGTCTACCAGACAGATACCTTCATAGGGCGCGTATCGGTTCGTGGCGGTGTAAAACTGCTGTTCAATGTTGAGATTGGCGATGTAGTAGGGCAGGAGCATTACCTCGTTGCATTGGAGTTCTGGTGGATCAGCGGTATATTTTCGCTCCAATGAGATGGGATCGAGTTCTTGCATGATACGGACGATGAAATTACCGGTGCCGACGAACGGATCAATGATATGCACGCCAGCATCGGAGAGTGAGCGATCAAACTCGGTTTGCAAGATGTGTTCAACGCTTTTTACCATAAAATCGACGATGGGTTGTGGTGTGTAGACGATGCCGTGTGTATCGGCAACCTTGACGGAGAACCCCTGAAAAAATTGCTCGTAGACGGTGTTGAGGAAATCCTGTTTCTGTGAGAAGTCTGTGATCGTGCTGGCAGTTTGCTCAATCGCAGCGTAGAAAGGTTCCAAAGGGCGGAGAAATTCTGATCGGTTCAGCGTTCGTTCGGTTAGCACGTCAATGACGTTTTCAATTTCATGAGCAATAATATTCCGGCGGGTAAAGTCGGGATTATCAAAGACGGTACGGAAGATGCGTTCCGTTAAGAGATGCTGGATGAGCATCTCCTCTACAGCGGCAACGGAGAGATTCGGATTAATGGAGGCTCGGCACTGCTGATGGAAACTGGTGAACGCATCCTGAAAATGCGGATTGCTTTGACGTTCCGTTTGGATTAATGTTGCCAACTTCTCGCCGAGTTCCGGCACTGTCTCTCTGAATTCTGCGACTGCGGTATGCCATGCGGAAATGTTCTCTTCTTGATAGGAAAAGAAAGCCTGGAGAAGATGGACGAGGTTTCTCGGTTCGGTGATGTCAAGGTCAAGTTGTAGTCGTCCATGTTGATAGAGGAGTGCCTGGGTTGGGGATTGGACGACGATATTTTCTGATGGATAGCCTATGGCGAATTTCTTGTTCGCTTCGGTGTGTAGGTCATCCTGTGTATCTTTTGCCTCCCAGTAGCCGTGTGGTAAACCGAAGGTATCGACAACTTCACCATCGGGTCGAATTCGTCTGTACCCCCCTTTATCAGAGGGGAGGGTATAGGTCTTTTCACAGAGGAGCGTGAAGTTGGATTGATGGCAGTAGTGTTGGAGGAGGTTCTGGAATGCGGCGCGGACGGTGCCTTCGTTCTGTTCACCGAGTTGGGCATATTTTTCGAGTTCGGTGTAGTATGTCCTGATGGGTTTGTGTGTCGGTTTGATGTTGAGCGCTGGCATCTATTTTCTCCAGACATTGTCGGTGGACGAAACGATACCACATTATACACAAATTAGCGCACAATCTCAAGGGGAATTTTGCTGCTCGCACGGCTATTCATATCTGGAAAATTTAACAAGCATGCTAACACAAACGACGGAAAGAATTAGTAGGAAATTCATGGGATTTTCCTTTCTTGGTTTTCAAGATTTTTCTGATGTTTGAAAAAAATATGTGATATATCCTACTAATACGAAATTTCTGCAAAAAGGTAACAGAGATTTGGGATGAGTTAACAGTAGGTGTTGACCCTGAAACGCTCATACCCTATAATATTTCTTAAATTGGTATGGAGGGATCCGAGAGGAACATGAATCCGTCTGAAAGACAAGGACCTTCGCAAGAATACATAAAGAGCTGTCGGCACCCACAGATTCAGGCACTTCGACCGGACTCAGAAAAGTCAAAAAGCTTGTGGATACCGACCTCGGAACAACTACATGAACTTTTAACGCAGAAACTGCCCTATCCCGACAGGTCGGTTTTACGCCGTACCACAGAGGGTTGGGAATACGAAACCTATTTTCGGGAGTGGGCGGCTGATTACGGCACTTATATTGATACACACCGTCAATTCGTTGGAAGTGATGCCGAGAGCGTGCTTTTGCAGGCACTAATGGCACTCCTCGGTATCGGGGAACGATGGATGGTGTAAATCAGGAGAATTAGATGAATTTTGGACAAGTACTTACGACGATTGAAGATTATAAACAAGCAGGTATCTCGCTTGAGACCCTAACAACACTTATCAACGATACATTTGGCGATTGGCTTGCATCACAAGGCATAAGTCATCTTATGATGTTAGGAGATAATACACTATGCCTGAACGTGAGAGGCGAGTTAAAACACACCAATTCCGCAACAGGAATTAGAGCTTACTCCCGATTTCTTGTGATTTCGCTGGACCAGGTGGCAGAAGAACCGGAGGCGATAGCCGATGCACTCAAATGTTATAGTTCAGATGGCGATGGGGCTTACGTTTGGATTATTCCAGATGGCTATATGGCGGCTTTAACCCCAGCGGAGCAGGAATGGGAAGCGCACGGTGGTGGGTATTTTTCGCACGAGTCTATATGCATCTCCAATACCGCTGATACAGACACACGTTGTCTCTTAGAGGTGCTTTATGAGGATCCGACGCTGGATAACGTCTCCTGCGAATTTGAGGTCGCCGCGCATCGTTCGGTGCATTATCGACTCGATAAACTCAAAGACGAAAATGGTGAACCGTTGATTGCCAAAGATGCACCCGTCAGTTACAAAATCACGAGCCGTGACGCTCGGATTGTCGTCCAAGGTTCACGTATCCTCACGAGCGGTGAAAATAGTGTGTTTGCGAGTTTCGGCACGGTTATGGCGTGGTGTCCGCAATAGTATTTGACATCTGTACGACGCAAAAAATTCACGCTTATAGCCCATCAACATTCTTGCATTTACAGGTCGGATAGTGTATACTGGCATAAAGGAGATAATTCAAATGAAAACCGAACACAAACTATTATCCGCCGAGGTGTACTTCACGCGGGGCAATGAGAAGAGCAAGTCGGGTAACTATAAAGGTGCCATCGCTGACTATAACACAGCGATTCATCTAAAACCAGATTTTGCTCGTGCTTATTACCACCGAGCGGAGGCGAAGGGTAAACTTGGACAACTATCCAGGGCAAAATCTGATCTCCAAATTGCGGCGAAACTTGCAAAACAAGCCGGCGATGTGAGCCTCAAAATCGTTACTGAACAAAAGCTTCTATTAAGCCGAATTACTTTTAATCCAGGCAAGTGCGGTGGACGCGCCTGTATTCGAGACATGCGGATTCGTGTCACAGATGTCCTCGAATTGCTTGCAAGCGGACTTTCTGTTAAAGAGATTCTTGAAGAAATGCCGGATCTGGAAGCTGAAGACATCTTTGCGTGCCTTCAGTTCGCTGCACGTCAAATGGACACTCCCATAGTCACTGCATGAAATTTTGGATCGATGCCCAACTTCCTCCTGCCTTAGCATCATGGCTCACGGACACTTTTGGGGTGGAAGCGTTTTCTGTCAAACGTCTTGGACTCCGAGATGCAAGTGATGAACGAATTTTCTTTGCAGCGCGCACCGAAAAAGTGATTGTAATAACTAAAGATAGAGACTTTGTGCAATTATTAGAGAGGCTTGGTCCCCCACCTAAGGTTATTTGGGTGACTTGTGGTAATGTATCAAATGCTGAAATGCGTAATATTTTCCGACAAGACTTCCAAAAAGCCGTTTTAAGTTTACAACAAAGCAAATCCTTGGTAGAGATTCCTGATATTACCATCTGAATATAACGTCTTGCCCTGCGTTAGTACTTTGTCACGTCAAAACTGAGGGCATAAAGTCGCGAGCAGGGGAAATTGAAGAAACACCCAAGCAAGGGGAAATTGAGGAAACACCCAAGCAAAAACCCCAAGCAAAAACACCCCAAGCAAAAACACTCGCTCCTACAAGAAGATAAATGGACAGCACAACATCCAGACGCACTCTAAATACCTTTTACCCATCATTTTAAGGTGAACAGAACACCAGTTATGTTTCATTTCACGGATAGTCTCATCCCTTTTTCGGGTTCCAGAATGCACAAATCATAGCGGTAATCGGTATCGCCAGAACCAAGCCGAGCGTTCCAGCGAGCAATCGGACAATTTCCGCAGACACAACACCGATACTCAGGAGCTGCACGGGTGGCGATTTGAAAAAGTCCAGATTCGGTGCTGTAACTGTGACAACCAAGAGGAGCTCTACACCGAGATACGCGAAAACCAGTGTATTCACCATCGTACCGAGGATGTCCGTCCCGACGTTCAGACCAGAAGCGATAAGTCGCCATGTCGGCATGTTCGGATTCGCTTTTCGGATCTCTTCCATACTTGATGCCACTTCGATGGCACCGTCAACAGCAACACCCAATACCCCCATCAGCATACCCGCCAAGAGGATTTGTACGAAATCGAACGGCGGTGTGCGTGTTGCTTCAACAATATCCGCGGAAATCGCATTCTCCAACCCTGAAAAGTGGAGGTGTTGCTGCGCAAACAGGACAATTAAGCCAGCAACCAAAATGCCACCCATCGTTCCAAACACCGCTGAAAATGTCTTTCGACTCGGGCCAATCACAAATACGAGAGACACAAACGCCACTACACCCGACGTCAGCGTCACAATGAACACCGCATTCGCACCCTCTGAAATCAACGGCAACATGAAGAAGTAGATGACTGCTGCAGAGATTAGCATCGCACACGCCGTTCGGATGCCCTCCATTCTACCGACGAGGATAATCAGAAGGAGCATACCCCCTACCATCCAAATCAGGAATCGGTCTCTACCGTAATCTTGAATGATATTTACGAGGCTAACCTGTTCAGGATCTCCAGCGACACGACAGAGAATAACATCTCCAGGTTCTGCAGGAATGCTCAGTAACGGCATATTGTGATTTACAATGTTGCGTAACACTAAGCGTCTGCCTTTATACATCCCGCTCAGCATTTCCACCTCAAGAATATGATGTTCACTTTTCGATTCGTAGACTTTAAGTCGCGATTCGGAGATCGCTCCTACAGTGTCTTCCATTGCTCGTACGCTATAGGTCTGCTCGTACTTCTCATCCGAGAGAAGCCAACGGCTATCCTTCCACGGTTTGACCGAGACACTCACCTGATCTGAAAACAGGAGGTCTTGTTGCTCGAACGCCTCACGCAAAATCGACGGAACGATCTGATTGTCCAAATCGTTTACGGCACTACTGTCAATGTCAAAAAGAAAATTTCCGTTCGACTCAAGCAGTTGAGTAACCCTACCTTTAGCGTACTCCGATTTATTGATAGGATTCCCTTGTGCATCGCGTTGCTCTGAGATTGTCGCGGAGAGTTCGTGTGTACGATAGTAAACAAAGGTTGTGCCAATTAGGACGAGAACCATAGCAATAGGCACGGCGATTCGGGCTTTGCTGCGAGGTGGATCGGCACGGAACAACTCCTCTAATTCCTCCTCCGAAGGCAGGTCTTCGTGAATTTCAGATGCGTCGACCTTGGCGTATTGCGTCAGGAAGCCAGCAACCGATGCAGCAATCGGAACCGTGAGCACCAATCCGATTGTACCTACGACTGCTTGAATAATCGCAACTGCTGTAGCTTCATCGTTGACGAGACGCAGAAACGGGTAGAGGATACCGACTTCAGGGAAATCAATGCGAGGTAGCAACATCGTCATCATGTGCGCACCGAGGTAAGCGAAGATGAGCGTATCTGCCATGGTTCCCATAATGTCGCGACCGACATTCAGTCCGGCGCGGATCGCTTGGCGGACAGTGATGTTCGGATTCACCTGCTTGACTTCATGTACGCTTGAGGAGATGGACATGCTCACGTCCATCATTGCACCGACTGCACCCAAAATAATGCCCGCAGATAGAATACCTGTGAAATTCCAACTATGCGAGGCGGAGGTGCGCCACAACGCAAGACCGAGCTCTAAGAAACCGAACTCTTGCGCCAACCCGGTTAGTGCCATCACATGTTGACTCAGGACAGATAACACGCCAACAGCAGTCAATCCACCAAGCGTCCCAAGTACGCCGGAGATTAACTTAAAACTAAATCCCGTAATCAGAAGGAAAGTCGTGAAAGTGAGAAAGGCGGCGATTACGAGCGCAACCGCAATTGGGTTGTAACCAGCGACAGTTAGCGGCACTAACACGTAAAGGACGGTTAGTGCAGTAACAAAGAGGGTCAGGATGGCGCGGACACCTTTCATACCCGCGACGAGTATCATTAGAACACCTAAGACACCCGCCAGATATAGCAGGAACGGCGTACGGAAGTACTCCCGCATTGAAACGGTGTCAATTCTCGGATTCGCCGGATCGCGTAGTGGAATATCGAGAAACAGTACATCACCTTTCCGCAATACACGGTCTCCAAAGGCACGCCCTGTCCAAATGTTGTTTACCTGAATCGTCTCGCCACGAAATTGCCCAGAGAGGATTCGGAAAGACAGGACTTGGTCGGCATCGTCGCTTGTGTCTATCCCGACAACGCGACCCAAGCAGACCAATACTTGCAATGCACCGTCGTGCGTCACCTCGGCGAATCGATAGAGTCGGATATGGAGCACTGCAACACTCAACAGGATGAGCAATATAGCTACAATTTTGATGTTTCTTTCTCGCATCTTTTCTCTCTATTTTGTTTATTTGTAAGACTAAGATACCAAAAATTAAGGCTGATCCACCGTTGTGTACTTCACAATCGCGCCAGCTCTAAACCCTAAAACTACAAAAATAGTTGTTGCAAATAACATGCCAATTCAGAATACTACGCTTGTGCTATAAATCCACTAATCTGGGTGTTGAAACTGCCCAAAGCAGGGCAAACCGTCGAACGAATTGCACGAATCTGTGCAGAACGTTTAGAGGTGCTTTCGAATATTCTCGGCGACGCTGCGTGGAATCCCCTTGACGGAGAGCAAACTATCTAAACCCGCCTCTCGAATCGCCTCAATTGAACCAAAATGTTGGAGGAGTGCCTGTTTTCGTTTCGGACCGAGATTCGGGATCTCATCAAGCACTGATACACTTAGCGACTTCTGCCGGAGCCGTCGGTGATAGGTAACCGCAAATCGGTGCGCTTCATCTCGCAATCGCTGAATCATGTGTAGGGTGGGGTTATCCTCTCGGAGCACGATCGGTTCCGATTTGCCTGGAACGAAAATCTCCTCAATTCGTTTTGCGAGTGCGATCATCGGAATATCAGGAAGACTGGAAGCAGCGAAAGTCTTTATAACTGTCTGCGCTGCACTCAGCTGGCCTTTTCCGCCATCAATCAATATCAGGTCTGGTAGTTTGTTAAATTTCTCATCATTCGCAAGGGCACGCCGAAAACGACGGGTGATAACCTCTTGCATCATGGCGAAATCGTTTTGTCCAGCAACTGTGCGAATCTTAAACCGACGGTACTCCCCTGAAGAAGGCTTGCCATCTTCCAACACCACCATCGACCCAACTGCGAATCTGTCGCCGAGATTAGAAATATCGTACGCCTCAATCCTCCTGAGAGGATGCTTTAATGCAAGCAACTCCTGCAACTCAACAAGTGCCGGCTCCACACCGCTGCTATAAACCACATTTTGTTCACGCTGCGTGAGAAGCACTTCGGCGTTTTTCGATGCCAAAGACTGTAGTTTTCTGAGCCTTCCCGCCCTTGGCACATGCAATCCGACGCGGCTACCTCGCTTTTCGCTAAGCCAGTCCTCAATCAACTCCATCGATTCAATTAGCATCGGCAAGACAACTGTTTTTGGCACGAAGACAGCGTTCTGGTAATACTGCGAAATGAAGGCATTTAACGCCGTTGCAAGGGATTCTGGATCGGCATCGTTGAGATAATAGTGCTCGCGTTCAAGCAATTTGCCATCTCGGACCCGCAAAAGCTGCACACACGCGATATCAGTCCGCGCAGCAATACCGATGACATCCTCATCGGCGGCGGAAACGGTATCTAAACTTTGCGTCGTAATCGCTTGTTGAACGTCTTTAAGGGTATCCCGATATTTCGCTGCTGTCTCAAAATCGAGTGCCTCCGCAGCCGCTTCCATCTGCGTCGTCAGTTCCTTAACAACAGCATCTGTATTTCCGCTTAAGAACTGACAGACCTTGCGAACGATTTCATCGTAATCTGGGACATCAATCTTATTTGCACAGGGTCCCGGGCACCGCCCGATGTGATAGTCCAAGCAGACTCGGTACTTATTACCTGTCTCCGTGAGCGGCAGCGTACAGGTACGGATGGGAAATAATTTGGTTAACTGCTTGAGGGTCTGACGTGTGGAACGGACATGAACAAACGGGCCGAAATATCGCGCCCCGTCGTTCTCGGCTTTACGCGTAACATAGATGCGGGGAAAGGGTTCATTGACGGTCACGCACAGATAAGGATAGCGTTTATCATCTTTGAGTTTTACATTGTAGCGGGGCTGATGCGCTTTAATAAGGTTATTCTCTAAAATCAGTGCTTCAACTTCAGTCTCTGTGACGATGTAATCAATCTCCGTAACATACCGCATCATCTGTGATGTCAGCGCATGTGCAGATTTCTCACGACTTCCGACAGCAAGTTTTGGTTTGCCAGTATCGCCAAAATATGAGCGTACCCGGGTTCGCAAACGGATTGCTTTTCCGACATAGATCACGGTGCCATCAGAGGCTTTCATGAGATAAACGCCAGGCACATTCGGAAGAGATTGCCACAATTCAGGCGCGGCATTACTGAGTTGTTCTGATTTCATTTTTTCTCCCCTCGGCAATCCGCGGCGGACTCAAACTATTGCCCTATTGCTGAGAGAACTGAACTTTAGCATAAATTGCCTTCAAGGACAACTCGCATCCAATCGATGGAAGTTGACACACATCCACCAAGGAATGAAATTCTGTCAAATCCCACTCTTGATCCTGCCGTAGATAGTGCTCAACCCGAACCCTGTCTTGTGAAATGAGGATGTATTCACATAAGGAATCAAGTTTCTGATAGGACGCGAATTTCTCACCACGGTCATAGGCTGCAGTTGAAGGAGAAAGCACTTCTATCAACACAGTCGGATTTAGGAGTGTATCAAAATGTGTATCGTCAAAGCGTGGCTCATCACAGACAACAATAACATCCGGGTAGGTATATAGTCCCGCGGCACTCACCTTTACCCGCATGTCGCTTGGATACACTTCACATGACCGCTCTCGCAATTGGATGTAAAGTTCACCAGAGATATGAACTGTAATGAGATTGTGTGCGCGACTCGCGCCCGGCATTGCGTGTACTTGCCCATTCCGATACTCACTTTTCGTCAGTGCTTTCCGTTCCCTGGCGAGGTACTCTTCAGGGGTGAAGAGGGCTTGTGCCGCAGCAGTTCCCACAGTTTCCATGATTTTCTCTATTTCTCATTATGTATTAGGATGCAAGTTTTTCGTATACCGATCGATAAATCTTTCTGCCTTCCAAGGTATACTTCATCTCAAAATTCGTCGTAATATCCCGATCTGGACCCGAATTTTTCCCAACAGGACGCAGCGCGCTGACCTGCGAAAGTCGTTCCTGTATCTCCGAGAAATATTCTTCATAATCCGTTGCAATATAAAGCCTACCCCCATCCGATTTGAGTGTGGTCGCCAAGGCAGATAGGAAGTCTTGATTCCGAAAAATTCGCCGTTTTCGCTGTCGCTTTTTGGGCCACGGATCTGGAAAATAGATATGATACGCTTGCACAGATGCCACCGGCACATATCGGGTCAAAAAATAATTCGCATCCGTCCATACGAGACGCACGTTTGAGAACGTCCCCGACGCTTTATCGACGCCAAAATGCCGTATGTATTTGGCAAACCGTTCGCGCGTCAATTCCACATACTTTCGGGCACGTTCAATCCCAATATAGTTAACCTGAGGATGTCGTCTCGAGGCTTCAAGCAGGAAACGTCCTTTACCGAACCCGACTTCTATCTCTACGGGGTGCGCATTCCCGAAGAACACCTCCCAACCAATCGGCGCAGTTAAGTCACTGAGTGACACAACACGCTCTGTTACAATATCGATTATTTGGGAATAAGTAGTTGTATTCTGATAGTAGATATCGTTGTAGTCGGGATTTTCACGCATAGGTTTCTAACTTACCAGCCGATCACGATTCTAATAAAAATTTGTGGAGATGCGTTTTAACCAAATTATCCTGCGGTTGATACCCCAACACTTCAACAGCACCCCTTATATCAAGGTAGCTTTGCTGATACCCATCAGAATTCGCAGAACGTCCGTAAGTAATTAGGCATTTGACGGGTCCGTCGTAATCAACCGCCAATCCAAAAAGCTGGACACAGTCTCGCGGCGTTAGGAGGGTGCTACAGTGGCGGATTCCACTCGGCTCGTACGTGCCGCTGAAAGTGCCGATTCGGATGCTAATAAACCGCATACCGTGTCCATCAACGAGATAGCGTCCTGCAATTTCTGCCATCCCCTTCATCGCACCGTACCACCCATCAGGACGAAACTGGTCTCCAGTAGAGAACCGAGGTGGTGAATTCAACCGCTCATTCCATCCTGAAACGTGATTCGTACTCGCATAAACAATTTTCTGGACACCTTGCTCACGTGCCGCATCAAACAGATTCATGGACGCACCAATGTCACTCACTTCACCCGGAACTTTTCCAAGTGAGTCTTGTCGGATATAAGCCAGATGCACCAAGACATCTTGATCTTGGCACAATTTCTTCATCGCAGTATAGTCCCGAATATCTGCTTGTACCACACGTGAACTCGACCCTACAATAGGATTGATATCCATCAATGTCAGTGTGTAGGTATCTTGTTTTTCCCATGCCTGCCAGAGTGCACTACCCACTTTCCCTGCTGCACCTGTGATAAGTACACGTTGTTTCATATCTCTCCTCAAATCAATTCCTGCTTCTACTCCCGTTCCTACTATGACTCACCGTTCTCAGATTCCAACGCCGCCATAATATCTGCGTGCACCACCTTCGGCTCAGCAATTGTCTGCACATAGAATCGATCAACTGCCTGTCCACCTAAGCCTGAACACTTACACATCTCAACATTCAAACCGAGTTTCGCAAGAATGCCGCTAAAGTAGTGTAGAAACCCGACTTTTTCTTCACCAACAACAACAATCTCCGTATAGCTTCGTGTCGTCTCAACACTTACCTCATCAACCTGCCACGTTTCAGCCAAATTCACGTAATGCCTGTCAAAAATTTCCTCAAGCGTCACTTCCTGAGCGAGGAGCCCTCGGATGTCAAAATCCAAGTCGCGTTTGAGTTCTTCGTCAAGGGGCATCGGTTCTCCGCTATGATGCGGCGGCTGATGGACGAGCCGATAGATTTCAAGTTCAACGCTTGTATCTTGCTTGGTGTAGACGCGTGCGTCTCGGACATCTATGCCGTTCGCAAAAAAGAGCCCACTGACTGTGTGCAGTTTTCCGATGCGGCTTGGACTACACAGGTGGAGTTCAGTAAATCCGGGACGGTCAACAAATTGAACGACACCGGCACTCGGCATTCCTTCAGTCTCCGGCGTGCCACTTTCAATTTGTCCCGTCATTTTTATATGCATCGCTATGTCTTGAGGGGAAACACTAATACGGTAAGAAACCGGCATGTAATGAAGAAATTGCTGAAATTCTTCAACGGGTGCGAAGGCACCCCACTGGGTTTCCTCTGGTCCAACAAAGCGGGTACGGGCAGCTTCGTATAAACTCTTGAGGTTATGTTTAACCACATGACTGAAATTCTGCGAACCGTTTGCTTTGGAATCACAGTAAGTAAGCAGATAGAGAGCGCTTAAACGCTCTAAAGAGTTGACTTTTTTACAGAATTCAGAAATTGTGCTTTCATCCCAATGATGATAGCGTGCCAAATCTATCATCGCCAAGTGTTCCCGAATGAGAAAACAGATATCATCCGTCTGTTGCGAATTGAAGCCAAATTCAGGTGCGATACGTTCTGCTTTCTCTGCCCCAGTCATGGGATGTGTTGGATCAGGCTTATCTATATCGTGCAAGAACAGTGCCATATAGAGTGGCGCAGGATCCGAAAGGGAACGAAAAACCGTGTTGAGATCTTCTAACTCAGAAGTCGGCGACGACGCTACCGGCGCGCCAAACTGGGCACCTCCAAACGGACTGCTCGGCTCAGTTTGTCGGATTTCATCAAGATGTCCAATCGCAACAAGTGTATGCTTCCCGACTGTATAAGGATCCAGACTCCGCTCGCTCCGGGTCATCATTGCCTTTTCAAAAAGTGCTCCACCCTCACCGAGCCGCGAGAGAATATTAAGTCGGTGTAGACGGGTTAAGGTTTTCTCAACATCTCCCGGCATGTTTAGCAGCTCTACCATTCGCTTTTGGAAAGAATCCCAATCAAATGCATGCACATAGCGAGAAATAAAGGTAGAAAGAGACGCATCAATCTCAAAATCGTACTGCTGGAAGTAAGTGAACAGTCGAAAAAGTTCATCGGTGTCGAGTTCACCGAAGTTATTATCCATGCAATACAACAGGTCAGTTCTTACTGCCAGCACATCCGAAATTGGAATCCCGTTGGCTAACATCTTCCGAATCAGAAGTTCGCCCTTGAAATGCAGATATTTTGCCTTAGCATAATATTCTGCCATGAATGCATAACGCCCCTCATCTGTTTCATCTGTAAATTCGAGTACCCGTGCGACTTCCGACTGAAGTACATCCCCTTTTTCAGGATGATAGCTAAGATCGTCATGCGGTGCTTCAGCAAGCACGTGGAGCAGATTTCGGACTTTAAACACGAAATCAAGAGAGGGGATCAGTTGTTCGTCATCGTATCGCCCGTAGAGATCTGTAATCGATGTAAAGTCTGGAAGCCCACATATCCAGAAGGCGTATTGAAGTGTGCGTAACCCCCCGCGTCCGGTTTTCACATTGGGTTGGTTCAGATAGATTGTGTCCTCAGAAGCCTTGAACGCATCCGCTTTTGATTTCAGCAAATCCAGCACAAGGGAAATATCTGACTTTTCAGAATGTACGACTTTTCGGAATTGTTCTGTCAACGCCGCATTTCCAGCAATAAATCGCATATCAATGAGCGCAGTCATATCCTGATAGTTCCACTTCGTTACATCCGCAAGTGGACGGTAGATAAAACTGAACTCAAAGCCCGGAATTACCGAGTGAAGGCTGTCAAAAAAGTCGTAGAACCATCGGATCAGTTCAAGCGTACTCTCATCGTAAATATCTTCTAAATCCACAGAGGATGTATATACAACATCTACATCGGAAAAATAGCAAAGTTCATTCCTACCGTAACTACCGACCCCGTAGAGTGCGACATCGGGTATCCAACCTTCCAGTTCTGTTTCCAAGTCATCCACGTCAACGTCCGGAAGCATCTTTAGGACCTCGAGCTGCTTTTGGTATTCATCCTGAATCTGAAAGGAGGCTACCTCATAAACCTTTTGAATAACTGCATCCCACACTTCTGTGTGGATCCTGCAAGCCACAAACCCGCCTTCTCCTTCCAAGATACGGGCTTTCAGGTGTTCCCGCTCGGCTTGAATAAAAGCAGCTAATTGCTTCTGAAAATCCTCAAAAGGCACATCCAGGTTTGGTACATAACCATTGAGTCGTTTTTCGGTTTTTGTAGGCATTTTCCCTTACCTCGAAGTGTATCAAAGCAACTTAATTGTCGCGTAGTTCTCAAGAAACAACGAAATGCGCAATCATTTCACTTGCGCTCATTATATACTATGGTGGATTATGAAAATATATTTACACGTTTTCTGTAGGAGCGATCTCCAAATTATGCTTTTATAGCATAATTTGTCTTAGATTTACATTTCGCGACCCAATGTGTTGTCAGTCGGGAATCGGAGTTCCCTCCTACAACCTAAAAATGTAAAGTTAATTCTAAAATCTACCATAAATAGTAAAAAAAAACAAGCACATTTTTAGCCCAAACGGTCATGCTTTTTCCTTGACACACTTTTGCAACCTTGCTAACATGCAAAATCAGGGGATTTGACAATGAGAGACACCAAATATCGTGTAGCCATCATCGGATGCGGACGGATGGGGCAGAACTATGCTGAGGCATACACCACCTATCCCGACACAGAGATTACCGCAATCGTCGATGCCAATGCAGAACGGAGAGACGTCCTCGGCACGCGCTTCGGTGTTGCTGGACTCTACCGGGATGTAGAAGCCTTATTAGCCGACACCGTGCCAGACATCGCAGTCGTCGTTACACCCACGAAATACATGAAAGACGTCGTAATCGCCTGTGCTGAAGCCGGTGTTAAAGGTATTTCCACGGAGAAACCGATCGCCGCACGCCTTGAAGATGCCGACGCAATGGTTGAAGCGTGTAGTGAACGAGGGATCGTATTTGCTGGCGGCAACCTACAACGTGCAATGAACGAGGTACAGGAGGCAGCATCTAGGCTCCACAACGGTGAATTCGGGCATATCAGAGGCGCGAGCGTCCACGGGTTCGGTGGTGAAATTTCGGGTGGCGGTTGTCAACACATCTCCGTACTCCGACTGTTCACCAACGCCGAAGTCGAAGAGGTAACGGCGTGGGGAACACCTCCAGAAGCCTTAGATGCAGAAACCGATGAAGGCTTAATCATCAACGGACGCTTCCAACTCAGCAATGGGCTTGAATGCAATGTCTTCGGAACGCCGACATCGTGTCGCGGTGTAGATGTCTGGACAGATGAATGCCTCGTCCGCTGGGACTGGAACCCTCCAGAGATTTTCAAAGGCTACAATCAGCAAGGGAATCGTATCCGAATTGATCCCAACTATAGTCGATATCCGTGGAGCGAATACAGCTACCTCACCGGTTCAATTCGCTCTTTTTTAGGTGCTGTTGATGGCGATGGACACCCATGGATTACCGGCGCGGATCTCCGACAAGCGTTGGAGGTCGCGATTGCTGCGAAACTCTCCGCAAGTCGAAATAGCGTTCCCGTCAAACTACCCTTAGAGGACAGAGCACTGACCCTTTACCCACGTCCCTATCGATGGCTCGGCGGTGACGCAACCGGCAAACCGCAAAGTCCTGAAGAAGCAACAGGGAAAAATTGAGAACTGATTAGTCCTTGCAATGCAGAGGCGTCATCTTACACTCGGGAGGCAAGTTGAATAGCGCACAGAAAACCACTATGCACATCATCGGCTGCGTTATAGCAGCGATATGCCTCATCGTCGGCTGCGGTGGGGAAAACCCGCTCGAAGAACCGGCGATACTCAAAGAAAACGCAATGCTCGGTGAGATGAAAGTGCCTGATACGGTGGCTGCTGCACCGGCGATGCCCGCTGAGGGCACACCCTACGTCAAGGAAATCGGCTACTATAGCGACTGGCGGCGCACCAAACCCATCGCTGATGCCGTTCTAGCAGGAGATACCATCTACTTAAAAATCGTCTTCTCCGAGCCGATGCAGCACGTCGCCGCTGATGATAAAACCGCCCGACCGGTCATCTATTACAAGATCGGAAAACAACTGACGCGGTTCAAGATCGCCGCAGTCGGGGCGCGGGGTGAGGATTTCACGGCGGGTTATTGCAAGCCGCAGGGGAAAACAGCAGGCAATGTGTATGTCAGTAAATACACCGTGCGACCTGCTGATGTCGGTGCGTTCAGGATCGCTGTCGGCAAGAAGAGCGTGGATGCCGAAGGCAACGAAATGGCTGCGTTCTACACCGACTCGGCAAAATTGGAGTTGGGTGTGCCACTGACGGTGTCAGAGGTCGGCTATTACAGGAACTATCAGTTGACTCATCGACTCACCGCAGGTAGCACAGTCGTCCCGGGTGAGACGGTCTACACGAAAGTGGTGTTCTCTGAAGCGATGGCACATATAGTGGGTGAAGGTGAGGGGGCGCGTCCGGTGTTAGGGTTTCTGCTCAATGAGACGCAGACGCAGTATCGTGTCCGTGCGTCTGGCAAGCTTGCTTCTGGTGAGTGCAAACCGAAAGGTAAAGACCTGACGACGTGGGTATGCAAGTGGACAGTGGATGCCGGTTCAGGTGGCACGTTCACCTTGAAAGTGGGTGAAGCGAGTGAGAGTCAAACCGGTGTGCGATTGGGTGCTGACTATCTTCAGGTGCCGCCGCTACAGGTGGGTGTTGGTGAGATAACGTTATCGAATGCGGCGGTAGCGGAGAATGAAGTGCCGGGGACGGTTATCGGTGCGTTTTCGTATGGACGTGTGGCATCGCCAAGCTACCGGATAGCCGATAGTCAATCGGATATGCTCTTCTCTGTAGATGCCTCAGGGCAGCTCCTGACGCGAATCAGTTTTGACTATGAAAAGGGTTCGGTCTACAGTATTGTGATAGAAGAGACGGTGACGGGACGTCGTGAGAGTTTTCAGGTGGAGATATTAGATGTCAATGAGCCTCCGACGGATTTGTCTATTTCTGGTTCGAGTTTCACGGAAGGTGCTGGCGTGGGGACTCGGATAGGTGATTTGTCCGTTGCAGATGCGGATCGTGGCGATAGCCATACGTTTCGTCTTTTGGAAGGAGACACCTATTTTGAGATAGTGGGTCGAACGTTGAAGTTGCTCGAAGCACCGTTGGGTTCTCAAGAGATAGAGATAGAGGTTAGCGATAAGGGTGGCTTGCTCTATAGTGAAAGGTTCACGATAGAACTGCGCCGCAGCGAGCCTGCTTCCGGGACGTCAGAGCCGAGCGAGCCCTCGGAAGACCCCGATGTCGCCCCTGACTCTACTGGCGATGATATCCTCGATTCTGCTAACGATGATACCCCTGATGTCGAGGTTGACCCGAATCGTGATTCTGATGGCGATGGTGTCCCTGATAACAAGGATAAGGAACCTAATAACCCTTTCGACGCGTGATGGCGGCCCTGATATTGAGGTCGCCCGTGATTCTACAGGCGATGCTATGCTGATAAGGTCAATAATCCGCCTGATGCCCCTTTCAACTGGTGTTGGGAGTAAGGTGTCAACTTCGTTAGCTAAAGTGCGCAAGCATAGGAAACCTTGAATCGATGATTTAGCAATGCTTTTCTAAATAGTAATTTTTTTTAAATTCACGTTAGCAATATCAGGTTTTAGAGAAGCAGGGACATTTATGGTAGATTTTAGAATTACTTAAACACTGTCCATTGGTGAGGTTAGATGAAGATAAAAAAATGATTCGGTAATTGTTTGTGTTACCTTTCCATGGGGATCGCGAGCACAGCTCGCTCCTACAGTAAGAGATTTTTGAGAGTATTACCGATTTAAATTCTGAAACTTCATGAAACCTCGCCAGCGGTGGTACCATAGTCGGGAATCGGAGTTCCCTCCTACAGCAAGAATGTCTAAGCCGGTAGTCGGGAATCGGAGTGAATCAACGGTATGAAGCCCATAAGGGCTTCACCGCCTCCTACAGCGCAAGAATGTCGAAGTAATTCTAAAATCCACCGTAAATGGTCCTATTAGAGAAGGAGACCCCCGATGAACGAAGATCAAAAATATCTATTCGATTTGACTGGATACCTCATCGTCGAGGATGCTTTGACAGCCGAAGAAGTTGGAGAATGCAATGCCGCCATCGATTATCACATTGAGGGACTTAGGGAACGCGACAGTTCTCTGGCAGGCGGTTCAGCTGCACTCTCAGGCACAGCGCACCGCATGGACATGGGTGGCATGCTTGCATGGGAGAAACCTTGGTGTGAACCGTTTCGCAACCTCCTTGTGCATCCCAGCGTTAAATCCCACCTTGAGGAGATCTTAGGCGAAAAATACCGACTCGATCACGGTCCAGGATTAATCGCTATGGAAAGCGGCACGGAAGGTGGGACACTACACGGTGGAGGGATAGAACGTCCTAATTTCTCTGAGGCCTACTTCTTCAAATACGGACGCATATACACAGGTTTGACCGTCATTGAATACATGCTCGCTGACGAAGGTCCTGGCGATGGCGGCTTAGCTATTATACCCGGAAGCCACAAGGCAAACCTCCCTTGCCCAAGCAGTATGAAACGGTACGAGCAATATCAGAAACACGTTATCGAGGTCAACGCCAAGGCTGGCGATGCCGTAATTTTCACTGAAACGCTGACGCACGGTACACTTCCATGGAAGGGGGAGCATCAACGCCGGGCACTACTCTATAAATTCAGCCCCGGATTTCAATCTTATGGCACAGGTGCGCATCAAGTCACATACCCCGATTACATTGAGGATATGTCCCCAGAACAGCGAGAAGTCATGGAGGCGCCTCACATCAGACGCTAAAGCAGGCGAACCGAGAACTACAAGAAGGAGAAAAACATGTCAAATCTACGAGTTGCCGTCATCGGCTGCGGCGGTAGAGGTCGCGGCCACATGAAAATCCTCTCAGAATTT
This sequence comes from Candidatus Poribacteria bacterium, assembly GCA_028818705.1. Classification (GTDB taxonomy): domain Bacteria; phylum Poribacteria; class WGA-4E; order WGA-4E; family WGA-3G; genus WGA-3G. The sequence goes on from JAPPNJ010000155.1 coordinate 28,411, forward strand.
GATGACACTGCCCTTGTCGCTGTCTGTGATCCGGTCGAAGCATCACGCAATAACGCTGGGGAAATGTTCAATGTCTCAGCCCGCTATGAGAGCATCGAGGCATTACTGGACAGTGAAACCTTAGACGCCATCTTCGTCGCCACACCTGCTCACCTCAACGGTGAGGCAGCACTTCCGTGCTTTGAACGCGGTATCCACACGCTCTTAGAAAAGCCGCCGGGTATGAGCGTTGCGGAAACAGTTTCGTTGCGCGATACCGCAGAACGGACAGGTGCGAAAGGGATGGTCGGTTGGAACCGCCGATTCCACCCGATTATCGTCGAAGCGAAACGGCAAGTCACGGCGCGGGGACCCGTCACACAGATCGTTGGGGAATTTCATAAGAGCATCACGCAATTAGCACAAGGCGGTAGATTCCCAGAACACCTGATGGACAATATGTTTTTGGAGACCCCCATCCACGCGCTCGATGCCATCCGCGCCATCGCCGAAGCCGAGGTTCAAGAAGTCCATAGTGTTGTCCGACGGACAATCTCCGACTACAAGGACGTCCACGCAGCGCTCATCCTCTTTGACAATGGATGTGTCGCCCAACACACCGCTAATTACACCACTGATGCCCGCCTTGAACGCTACGAGATTCACGGTAGAGACATCTCCGCTTATCTTGAGGGTGTCTCCCACGGCACGGTTTTCTGTGATCGTCAGCAACACCAACTCACCAATCCAGGCAACAGCGGTACCACCGAGCAAAACAGGTATTTTCTCGATTGTGTCAAATCCGATACGCCTGTTTCTTTCCCCGCTGCGAACCTCGATGAGGCTGTCAAAACCATGGAACTCTGTGAAGCAATCCTAAATGGACTGCGCTAATTATGCTAACCTTTGGACGATTTTTTATGGGATCCACATTTCGCCCCGCTGGGGCTTATACCTCGGGACGAATGGCGTTTCTATAAACATTTCGCCCCGCTGGGGCTATTCTTTGGCGCATCCGATTTTATTTTTTTGTGACTTGGCTCTGTGTGTGGATCTACGGAGCGGGTTGTTGGTCTTCCAACTCATCTCACCGAACTGCAAGGAAAAATTAAAAAATGCCAACATTAAACGAACGCTTTGAAGCGTATAAAAGAGACGGATTCGCAGTTTTTGAGAAGGTGTTTGACGAATCACAAATGCAAAGTTGGCGGGAGAAGCACACAGAACTCTCCGCAGCCAACGATGGACAAACATGGTTCGGAAATACACTTGAACTCGCGCCCGAACTGATGTGGTCGGCGGTTTCGCACCCTACAATCCTTGCGTTTGTAGAAAAGGTGATGGGACCTTTCGTGCAATTGGACAATCTTACGCTTGCTGCGTTTCCGTCAATGGAAAAAGAGAAGGCAGAAGGTAGAGTCTCTGGCTGGCATCGTGACCGATGGGCACACGTTCCCTACACCGACGCGTATCACCGTCCAAACGCCATTAACGCCATCTCTTATCTGCAAGACTTGACAGATGAATTCGGGCCTCTACGCGTCATTGTCGGTTCGCATCGCAAGCCGATTACGATGGAAGACACGGATCGCGCAAAACCGCATCCTGATGAAACCCTTATCCACATGAAAGCAGGGGATGTCGTTATTACACACAACGGACTCATTCACTCAGGAACACCGAATACCTCTGGACAGTTACGCTATTTCTTCAGCATCTACTATAACCTGACATGGCTGAAACACACTGATCATCATACGGGTCCGCACACACAAAAACTGCTCGAAGCGGCGAAAGCCTCCAATAATCACCAACACATGCGACTTCTCGGTGTGGATGAACAACTTCAACCTCGATGCAACTCGGGTTTCCTCCGTTCCGATGAAGAGCGATGGGAAGAATGGGCAACCGCCGACCAGGAAGCAATAAAGATTCTTTAACTCTTCGGTTTTCGACGAGGTCGGTACATCACTGGAAGCGATTAAGCACTTTAAAGTCGCGAGTGAAACTCGCTCCTACTAAGATTGAGCACCCTAAAGGATATGAAAATACTTGTCGGAAAGGTCCTGCAATGGAATGGAGGCATAATTAAATGGCAAATCCGAGCGTCGTACCACCAACCCTCAATGTCGAATTGGATCATCAACTGCAGCAAGAGGTTAACTTCTTCCTCAACTGGGGTTATCTCATTGTCGACAACGTCGCAACGCCACAGCAGATTGAGTCCTTACGAAACGCTCTTGATGAAAGTTACAAGCGCAACGACAAAAGCCAATTCATCGGTGAATTGCTTGAAGAAGACGACCGGTTCGCATTTTTACTCGACAATCCACCCGTCCTAAAGCGTATGGAAGCCATACTGGGTACATGCGTACAACTTCACAGCGCGACAGCACGTATCACCGAACCCGGAACGCCCGATCAGAATTGGCATCGTGATGGTCCTTGGCCTGTAGCACCTCACGGAACACCTTACGGAAGCCTTCCTGCACAGATTAACTGTGGGTACTATCTCGACGAAGTTACAGATGAGACAGGTCCTACCGTCATTCAACCCGGTAGCCATAGGGCACCGTTCCGACCACCTCCTAGTCCCGTCGAACTGCCAGACGAAAAACGGGTACTTGCATCCCCAGGACAAGCGGTCATGTTCGATGGCTGGACGTGGCATCGCGGTGCTGCCAATATCTCTTCACAACGCCGCCGCGTCTGTCTCATGTGCTATCAAAACGCATGGATGAAATCCAGAGAACCTTTCGACGGTCCTCGCGTCACAAAACTTCGAGAGGAAGGCACACCCCAACAGAAACTTTTACTCGGTGCAATCCCGAAATGGTAACATTATTGGCTATCAGCGATCAGCAGTCAGCAGTCGGACAAGTCCCATTGCAGCGGACGGAACCCGTAGGGCGAGGAATGTAATACAAGGAATGGATTTCGTCTATTCACAGACGAAATCCCCCCGTCCCTACTGACAGCTGACAGCAAAGCGATTTGAAAACCGACAGGAAATAAAAGGAAAAATAGAAATGAATCTCGTTTATATCGTTATTGATACACTCCGCTACGATTACATCGGCGCAAACGGAAATGATTGGATAGAAACGCCTAACATTGATCGGTTTGCTTCTAAAGCCTTGGCGTTTGATTATGCTTTCTGCGCCAGCTTTCCGACTATTCCGTATCGGACGGATGTCATCACCGGACAATACGGCGCGCCCATCCATCCGTGGAAACCGCTCCGTCATGAACGTCAGACCTTACCGTGGACGCTTGCAGAGAAGGGCTATGCTACTCAACTCATCCACGATACACCGCACCTCGTCAACGGCGGACATAATTTCGATTGGCCCTTCCACGCGTGGACATTTGTTCGCGGTGCAGAAGTCGATAGAGACTGGATCAGCGATACTGTAAAATGGCCCGACAACTGGACCCGCCAATCACTCTTTGATTGTATCGACGACAAAGCCGCCGAGTCAGGCATGCTTCGGAGCTACGCACGCGCCAACCGAAACCGCAAAAAGCCTGAAGATTGGAACTGCGCTAAACTTTTCAACACCGCTGCGCAATTCCTCAAAGATAACACCAAACGAGACAACTTTTTCCTCTGGGTAGACTGCTTCGACCCACACGAACCGTGGGACGCGCCCCTTGAATTTATGAAAAAATACGATACGCGTCCGGGTTACGACGGTCGCGTCGATCCTCGCAGTCTCGGTGCCCGCGGCGACGCGCAGCTTTCAGACGAAGCGAAACAACACATCAAAGCACAATACGCTGCTAAAACGACATGGATGGACCACTGCTTTGGACAATTCCTTGACGCACTCGAATCCACCGGACTCGATAAAAATACCGCTGTTATCTTTACGGCTGACCACGGCACGAATGTCGGTGAACGCGGTAGATTTGGCAAAGGACAACCCGTTCGTCAGCAAGAGACACACGTACCGCTCTTTATCCGACTCCCCGAAGGTGATACGGGTAGAAGCAACGTCATTGTGCAACCCCAAGATTTCTTCCCGACGATCCTTAACATTTTGGGTGAGGCACGTCCTGATGGGATTGAGGGACACGACATACTAACGCCTGCCCGCAATGGCGGATCCGGTGAAAGGGAACTTGCGCTTTCAGGTGGAAGCATTGAGCGGTGGGAGAACGCCGCAGAAAATCCGAACCTCAACCTCTTCACAATCTTTACCCGTGAGTGGAGCTTAGAGGTCGGCACGAAACCTGAGAATTCTAAACTTGTCCGACTTGGTGAATTAGAAGATGTTGCCGATCAACATCCTAATGTTGTGGCGGAACTTCACGCCGCCGCAGTTGATGAAATCGAACGTCGCGGCGCGGATCCTGCAGTCATGGCATGGCTTCGTAGTGGTGGCGAAACTGCATTTCCCGCCGATGCGAACCTCTGGGACGGCTATCCCGGACCCGCTGGCTACCGTCCTTACTTCGGAAAAATTTACATTGGGGAGTAAAACACTCATACCTATCCCTTCGTAGGCGAGGTTTCCCAACCTCGCCTCTTCATTTTTAAGGGAAACCCAGCAAGGTTAGGAAACCTCACCAGCAGTGGTCGCGGCGTTTTCTGATTCCAAGCGTTCACTGACGTGTCTATCTATTTTTTTTCTTCACCAAGGATTGCATTTTAACAGGCGAATTCACGGAGGCTTCACGGAGCTTTCTTTAAAGCCTTGATTTCATTGGGTTTGTGAACTTGAATTTATGTGTTCTCCGTGAAAGCGAATTTTGGTTATATTTTATTTAACGAATAAGTATCCTAAAAAACCAACAATTTCGCTTTAACAGGACTTACGCAAATTGCGTAGTTTTTCTGTTGGTTTCGCAGGGTCCCCGTGCCCTGCGTCCTTTTCATAAGCGGACAGGCACGAAAGCCGAAGCCATCTGTCCGAACACAGGCATGTTTGAGGACTTCATCACGGGGACGACTTTGCTGCGTAAGTCCTATTTAAAAAGATATAGTCTTGACAAGGACTTCCGGTTTTGATAACATACTAACAACGTAGGTTGGATCAAACACAGGTGGTAACCCGCTCCAAAGTCTTGAACTTGATCTTTCGCCCTATTGGGCATTATATCTATCTATAGGAGAAAACTATGCCACGCACATACAAAGCCTGTCTCATTGGATGTGGACGGATGGGCGCAACCATCGACGACGAAGTTGAAGGTCGAGATGATAGTTTTATTTGGCAACCCTTCTCACACGCTGCTGCAGCTGTCGCATGTGAGCGAACAGACCTCGTCGCTGTCTCTGATGTTTTTGCCGAAAAAGCCGAAACCATCAGACAACGCTACGGTGCTGAGCGCGCTTATACAGACTATCAAGAGATGATCGAAAAAGAGAAACCCGATATCGTCTGTATCGCCACGCGTCCGGGTCCACACGCTGATATGACCGTCTTTGCTGCCGAGAACGGTGTCAAAGGCATCTATTGCGAAAAACCGCTCTGTTGTTCGATGGAAGAAGCAGACATCATGGTAGACATCGTTCAAAAGCATGGGGTCAAGTTCAACTATGGGACGCAGCGTCGTTACATGCCGATCTATCGCAAAGTGCGTGAGCTTGTCGATGCTGGTGAAATCGGTAGGGTCTTATGTTCCATTGCACAATACGGCGCGGGTTCCGCACTCTGGGGTTTGACTCATGCCGCCGATATGCTCCTTTTTCTCGCTGGTGATCCAGAGGTGGACTTTGTGCAAGGCGCGATTATATGCGAAGATTCAGATTGGGATGGTAACCGCCTCAACGTCGATCCGGGTATCGGCTGTGGTTACATCCGCTACGCCAACGGCGTCCACGGCTACAACACCGCAGGTACGGGACCTGAATACGAGGTCTGCGGTACTGAGGGTAAAATCCGCGTTCAGAACAACAGCCGAGAAATCCAGTTCCGAAAAAAGGACGGGAGCTTCTTCGAAGAAGTGCCGTTCCCGGAAACATCTCGTGCCACTGGTACTGTCATGGGTATTACTGACATCGCCGAAGCACTCGACGAAGATCGCGAGACGAAGGGACCTGTTCATCTCGCGCGCCGTAGTCAAGAGACACTCATGGGCATGATTGAATCGCATCGACTCGGTGGCAAGCACATCTCACTTCCCATGGAAAATCGGAGCCTCTACGTTACCAGAGATAATTGGTAATTGGTTCGCTCACTTCGTTCGCTTTCAGTTATCGGTTATCAGTCAAGAGGGTTATCGTTTAAGGAAACCTCTTGTAACTGACGACTGATAACTGACGACTGATAACTATTCATCCAAACATGAACCTCGAAAGCCAAATCCAACAATTTCGAGAAACTTTTTACAATGTCAAAGCCGAAGTCCAGAAGCGTATTGTCGGTCAAGACGCGATTATCGAAGGCGTTCTTTTCTGCCTACTCGCTAATGGACACGCGCTCCTCGAAGGCATCCCCGGTTTAGGCAAAACACAACTCATCTATACCCTCAGTGAAGCCCTCGATCTCTCCTTCAAACGCATCCAATTCACGCCGGACATGATGCCGTCCGACATCACAGGCACAACACTCCTCGTCGAAGATGAACAGGGAAGAAAGCAGTTTGAATTTCAAGAGGGCCCCATTTTCTCTCAACTTATCCTCGCTGATGAGATTAACCGCGCCACACCCCGCACGCAATCTGCGCTCCTTGAGGCGATGCAAGAGCGCACTGTCACAGTTGGACGCACCAGCCACCAATTAGAAGAACCGTTTTGCGTCTTAGCGACACAAAATCCGCTTGAGATGGAAGGGACCTATCCGCTGCCAGAGGCGCAACTCGATCGGTTCTTATTTAAACTTCTCATAGATTTTCCAAGCGAAGATGAGATAGTGGAGATATTGCGTCGCACTACATCTGGTGTTGACATCACTATCGACAAGGTAACGAATGCGGAGACACTCAATGAGATGCGTCGACTCGTTCCGCAAGTTATTATCGCTGAACACGTTGAACGCCACATTATTCGGCTTGTTCGAGGTACACACCCCGATTCCGAGGAGGCACCGGAGAGCGTGAAACGTTATGTCCATCTCGGTGCCGGTATCCGAAGTGTCCAAGCGATAGCCCTCACCGCCAAAATCCACGCCCTCCTTGACGAACGCTACAATGTCGCCTTCACGGATATTGATGCCGTGCTGCTCCCCGCGCTCCGCCATCGTATCCTTCTTAACTTTGAGGGACAAGGTGAAGGCATTGAACCTGATGCTGTTGTCAATGAAGTTCGTAACGCGCTTTCGGACAGATAGAGTCATGCTATATTATCACTTTTCATAATATGGAATTCTATATTACGAAAAACCAATAAAAATCAAAATATAAAATTATATATTTTGAAAAATTGAGAGAATGATAATATGAAAAAATTCACAGCAGGTGAATATAAACAACAACAAGAATACAAGAGTTTCACGCCGTCCGTTGTAAACTGTCATTTTGCTTGGGAAAATCCACAAATAGATCTTTTGATAGCACGAGCTATGCAGCTTTTAGGAGAGTTAAACGCCTACGCAGAACTCATACCGGACGTTGATTTTTTTATCCAAATGAAGGTGGCAAAGGAAGCAAGAGACTCCAATCTGATTGAAGGCACAAAAACCGAAATTGATGATGTTGTGCTCCCGGAAGAGGAGATTAATCCAGAGAAAAGGGACGATTGGGATGAAGTCCAGAACTATATTAAAGCGATGAACTTCGCGATAGCCCAATTGCCCGAGCTTCCACTTTGTATACGTCTTCTGAAGTCTGCACATAAAATACTGCTCTCCGGTGTTCGCGGAAAATATAAGGCACCCGGTGAAATTCGTAGAAGCCAAAACTGGATCGGTGGTTCATCGCCTTCTGATGCTTTCTTCGTTCCTCCCTCTGCAGAAGAAGTACCGGATATCTTAAGCGATTTGGAAAAATTTTGGCACAATCAATCTCTACAAATTCCAATACTGATTAAAATTGCTATCACCCATTACCAATTTGAAACCATCCACCCTTTCCTTGATGGAAACGGGAGGTGCGGAAGACTACTAATCGTTTTGCAACTCATCGACGCACAGATACTGAACAAGCCTGTTCTTTACATGTCCACCTTCTTTGAGAAACATAGGACTTCCTATTACGACTCGCTCGCTATGGTTCGCAAATCAAATGATTTAGAGCAATGGATTGCATTTTTCTTAAGCGGCATCGTTGATACCGCTCAGCATGGCATTGAGACGTTCCGAGGAATTATTTCGCTCCGCCAGGAATATGATGAAAAGATCCTAACTCTCGGATCTCGAGCGAAAAGTGCTCACAAATTGCTCCAGTTTATGTTCACGCAGCCAATAGTTAACGCAAAACGGGCTACAAAGGAATTAGGTATGGCTTTTTCAAGTACAAGTCTGCTCCTAAAGTCCTTGACGGAACTTGGTGTACTGAAGGAAACTACGGGGCACACCCGTAACCGTCTCTTCGTATTGGAGAAATATCTGAACCTCTTTAGAAGTTAGCAGTTTCACACAAAAACCTTGACATCCCTATGTTGCTACGCTATAATAGAATCACCAGCAAATTTCGGGAGGAAATCATGGCAACAGGAGCAGCGCAAACATATCTCACACCCCAAGAATACCTCACTTTAGAACGCAAAGCACTCCCTGACTCGGAAATCGTCAGAAGCGAATACCTCAACGGTGAACTTATTGCAATGTCTGGAGCAAGTTTCGCGCATAATCTGATTACTTACAATATCTCCGGTGAACTGCGCACTCGCCTGAGAGGAAGTGGATGCCTTGCATTCGCTAATGAGATGCGCGTCAGTATCCCTTCAGCAAAATCCTATTTCTACCCCGATGTCGGTGTTGTTTGCGGAGAACCGCGTTTTGAAGATGATGTCTTTGATACACTCCTCAATCCGATTGTCGTCGTAGAGGTGCTCTCGCCGTCAACAGAGGCCTATGATAGAGGCGACAAATTCGCACACTACCGTCAACTCCAATCTTTGCAAGAATACATCCTCGTCTCCCAAGACAAGGTGCGTATTGATCACTACGTCCGACACACAACACAGTGGATTCTCACCGATTTTCAAGAACTTGACCAACACCTTCCGCTCACTTCTATCCAATGCGAATTGCCCTTACAAGAAATATACGAACGCGTTCCATTTCCTGAGTAATATCAATCCTCAAAGACCGCCCCTTTCCTTGCTAGCGAGGTTCCACTCTCGCGACTCTATGCCTATAAAATTTTTCTTGACACCACTAAAGACACGAGCCTCAAACGCAGTGCTGCCCTTGATGGTGAGCATCCATCCAATATCTCCCTTTTGGAAACTTTGAATATCTTTGCCGTTCGTGCGAATTTCATGACACAATTCCGAGATTATCTTATGCGCGAAGACATAGAACTGGATGAACCTATTCAAATGGAGATCCCAATCTTTTCTAATGAAAGTTTCCTCGCGCGTCGTCTCTTTGTCCCAAGTGTTCTTCCATACGACGAAGCTGCCAAAGGACAATGTGTTCCCCTCTCAGTTAATATCAACGCTTATATCACTCACACGACGCAAATCGTTGAGGTTATCGGGAGTAGTACACAACAAGGCATCCGAGGAAGTAGATCAACGGCAGCCTTGAAACGTAAAATTCCAGAGGAAAGTCTGAAATTGGTAGATTGGGAAAAAATCTACCTGCATCTGGTTGAATACAAGCAGGAAAAACAGTTTCACAACCTTATCTTTGATATCCAGACCCTCAAGACGATTATGGAGCCATCTCAAGAACTGTATGGACTCACTGTCATGGCAGAATCCGAAGTCAAGCCAACATCGCTGGAAGCGGTCACTCGCTTAGAGGAATTAGTGATTACGCTCCTTTGTAAGTACATCTCTAAATTCTACCTTATTATTCAGAAACAGTGGAGTGGTAATAGGGTAAGGTTGAAAACATTAGACGAAGACAATGCTAATTTCACAGATTGGAGTGTCTACATTCCCCGAGATGAAGCACAAGAACTTGAACAACAAATCCAAAATCTAATAGAGAGTGGCGAAATATACGGACCCAATGTGACAGAGCTGCCTAACGCTTATAACGACCGGCACCTTTATCAGCCACTTCTCGTGACTACCAACGCTAACGATTCGTGGCAAACCACACCGCTAGCCTTAGAAGAAAGCGAGAAGCTTTTCGTGAAAGACCTACGCCGTTATGTGCGCGATCAACGCGAAGCACTTCTCGCCGAAAAGGAGGTTTTCCTCTTACGCAACCAGAGTCGAGGCAAAGGTATTGGCTTCTATCAGAACGAAGGTTTTTATCCCGACTTTATTCTTTGGATAACTGAAGGTGCGAAACAGCGTATTGTTTTCATTGAACCACACGGTATGGTGCATGATACCGTCAATGAGCACAACGAGAAAATTACTCTTTTCAAAAGACTACGGACTCTCTCTTACGAACGCTTCCGTGGCAACCACGTTCAGATGGATTCCTTTATCATCTCAAAAACTGATTTTCCTATTCTTCGTCGTAGAGAAGGTATGGATAGACAAGAATTTGCAGAAAAATGGCACATTCTTTTTCACACCGAAGTAGATCCCACCTACCTCTCGCCCATCTTCCAAGATTCGGATCGCGATGTCCTATCGTAAATTAACGTGAGTTTGAAAATAAACATCCAAAGGGACAGCATTTGGGCAGAATAGCTGCCTGAGATGTCGCCCCTCTGGGGCTTAGGGATAGGGTATCGCATTTCTATTTCTATACACATCTCGCCCCTCTGGGGTTGCCATTTGATACATCCAAGTTTATTTTTCTGCAAGTTGGGTTGCATCCGGTACCCAAACTATTTACGAGACGCACTGACTTTTTCCCTTGCCACTACCCCCAAGTTATGCTAAAATGCACATAGCATGAATCGACACGACTTAAAACACTCACATAAAGAACTTGGCACCTTGCTCGGAACACGCTTCAGTACAGATGACACTGTTCGAGACGCGCACGCACGCGATGCTTCATACCATCGTGGCGCGCTACCAGATGCTGTTGTCTTTCCGAAAACCAACGAGGAAGTCGCAGACATCGTTAAAATCTGCACAAAATACAATATACCGATCGTCCCTTATGGCACTGGAACTGGCGTTGAAGGAGCTGTTATCGGAACTGAAGGTACGCTCTGCATCGCACTGAATGAGATGAATCGTATTCTCCGCGTCAGTAAAGACGACAGAGATGCTACTGTTCAAGCAGGTGTGACGCGCCTACAACTGAATACGCATCTCACAGAGATCGGTACGCAACTTCATTTCTCCGTTGATCCGGGTGCGGATGCATCGTTAGGCGGGATGGTAGCCACACGTGCCTCCGGCACGAGTGCTGTCCGATATGGCACGATGCTCGATAATGTGCTCGGTTTGACGGTCGTTACTGCGGACGGATCTATCGTCCATACCGGAAGCAGAGCGCGGAAATCTGCTGCAGGCTACGATCTCACTCGACTTTTTATCGGCTCTGAAGGCACATTAGGGATTATTACCGAAATCACGCTTAAACTAACACGATTGCCGGAAGCGGTTGCCGCTGCCGTTTGCGCTTTCCCAAGCGTAGCCGCAGCAGTGGATACCGTCATCAAACTAATGGACACCGGCACCGGCATCGCCCGTATCGAACTTTTAGATGAACTTCAGATGGACGCTGTGAATAAATACGCAGGGTTAACGTATGAAGTCGCACCGACACTCTTTTTCGAATTCCACGGATCAGAAAACACTGTCGCAGAGAGCTCGGAGATCGCCGGTAAAATTGCGACAGCACACGGTAGCGGAGACTTTAGATGGGCAATAGATGAAAACGAACGTCAGCGGCTCTGGCAAGCGCGGTACGATAGCTACTACGCAGCACTCAGCCGTCGTCCCGGTTCCGTGGGTTACGTTACCGATGCCTGCGTCCCGATCACTCGGCTCGCTGAATGTATTAACAAAACGAAAGTACTGCTTGAGAAATCAAGTCTTCCGGCAACAATGCTTGGACACGTCGGAGACGGAAACTTTCACGTCGTCTTCGCGCTTGAACCTGATAATAGCAACGAATTGGCGGAAGCGCAGCAGCTCAGCCATTGGATTGTAGACATCGCCTTGGAAATGGATGGCACCTGCACCGGTGAACACGGTGTCGGCGTTGGCAAGCGTACCGCATTAGAAAAAGAACACGGAGAGGCAGTCGACTTAATGCGTGCTATCAAACACGCCTTGGATCCATCGAACTTAATGAATCCGGGTAAGGTCTTTCTGTAACTCCGTTTTCGGACTCGATAGAGCAGATAACAATATGCAAAATGACTGGAAAATCCTCATAACCGATTATGCTTGGTCTTCTATAGAACCCGAACGACAGGTCCTTGCCGAAATCGGAGCGGAACTCATTGCTGCCGAGACAGGTGATGAGCCGGAACTTCTAACCTTCGCCCCAACGATGGACGGCATCCTCACTTGTTGGAAACCGGTGCGTGAGCCTGTTATTGCCGCCGCTGAAAAATGTCAGATTATTGGACGTTTGGGCATCGGACTGGACAATATTGATGTGGACGCTGCTACCGAGCACGGCATCGTTGTCACTAACGTCCCTGCCTACTGTATTGATGAAGTTTCTGACCATGCGATGGGACTTCTGTTGGCGTGTGCCCGAAAAATCTCGCGTTTCAATCGGGCTACCAGAAACGGTATATGGGAGCAGAACATCGGACCAGAGATGTATAGACTTCGAGGCAAAACGCTTGGTGTCGTCGGATTTGGACGGATTGCACGATCAATTGTACCAAAAGCGAAAGGTTTTGGACTTACAGTCAACATCTGTTCCCCACGCACCGATCCCGCATTAATTCAGCAACACGGGGCACAAAAGGTCTCATTTCCAGAACTTCTTGCAACGTCTGATTTTATTACTATCCACACGCCCCTGACCCCAGAGACACGATATATGTTCAGCTATACTGAGTTTCGGGCGATGAAACCGACAGCCTACCTAATCAATACGGCGCGTGGCGGTATCGTAGACACCACAGCACTCACCGCTGCACTACGCGACGGAGAAATTGCCGGGGCGGGTTTGGACGTATTGGAAACAGAACCTCCGGAACAAAACGAAGAACTGCTCACTTTGGATAGTGCTGTTGTTACACCGCACGCCGCTTTTATCTCAGAAGAATCAATACTTGACCTTGAGGTTACCGCTGCCACGTATGTTGTGGAAGTGCTAACGGGAAAACTGCCTGAAACCGTTGTGAATCCATCGGTTCTGGAACAACCGAATCTCCGAGCAAAATCGCTCGTAAAATAACATCATAGACGGACTTTATTAGAGATAAACTACAATACAAACTGGAGAACCACATGCAACAACTCCCTGACGCAACAGGGCATTTTGGACAATTCGGAGGCAGATATGTCCCCGAAACGCTCATGCCTGCCCTTTTAGAACTCGAAGAAGCATACATAAAACTCAAAGACAACACTGACTTTCAAGAAGAATTTCAGTACTACCTCCGCGAATATGTCGGAAGACCCAACCCGCTCTATTATGCTGAACGGCTGACCGAAACCCTCGGCGGAGCAAAAATATATCTCAAACGGGAAGACCTCAACCATACAGGCGCACACAAAATCAATAGTGCCATCGGACAAATCCTTCTCGCACGCTGGATGGGCAAAAAACGCATTATCGCCGAGACCGGCGCAGGACAACACGGTGTGGCAACAGCCACTGTCGCCGCAAAGTTTGATATGGAATGTGAAGTCTATATGGGTGAAGAGGACATAGAACGCCAAGCCCTCAACGTTTTCCGTATGCAGTTGATGGGCACTAAAGTTGTCCCTGTTAATTCTGGATCCCGCACCCTCAAAGACGCAATCAACGCCTGTTTCCGCGATTGGGTAACGAATGTCCGCACGACTTATCTGCTTCTCGGTTCGGTTGTCGGGGCACACCCTTACCCGATGATAGTCCGAGACTTCCAAGCCGTCATTGGCGAGGAAGCGAGAGCGCAAATTTTAGCGCAAGAGGAAACCTTGCCGGATTGCGTTGTCGCCTGTGTCGGCGGTGGCAGCAATTCACTCGGTATGTTCTACCCGTTCTATGCCGACGAATCCGTTCGGATGATTGGGGTAGAAGCCGCTGGCGAGAGCATTCGTAGCGGACGACACGCAGCGCCTCTTACTGCTGGGACGGTCGGTGTTTTTCACGGTGCTAAGTGCTATCTACTGCAAGAAGAGGACGGTCAGATAACCCCTGCACACTCAATCTCCGCAGGATTAGACTATCCGGGCGTCGGACCGGAACACAGTTACTATCGCGAAACCGGCAGAGCCGAATACGTCCCGATTACCGATGCAGAAGCGGTAGAAGGATTCCAGTTGTTATCAGAAACAGAGGGTATCATTCCAGCATTAGAATCCGCACACGCTATTGCTTATCTGCGCGAACTCGCCCCTAAACTCGGTAAGAACAAAATCATCGTTGTCTGTCTTTCAGGTCGCGGCGACAAAGACGTCTACACGATCGCAAAAGAATTAAGTATCAAGATTTAGTAGCAGAAACTATAAGGCGTTGCCCAATTTCCTAATCAAGGCAACACTGCATTCGGTCAAAAGCAACTTGTTATTTAACTATGATATATGTTATAATTTTTGTCGTTTAGCCTTTAAGTCACATCTACGAGACAGTATTAGAAGGAAGGAGAAACACAGTGACAAGCGTTGCGAAAATCCAAGAAGAGATTCTGGCTCTTTCTGAAACCGATTACCGCCAATTGAGACAATGGCTCAATGAATTAGATAGAGACGAATGGGATCGGCAAATTGAAGAGGATTCAAACGCTGGAAGATTGGATTTCCTAATTGTCGAGGCTCTTGAAGCAAAGGAAAAAGGGACACTTAAGAATCTTGAGGATCTTTAGGTGCATAAAACGACACCGCGCTTCTGGAGATATTTTGAGCAGCTTCCAGAACCTGTGCAAAGAGTTGCAAGACAGAATTTTGGTCTGCTCTTAACAAATCCAAGACATCTATCTCTCTATTTTAAGAAAGTTGGCAAGTATTGGGCAGCGCGCGTGGGACAAAACCATAGAGCACTCGCAATTAAAGATGGGAGCAACTTCACTTGGGTTTGGATCGGTAGACATGACGAATATGAGAGACTGATTAAGTCCTAACCTGCTATCACGAAACGAATCCCTTGTATTTATATTTACTACCTAAGCGATTACCTCCGGCAGCAATTAGAGACCTCTATTATTTCTATCAAAGCTGTATAAGTTCATAGCGATCGAGGTGGCACCATGACTCGTGAAACCGCAGATTTCGCTTCAAAATTGTCTCTAAAGCAAAAAGTCCAGAAGTTCATCACATGGCTTTTACACCGAGACGGACCCGCTCGGAATTGGCGGTATATTCCAACGTACCTATTGCTGCAAAAACTGAAATCGGAATCTGCGGAGATGCGTGCATACGCTGCTGAAGGGTTAGGCGGCGTTGGTGATGTGCATGCCGTCGCGCCGCTCATTGATGCCTTAGACGACAACAACTCAACTGTCCGGCGTTTCGCCATCTCCTCCCTCGGTAAAATCCGAGATGACCGCGCCACTGACGTCCTCATTCCATTTCTACAGGACGAAGAAGCCGATATGCGATGTGCCGCTGCCGTTGCCCTCGGCGAATTAGGACTCAGCGAAGACAGATTCTCAACGCCACCGGTACAGATAATAGAGGCACTTATAAATAGCATAACAGATTCCGACAGAGGTGTCTGCTCCGCTGCTATTGTTGCCTTAGGCAGAATTGGTAATCTGCAAGCCGTTTCTGCGCTCAATGCATTGGCAGAAAGCACCGATAGCGAATGGATCCGCCGCTATATCAGTGAAGCATTGCACCAAATTGAGGAGCAGAACGCGTAACAATGTGCGTTAAATTTTAATTTGGCAAACTATTCTCAATATGCTATAATAGTTTTAAGTTATTTAGTGTTTAGTAAATTACTTTCTATAATCGAAGATGATATAATAAATGTTAGTTTCATTCTCCCAACACATCACAAAATAGCACCACTTTCGAGAATTATGGACGAAATCCAAAACTTCAAATCCGGTTACGTCAGCATCATCGGCACACCCAACGTCGGTAAATCTACGCTGCTCAATACGATCTTGGGTCAGAAATTAGCCATTGTTACCCCGAAACCACAAACAACCCGCAATCAGATTCGTGGAATCGTCACCACCGACAGCCATCAAATCATTTTTGTCGATACACCCGGATTGATGAACCCCAAATATCGTCTACAGAGTGAAATGGTTCGGACGGCGTACGGAGCTTTAGGGGACGCAGATGTCGTGCTTTTTGTCGTTGATGCCACACGTCCAAATGTAGAGATTGAAGACAGAATTTTAAAACGTCTCCGTCGCACGAAATCGACAACGATCCTTGTTCTCAACAAGGTAGATTTGATTGCAAAACCGACGCTGCTTCCTATCTTTGAAGATTACAACCAAAAATTTGAATTCGCGCAGATGATACCTATCTCTGCCCTAACCGCTGATGGTGTTCCGGTGCTCCTTGAACAGATTGAAAATTATCTACCACTCGGACCGCTTTACTTTCCAGAGGATCAACTCAGTGATCTCCCTGAACGTTTTTTCATCGCCGAAACCGTTCGTGAGAAAATTATGCTCATGACCCAACGTGAGATTCCCTATGCTTCAGCCGTGATCATTGAAGAGTTTGAAAAACGCCAGACGAACAAATCAGGCGAGATTATCTATATCCGCGCCATCGTCTACGCTGAGCGGCAGACGCAAAAGCAAATTATCATCGGTAAAGGTGGTAAACTAATCAAACGGGTCGGCGAACTCGCACGCATTGACATTGAAAAGTTCTTGGATGCACGCGTGTTTTTAGAACTCTATGTAACCGTCAAAACCGATTGGCGCAGAGATGCGCGTCAGATCAAAGAGTTAGGCGGTTTTATAGAATAGTCGTCAGTCGTCAGTTGTCAGTTGTTAGTTAAGAGGGGTCTTGGGGTGTCAAAATTTTTGGTAAAGTCTATAGATTAACGCAATACCACAGCAAATCCTTTTAACCGATAACTGATAACTACCAAATAGGAACCGGTCAATGATAGAAGAGTCAATTTACGTACAAGGTGCGCGAGAACACAACTTAAGGAACGTAGATATCCAGCTTCCAAAAGACAAACTCATCGTCTTTACGGGTGTTAGTGGTTCTGGCAAATCCTCATTGGCGATTGATACCGTCTATGCCGAAGGACAACGGCGATACATCGAATCTTTATCTGCATATGCACGGCAATTTCTGGGTCAACTCGGAAAACCAGATGTAGATGAGATCGTCGGATTATCCCCTTCTATTGCTATCAGTCAAGGTTCAACAGGACATAACCCGCGCTCCACAGTCGCTACCGTCACTGAGGTTTACGACTATCTGCGTGTACTTTATGCCCGCGTTGGACAATTCCACTGTCCCGAATGTGGGCGTGAAGTTGGTTCACAGACCTCCTCAGATATTATCAAAACCTTACTCAACTATCCCCAACGCACAAGACTTATCATCTTAGCACCGATTGCCAGAGGTTCCCGCGGTGCGCATCAAAAAGAAATTGATGACCTACAAAACGCAGGTTTTGCTCGGCTGCGGGTCGATGGCGAAATATACGAACTGCGTCCAGGTTTTGCCCTCAATCCGAACCAACGCCACGATATTGATCTCGTCATCGATCGGATTATCATCAAAGACGGCATTGAGCCACGCATCACCGAAGCAGTCAACACTGCACTCGCTCGTGGAGATGGCAGCATGCTCGTCCAAATCGTTCCAACCGAAGGTGAGCTATCTCCATTTGTGTCAGAAGAAGATGACCTGCTTTTTAGTGAAGACTATACCTGTTCGCACTGCCGGATTAGTTTCGTGAAACCAGAACCGCGTCATTTCTCTTTCAATAACCCCGATGGAATGTGTGAAAGCTGCAGAGGCTTAGGAACACAGATGGGGATCCTGCCGAAGTTGATTATCCAAGATGACACTCTCTCCATCATGCAAGGTGCCATCAGTTTGTGGGGCGCGCTCGACAAATCAGACCGCGTCAGAGAAAAATCCATAGTCGAAGCACTTGCAAAACACCTGGGCTTCGACATTGAGACACCCTGGCAAGACCTTACACCAGAGCAACAGAACGCCATCCTCTACGGCACCGGCGATGACATTCTTACGATCAACACACCCCGGACGAGTACATCCAAGAGAAGCAAAAAACGCCGACGATATCGTGCTCGCTTTCACGGTATCATTCCAGCTGAAGAACAGAAGTATTACTTCGATGAAGACAATGAAACCGACGAAGAGAATTTTCCCGCCTACTTTACAAAGATGCCCTGCAGGACGTGCGAAGGAACCCGACTCAACTCGTGGGTAAAAGCCGTGACAATAGCGGATACACCTATCACGGACATTCTTGAAATGTCTATTCAGGATGCCACACAATTCTATCTCCAGTTGGAACTTCCAGAACGCGAGGCGTTTATAGCGCAGGAACTTTTAAAAGAGATCAGAGGACGACTGGGATTCCTTATGGATGTGGGATTGGGATACCTGACGTTGGCACGTCCCGCACCGACCCTTTCCGGCGGCGAAGCGCAGCGGATCCGTCTCGCCAGTCAGGTGGGCGCGGGGCTACGCGATGTTACCTACGTTCTCGATGAACCGAGCATCGGTCTACATCCACGCGATCACGCTGGACTTCTCACAACCCTCCTAAACCTGCGGAATCAGGGCAACACCGTCATCGTCGTTGAACACGATGAAGCAACCATGCTCGTAGCGGATTGGCTCATCGATTTTGGACCTGGTGCAGGCATCAAGGGTGGGAAAGTGACCGGTATGGGCACCCCAGCGCAATTCATGAAAGAGAGCAACACACTCACTGCCCAATATCTCCGAGGCGATAAGGTGATTGTTCAACCAGAATCACGTCGTGATACAGGTGAGAGATGGGTACAAATATGCAACGCACGCCAAAACAATCTCAAGGGGATTAACCCTAAAATACCGCTCGGTACCCTCTGCTGTGTGACTGGTGTGAGTGGTTCTGGAAAGAGTTCCTTAATCCACGATATTCTTTACAGTGCGCTCGCCCGGGACCTCATGAAGGCAAAAACCGTACCGGGAACGTATGATAAAATCCAAGGCGTCATCAAAGAAAAAAACGTGCCAGTATCCGATGTCATTGATAAAATTATTAACATTAACATGGCGCCCATCGGACGTACGCCGCGTTCCAACGCTGCAACCTATACAAAGGTTTTTGATGATATTCGGGCACTCTATGCTGGCTTGCCCGATGCGAAGATACGAGGCTATAAACCGGGACGGTTTAGCTTCAATGTCAGCGGCGGCAGATGCGAAGCATGCAACGGCAACGGCGCGAAAAAAGTTGATATGGGACTCCTCTCTGATGTCTGGGTCGAGTGTGAAATGTGCAATGGGAAACGTTTCAACAGCGAAACCCTTACCATAAAATATAAAGGGAAAAATATTTCTGAAGTCCTCGAAATGGATATCGGCACTGCGCTTGCCCATTTCGCCGATATTCCAAGAATCGCAAGAGGCTTACGACTACTCCACGATGTCGGTCTGGATTACATTAAACTCGGGCAACCGGCACCTACGCTCTCCGGTGGTGAAGCGCAACGCATTAAACTCTCAAAGGAACTCTCTAAACGAAGCACTGGCAAAACCCTTTACATCCTCGATGAACCCACAACAGGATTGCATTTTGACGACGTAAATAAACTGTTAACCATTCTTCATCGACTTGTAGATGATGGCAATACCGTCGTCGTCGTAGAGCACAACCTTGAGGTCATCAATTCAGCAGATTACATTATCGATTTAGGACCAGAGGGAGGTGTTGGCGGGGGCAATATTGTTGCGGTAGGGACACCCGAAGAGATTGCTGAGATGGCCGAATCTTATACTGGACAAGCCCTCCGAGGCGACTTCGATATCTGGCGAGACGCAAAGCAACGGCTCAAGGAACCAGAACTTACTTACGCGTTTGAGCAGGAGCAAGAGAGACGAACAGCCATCGCGGTCCAAGGTGCGACAGAAAACAACCTCAAAAATGTAGACATTGATATTCCTCATCGAAAGATGACTGCGTTGACGGGTGTCAGCGGCTCTGGAAAAACTTCTCTTGCGCTTGATACTATTTACGCCGAAGGGCAACGCCGTTATATCGAGACGCTCAGCACCTACGCACGCCAGTTTATAGGGCAGATGGAAAAGCCTAAAGTCTCAAAAATTGAAGGGCTTTCACCTGCCATCGCTATCTCGCATGCAAACGCAGGTCAGAATCCGCGATCAACGGTGGCAACGATTACAGAAATACATGACGGACTTCGCACGCTCTACGCTAGATGGGGCAAACCGTACTGTCCCGATTGCTACGAAGAGGTCCAACCGCAGACTGCGGAACAGATAACACAACACGCTTTTGAACTCGCTCCCGAAAAAAGGGTGGATGTCCTCGCACCTCTTACAAACTTTTTGCTTGTGCCCCCAAGTGAAACAGGTGTGTCGAGAGGCAAAGTTATTGACATCAACGCCAGTGAATCCGCTTACGGTTTGAAGCCAAACGAAGACTACAACGATGTATTCCGCCGATTGCAAAGGGCAGGATTCGTACGCGTCCAAATTGATGGTGAAATTTACCGGCTCGATGAAGCCCCCAAATTGAGTAGAGGCATTCAGCATGAAATCTTTATTGTCATAGATCGTGTTGAACTCGCCGATGCAGAGAAGAGCCGATTTATCGAAGCGGTGGAGCTGGCACTTCTGCAAAGCGGTGGGTTCGTGCTCATCGAAGAAAGAGAGCGCGGCGAAACACCCGTCCGACGCTTCTTCAGTGAACATGCAATGTGTCCTTCTTGTGGAAGCAATTTTGGGCAATTGACCCCGCGCCATTTCTCCTTTAACAACAGAGTAGGGGCATGCGACATCTGTGATGGGCGCGGGAGGAATATGCACCCGCCCTACGCAGCCTGTAACCAATGCGACGGCACCCGTCTGAAACCTTTTCCAAGCAGCGTTAAGTTTGAGGATACAACCATTGCTGAATTAATGGAGATGTCAATTACCGAAATCATCGAATTCTTCAATACCCGTCTGAAACAGATCGAAACACAGGTTGCCTTTAATGACGCCGAGGCGAACCGGAGCGAACTTCTGATCGAAGCAGGTGTGTCAACCTCAAGAGCCACGCATCCTGCACTCCACGTGCATACTTCACCTGAGTTTGAAGCCGAAGTCCTGCACCAAATTCAGACACGGCTCCAATTTTTGGAAGACATTGGCCTCGGTTATCTTGCGCTCGAACGCGGGGCACCGACGCTTTCCGGTGGCGAAATGCGCAGAATCCAACTCGCAAGCCAACTCGGCAGCGGTCTCACTGGCGTAACTTATATCCTTGACGAACCGAGCATCGGCTTACACCCACGCGACCAAGAACGTCTCATCTCCGCGCTTAAGGAACTCCGCGACATCGGCAACAGCGTTCTCGTTGTTGAACACGACCGCGACACAATATTAGCCTCCGATCATGTGATCGACTTCGGTCCTCACGCAGGGAAAAGCGGCGGCGAAATTATTGCCATTGGCACACCGGACACCTTTCAGCAATCAGTGATTAGCATGCAACCGATAGCCCATAACGAAGTGGAGGGCGACTCTAGAGAAAGGCACGTCAAAACACAAACCCCCGAAAAGTCTCCGCAAGGTAAAATTAAAAAATCTTTGACCCAAGCCTATCTTTCCAACGATGTAGAGATTCCTGTACCGAAAACCCGGCGCAAAGGGATAAATAAACGCCTCACAATATCCGGTGTAAAAACGAACAACCTCAAGGACATCAATGTCAAGATTCCGCTTGGTACACTCACCTGTGTAACTGGCGTTTCAGGATGTGGAAAAAGTTCACTTGTTGAAGGCACGCTAAAACCGGCACTTGAAAGTCGTAGTTCTATCAAAACCGGTGATCCGAAAGATCGACGCTACTCTTACTATTTCAGTGAAGGGCACCAAGAACCGATATATAACGACTACGGTTTACCGGAATATAAAACCATCCGAGGTGTTAGTAATATCAAACGGCTCATCAACGTAGACCAGAAAGCGATCGGTGAAACTCCCCGCTCCAACCCTGCCACCTATACCGATCTGTTTACGAAGATCCGCGAACTCTTCGCCGAACAACACGATGCTAAAATGCGCGGATTTACTATGGGGACCTTCAGCTTCAATCTTGCTTCTGGACAGTGTCATATATGCGAAGGACACCGTTTCAACCGTATTGAGATGCATTTTCTACCTGATGTATGGATGCCGTGTGAAGCGTGTAATAGTACAGGCTACAACCAAGACACGCTTGAGATCCGATATAAAGGCAAAAACATCGCCGAAGTCTTAGATATGACGGTAGATGAAGCACTTGCATTCTTCAGCGAAAGTTCCCGGATTTGCCGGACACTCCAGATGTTAGCAGATGTCGGGTTGGGTTATATCCAATTAGGGCAGTCGGCAACGACACTCTCCGGTGGTGAGGCACAACGCGTTAAACTCGCAAAAGAGCTGGCGCGTCGCCAAATGGGTTCGACGCTTTATATCATGGACGAACCGACAACGGGACTCCACTTTGACGACATCCAAAAACTCCTCAAGGTATTGAATCGACTCGTTGATGCAGGCAATACGATTATCGCCGTCGAACACAACCTCGATGTTATCAAATCTGCTGACTGGATCATTGATTTGGGACCAGAAGGCAGTAAAGGGGGCGGAGAAGTTGTTGCGATGGGTACGCCAGAGGAGGTAGCGAAGGCCCAGAGATCCCACACCGCACGTTTCCTACGTGAAATCCTGTAAGAGCAATCGTCCGAGCACAACAGAACAGAATATCGCTTGTTAGCAAGACTACCCACCCTTATAATCAAAAGAAACACCTATTTTTCAAACCTCCATCTGCCGATTTTTCCTTGACAAATTCTGGAATATGTGGAATTATAAATAGCGTATCTATTAGAAACACCGTACCCACAATGCGAATTCCAGACTATTATCAAATCTTAGAGATCGGGCGGGACGCTACCGCCCCAGAAATAAAACGAGCATTCCGGCGACTTGCAAAACGCTACCACCCTGATAAAAATCCGGAACAGATTGCGTTTGCAGAGCAGATGTTTCGCGAAGTTTGTAGGGCATACAACACCCTCTGCGACAAGAAACAGAAATCGGATTACGACCGAACACTACAGACGATTGAACGCCAACGGAAGGCGCGCGAAGCATACCTCGAAAAACTCAGCAAACTGAACCAGAACTATGCCAAGTTAGAATTGCTGCTTGATGCCCTCCTTCACCAAAAGTACGAAACCGGTATCTCTATATATGAACAACTCTGTCATACCGACCGAGAAAAAGGCAAAGTGTGGCGTATCGACGATTTTTTGAATTACGAAGAAAGTCGGGACTGTGAATTCCTCATCGCTGAAGCATACCAGATCCTCGGATTCTCCAACGGAGACCAGTCCTCTGCTTCTGAGCGACACCGAAAAATCAAGCAGGCAATGTTGATGTATGAATCCCTCTTGTCCTCTGAGGCGAAACGTCCCTGTTTCAGACACTTTACCCAAGAAGTCAAGGAACGCCTCAAATTCATCTACCTCTACCATTTCAGTGCTGAAGGATACCACCAAACATACCACATCTCGCTAACTAAGATTCGTGCGTTAAAACTCCCGAAACGGGAAACCGCATGGATGTATAAAAAAATTGCTGAATTCTATGTGGAAATCGATCAGCTCTCCGAAGCACGTACGGTCATGAAAATGGCGTTTGAACTGCAACCCCGCCTTACCGGCGCCAAGAAAATCTGTAAAACTTTGAACATGGGATATTAGTTGTCGGTTATCGGTTATCAGTTATCGGGCGTCAGTAACCACTCAAAAGGAAAATAGGAATGCGAAAAGAGGTACGCTGGGAACGTATGTTCCCTGATGAATTAGAAATAGCATTTAATGAATGCCCTGCCGTCTATTTCACCTATGGACTCTGCGAACCGCACGGACCGCAAAACACCGTAGGACTGGACGCACTTAAGGCACATGCAATCGCTTGTCGTGCAGCACATACCCACGGCGGCATCGTTGCCCCCCCTGACTACTGGCACATCCACGAACACGGTATGTATGCGAATTGGGCATATCGGAGTGTCGGTGAAGTGCGGAGCTGGCTCACCGCTATGCCAGCGTGGCAACACTTCAAAAACATCTGTTACCACGTCCGTGCCGCCGATGCGCTTGGGTTCCACGCAGCCATCTTCCTCACAGGACACTACGGACCGAATTGGCAAGATCTCAAGACCCTCCTATCCCTAATCCAACCTCACTTCGCTATGCGTCTCTACGGGCTTCCGGATTTCGAGGCGAACACACCAGGGTTCGACCAACAAGGCAACGGCGGGGATCATGCTGGTAGGGTCGAAACTTCACTTCTATGGGCATTGGAACCTGACTGCGTTGACATGTCGCGGATGCCTGAAGCCGACGTACAGGGACCCCATTTTGCAATGGGAGCAAATGCTGTCGAGTCAGACAGACGTATCGGTGAACGTATGGTGAACGATGAAGTCGCATGGCTTGGAAAAAAGATGGAGGCGCTGTTAGCGGATTACACAAAACTGGATATTTCTGAACGCCAGCCAGTAACCTTTGAGAAAGTCGAACAGATATGGGCAGATACAGTGTCACCCGTCTTGAAAACCTTTGAGACAATGAAAACTCCAAACGAATCGCCACCCGAAGATTCACAATGGTTCCGACAGTGCAAGATTCCAGAACTTCCCTAAGAGAAGTTTTTAATGTATGGTCACGTGGGCTGCGCTTGATTCCATTACGCACAGGTTTCTGGTTAAGAACGAACTTAAACCGAAGTAGTAGCCTGCCATAACGGCGCAGGTGGATACACGCAAAGGAACAAGAATGTCCTAACCCGCTTGACCGAACCGCAAGGAATAATTAAAAAATGGAAACGAAAAATGGACAACTCGCTGAACTTTACCGGAAAGACGGATTCCTAACCGGTATCCACATTTCCGATGAAACCGAGGCAACGCGCCACCGGCACGCCTACGATGCATTAGAAGCAGAAGTCGGCAAAGAAACATGTGAAATCGGTCTCGTGGATTGGCATTTTGACTACCAATTTATATGGGAGATCGCAACACATCCGAAAATCGTGGACGTTATTGAGTCACTTATCGGTCCCGATGTTATGTTATTAGCCACCCATTTCTTCTGCAAATATGGACCTCGCGATAAGTTCGTTGCATGGCACCAAGACGTAACGTACTGGGGGCTTGAACCGCCCGACGCCGTTACGGCTTGGTATGCCATAGACGCCAGCGATACGGGTAACGGTTGTATGCAGGTGATCCCGGGAAGCCACCAGCGCGGTATCCAAGAACACGGAACATCTGAACGGGCAGGCAATCTGTTAAGCATTAATCAGGAAGTACCAGTCACGGAAGCGGAAGCGGAGAGTGCTGTCGATCTGGTACTGAAAGCGGGAGAGATGTCCATCCACCACGGAAAGATGATCCACGGCAGTCTACCGAATCACTCTACCCGTCGGCGATGTGGTCTGACAATTCGCTATATTGATCCATCGGTGAGACAGGCAGAAGAGAACTCACTGAAACGTCCGTGGAAACCGATTCTATTGCGCGGCGAAGACCAGCATCAGAATTTCACCACTGTGCCAAATCCGTTTTAATAGTTGTCAGTTGTCAGTTATCGGTTATCAGTTAAGAGGTTTTCGTTTATAGTAAAGTCGAAAAATATGTTGACAGTTTTCTGTCGAGTAACACTCTCACCGCGGCTGACAAGGACTGGATCTTCGCCTTCTCGCAAGGTCCAAGTAATTGTGGGCTTTACTATAATCAGGACTTACATCCTGTCCTGGGTAATTCAGATGAAGTAGCCCGTAACGTAGTGGAGGGCGGATATACGGGAAGGCACGCGAATGCATAAATTCACCTGACCGAACCGCAAGGAATCATTAAAAATATCTACGATGCAATTGTTATCGGTGCCGGTGGGATGGGTAGTGCGACTGCATACCATCTTGCCAAATCTGGCGCAGATGTACTTGTCTTAGAACAATTCCAGCGCGGACATACCTTCGGCAGCTCGCACGGAGAAACCCGTATCATCCGTTTCTTCTACGATAAGGCTTTCTACACCGAGTTGATGAAAACTGCCTACGCTGAATGGCGTGATCTCGAATCCGCGTCGGGGAAGTCCCTGTTGTTCATTACAGGGAGTGTGGGTATAGGCGCAAAGGGAAATCCATACGGACGCGCTGCGCGGGAAAGTTTAGACGCTGCAGGTGTTGAATCGGAGTGGTGGGATACGGCACAGTTAGCAGAACGCTTTTCTCAATTCCGAGTGACAAACGATATGGACATCCTCTGGCAGAAGGACACCGGTTTCCTCCGTGCCGCTGAGTGTGTCTCTACACACTTGCAATTGGCGGAACAACACGGGGCAACAATCCGAGAGGAGACCCCTGTAACCGACATCAATTGGCAGGCAGATGTTCCAACTGTCCGAACAGAAAACAGCCAATTTCACGGAAAAAAAGTCGTTGTGACAGCAGGCGCGTGGGCAGGTACCCTTCTGGCAGAGTTGGACCTTCCGCTCACGGTTACAAAGCAACAGGTGTGCTACTACCAGCCCGCAGACATTGACCGTTTCCAGCCAGATCGGTTTCCAGTCTTTACGGAATCAACACCAGAGGGAGAATTTATCTACGGTATTCCTGCTTTTGGTAAACATGGATTAAAAATTGCCCGTCACGGAAGGGGACAGGTCATCTCTCCTGATACACGTGAACGCATACCCGATGCGGATTACATAGCCCATATAGATGCTTACGTACAAGAACGCATGCCGGAACTCGGAAAAACGACGCACTCCGAAGTCTGTCTCTATACCGAAACGCCAGATGAAGACTTTATTATTGACGCACATCCACATTGCGCGAATGTATTGATTGCGACAGGTTTTTCAGGGCACGGCTTCAAGTTTTGTGCGCTCGTCGGACGAATCATGAGCGAACTTGTAAGAGACGGAGAGACTGGTTTTGACATCCACCCATTCCGTATTGACCGAGAACATAAAATCTCAAGCGGTATCCCACGGCTAAGCGCATGATAAAACAGAGAAAAATAATTATCGGTGTAATCTCTTGTGGCATCGTCTTAGTGCTAATCGCTCTATTTTTGCTGATGCAGCGGCAATCGGATATTACTGTTGAAGCACCAGCACCGCCGCGAGAAGTTACACCAGTACCATTATCCCCCCCGATCCCCTCAACCATCGCCGTAAAGGCAGATCTGCCGATACAGGATGTCAGACAGTTAGCGGAATCTGCTCTCAGAGACTATCTCCGCGAACCGATTGAGCGAAAAGACGGCGCAATCGAATCCGCCATTAAACTCAATCCTGGCACTCTCACAATGACGGGTGCAGCAGATGGAACCCTATCGGTAAACATTCCGTTTCAGTTCAGTGGGTGGGCACGCGTCTCCAAAAAGATTTTCGGACAGGTCATCCAGAAACGCGAAGATATTGAAGGAAAGGCGATTACTTCGCTAACGCTTACTCCAACGCTCAATCCAGATTGGCATATCACGGCAAAAACAACCTCTAATATTTCTATTCAGAAAGCAGATATTGAAATTTTGGGGATCACACTTTCAGTTCGCCACATTCTTACTGAATTAGTTCGAGAGGCAGTCCTTCCCAAATTAGAGAATCTCATTGTCAAATATATCACCAATATAGATGTAAAGACTCGCGTTGCTGGTTTATGGACAAAATTCTACGAACCCATAGTCCTAAACCAAGAACCACCAATCGTTCTTATCATAGAACCTCTGGAAATCCTCGCGCAAAAGCTATTCAGTGACGGAGAAGACCTCTTCCTCAACTTCGGCATCAAAACCTATATTCAAGCGAATATTGGAGATGTATCAACCGATGCTGTCCCTTTGGCAGGACCGCGCTCCGATTTGCCGAATATTCATTTCGTGGATTCACTCGAATCCGGCTATCATATCATTGCTCCGGTTGAGCTAACCTATACCACCATTGAAGACTTCGCTAAACCTCATGTCGAAAAAGCACACAATTTGAAGGGCATTGAGACCTTCGTTGAAAACCTAATGCTCTACGGTAGTGGAACCCAACTCGTAGCAGGTGTAAGATTTAGCATGCCATCCTTAGAGGCAAAAGGGCAGCTTTACATGCTCGGAACACCAGTGTATGACGCAACAACAATGCTCCTTTCTGTCACCGAATTCGACTATTCCCTTACAACCCAAAGTCTGCTCTTAGAAATTGCTGAGAGTGTAGGTGAAGGTATTTTCCCAAATTTGCGAACGACTGTTGAAGAAAAATTGGTCTTCCCATTAGAGGAACAGATCACTGCCCTGCGCGAAAAGTTATCAGATGTCATCGCAGATCGCCCAATCGGTTCCTATGTCCGTTTACACGGCACCGTAGATACCATCACACCAGAGGCGCTCTACCTTACACAGGAAGGCGTTCGTCTCCCAGTCCGTTTACAGGGTAATCTGACATGTGAGATTACTTTCAAGGCTCCGAGCACACCGTGACCCTGAGTGTACAAATCGGCAACCCAAAAAAACAAAGCTAAATCCAACTATACACTGCCGACCTTAGCACGAGACTCAACAGGGGCCAGAAACATCCCATCAACGCCTCACCCAACACCAAACCTATGAAAAATGGGACTGCCTTCCGATAGGCGTTAATGCCACCGAGTCGCAAGATAATCCACTTTGTTACCATCGCAAGGAACAGCGGAAACCAGATGACATCCGTTGTTCCCGGCGCAACACCAATAACGTAGCCAGCGGGATGCAATGGACACCACACAAAACGCGATCGGAGAAATATAATTCCTAAATTAGCCGCAAAGGCTAACCCTAAAACTGAGGTTGCGAGCCAATCTGTCGGTTTTGGGTTTATTAGCCAAGATGAAAGAAAATTGTAGGTGTCCGCACCGCCAGCATGGATCTGTTCTGAACCGGCTGCTACCCCTTCCCTATAAATCGCATACGGGTAAAGAATGAGACCCGATAAGATACCGGCGAGACTCGCAATGACCAACACACCGAACATTGTTCGATTTCGGATACCCGCGCGCTCTGCAAGTTTGAACGACTCTAATTGGTCAGGCATCGGATGCGTCCGGAAGGAGGCGTAACTTGCGCCACTGAGCCAGTTCAAAAGCGAAAGCATTGTCAGGTTGCCTGCCCGCAAACGTCGCGTGCCAAGCAGTGAAATTATCAGATATTGGGGGGTCAGGTAACCGATAGCATGGATTGGTGGACCCAATTCCGCCCGCATCCGGGTTAAACCGACGACAATCAGCAAATAAACAGTGATAAAAATTGCAAACGCCCATAGCGTCATCCCACTACGGACACAGAAAACTGCAAGGAGCAGTAGACAAACCCCAAGTGTTATGACAGAACCGCGATGCGAGATTGCTTCAGTTTGTGCTTCAGCGCGATTCGGGCGAAATACTTGTTTTAGTACGGATGCCAAGTGACGCCGAGCATACCAGCAGGCAATGGCGAGTAACGCCAATAATGCCCCTGCCCCCTGCTCTCCTAAAAATGGATAGCCCTGTAATGTCGCTATACCTACCGCACTTCCGAATAGAAGCTGCGCTTTTTTCATCAGATAGAAAAATGTACACGAAAACGCTAGGTCCAAGGGTAAAATAAAAGAAAAACCTATGAGATAGGGATGCAATCTCAATGGTGTATCGCCCATCGCAATCCACGGTTTCTGCGTAAAGTAGACATTAAGGTTATATTGCCTGACCGGAATATGTGGTAGCGCCGGAAAGAAGAATTGCAACCCGTTGAGCAGGTTTATTCCCATAGCTATAGCAAATCCGAGCCAGAGCAACCGATTTAGAAAAATGCGACGATTGGTTGTAATCTCAAGTGGAATCTGGATAATTGGGTACGCCAACTTTTCATTCTCTATCCATTGCTTGCGGAGAATGGAGGTCAAACACAAGAAAATCATCATCAGCAGAAAAATAACTACCGACCAAGAGAGAATTGGCACAATCCAATGCTGAACATACCCCTCCGTAAAAAAGTTGACTTTGCCTTCATAGAAATCGTTGACTGCCGTCGGGTCTTTCACCACAAGCCATTCGGGTAGATGATGAAAGAGGAGTGCCTCCCAATCGTTCTCCGGCGTTGCGAAGCGATATACATACGGGATGAGTCCCATTAGGCGTGGAAGGCAATCGTGTCCTGAAAACGCGCTCCCCACAGCAAGCATACTGTAAACCACAAGCAGATCGCGCGGTTGCAGCGCAACACGCGGAAAGATGCGCCGGACCCCCATGTTCAGCAGCGTCATCGCCAAAATGCCAAACATCACATTGACAGACATGGCAACTGTCGTCAGATGCGCGGTGTGCCAGATCATCTCTACGTACGCTATCCAGTAGCTATTCGCGATAATCAGAACCGTGCCAATTAGTACCGCACGTTTCGCAATCCTCTGCGAGGAGTGTAGGTCGGTATTCTGCATATCTTTAGGAGAAAAACGGTGTATATCTTGGTTAGAAAACAGAGTTGCAGAGTGGAGCGGGTATCGTAGCGTGTATCCTGTAAACCCATACTTAAAATATTCAATTTTTTTTGTCATATTCTATGATAATATGTTATACTAAATATAGGTGTTTGTCAAGATTTTTATTGGGTAGGTGAAATCTGTAGACGAGAAACTACAGCGTTTCGCCGTTGGTATTGCCACTATACTGCTCAACAGAAGTTTTGACATAGAGACTACTTTTGTGTTCTAAGGGAAACCGCTTCCATAGTATAAGCAAAAAGCGCAATTTCTCCTTAGCATAGTACTACCCCGACGAGATTTTCATAGCTTTGTAACTTTTTTCACAATTTTTGCAACGACGGAGCCAGCGTAATGGTGAAGATCGGCACATAATTTTCGCCGGTCGTATGCGTAATTCTTTTTTTTATTTAAGGAGCACTTGGAATGGAACTAACTTTTGAAAGAGATGATCTCCTGTACGCGTTACAGGTACTACAAGGGGTTGCGAGTGGACGGAATACTTTACCTATTCTCTCAAATGTTCTCATCCGCGCGGAAGAGAACAGCATTGAGTGTATGGCAACCGACCTTGAAATCGGCATCAGGATGAAAGTCGAAGGGACAGTCACGGAGGACGGAGCAATCACCGTTTCTGCGAAAAAATTAGGTGACATCGTCAAAGAGCTGCCCAGCGATAAACCGGTAAACCTGGCGACGACAGCTAACGATCGCGTTGAGATTACCTGTGGAGATGGCGTTTACAAGATTATCGGAATGTCTGATGAGGAGTTCCCACAACTGCCTTCTGTTGAAGGTAATGCTGTCAGTATCGGCGGGGAAACGTTGCGCGATATTCTCCAGAAGACCGAATTCGCAGCCTCCACAGAGGAGGTCCGATACTTCCTGAACGGACTCTATTTCAACTTCCTTACGGATAAAACAGAAGTTGTGGCGACTGACGGTAAACGCCTTGCGCTCGCACACTGCGAACCGCTTAACTCTCCAGGAGAAGCTAACGGATTCATCGTCCCACTCAAAGCCGTCCGAGAAATTGATCGGACCTTCGCAGAATCTGGTGAAGTAGATATCTCCGTTTTTGAGAATCAAATCCTCTTTACTGACGGAAATGCCACCTTGACGACGCGATTGGTGGATGGAGATTATCCGAACTACCAAAAAATTATCCCTGAGAGCAGCGAGGGCAAAACGGTTGTCTCAAAGGAACAGATCCTACGGGCAACCCGACGGGTTGCTATCCTCTCAAATCCTAAGAACTATTCAATCTGTTTAGAGATTGACACAGAACAGGTTCAGGTCTCCGCAAAAACGCCAGAATTAGGTGAAGCGTACGAAACGCTGCCCGTTGAGTCTGGTACTGGAACCGTCCGAATCGGTTTTGATGCACGCTTGCTGGAAGAAGCGTTAGCGCATATTGAAACCGAGTCGTTGGCAATAGAATTTTCAGGTGAGTTGAATCCTGTCCTCATAAAACCCGTTGGCACGGATGACTACATCTCCCTTATCATGCCGATGCGCTTGGAACCAGCCTCAGTATAAGCGGAAATTCGGTAGGATTCGAGTTATCGGTAGGGAACAAAGAAGGGTTCAGCTTGCCATTGATAGATTCCTGACATGCCGTTGGTGCGGTTGTAAACCGCACCAGCAGCTTTATATAATTACGCCAATCGCAATCGGGGTTATAAACCTCACCTACAACTCAGGCTGGACGTTAACTAATTTCTGCACCAGACATCTGTTCTAACGCCAACATCAGGGCTTGCGTGCCTAATCTGCCATGTCCCTGTGCCTGTACCGCTGTGTAGAGTTGATGCACCAACGCCAAGCCTGGCAGGCTCAGATTCATCTTGCGTGCTTCGTCCAACGCGATGCTCATGTCTTTGATAAAATGCTCCACGAAGAAACCGGGATCGAAGTTCCGCTGTAGCAGTCGTGGTGCGAGATTATCCAAGGACCAGCAAGCCGCTGCCCCACCGCTAATTGACGACAGCATCGTTTCCAAATCTAAACCGGCTTTGTAGCCGTAAATCAACCCTTCGCAGACCCCGATCATCGTCCCTGAAATCGTAATCTGGTTACACATCTTAGTATGCTGGCCGGCACCTGCCGCACCTTGGTGGACAATGTTCCCGCCCATCGCTGAGAAGAGTGGCATCACGGCTTGCACAGCGGCTTCATCGCCACCGACCATAATCGAGAGGCGTGCTTCTCGCGCACCCACATCACCGCCCGAAACCGGTGCATCTACTGATGAAACATCTTGTGCCTGTGCCGCCGTATAAATCTCTTGCGCAAGGGAGGGTTCCGTTGTTGTCATATCAACGATGATGCTCCCCGATTTGGAGCCTTTCAAAATCCCGTTATCACCGAGATAAACCTCGCGAACATCGGGTGGAAATCCAACAATTGTGAAAACGACATCGGAAGCCGCTGCGACATCTTTCGGTGAATCTGCCCACGCTGCACCCGCTTCCAGAAGCGGATCCGCTTTCGATTTCGTCCGGTTATAAACCGTCATCCCATATCCCAAATCCATCAGATGCTGACACATCCAACGTCCCATTACGCCGGTGCCAATCCAGCCCAGTTTTGTTGTCGCAGGGTCAACGTTCTCAAATGTGGTTGCCATAATTTTCCTTTCGGACGTAAGTCTCATTCATGTCCTTCTTTATCCGACAACTTGCGGACAGGAGAGGACTTAATTTGCGGCATAGCGTCTTTAACTACACCTTTTTGGTCTTTTCTCAAATCCTTTGTTAATTGCAAACCGATAACAATACCGCCAATAACAACGCCGCAGTAGAGGGTGAAAAACCGTGTCAACAGTACGAAAAGGGGGATCAATTCCTTACGAATCAAACTCTCCATCAAACCGACAGTTACGACCTCAGCAACCCCGCTGGCACCGGGACTCGGAGCAAATAACACAACGAAGTTTAATAACATCCCTACGATGCTGAGTTCCCACAGCGTTGCATCTCCATTGAGTGCTTTCACGATTATATAACTGCCGACAATCCGTGCCCCAAAGAAACCGCAGGTCAGGAGGACACTGAGGGCGCAAGTTCCTTTATGGTAACGGATGAACATAGTCGCGAACGTCTTATGTTCGGTAACAAGCGCCTCCACTTTCAACACAGCACGCTCTACAATGGGAGCGAGGCGGGTAAACCTCCGCTGCACAGTTTGGCAAATCCAATGAAAAAAACGAAAAACAATCTCCGGTTTGAAAAGCAGTAGTATAAACCCGGTAAATACCAAACCAAACATCAAAAAACTAAACAGACTCACCCACGCAGAACCTCTCGGTAGAAACGGCGGGTTCAACCATGTTATACCACCAGCGAAGAAGATCAGCGTGACCAAGGTTGAAATAAAACAGATAATTCCAATTGTTATCGCGCCAGATAGCGGAACACCTGCCCGCGCATAGATATAGAGATGACCCACCCCACCTGTCTGGAAGGGCGTAATACAGGAAACACAGAGTGTTGCCATATTTGCTCGAAGGCTATCGCGAAATTTAATTTCTGGTGTTACCTTCCGAATAAAGATATGAAAACGAAGCGCGCCGAAGATCCAATCGACGAACATACACAGGCATGCGCCTAATAGCAATCGTCCATGTATCTCGCTAACAACCCGCTTTATATCTTGAATACCACCCCACAAAAAACTAATGAATAACCCGGCAAACGTACATAACACAAAAAGAAGCGTCCCGCGAACCACGTTTTCGCGGTTCATGAGTCCGCCCAAGGATTCCGACATTAAAAACTATATCTCCTTTGCGAACAGGGCAACATACCTCAATAGAAGCTACCTCTCATTTATGATCCGAGCATCCTAACAATTTTCCGATTACGATTCAACGAGCGTTAACGTCAGACTGATGTCCATCGGCATTGCCGAATGTGTTAGTGCCCCAACAGAGATAATATCCACTCCCGTTGCTGCGAC
This sequence comes from Candidatus Poribacteria bacterium, assembly GCA_028818705.1. Lineage (GTDB taxonomy): Bacteria > Poribacteria > WGA-4E > WGA-4E > WGA-3G > WGA-3G. Next base: position 63,163 of record JAPPNJ010000155.1, read on the forward strand.
CTCTCTCACCCGCTCGAGTGTAATCCCACCCGACGCTTCAGTTACTGCCAAGTCTCCCACTTCATGTACAACGCTCTGCATAGTGCCAGAAGACATGTTGTCAAGTAGCAAGATGTCTGCCCCTGCTTCCAACGCCTCGTCTACCTGATCGAGATTTTCAACCTCAACCTCTATTTTTGCTGTATGCGGGACAACTTCCCGTGCGCGTTGGACAGCGTTAGCAATGCTACCAGCAGCGACGATATGATTATCCTTGATGAGTACACCGTCGTAAAGACCAAAGCGGTGGTTGTAGCCGCCGCCGACACGCACAGCATATTTTTGAAGCGCCCGCCATCCGGCTGCTGTCTTCCGAGTATCCACTATTTTGGCATCATAGTCGGCGACAGCCTCCACAAATTGCGCCGTGAGCGTCGCTATTCCGGAGAGCCGCTGCAGGAAATTAAGAGCAGTTCGTTCGCCGATCAGGATAGTTTTGGCACTCCCTCGTACCTCGGCAATTGACGTGCCCGCTTCCACAGCATCCCCATCACTGACGAGTGAACGAAACGCCAACGTTGCGTCCAGTTTCGCAAAGACTCGCTCAGCGACCGGCAGCCCTGCAACAACGCCGCCACTTTTAGCAAGTAGGGTTCCGATACCCTTCCGTTCGGGCAGCACTGTTGCCTCTGTCGTTATATCACCGATGCCGATATCTTCCTCAAATGCCAAGTCAATTAGGGGATCTAATGAACGCAGATTGAGCATTTTTTTTAATCGCTGTCGGCTGTCAGCAGTCAGCGGTCAGTTAAGAGAGTTTCTTGTAACAATTCACGGTTTCTTGGAATATTCCAAGTTGGATCGGATTGTTACGGAACGGATCTTTTGCTGATAGCTGATAGCTGACGGCTGATTGCTATTTGTCCCTTTAATACCTTTCCAAGTAAGGGGTCAGGAATTTCTTTGCGTCTTCCGTAACATCCCAGGCGTTGGGCCAGAAACAGAGATCAATGGAGAACCAATCGCCATCGTATCCGGTCTCATCCATGATAACCGGAATAATCGCGTCAAAGTCCAGTACACCGTCTCCGAAAGGCGCGTGCGTGCTGGTATGGTTGTCGTGGAGTGTATTATCGGAATCAATGAGGTGGAAGTGACCGATTTCTCCCTTCAACTGACGGGCGAGGTCGATAACGCCATTATCACCAAGCGTCTCCTGTTCGCCGACTTGTCGGGAACCGACAACAGCGCACATGTGTGCATGGCATGTATCAAACATCACCTTGAAATTCGGATGATCCACAGCTTTTGGCATGTTAACAATGTCGCTCGGTTTGTTGAACATAAATCCGGGTTCAAATTCCCAAAGCATCAACACACCGTGGTCTTCAGCAACCTGGGCGCAGCGTTTCCAGACAGAAACAATCCTGTCCCACGCTTCCTCTCGACTAACACCCGGAATCTCTTCTTCAGCATCCGTAACAGTATCTACGCGTATCGCAGGTGATCCGAGATCAAGCGCAAGTTGGAGGCTCTCTTTGAAGAGTTTGTAATATTTGTCGTCCTCTTGCCCTTCATCTGTAGCAGGCCCGGGGTGTGACCAGAAATCTGCTGCCAATCCAGAGACTTCTAAACCGTAATAGGAAATTAAGCCTCTGACGGCATCCCGATCGCTTTTCATGGGATAATCGTTAATATCGATGTGCGGTTTAAACGCCCCAATTTCAATACCGTCAAATTCAAGTTCGCTGAGGGTTTTGACAACGATATCAAAGGGAATAGGATTATCTTCATAGGGACCAAATGCGTAAGCCCAACTTCCAATGGACAATTTCTTTGCCACGTTTTTCTCCTTTTTAATTTTACCTTGCGGAGCAACGACACCGGTTAGAACTTTGACTTGCTACTCTCTGGAGTCGTCCTCCATTCCATTACGGGCTACGGGTTTTGTGCTATAGCGTAATTAGGATACACTCGTAACCAAGGTCTGAACTGATGTTTCAAGTTCAAGGGTTATCTGCTCTACTGTTTCTCTTTTTTCTGCCTTATAGGTATCGTAACATTCTCGGAGATCCTTGGGTTCACCGACTCGGACTGATGCGACCCGCGGTCCCCGCATTTTTGACGTACCAAAGACTTCTCTCTCCAAACGGACAATCACATCAAGAAATCGCTCGGGCGATTGCTCTTCAGCAACATACCCGTCCGTAATCGATATAAAATTAATTAAGCGTTCCAAGTCTGGGTAGAAGCGTTGAAACTTCTGAAGGAGCTCTTCATGTATCTTTCGTTCATACGCTGTCATCTGTTCAACGTCTCTATAGACTTCGGCATCAACTAAATTTTTTAAGGAGCGCACACGTGTCAGCACATCGGCTTCGGAGTGGATACCCATAATTTGTTCAGCATGGGACAAGAGTTGCTCCTTCAATTTCTGAATGTGCACATCAAGTGAGACGGTTTCGTCTACTTTGTATTGATACTCGGCTGCAAGCGTTTTGAATATGGCAACCCCGATGCGTCGCAATCGCTCGTAGCGTTCAATCGGTGTTCGCTCAGCAGGTGGGAGAATGTGCGTTTCTAATTCCGTGAGGGCTACATCAATGTCATCCCACATGTCTTGTGGATAGTGGTACTTGATCCCAATAGGAACAACATAAAGCGGTTTGTCAACTTCCGCCTTCGCCATATCGTCCAAAGCCCAGAAACAGAGTTGTACAATCCCCCTCTCAAAGCGCATAACAGTATCATTC